>NZ_SJPT01000001.1:200211-804032 GCF_007860095.1 Novipirellula galeiformis | reverse complement strand
GCCGCGTTATAACGCACGAGCTGAACGCGAGTCTCCGCATACTTTGCATCGGGATGGTCTTCCGCAACACGCTCGGCATGAGCGTGATCGGGAACCTTTCTTAGATAGTCGGTCCAACGTTGTTCGCCGGGCTCGATTTCCCCCGAAACGACGGCCAAATACTGTTTCTCAACCTTTCGCGTTGCGAATTGTTGCGACAACAAATGAGCGACACGTTTACGCAGTGCGACCAGCACCACACCGCTGACGGGACGATCGAGTCGATGCACGACGGCCAGATAATCGCTGCGATCGGAAAGCTGCGTACGCAAACGCGATTCTAGACTCTCGGCGCCTGGGGGTGCTTGCGTTGACAAGCCTGCCGATTTTTCCACGGCCAACATCGATTCGCCGTCCCACAACACGTTGACCTTATCGGCAATCGTCATCCGCAATCACTCTCCATCAAGATTCGCCACCCTCATTTCGACCTCAAACCGCGAGCCTTCGTTGACTTCCTCGCGTGGCGGTGCTTCCTCGTGTAGAGGATCACGGCCACGCATCGATCTCTCCACGCAATCGAGGTGGTCGAGTGATCAAGCTGATCGAGGCAATCAGGGTGTGCTCGATCACCGCAAACCGCGTCCAGCTCTCAAAGAACATCAGCGCATAAAAAAACGAGAGATCCCGGCCACGACAATCGCTGAAGTAAGTTGTTAAAACACAACAGGTCGTGTTCAAATTACTTCAACAATCGATCGACGGATCTCTCGTCCCTTTTATTTGTAAAGAGAGAATCGACCACGTCAAGATGAGTTGCGTTATTGGGGCCGAAATTCGGAACCGCTTGTCACGTCGATGTAGCGTAGGCGCACCACGATGAATCATCACGATCACGTTCACTCGCTGTCGAGCTTGCGTCGAGTTGCGTTACACTGAATCGTTGGCCACGCGACTTTTCTCACCCATCAAACTCATGCTTACGACGATCCAAGCTTCCACCGAACATCACTACCACTTCGTCACTGGACGTCTTGCCGAGCATGCCGTTCGTGAGATCACTGCATCGCTTGCGCAACAATACCAGTTCCGTTATTCGATCGGAGTGATGCCGATTACGGTGGCCGCGTTGATGACATCCAAGTGGTTGCTTCGGCACTTGGAGATCCCCGATGAAGCAACGCACTTGATCGTTCCGGGCTACCTTGAATCCGGTTGCGACGAACTGCAAAAAAGCGTCAAAACGCAAGTAATTTGCGGCCCCAAAGACTGTCGCGATCTTGCCGACGTGTTTGGCCAAGGGCATGTCAAAACTCCACCGAGTGATTACGACATCAAGATCATTGCGGAGATCAATCATGCACCGCGACTCTCGATTGAGTCGGTGATTGCAATTGCCAAACGATTGCGTCAATCAGGCGCCGACACGATTGACATTGGTTGCGACCCCGCTTCGCGTTGCAACACGATAGGTGACTACGTCACCGCGATCGTTGACGAAGGATTGGAGGTTTCGATCGATACGTTTGATGCGTGGGAAGCGGGCGAAGCGACTCGCCACGGCGCCACGTTGGTGTTGTCGGTGAACTCATCGAATCGCGAGAGCGCGAAAGATTGGGGCGCCGAAGTGGTCGTGATTCCCGATCAAGTCGACGACAAAAAAAGTTTTGAAAAAACGATCGATTATTTGGCGCGACATCAAGTTCCGATGCGATTGGACCCGATTTTGGAACCGATCGGTGGAGGGTTCATGCCAAGTCTGATTCGCTATGCGGATACCCGCCGCGATTACCCCGAACTTGAGATGATGATGGGGATCGGCAATTTGACGGAACTAACGGAGGTCGATTCCGCGGGCATCAACTTTTTACTGCTGGGCATTTGTCAAGAACTCGGGATTCGCAGCGTGTTGACAACCGAAGTCATCAATTGGGCGCGATCGTCGGTTCGCGAGTGCGATGCGGCAAGAAAATTGGTTCACTACAGCGTTAAAAACCGAGTGCCGCCGAAACATCTTTCCAATGAGTTGGTGCAATTGCGCGACCCGAAACTCAAAGCGTATCCGCAAGGCATGTTTGCGTCGCTTGCCAACACCCTGAAGGACAATCACTATCGCCTCTATGCGCAAGACGAAATCATGCACTTGCTCTCCGCCGGACTGCACCTCAAACACCGCGATCCGTTTAAATTATTCGACCAACTACTCGAACGTCCTGAATCTGACAACGTTGATCCCAGTCATGCTTTTTATCTCGGCTTTGAGCTGGCAAAAGCATCGATCGCGTTGCAGTTAGGAAAACAGTACGAGCAAGACCAGGCGCTTCGCTGGGGCATGCTGACCGAGGAAGAGAATCTGCACCGCATCGGGCGTGGCAGTCGACATCGCAAGTCGCGCCCCAAGTGAAGGGCCCGAGTGAAGCGATTGTGCGGATAAGAACCAACGCCCCCCACCCACCAAGCTACCACGCCCCCCACCAACTGTGTCGTCGCGGCACTGCGTATCCAATAACGCGAAAGAATGAGTTGATTTCCGCGCCATTCCCAACAACAGTACACCTAAACGCTACCGACAGCATCCAAGGGGATTGCTAGAATCAGGTCCGTTTGTCTTTATCTCTGCAATCGCGGTACTTTCGGAGTTTCCGCTCTGTCTCTGGTTATTGGTTATGCCTAGCTTACTTTGGCCTCTCTCGTTTTTGTCCGGCTTCCCGACGCGAACAATCCGCCTGTCATTTCAATGGACCGTTTGGTTATCGCTCAGCTGCCTGGTCGCACTGCTATCAGGATGTGGCAAGAGTGATACGACGAATCCATCGGATGCCGGCGCGGATGCGAAGCTACCTTTAGCAGTTCCCACCGAGACTGATCCGCAAGCCCCTTCGTCACTGACTCCGCTGCCGCCAACCTCGGGCCAACCTGCCCAGGGTCCAGACGCCGCGGTCGGTGGCCAGGCGATGTCGTCACCTCAAGCCGACGTTCCGGCTCACAACGTTCCGGCCCAAGCGCCTGCGATGTTGCCCTTAGCCGAACCGGAATCGGTCATCGACGCGCCGGATTCGAAGCGTCGCCAATTGCGTGCCGACTTAAGCCCGCAGGAACTCCGTGATTTTTTGGCAGATGCCGATCGGACGATGCAGGCGATTGCGAACGGCACTGCGGGAATCCAAGATCCGAAGGAAGCGTTCGCTGAGATGCAGCGGATCTCGAAGCTAAAACTGGAAGCCTCCCGACGATTGCGAAACATGCCCGCGGCCGACGCCGAGGCGCGCCGCGATGGCGCCCGCGGCGAACTACAATCGTTGTCGCATCTTGCCGCACTCGGAGACTTAAAGGCTGCTCTTGAGCTGGAAAAATTAGCCGAAGCGAACCTCGAATCCGACGACCCACGCTTGGTAACAGACAGCCGTTTGGTGTTGATCGGGTTTGCGATTGAATCGTTGCAAAACGGAGCCGAAGATGCGCCCAAGCGGATGGTTCAACTGGTCCATGATTTAGCCAATTCACCTGCCTCGTCGGAGATTCCTGCGATGATGGTCATGGGCCAAGCACGGCAAACGTTGACCCAATTCGGTCATGATGCTGAAGCGAAGGCGATTCGCGGCACGATCATTGATTTGTATGCTGATTCGACGGATCCCCAGATCGCAAAGATGGCTGCTCAATTGGCGGGCAGCGTGCAATTTGATGAGATCGATCGTTTACTACGACTTGCGATCGAAGGCGGATCCGTTGACCCGACCGATTGGAAAGCTGCCGCGGAAGCTTTGATTAACGAGTCGCCCGATCTGCAAACGGTTCAGTACCTTGCCGGTGCGGCGCTTCAATTCGAAGGCCTCGGCCATCAGGAGCTTGCCGAAGCAACGTATCGCGAACTTTCCGATCGTTTTCCGGATGCAAATTCAGCAACGGGTCAAGAAGCTTTGATCGCCTTGGACGCTCGAAAGTCGCGTTTAGATGCGATTGGTCAACCGTTTGCACCCGATCTAAAAGCAGTGGATGGCTCGGCATTATCGCTAGCGGATTATCGTGGCAAAATCGTCTTGATGCCGTTGTGGGCGACGGGCTTTCCGGAATCGCTGCAATTGATTCCGCACTTACAACAATTGGTCGACCAAGACCCCGACAAACTTGCCATCGTGGGTGTGAATCTGGATCCCACCGGAGCTCCGGTCGACGAATTTGTTCGCCACAATCAATTCACGTTTCCGAACTTACGTGCAGAATCCTCCAACACCGCCGAAGTCGCTAACGAGGTCGCTGCGAAACTGGGCATGGTGTCGATGCCGTTCCTCGTCGTGCTCGATCAAGAGGGACGCATTGCTTCGATCGATTACACGATCGGGCAATTGCAAAAAACGCTCGATCGACTTCAGCAGTAAGTCGGGGCGGAAAGTCAATACAGAAAAAATCGTTTTGCGAATCTCACGCTTCCCGCATCCACTTGAGTCACACTGAACTACAATGTGGGGATCAAATTAAGAGCGATCCGAAAGCTGTTTTGGGAAGCCATCTTCGTCCGAGGATCTGGGATGCAATTTATCGAACTGACCGGGAAAACATTATTAGACGTTGTCAACGAAGGCGAAATCGATCTTAAGCAAATGCATGAATCGGGAGTCAACGGTGACTCCATCTTGCGAATCAACAAGTTCGGTGAAATTGAATTGCGATCGCGCGATGAATGGACCCTTGTGGGCGGCTTGATCGGCCATTTCGAAGACCGGTTGATCTCGTTGACCGGGCTCGATTGGGCCGAGTGAACGAAGACGCAACGTGCCGGCGGAATGTCGCTACGGCATCGGTAACAACGGCATCGGTAACAACGGCATCGGTAACAACGGCATCGGTAACAACGGCATCGGTAACAACGGCTTCGGTAACAACGGATCGCGGCGCTCGCGGCGATCAGGATCGGTTGACGGACCACGGTTTAGGGGCCACGGTTTAGGGGCCACGGTTTGGGGGCCACAAAGCATTCACATGGCCCGGTCTACCGTTTCCTCGACGGCAACGACACACGGTCCACCCATTGTTGCAGCCGCAATGGAGACAGGTTGCCCGCCCGATCGTGCTGGCACACATCACCCCGGACCGCATAGCAATCGGGAAGGATGCCTTGGGTTTCGAGATCATCGACGATCTCCAAGCGGAGCGATCCGGCCATCGCCCACCGCATCGACGCCTGGCTCGCAATCTCGCCGAGTTCACGCAAACCCGCGTAAGAAAGATGATCGGTGGTGGACCGCCCGTCCTTTGTAAAGGTATCCACCAAGCAGCGACGGAACCCCGACTGGCCGGCCAGCTGAAAGATTTCAGCCGGACTCAAGCAATGGGCCGCCTCGAAATCGGCATACGCGACGGCCACCAATTCGGTCGTCGCCCCCAAATGCAGGGCGGCTTCGCCCCAAAGTCGCTTCATCTCTCGGGCGGTATCGATCCCGCTGGGGCCGATCTTGGCAAACTGAAACGCATCGGGCAGCCGCCTAATCACGGCTTGCCAATCCTCCGGCTCTCCCAGCGCGGCCGAGAGCAGCGGCCTGGTCCGGTGAGGGGCATCATTGGCGTGCAGATGGGGGAGTCTCTTTGCTGCGGACTGCCAAATCGCCGGTTCAACCGCCGCCAGCGCCCCGCGACTCGGCTCCTTGAAATCGATGATCGCCACCCCAGCAGCGACGGCGATATCAAATTCAGAATCGTCCCTCACACTGACTAGCAGATCCGTCACAGAACAACGCTTTCGCTTTTGAGGGGGAAAAAAACTCGACCCAATGCAACATAAACCGGATAGGCGATAGCAATCAAAGGGGGTAAAGTCGACGCTCACCTCAGTGTCAATTCGCCGTGTTCCCCAAGATTCAAAGTCACGTTTTGAAGTACGAATCCATCAACAATCACGCGGAGCTCGAAGATCTCTGTGCCGAGATCGCCCAATGCCGTTTCGTTGGGTTTGATACGGAATTTGTATCCGAGGATAGCTATCGCCCCGAACTGTGCTTGATTCAAGTCGCTTTTGGGGACCGCTTGGCGATCATCGATCCCTATCGGGTCGAAACGACGGATCCCTTTTGGGAGGTCCTCTCTCAACCAGGGCGAATCGTGATCGCCCATGCGGCACGTGAAGAGATTCGATTTTGCTATCGTTTTTCCGGAAAACCGATCGCGGGTCTATTTGACACCCAATTGGCGGCGGGATTTGTGGGCATGGAATACCCCGCATCGCTGGCGACGTTGGTTCAGCGGTTGGTGGGCAAATCGTTGCCCAAAGGGGAAACGCGAACGAATTGGCGTCATCGCCCCTTGAGCAAAGATCAGATCACGTACGCGCTGCACGACGTGGTCGATTTAGAGAACATGTACCAACAACTCAACACGATGGTCTGTGATCTAAACCGCGAAACTTGGGTCGCCGAAGAAACCGACAATCTGCAGCAGAAAGTCATCGACGCGGAGACTCGCGAAAACTGGCACCGCGTCAGTGGTTCGTCGGGGCTGAACCCACGTCAATTGGAAACCGTTCGTCAATTGTGGCTATGGCGAGAAGACCGTGCTCGCGAGACCGATCGAATTCCGCGTCGTGTCATGCGAGACGACTTGCTCGTCGAATTGGCCAAAAAAGCATCGACCAACATCGACAAGATCCGCAGCATCCGCGGTCTCGAACGTCGCGGGTACACGGGTCAATACGAAGCGATTGCCGAAGCGATTCGCGTGGCGTTGGATACACCGGATGAAGACCTACCGCGTCGTCCTCGTGGCACCCGTCGTTCGGTTTCGCCGATGTTGAGCCAATTTCTATCGACGTCGATCGCGTGCATCAGTCGGCAACACAAACTCGCTCCGCCGATCGTCGGTAACGCAGACGATGTGCGTGAGTTGCTCGGTTACGAATTGGAACACCGCAACAATGATCCCGAACCGTCACTGTTGAAGGGATGGCGAGGCGACATTGTGGGCAAGTCGTTCCGCAGACTGCTTGCCGGTGAACTTGCGATTCGCGTCGCCGATGTCAGCGAAACGCAACCGCTCGAGTTCATCGAAGTCACCCCCTAGTGATTCAGCGTCGATCGCGTTGCGATCGACCAATGAACGCGTTGGCTCCAAACGAACATCGCCGATCTCAAATGAGACCGGCGATGTTGCATTATCAATTCAGAGCCGTGGCGGGGACGCCCGCTTTCGCCGCTGCGATTAGCGGGTTTGCACGTCGCTGCTGCGACGACTCACTCGATCGCTTTGAGGACTCATGTAGTGAGTTGCCTCTTCCGCCACCAACACGGTATCACCCGAGCGGATTTCGGTGCGGAAGCGATGATGTCCCGCACGATCGGCCTTGGCAACGACTCGCAAGCGAACTTCTTGGCCTGCGGCGATGCGAGGAATCGGATCGAATACGACTTGCCCCGTCAACATCTCACCACTTTGGCCTTCGATCTTGCTCGGTTCGATGCCGTGACTGAATTGGGCCAGGGCGTGAACGTCGGTTGCTTCTTTGCTTCCACGGTTTCGCACAATGATTTCATAAGTCACGTCCGAACCGATCGGAGCGGGTGCTGGTGGATCATTGATGGTCAACACGAGGTCGGCGATGGATTCCACTCGCGTTGCCAAGGCAACCCCCGCTTGGCCTGCGGCCGAACCTTTGCACTGGAAACTGAATCGCTGGTCACCGGTCGCGGTCATGTTACAACGGAATTGGTAATTGCGAGTCGCACCGGGTGCCAACGCGTTGATTTGCCACTTCAGCGTCCCTTGCTCAAACTTTGCTTCATCGAGTCCGCCCAAGTACTTCACCCCGCCAGGCAATTGCAAGGTCGCAACGATTCGCTCGCTGATCGCCGAACCGGTGTTCTGGACCTGCAAACTGTAAAGCGACTCGGTGTTTTGATACTTGACTTCAGGACCGGTCAACACCGCTTCGAGTGTCGCCGCGGCGACGCGAATGGTCTTTTCGGCTTCGGCACGCAGCTCAAGATCCCCGGAAGCCATTCCGTGAATTTTCAAATCGACAAGGTCTTGCGCGGTGAGCTCGACTTCGAATTGAGCTTCTTTGCCCGCAGGGATGTCACCGATGCGTTGCGTTTGAGGCGTCGCGGAATTGGGTGACAAAGTAAACACGACATTCGGTGCCGTTCCATCGCCTGGGTTCAAGACGCGAACGGTGTAGGTTTGCGATTGGCCATAGATGACTTCATCGGGCCCATCGATCGTAAGATCCAAACGAGGCTCATGCACTTTGACCGTCGCCGTCGCATGCTGGGGTGCCAACGTCCAATCGACTTCCAAGTCATGAGTTCCACTTCGCGCGGCTCGCAAGCGTACGAACATTCGCTCCACCGAACCGGCTGGTAACGATTCGATCGTCCACACCAAACGCTCGGCATCCCCTTGCGTTTGATTATCAATGTTACCTTGCGAAGCGTTGTGCCCCTGGACTTCGGCCCAATCCGGAATCAAGGCACGAACCATCACTCCCTCGGCATGAACGGCACCCCGGTTCTCAACACGAATCTCGTATTGCTGAGTCTGGCGGATGGTGATCGAGGCAGGACCGAAGGTAACGACGCGGATTCCCGGCAGTTCCGAGGCGGTCGAGTTTTGCCCAGGCCCCGGATCGCGTCGTGAATCGAAGGAGCCCGATCCCGCGGTGCTCGTACGCATCGCGTTTGCCTGCTGTGAATCGGCACGCGGCGAATCGTAGCGTGGTTGACTGAAATTGTCGCCCGAGGCATCGTTGCGATGGCCTTCTTTGGCGATCGACTCCTTGGCATTGTTTTGATAGGCATGGGTGTCATACAGCGGCGTTTGTGGAGCCGCCGCACTGGCGGGCGTTTGCTCTGCGCCAGGTGTTTCCACCGGTTGACCAAACGTCACCATTTTTTCGGTTCGCATGCCAAAGTTGTCGCCATGGTCCGACGAAGCCGAGTCGCTACGACGATTGTCTTGGCCCGCAATCCCCGATCCAACGGGAGCGGAAATTTGACTCGTTGCTTTGTTCAAGGCATCTGCGGCCCCCAAGCTGCTCGAGGGTACAAATTGTTCGGTTCCAAATGCGCCCGCAGGAGGTCCGGCACGATGCGAGATCGCTTGCGCCGACGCCGATGGAGCGAGATGGTTTGGCGGAACAAGCCCCATCGAAGCGGGCGAATCACTTTGCATGTCGGGAGTTTGATAACTGGAATTCGGAGCTTGAAGCGAGGTTGTCGCATCCGGCAATCCTAATGACGCAGCAGGAGCCGACAACGATGCCGAAGGGGACGACGTTGCCTTCGGTAACGCTGCCACGTTGGGAGTTTCAACCGCCGTTTGCGGCTGCGGTGCTACCGACGACGCGGCGTCCGCGAGAGGGGCAGCGGTAGGTCCCGACACCTTCGGTTGAGCGAGCGTCGGTTGTGTGGCCGCGGTTTGCGGTTGACTGGCAACCGATTTAGCGAGATCGGCTGACGGTGTCGGTATGGATTTGGCTTCGGCGGTTGCTCCCGCACCATTGCCGCGACTCGCCCCCAACCCTTCCGAGTCGGATTGTGAGGCACTCGCAGCCGACTTTGCGTCGCTGGCAACCTTACTCGATTCGCTAACGATTTCTCGACGATCGACTTTGGGAACCAACTCGGGCGTTGGCTTCGCCGCCTTGGGGGTCGCAGCCATGCTGTTTGATGAGGTCGTGGGAGCCTCAATGGCACCTGGATCGAGGGCATCGAGTGCGCGGCGACCACGCCGACGGCTGCTCGACTCGCTCGAGAGCGCACTGGTCTCCGGTGACGTTTGACTTACGGTTTCGCGAGTCACCGTACCAGCACTCATGCTCGACGGGGCGCTACTGCGTTCCTTCATCATCACCGCGTCAGACGGTGGCGTAGGAATTTTGGAAAGCGTCGGCGAGTGACTTGCTTGCGGAGCGGGGCTCGCCTTCAACGGAGCGGGAGCACGCCCACGAACGACCTTGGGGCTGGGACGAGTGCCTGGATCCCGAATCGGGGTGCGCTCATCCGCCTCGGGTGTTTGAGTGCCACCATGATAGGGAATCCCGCTCCAATCGGCTGGCTGACGATCCGCCGAGGCGGCGGAAGTGCTAGCCGCAGAGGATCGCGAAGCTTTAGAACGGCCGAACAAGCCGTCGAGAATCCCACGCGACTGATGGTGATGGTGAGTGTTGTTCGCCGCCAAGGAGTTCAACAAATCGTTTGGCACGGCCGAAGTTTGCTTGTCCACCACTTGAGCGATGGGGCCACTTGGAACCGTTGATGGAGACGCCAATTGCGGAGCTGTTGGCGATTCGCCCACCGAAACGGATGACGTCAAGAAAGCGAACGGGATGGCGAATAGCGTCGAAGCCACTAGCATTTTGCGGTTACCGCGCATGCCTACATCTCACGAATTTAGAAAGGAAATTGGATCCTTTGGGTCATCGTCCTTTCACTGAGTCGGAGTTGACTAAAATTTGCCGGTTGTGCCGATTTTGCCTTTTGCTGCGATGTCGATCCAAGCGACTCTCCATCCCGCTCCACCTAGCGCATCGAGCCTAAATCGCTACAATTCGGAACGAGCCGTTTTCGTTCCTTTTGCACTGTTTCTCTCTCTCGAGACGGTGCTCTCCCACTTGCAAAGAGCCAACCTTGATGAGTCGACGTGAAAAAATCGAAGCCATGCTGGCCGACGAACCCCACGACACCTTTCTGCGCTACAGTCTCGCGATGGAGCTGAGAAGCGAAGGCGACTTTGAGCAGAGCCTTCGTCGGCTCGATGAGCTCACTAAGGACTCCCCCCCCTATGTGCCGGCCTTCTTCATGGCCGGACAAGTGTTAGCCGACTTGGCTAACGACGATCCGACGCGTTTGGACGAGGCCCGAGCGTATCTGCGCGACGGAATTAACGAAGCTCGCAGCCAAGGGGACTCGCATGCTGCCGCAGAAATGAGTGAACTGCTCTCCTCCCTCGGAGACCGAGGCGAGCTGTAACGGTGGCGGCTGGATGGCCCCGGCTGAATGAGGCTGGGCTGGATGAGGCGGGGCTGAATGAGGCGGGGCTGAATGAGGCGGGGCGGCCAGCTGAATGCTAGCAGATCGAGCGAGCCCAACTTGCTCGCTAGCATTTGTGGTCAATGACGATCCCCAAGTTCACGACCTCAAAGCGGGGTTAACAAATTTTTTTATTCTTTTCTTCTCCGAAACACGAACCGTAGGCGAATCCATTGTCGGCCGAGCAAAGTCACGCGATTGTTCTTCGCACTACGGAATTTAGCGAGACGAGTCTGGTGGTGACGCTATTCACCCGTGACTTTGGACGGCTGACCGCGATCGCTAAGGGGGCTCGCCGGCCCAAGGGACCTTTCGAAGGTTCGCTTGACCTGTTGGCCGTTTGTCGTGTAGTCGTTCATCGCAAGAGTGGCGATGTGCTCGATTTGCTAACCGAAGCAAAACTCCATCGCCGATTTCGCGGCGCCGAGCGCTCGCTCGCTCGCGTTTACGCTGGATACTATGTCGCCGAAATTCTGCGACTGATGACCGATGACCATGACCCTCATGTTGATGTTTACGATTTGACGATTTCAGTCTTGAACCAGATTGATGGCGTCGGCGATGTTGCCTCGACCATCCTCTATTACGAAGCCCAGATGCTGCGTCGGTTAGGACATGCGCCGGGACTGGATCGTTGCACCGATTGTGGAAAAGAAGTGGTGCCATCGGGGCCACGGATCCCGTTTGCGTTGGCGACCGGAGGCATCGTTTGCTCGCCGTGTGCATCGCGCCAGCATAGCGTGATCTCCGTCCGCCAGCGGGTGATCCAACAGTTACGCGACTTGGTCGATGCCAAAACATCGCTACCAACTTTGGTTTCCCCCCACGTTTATGGGGAGCTGAGGGGGGTGATGAGCCGATACATTCAGACGATCGTGGGCAGAGTGCCCCGAACGCAATACTTGCTGCCGCAGTCGGTGCAAACCGAGCCCCAGCCGTCTGCCTCGATCCCTACGGAACCGACCGCATGAAGCGATACGACCAATCAATGCAATCATTGCTCTCCCTATTGATTCACCCGAGTCTTCGCCGACGATCGTTTACACGAATCCAATCGACGGAGCGGATCATCCGTCGCTGCAGCACGATGACGATCACCGCTTGGACGCTGATCGCCGCGACGGGTTGTCAATCATGGACGCCCCCGCCGAGTTTGTTTCCAGCGAAACCGTCCGTATACGACATTCCCGACGAAGATGGCGTTCGTCAAACCTCCGCGGAATCTTCGTTTGGCGACACAGCACGAAAAAACACGACGCGAGTGATGAACTTCGTCACCCTGCGTGAGCAGGAAAACGTCGACAAAGCAAAGGACCTCTACAAACAAGGCGACACCGCTTTCCGCCAAGCGGGAACGATGTCGGGCAAGGAAGCCAAAACGACGTTCCACAAGGCGGCCAAATTGTTTCGTCGTGCCAACGAAGCGTCCCCAGGCACTGCGCTGCAACAAGACGCGATGTTCATGCAAGCGGAGAGCTTGTTCTTTGCGGATCGCTTGAGCGAAGCGAGCGAAGCCTACACCGAGCTGCAGAAGACCTACCCACGCAATCGCCACAACGATCGAATCACCGCTCGGCTGTTTAACATTTCGCGTTATTGGATCGAAACCGAAAAAGCGACGGAGAACGATTGGAAGTTCTTGAACCTGACCGACCACAAACGTCCCGTGCTGGACGCCGACGGTCATGCCATCCGGGTGCTCGATCAAATTCGTTACGATGACCCGACCGGCAAACTTGCAGATGACGCCACCATGGCTGCCGCAGCGGAGCACATTCGCCAAGGCAAGTTTGAGAAGGCCGACGAGTTCTTAACCGACTTGCGTGAAACGTACACCGACAGCGACCATTTATTCATGGCTCACCTGCTGGGGATTCGCTGCAAGCTCGAAATGTACGCGGGCCCCGATTACAGCGGCTTGGTGCTCGAGGAAGCGGAAAAAATTGTACAGCAAACGCGCACTCGTTTTCCCGACAAACTGCAGGACGAAAAGTACAACGACATCGTCGCTCGTGCTGCCGCGGAGATCTCGTTCCATCACGCAGAACGCCTAGCCAGCCGGGCTCGTTTTCGTGAGAACAAAAAAGAGTATGGTGCGGCAAGGTACTACTACCAACAATTGCTGACGATGCACCAAGATACGCCGCATGCTGAAACGGCGCGGACGCGTTTAGCTGAGATTGAAAAACTACCTGACGTTCCCACACCACGTCTGTCGTGGCTGACCACCGTTTTTCCGGACTCCAAAAGCTCCACTCCGCTGGAAACCACCTTCGAAGATGGCAGCAAGCGTCCGGAGTCCGAAGGCGCCACGATGCTAAGGTAGGCGACCGCAAGGGTGAATCGACTCGTGAATCAAATCAACCGTACGCTTCGTGCCTGCCTATTCCCCATCATTGCGATCTCGCTTTGCTGGTGCGGTGGATGCTCGTTGTACCAGTACGGCCCCTCGTCGCTGTATCGATCGGACATCCGCACCGTGCATGTGCCGATGGTTCGCAACACCACGTTTCGCCATGACTTGGGACCGCGGTTGTCACTCGCGCTCGTCAAGGAGATCGAAAGCCGCACCCCGTTCAAGGTGGTTTCTGACCCGAATGCCGACAGCACGTTGCTCGTCCGACTGACCGGCGAGAACAAGGTCGTGTTGTCCGAAACAACCTCCGACGACCCGAGGGCGCTCGATGCCACGATCTCGGCCCAAGCAGACTGGGTTAGCCGCCGCGGTGAAAAGTTGATGCAGAACACCGTCGTTCCCAATAGTGGCATCACGATTTCGTTCAGCCAAGATTCGCGGTTCGTCCCCGAAGCGGGGCAATCGATCGATACGGCAATGCAAGACGCGATCGACAAGCTCGCTCAGCGAGTGGTTTCGCAGATGGAACTTCGCTGGTAAGCCGATCCGTAGTAGAATGCAACCAGCGCTAAACAAGCGTTCTTGATTGCACTCTTTTTGACGTGATGGCTGTTTCGTTTGATGTCTGCTAGTGATCGCCCCCTCGAGTCCCCCGCTGATGCTCATTCTGCTGCGCGCGATTGCCGCGTGCCACGACGCTGTGATTGCTGGGATATCGGCCGCCGCCGTTTGGAGTTCGCTCGACGCCCATTGGTGATGGGGATTTTGAACGTCACGCCCGACAGTTTCTCCGATGGGGGAGCCCACCGGCAAGTCGAAGACGCGGTCCGCGTCGCACTACAAATGGAGGCCGACGGCGCCGACATCATCGACATCGGCGGCGAGAGCACACGGCCCTATAGCGATGTCGTCGAGGCCGAACAGGAAACCTCGCGCGTATTGCCCGTGATCGAGCAGTTGGCCGGACGATTGACGATCCCAATCAGCATCGACACGTCCAAGGCCGAAGTCGCCGAACGAGCTCTCGATGCGGGAGCCGAGATCATCAACGATGTAACCGGACTCGAAGGCGATCCGTTGATGGGCGAACTTGCGCGCCAACGAAGCGTCGGCGTGTGCGTCATGCATATGAAGGGCACCCCGCAAACGATGCAAGACGATCCCTGCTACGAAGATGTGGTGGCGGAGATCGAACGATATCTGGTCGAGCGATTGCAAGCATGTGAGCGCATCGGAATCCGTCGCGACCGCATTTGCTTGGATCCCGGAATCGGCTTCGGCAAGACGCACGAGCACAACTTGACCTTGCTGCGAGCGACGCGGCGGTTCGTCGAGCTTGGATCGCCGTTGTTGATCGGACACTCGCGAAAAGGCTTCATCGCCAAACTGATTGGCGATCCATTAGCCGACCGTACCGCCGCAACCCTAGGGGTTTCTTTAGCCGTGGCCGCCGCGGGTGCGCAAGTGATCCGTGTTCACGACGTCAAACCGACCGTCGACGCACTGAAGCTTTTTGAAGCCTCCGGTGGCCTCAACTAGCGAGCTTGGGGAGGTCGAGCGTCGGATGGCTGAGCTTGGGTCGCCCCGGTTGGGTCGCATGGCGGCTCACCTTCGACTTCGGGGGTCGTCGTGGTGGAATTCATCACGAACAGCCCCCCGGTATCGACCATTCCGTTTGCACTGACTTGAAACGTTTGCTGAAGCCCGTGCACCGATTGCACGGTGTAGGTTGGCAAATAGAGCATCTTCGGTTCCCCCACAGCTGCCTAACGCAGATTATTGTTTAGTACATAAGATGGTTTCGCCATTATCCGCCTGCGTGCTGGCACAAACCGACGCTGAAAGCACTGAAGTAATCCGCCACGATTCGGTTTATCACGAACGATCCGATGATCACGGCGCCGGCGATCCCACGACGTGATGAAAACCTCGCGACAACGAAGCCAGATCCACCACAAAGCACACGCTACGGTTTGCATGGCCAACACAACGAACAGGACGAAGCTACAATAGTTTCGACGCGCACGACCCGAGAACTTTTCCAAATCCGGGCAAACCGCAAAGAACACCAACAAACCAAGCCATCGCATTCTCCCCCCTCCATGCTCGGCTGCGATCATGTGATCCACCGCGATAGCGATCCTCCACCTCAGGCGACATTTCTATGAACGTCAGCACTGTCAATCGAATCCTGATCGCGGGACTCTGTTTGCTTGGGGGGCTGGGAATCCAGCGTTCGGTCGCCGCGGAGCCGCTGCGGCCAAACCTGCTTTGGATCACCAGCGAAGACAACGGGCCTCAACTCGGATGCTATGGCGATCGCTATGCCGACACGCCGAATATTGACGCGTTGGCAAAAAAGTCATTGAGGTTCCGCCACTGTTGGTCCAATGCGCCGGTTTGTGCTCCAGCCCGTACGACCCTCATCTCCGGAATGCATGCGACCAGCTTGGGGGGACACCACATGCGAAGTGGGGTTCGATTGCCCGCCGACATGAAACTGTATCCGCAAGTCCTTCGCGAGGCGGGCTATTACTGCACCAACCACTCTAAAACCGACTACAACTTTGCCAACGACGATGCGGGCTGGCAAAAGGGCGGCGGCAAATCGCCCTGGCGACGTCGTCCGACCGAGGCGACGCCATTTATGTCGGTGATCAATTTTACGATCAGCCACGAAAGTCAAATTCGCAAACGTCCGCATACGTTGGTGCACGATCCCGCCCAAGCACCGCTGCCCAAGTACCACCCCGATACACCCGAGGTACGTCATGACTGGGCTCAGTACTACGACAAGCTGACGGAGATGGACAAGATGGTCGGCGGCGTCTTGAAAGACCTCGAAGCCGATGGTCTCGCTGACTCGACGATCATTTTTTATTACGGCGACCACGGCAGCGGGATGCCTCGCAGCAAGCGTTGGCCGTTCGATTCGGGATTACGTGTGCCATTGTTGGTCCATGTGCCCGAGCAATTTCGTTCGCTTGCCCCCCAGGACTACATGCCCGGTGGCGAGTCAACTCAGTTGGTTTCGTTCGTCGATCTGGCCCCAACGGTGATCAGCTTAGCAGGGGTAAAACCGCCTGCGAACATGCAAGGAGTCCCGTTTGCCGGAGCGTTCGCGGGCCCCGCTAAGCCGTATTTGTTCGGCTGGCGGGGACGAATGGACGAGCGTATCGATATGGTTCGTAGCTGTACCGATGGCCGTTATGTCTACATGCGACACTTCTATCCCGAGCGTCCTTATTTAAAACATGTCGATTACATGTTCCAAACCCCCACGACTCGCGTTTGGAAACAAATGTTTGATGAGGGCAAATTGAACGAGGACCAAGCAAAGTTTTGGCAGCCCAAACCGGTCGAAGAATTGTTTGATTTGGAAAGTGATCCAGATGAGGTCAAAAATATTGCTGGCGATGCCGCCCACGCCGATCGGGTTAGCATGATGCGAGATGCCGTTCACCGCTGGATGATCGAAACCGGCGACATGGGCATGTTTCCGGAAGCCGAGATGCACCGCGTGGTCGCGGAGGATGAGTCGCCTCGCGAATTTGCGGTAAACCATCCCGAACTGATGACACGCCTTGCTCAAACCGCTCTGGATGCGACGGATGTCAACAGTGACATGACAACCGAAAAAGCGATCGAGCTTTCCGCTGACAAGGATGCGGTGATTCGATTTTGGGCGGTCCGCGGCATTGGACTTCGCGGCTCGAACACTCCCGCCGCAATCCAAGCGGTCAAGCACGCGATGAACGACAAATCACCAAGCGTCGCGATCGCTGCGTGTGAAGCGATTCAAATCATCGGAGGTATGGCGGAACAGCAAGCGGCGACCGAGCGGCTACTGGAACTAGCCAACGTGGAAAGGGTAGGGCACTTTGCTGCCGTCGAGGCGTTGAATGTGCTGGACTTGGGGGCTCCGCTCGACGCGAAACGGAAGAAACAGATTGCGGCGTTGCCCCGATCTTTGAAACAGCCACCTCCACGCGTCGGCAAGTACGTCGGACGCTTGATCGACAACATGAGCAAGGCGACGCCCTAGACGCCTTGCGTTTTTTGCGGTGCAGCGATGTTTTTTGTGGTGCAGCGATGAGGAACGTCGGAACCAACAATGTCGTGGATCACTCCTCGATCCATCGTTCTGCATCGTTCTGATCGCGGAGCGATCAGCGACAATCGGCCAGCGATTGTTCCGGCGTGCCTAATTTTGGCACGAGCCAACATCGGACTGGGTCGACAGATCGCGACGAAGTCGCGACGATAACAGTCCGTTGTCCTCTTGTTGCTTGTGTCTATTGAGATTGTGTGATGGAAATTCTTGGCGGTCCACTCTTCAGCGTTGCCGGTGCGGGCGAATCGCATGGTCCAGCCGTAACGACCATCGTCTTCGGCTGCCCAGCAGGTCAAATGATTCGCCGTGTCGATGTGCAAAAGTACCTCGACCGCCGTCGCCCGGGCGGCAACAAGCACGGGACACCCCGTAACGAGAAAGACAAGGTTGTCTTTCTATCGGGACTGTTCCAAAACGACACCGATCAACTGCTCGGCGGCGGCAAGGTCTGCGTCCAACTCGATGGCGATACCTTCGAGAGCGAAGCATACGAGCAGGGCTACACCACGGGCGAACCGATCGCCGCAATGGTGCTTTCGACCTCGAAAAAGTCAGGCGACTACACCCAATTTTCCGGGCCTACCGGCGAAGTCCGCCCAGGACACACCGACTTAGTCAAATTCCATAAATCCGCTGGGTTTGTCGATGTCCGTGGCGGCGGGCGGTCGAGCTACCGAGCGACGATCTCGGATGTCGTCGGCGGCTCAATTGCGCGGATCCTGCTGGCGGAAAAGTTTGGCACCGTGATCCTGTCGTCGATCTCGCAAGTTGGATCGCTGAAGGCAAAACAAAGTTTGGCGGATCGAGTCGCCGAGTTGATGCAGGACGGACAACGGCAACCGATTGCGGCCGACGTGATCGCAAAACTCGAAGATTCCTTGACGGCTGCCACCATTCATTCGATCGATTCGGAGTTCGCTGAGGAAGCAGGCGAGCTGATCAAACAGACGCGGATGAAGGGCGATTCACTCGGCGCAATGGTCGAAGTCGTCGCGGTCAACGTACCGCCGCTACTAGGGGATCCGCTGTACCAAAGCTTGAAAGTGCGATTGATGGGAGCGCTGGGCGGACTCAATGCGGTCCAATCGTGCGAAGTCGGTGCGGGACGCGAGGTGGTCCAACGACTCGGCAGCGACAACAACGACCCGATTCGCCGCAGCGGCTACGTCCGCAACAGCCATGGCGGCATGATTGGCGGCATCACGACCGGAATGCCGTTGGTGATGCAGGTCGGATTCAAACCGACCTCGACGATCAATCAGCCGCAAGAATCGGTTCGCAAGAACCTCGAAGAGATCGAATTCGAGCTCGTCAAAGGGCGTCACGACCCCTGTGTCGGCGTCCGCGCCGGAGTGACGCTCGAGTCGCGAGTGGCGATCGAGCTTCTAAACGCCGCGATGTCTCACCAAGCCAGCAAATTGCCGAGCGACCTGTCGCGGCTGTTCTAGACCGCTGCGACAACCACTTGCTCCGCCCGGCCGGTGCTAGGAGGGTCAAAAACCGAGCCTTCAGCGAGATTTTTTGGGGGCCTACCGTGCGCAGTCGTTCGAACCGGGATTACTCGATCGCCCCCTCCCCGGCCGCCAATACGCCCACCCCTCCCAAAAGGAGGGCACACCAAGACACTCTCCCACTCTCCCACTCTCCTTGTCTCCTTGTCTCCTTGTCTCCTTGTCTCCTTGTCTCCCACTCTCCTTGTCCCCTTGTCCCCTTGTCCCCTTGTCCCCCTAACGGTCGCTCCGATTAAAGGGAGAATCACGGAGCGTGAATTCACCTTGGGGCATCATTTCACAGACGAAATCGCTTGGCGGGTACTTTATAATGAGCAGTTGCGTTCACTGCTTGGCCGTATTGCTATCCCGTATCCTCGCCTTGGTTCTTTACAGATGCGTTATCTGGTCTTATCTGTCTTACTATTTTCGGCCCTGATTCTGGGAGCGACATCGCGTGCTGCGGAGCTAAATGCCCGCGAAAAACAGCTGGTCAATACGGTCAACCAGACCCTCCGCACGGCGGGGGCGGAATACAAAGCGGGCAATTTCGCCGCTTCGGCTGAGGCGATCGAACGCGCGATGACGCAAATCGAAATTGGCATGAAGGTCGGCTCCACGGAATTGTTCGACGCCCTCGAACCGTCCATGAAGCGAATTTCCACCGCGCATGCGATGCTTGAACTCGAAGGCGCCCCGGTACCTCCGTTTCGTCGTCCGGCTCGCCCCAGCGGAGAAGCGTCCGATACCGAGATGGCTGCCGAGAAAAACGCGACCGAGCCGATGAAAAGTCCGCAGCCCGGTCAGCCCCCCGCCGCGGCGGACTTCACCGCAGGGATCAGCTTCACGAAGCACGTCTCCCCGATCCTGGTCGGCCGCTGTGGCAATTGCCACGTCACCGGATCCAAGGGAGGATTCAACATGGGGAACTACCAAGCATTGATGAAAGGCTCTAAAGCGGGTGCCGTTGTCTTTGCTGGGGATGTCCTCAATAGCGTTTTAGTCGAGGTGATCGAATCGGGAGCGATGCCGCCCAACGGAAGCGTCCCGCCGCAAGAGCTACTCACACTCAAGACATGGATCAATGCCGGCGCGAAGTTCGACGGGAACGATCCCACCGCCCCGCTCACCGCAGGTGCTGGCGTGGCCCCGGTCGATGCGCCGATGAAAACGGCGATGCCGGAAATCAAACAGGCGACGGGGAAAGAAACGGTCAGCTTTGCGGGCGACATCGCTCCGCTGCTGGTCGAAGGCTGCACAGGTTGCCACATCGATGCGATGCAGACGCGTGGAGGGCTACGAATCGAGACATTCGCTCGCATGATGCGAGGCGGCGACAGCGGTGCAATGATCACTCCAGGCAACGCGGCGGACAGTTTGTTGATCAAAAAATTGCGTGGGACCGTCGGCGATCGCATGCCAGCCGGAGGACGCCCTGCGTTTTCCGAAGACGCGATTCAATTGATTTCGACTTGGATCAACGAAGGCGCTACGCTCGATGGTGCCAGCAAGGATCAACGGCTCGACGTGATGAGCAAATTGGCCTGGATGTCCCAAGCCTCCCCCAGCGAAATTAGTGCGAAACGAGAGGAAGATGCCCAAGACAACTTAAAACTCGTCAACGCCAGTGGGGGTGAAATGCACTCGGTCGCGACCGACCACTTCTTTGTGACCGGAACGGCTTCCAAAGCGACGATGGAATTGGTCGCATCGAAAGCCGAAGAACAAATCAAATGGGCCAAGACGGTGGTGACCGCGCCCGACGGGGAAGAGTATTTTCATGGCAAAGCAACAATTTTTGTGATGCCTCGGCGCTATGACTACAGCGAATTTGCCAAGATGATCGAGGCTCGCGACGTGCCTTCCCACTGGAACGGTCACTGGAAGTTCGATGGCATCAATGCCTACATCGCGATCGTCGCGACCGACCGCGACAGCGACGAAGAGATCCAAACCCGACTCATCTCGCCCATCGTCAGCCTTGCGGTGGCGACTCGCGGGATCGACGTCCCACGCTGGTTTGCCGAAGGGGTAGGGGTGAGCGTTTTCGCGAAATCGGGGACGAAAATCGATCGCGATGCCAAGCGCCGCGAAGACGCTGAGATCTTCGCCGCGGTGGTGGCGGTGAAGGATGCAAAACAGTTTCTCGATGAAAAACTCAAACCCGAACAAACCGATCGCATTGGTATGGCGATCGCCACCTCGATGATGGATCGCACTCGCCGCAAAAGCTTTGACGCATTGATTCGGAACCTGAACGAAGGCCAACCGTTTGAGCAAGCTTTCCAAACGGCGTTCCGAGCCGTGCCGGCCGCGTACATCACCCAATGGCTTAATTGGACCAAAGGGCAGGGCTAGCCTGGACGGGGCTGGACTGGACGGGGCTGGACTGGATTGGGCTGATCGCAATCAGGATTGAGCTGATGCTGATCGCAATGGTGATAGCCCAAGTTCGCGTCGCCGGGTAGCGGCGTGAGTCACCCGCGCGCCGTAAACTTCGTCTGCCTCGGCTTGGAATGGAACGCGTTTCGCTTCAGAATCACCGTTTCGCTGCTCCCATCCGCTCCCCCATCTGCGACACGCAAACGATGACTTCGAGAGACAAGACTCTAGACCAATATCACGAGCTCATGCAGATCAACGCGGTCTCGCATTTGCTTCGCGCCGCACGCGAAACCGGATTATTGGACCAACTTCGCGGCGGGCAACACACCGCGGAACAACTTTGCAACACGCTTTCGCTGGTCCCCAAACCAACGCAATTGCTGTTGGACGCCTTGAATGCGATTGGGATCGTTGAGAAGTACGATGATGACTACGCATTGTCCCAAGCGGCCCAGTTGTTATGCCAATACGACAAAGACCTAGGCGACCATCGCTGGGCAAAGCTGAGCACGCGCATGCTGGGAAAACAAACGCGAACCAGCGTGGGCGGCACCGAGTACTTTGACCAAACCGCTGCGACTCAGTGGGTACACACCCCAGCGGCGATGCAAGCTGCCGAAATGCTGAACGTTGGTGGCGAGGGGGAAGTTGCGGGCCCGAAAATTCTTGACCTCGGTTGTGGTTCCGCCGTCTGGAGCTGCGCGATGGCACATCGAGATGCCCAGGCCACGATCACCGCGGTGGACTTCCCCGGTCCCCTCACCGCGTCCAAAAGCATGGCAGAATCGATCGGTTTGAGCGAGCGATTTACCGCAATCGAAGCCGATCCAGCCTCCACCGAACTGACTGCGAAGCCACCGCTGGCGAACGATTTCGACATTGTCTTGGTGGCCCAGCGGTTATTTGCTCTAACTCCCCCCGAACAAACACAATTGCTAAACCAAGCGGTTTCCTGCTTGCGACCGGGCGGACGACTGGTCGTGATTGATTTGTTTCGCGGGCCGACGAAGCCCAATTTGTCGGAAAGCACCGAGGCATTGAAGCTGGAAATCGAGACGCCCGGCGGAGCAATGAAGACGCTCAAGGAAGCCGAATCTCTACTGACCGATGCGGGAGTCGGGAAAATCCAGTTCACGTTTATCGCGGCAACCCGAGTGAACTTGGGGATGATGGTCGCATTCAAACCGGCTTAGAGGGCGGCCCCAGCAAGCGAACGCCCCCTCCGCAGCGGGAAGCAACTCGGCATTAACGATGCATTTCGAGGGTCTGGTTTGCGGATCTCCTCGGCCAAATTGTCTGCCTGTCCAGCTCCCGCAACGCGATCAACCGCTACAAACGGTCCAAAAACGAGGCTCTCAACCCCCGATTCGGGATTATCTTGCACCATTTAGGCCAAATTCAGAAGAAAGGCCCCGTGCCGCGTTGACGATCCTACATGAAAGTTCCTACGATACGCCGCTCGATTCCATCTAAAACCTGCTACTTATGGACCCCCAGCGATGGCTGTCCCAAAAAGAAAACATTCCAATAGCCGTACCGGCAAACGCCGATCCCACGACCGCGTCAAGAAGCGCCAAGTTGCCTATTGCCCACAATGCAGTTCTGCCGTGCCAACGCACGTGATCTGTCCAAAGTGTGGGTATTACCAAGGCCGCACGGTCGTCGAATCGACTAGCGAATAAAACTCGATAAATTCGTTCGACGAGTAAGTATCACTTGACGCGTGACCTTGTTACCAAGGTCGCTGCATCTCGGAGAAGGGGCTACTGTGGCGCTCAACGTTGACTCTGTTGCTATTCTATTCCCGGGCCAAGGTGCTCAGAATATCGGCATGGGCCGATGGCTGTGCGAAAATTACCCACAGGCTCGTGCTCGCTATGACGCGGCCTCGGAAATCCTTGGCTACGATCTGGCGGCACTTTCCTTTGAAGGCCCCGAAGACAAGCTAAACGCGACCGAATTTTGCCAACCGGCACTTTTCGTCGTGGGCATGGCGGCGGCCGAAGTGTTGCTTAGCGAACGCCCCGAGCTTTCCGATTCGATCAAAGCAACCGCGGGGCTAAGCCTCGGTGAATACACCGCGGTCTGTTTCGCCGGTGGCATCCAATTCGAAGACGCGGTTCGACTCGTCCAACGTCGTGGCGAAGCGATGCAAGCTGCCTCCGATGCCGCTGAAAGCGGGATGGCAAGCATCCTTGGCTTGGACCTGGAAACCGCGCAAGCGGTTTGCGATGAGTGCCGCCAAGGTGACGAGGTACTGCAACCGGCCAACCTGCTGTGCCCCGGGAACATTGCGATTTCCGGACACGTTTCGGCATTGAAACGCGTCGAGCCAGTCGCCAAAAACGCGGGCGCGATGAAGACGATCCGACTGAGCGTTGCCGGAGCCTTCCACACGCCGCTAATGCAGTCGGCGGTAGCGAAACTTGGTGAAGCGCTCGAGGCGATTGAGATCCAAGACACGCGAATCCCAGTCTACAGCAACGTGGATGCGGCCCCACATCAATCCGCAGCCGAGATCAAAAATCTACTGAGCCGACAAGTCGTCAACCCAGTCCTGTGGGAAGCGTCGGTCCGCAAGATGATGGACGACGGCATCGAGGGATTCCTGGAAGCCGGCACCGGTCGAGTCCTGCAGGGCACCTTGAAGCGAATCCATCGCAAACTCGCCACCGAAGGTTTTGGGGACGGTTGAGCACTCCCAGACGCCCTGAGCACCGGTGCTGAAACCTTGCGTCAACGGTGCTAGCGGCGTTTTTGCCCCAAGTTTGCGGATCGGTTGCTCATCCTTTCAGCTCGTATCGACCGCAAGCACACAACCGCACCCTCCGAAATTTCGAGCCAACCGGCCAAGGCGAATGCCGTTACGATGGCTTGCTTCCCGGCAAAGGCTTGGGAATCACCACAAAATCAAGACTGCGGGCAGATTCGGCTAGGCCCACGATCACCCGCTCCACGCTCACTTACTCTTTGATCTAGAAAGACAAACGCATCATGCAATTATCTATCGCAGTGGACCTGAAAGGCCAAGTGGCGATCGTCACCGGAGCATCCCAAGGACTTGGTAAAGCCGTTGCCGTCGCGTTGGCCCAGAACGGGGCCCACGTTGTCTGTTTGGCGAGAAACGCCGACAAACTGGCATCGACGGTCAGCGAGATCGAAGCTGCCGGTGGCTCGGCCGAGGCAATGTCGGTCGACGTTACCGATCGCGCAGCGGCCGCCGCAGCGATCGAAGACACCGCTAAAAAGCACGGTCGACTCGACATTCTGGTCAATAACGCCGGAATTACCCGCGACAAATTGATGCGGGGCATGTCCGACGAAGAATGGGACGACGTGATTGCCACGAACCTGACAAGCTGCTTCGTATGCTGTCGCGCCGCGGCTGGTTTGATGCGGAAAAAGAAGTATGGCCGAATTATCAACATGGCCAGTATCTCGGGAATGATCGGAAACCCAGGTCAAGCCAACTACTCGGCTAGCAAAGCGGGGATGATTGCACTGACTCGCACTCTCAGCAAAGAGCTAGTGAGCCGCGGTGTCACCGTCAACGCCATCGCTCCTGGATTCATCGCCAGCGAGATGACAGCGGAACTGGGTGACGTTGTGCTCGCGGAGGTTCAGAAGCGAATTCCTGCGAAACGAGTCGGCCAACCCGAAGAAGTTGCGGCTGCGGTATTATTCCTCGCAGCCAAGGACGCAGGCTACATTTCGGGTCAAACCATCGTCGTCGACGGCGGCATGATTGGCTAAGCGGCAAAACCGCCGCCGCGTCCCCCCCTCGTTGCATAAGAAGGGCCAAACCGGCGATCAATCCTTAGCCTGATTGATTGCCTTTGCGAAAATCACAATACTTCCACCTTGTAGAGCCTATCGGTGTATTGACGTGATTTAGCTTTTTGACCTATCTTTTCGGCGAATGCATTGGTCGCCGCCGGGCTCTAAACCTTGGAACAAGGCTAGGCCCATAAAACGGAGCCGGCAATGAAAATTGAGCCTTCGTAAAGACCGGATGGGTAGACTCGAGTTATCTCGGGTCCCCCCTCATCCCATTTACCCTAACAAACTTGCTGACATTTCCCCCGGAGATAGCCCATGGCTAGCGTCGAAGAACGCGTTGTCGATATCGTTGCTGAACAACTTGGCGTCGACAAAGACAAGATTACTCGAGAAACTTCCTTCGTGAACGATCTCGGTGCTGATTCACTGGACACCGTGGAACTTGTGATGGAACTCGAAGAAGAGTTCGACATTAGTATTCCCGACGAAGCCGCTGAGAAAATCCAAAAGGTGGGTGAGGCAGTCGACTTTATCGAGAACGCCAAAGGTGATGACGCCTAAGGCTGTCTGTGTTTGATGGCCGGCTTCGTTCCGTTCCAGCAATGTTAACCAACAATTCGATTGTTGACGCTCTTGCCGCCCGTGAGATGTCGGTGTAACCCCATTTTGGTTCACCTCACATGTCGAGGCGGCATTTATTTTATCTTCTCATCTTATTCCTCCTTAACCTCCACAGGCCTTCTTGATGCAAGCCCGGTCGGAACGTCGCATCGTAATTACTGGACTTGGTGTGGTCTCGCCACTCGCAGTGGACGTCCCGCAATTTTGGGAACGGTTAACTGCGGGCGAATCGGGGATCCACGACCTCACCACGCTCGACACTAGCCAATACAAAGTTCACTTTGGTGGTGACATTCCTGATTTTGATGTCACGGGCGTGGTCGATCATCGCGAAGCGAAACGACTCGATCGGTTCACTCAGTTCGCGGTCCACGCCGCTGCGCAAGCGATCACCGACGCAGCGATTGACTTTACTGCCTTGGATCGACACAAATGTGGCGTGATCCTCGGTTCAGGCATCGGCGGCCTCGGCGAAATTGAGGTCCAGATCGAGAAAATGATCACCAAGGGACCTGATCGCGTCAGCCCCTTCACGGTTCCCAAGATGATGTTGAACGCCGCCGGTGGCAACATCTCGATCACTCACGGGCTGAAAGGCCCCAACTTTGCGGTCGCAACCGCTTGCGCCAGTGCGACCAACGCCATGGGCGAAGCGATGCGCAGCATCCAACTCGGCGAAACCGACTTGGTGATCACAGGCGGTACCGAAGCTGCAATCACGCGAATGGGACTGGCCGCATTCCAAAACATGAAGGCGCTCTCGACTCGCAACGACAATCCGGCGGCGGCGAGTCGCCCGTTTGATGCCAATCGCGATGGCTTCGTGCTCGGCGAGGGCGCCGGAGTCTTGGTCTTCGAAGAACTTGAACACGCCCGTGCACGCGGCGCTCGAATCTACGCCGAGATCATTGGCTACGGCACGACCAGCGATGCAGGACACATCACCGCGCCCGATCCCGCCGGGCTGGGCGCCGCCGCTGCCATGCAAGCGGCGATCGACGATGCCGGAATCGAGCCAGCCTCGATTGACTACATCAATGCCCACGGCACCAGCACGCCACTTGGGGATAAGGCGGAAACGCAAGCGATCAAGACGGTCTTTGGCGAGCACGCTTACCAAACCTCGATCAGTAGCACCAAGAGCTCGCTGGGGCATTCGCTCGGAGCCAGTGGCGGAATCGAAGCGGTTATCCTGTGCAAAACCATTGAAAATTCGCTGATCGCGCCGACAATCAATTATGACACGCCCGACCCCGCTTGCGATTTGGACTACACCCCGAACGTTGCGAAGCAACGTGACGTCCACGTTGCAATGAGCAATAGCTTCGGCTTCGGCGGCCATAATGCGTGTGTCGTCTTCCGCAAACTGTAGACCTCGCCATTGCCATGGAAACGGCGCTTTAGGACATCGCTATGACCGCTGCGCCCGAGCCCCCATCGCCCGCCTTGTTGGATCGCACGGAATACATCGAACAAGGCTATCTGTTTCAATTGCTAAAAGAACGCATTGGCGAAAACATGCCAATGCAAGAGCTGTTGGAACAGACACGCTTCGAGCTACTCGCGACGACGAAATTGCCGATGGCCGTCGAGTACTTGCTCACCGAACTGAAGCACTCCGGCACAATGGCTCCCGCGATGCGCAAGCTAAGCCATTACTTCAACACGTTTCAAACGTACTTGATCGAAGAAGCGGAGAGCGAAACCGGCCGGTTCACGATCGGAATCGCGCTGCATATCCTCGAAGCCGATGCCAAGTATCGCGCGACCGAAGCAACGCCGGCAGGACTATTCCTGTTCCAATTCGAAGCCCTTTGTCGCAACCGACTCAACTACGACAAAGGCTTGACTGCGGTAAGCTCCGATCCGATGTATGACTCTACGTGGGCAAAGTGGATCTTGCTGGTCCGCGCTCAAGTGGGACTGATTGACTTCGGCGACCTGATGTTCCTGGCCAGCGATGACTATCGCAACCGTTTGCTCGAGGCGGGGCAATCGCTCGATGACAAAGGCCCATTTCTGTTTGGCCAGAAAGAGGGGCGAATCGCCTTCGGCAATCGCCGCAAAGAGCCCCTCTATCTGTTCGCCGCGATGCAGCGGCATCTCGGCTACCCCGCCGTCCCTCGCCTGAAGAAGGCGAGCCGTGATCACGAGATCATTCCACAATTGGCTCGCCGCATCGAACGCCTCGAGTCACGCATCAAGTTGCTTGAAGAGGAACAGCGAGGCGGCATGGATATCACCAAGTTCTACGAGAAGAACAAGGCCAAGCTTAAGCTTCCCGAAGTCGACGAATGATTCACTGGCCCCGTCACCACAGGCGTCGAGCTTTGCGACGACACCGACGGCTTTGCAAAACCGCTCACGATCCTCTCGCCTGACCCGCGATCTGAAACGCGATCTCCATCGCTTGCTCGTAGTTCAGCCGAGGATCCACGTTGCTCTCGTACGCGGTCGCTAGATCGGTGGAACTTAGCCCTCCAGCCCCGCCGATGCACTCGGTGACGTTGTTGCCGGTCAACTCTAAATGAATCCCGCCGACGACCGTGCCGTGTTGAGCATGAATGGCGAATGAGTCGCGCACCTCGTCCAAAATTTGATCAAAGTGGCGTGTCTTGATTCCCTCGGCCGTGGTGATCGTGTTGCCATGCATCGGATCAACGGACCACAACACCGGCTGCTTTGACGATTGCACCGCCGCGATCAACGGTGGCAGCGAGGACTGGATTTGGCTCGCTCCGAAGCGACAGATCAAGGTCATCCGCCCCGCTTCGCGATCAGGATTGAGCACCTCGAGCAACTCCCGCAAACCGTCGGGCGTCATGCTCGGTCCAACTTTGACACCAATCGGATTCTTAATGCCCCGACAATATTCGATGTGCGCTCCGTCGATAGCCCGAGTGCGATCGCCGATCCAGGGAAAGTGGGTGCCGAGGTTGTACCAACCGCTGCGGCCAATCGCACGCCGCGTCAATGATGCTTCGTAGGCGAGCAACAACGCTTCGTGCGATGTGTAAAAATCGACCCGAGACAACTCGGCCCGTGTCACGCCGCCGAGCACATCCAAGAAATTCAACGAGTCCCCAATCCCTCGCACCATTTGATGATACTCGTCCGAACGAGAGGACAACGTAACAAAATCGAGCTCCCAGTTTTCGGGATGCTTCAAGTCAGCGAAGCCACCTTCGGTCAACGCGCGGAGATAGTTCAACGTTTGAGCCGATCGATCATACGCAGTGAGCAAATTCTCAGGGCGCGGTTGGCGATCTTCGCTAGTGAAGGGACTGCGATTGACACAATCACCTCGGTACGACGGCAACGAGACCCCATCACGTATTTCGAGATCATTAGAGCGAGGTTTGGCATATTGGCCCGCGATCCGCCCCACCCGAATGATCGGCTTTTTCAACCCATACACCAACACCAAACTCATCTGAAGCAGGACCTTCAACTTCTTTTCAATGGGGTCGGCACGACATGCATCGAAACTCTCGCTACAGTCTCCGCCCTGCAACAAAAACGCATCCCCATTGGCCGCCAGCGCGAGCTGAGTCTTCAATCGCTCGACCTCCCACCCGGTGACCAGGGGTGGACGCTCCCCTAAACGCTGAACGACCTCGTCAAACGCCGCAGAATCTCCGTACGTCGGCTGCTGTAACGTCGGTTTGGATTTCCAAGAAGTGGGCTCCCAGTCGCTCATCCGAATCTTTCTTTCCCTGCCGCGGTATTGCCATTGGGGCACCCCCAATCGGCTAAATCGTGCGACAATTTTCTCCAATTCCCGTTTGCTGCCTAGGCGACGCCCCGGCTGTATTTATCCACCGCGTCACGCCGCGGCGATTGCCGAATCCGCAAGAAACCCCATCGATTCCAACCTGGCGTGCTCCACACCAGTACAATGAGATGTTGTCCATCAGGGTCGTTTGCCACCCGTGCTCGCCCCTCCGTGCTCGCCCCTCTGTGCTCGCCCCCCACAGCCGCTTCGACGCGTCCCCCTTCGACACAGCCGCTTCGACACAGGCCCCTTCGTCCCCCTTCGTCGCTTGTTCATTTTACGCTCGCCCTTCCCCCACTTCATTGCTAACGATGTGCCAAACACGCTCGCGATTTCGCATTGCCGCCGCGTTTCTAGCGCTGATCATCGCCAGCTCGGGCGACACGACCCGCGGTCAGGAGCCCGTCGATTTCGTTCATGAAATCGTGCCGATCTTGCAGCGGAACTGTGTCATTTGTCACGGCGGACGCGAGGCCGAAGGCGATTTTTCGCTCAATACGCGCAGCTCCGCTCTCGATTCCGGCATGCTCGAGCCGAATGCCTCGTCCAGCTCCGAGCTGGTTCGGTTGATCACATCCCAAGACCCCGCGATCCAAATGCCACCGCCGGATCGGCCTCGTTTGACCACGCCGGAGACGGCGTTGATTCGCCGCTGGATCGATGAGGGGATGCCCTGGGACGAAGACTTTACGTTTGCCATCCAAAGCTACGAACCGCCGCTACGGCCGCGCAAACCGGAGCTCCCCCCCAGCGTCGATGGACGCGACCATCCGCTGGATCGCATTCTCGATGCGGACCAAGCGGCACACGGCACACCACGCCTCGCGCCGATCGAAGACTCCGTCTTCTTTCGCCGCGTCCACTTAGACCTCATCGGTCTGCTCCCCACGCCCGCTGCGCTTGCCACGTTTCTTGAGGATCCCTCACCCGATAAACGGACACGCTTAGTCGATGAACTGCTCTCACGCGAGATTGATTACGCCGATCATTGGTTGACGTTCTACAACGATCTGCTGCGCAATGATTACAGCGGCACCGGGTTTATCACCCAAGGTCGTCGACAAATCAGTCACTGGCTTTACACCGCGTTAGTCGAAAACAAACCCTTCGATCAACTCACTCGCGAATTGGTCGCCCCCACATCGGACGAAACTCGCGGCTACATCGACGGCATCAAATGGCGAGGCACCGTCAGCGCGGGACAGACCCTTGAAATTCAATTCGCGCAAAGCATCTCGCAATCGTTTCTCGGCATCAACATGAAGTGTGCTTCGTGCCACGACAGCTTCATCGATCGTTGGACACTCAAAGACGCCTACGGGCTGGCTGCGATCTACGCCGAAACGCCACTTGAGTTGTATCGCTGTGACAAGCCAACTGGCGAAACACAGCAAGCGTCATGGTTGTTCCCAGAACTCGGACAAATCGATGCATCAGCCCCGCGTCAAGAAAGACTTGCCCAACTCGCCCAATTGCTTACGCATCCCGAGAACGGCCGGTTCACTCGCACGATTGTCAATCGGCTGTGGTACCGTTTGATGGGCCGGGGGATTGTTCAGCCGTTGGACGCGATGCAATCCAAACCATGGAGCGAGGACCTGCTGGATTACCTCGCCGTTCATCTTGCTGAAAACCAGTACGATGTGAAAGCGACTTTGCGTTTGATCGCCACTTCGGCAGCCTACCAATCGAAAACCGAAGTCACGCGTGACGAGTCTCGCAGTGAAGACTATGTTTACCGCGGACCACGGGCGCGCCGCATGACTGCCGAGCAATTCATGGACGCCGTGTGGCAATTGACCCACAGCGCGCCACAAAAGTTTGACGCCCCTGTCAAACGCAGCATTGATGACTCACCGATCCGCGATGTCACCACGCCCACCGCCGCCTGGATTTGGGGTGGTCCCGATGGGCAAACCGCTGCGGCAAACCAAGAACTCCTGATTCGTAAACGCTTTCGATTAACCAGCGATGTGGACTACAGCGGCTCCGTTGTGACGTGCGACAACGAATTCACGCTCTACGTCAATGGAACCAAGGCGAGTGCGTCGAAGGACTGGACGACGCTGGTGTCGGTGGAACTTGCCGGTTTATTGCGACCGGGCGAAAACGAGCTGTTATTTCATGTCAAAAACGCGGGGGACGCCCCCAACCCCGCGGGCTTATTTTTCGCCGCCAATCTCGCTCTTGCCGATGGCAGCCAACTCTCTTTGGCAACGGATGATTCATGGCAATGGAATCCGGAAATTCCGGCCGCCGAAAAATCGCAGCTCACTTCGCCCAGCGACGGATGGAACGCCGTCTCGATCGTGACGCCCGTCGCCGGCTGGAGCGAATTGATCCAGCGTGCCGCTGCGGCAACGCTGGAAAACATCACGCAGCACCCCCGCAAACGACCGATGGTGCGAGCGTCGTTGATGAAGAATAACGCTTTGATGCAATCGCTCGGCCGTCCCCTTCGCGACCAAATTGTCTCGATGCGTCCGACGACGCTCACCACACTCGAGGCGATTGATCTAGCGAATGACGCCTCGCTCGCAGACTCGTTTTCCCAAGGCGCTCGGCACTGGTTAACGCAAGAGTGGTCCTCGACCGACGCCTTGGTACGTCATTTGTTTCAGTACGCCCTGACGCGTAACCCCACCGACACGGAAGCCAGCCTGTTCCAAAGCGCACTCGGTGCTTCTCCTAGCCAAGCAGCGGTCGAAGATGCGTTGTGGGCGATTTGCATGCTGCCCGAGTTCATGTTGATTCGCTAAGGACGACCGATTTTGCGGGACGTCCACCGCCTCTCCCTCCACGTATTTGCCAACACTATCGGAGTCAACCTGATGCATTTTTCCGACGATCCGAACCGCCCCCAATCGCTCGTTCGCCGTGATTTCTTGCGTCAACTTTCCGCTGCGTCGCTGGCCGCGATGGCGAGCGCTGCGCCCCGGCAATGCGCTTCGGCAACGGAGGTCATCACACACCCCGAGCCGACGGCCGACGCCTGTATCTTGGTCTGGTTGGCCGGTGGTATGGCGGCCCCAGACACGTTCGATCCTAAACGGTACCACGCATTTGAAAAGGGATTGCCGGTGGCCGACATGCTCAGCACGTTCCCGGCCATTGATACTGCGGTCGACTCGATCAAGATTTGCGAAGGCTTAGAGAACATTGCGGGCGTGATGGATCGAGGCACACTGATTCGCTCGCACGTCCAACCCGACCTCGGCAGCATCCTGCACTCACGCCACCAATACCACTGGCACACCGGTTACGTGCCGCCTCAAACGGTCGCGGCTCCCCACATTGGATCATGGATGGCTCGCGTACTGGGCTCGCGAAACGAGGTGATGCCGGCGTTTGTTAACATTGGACAACGCTTGGAAGGAGTGGGTGAAAGCGAGGAGCTCAAAGCCTTCACCACGGCCGGTTTCTTTGGCAGCGAATACGGGCCGATGAACTTGCCCTATCCCGACCGCGCCGCGGTCTCGGTGCGTCCCCCGCAAGGGATGCAGGCCCAGCGGTTTGCCAACCGCAATCGGTTGTTTCGTAAACTGGTCGACCACAGCCCCCAGCGTGAGTTCCTCAGCGATTACCATCAAGAATCGATGCTGCGCTCCCTGGACAACGCCTATCGGCTGCTCAGCTCGAAAGAACGTGAGGCTTTTGATATTACGCTTGAACCGGATGAGATTTCCGAAAAGTACGGCGACACACGCTTTGGCCAAGGATGTTTACTGGCCCGACGCTTGGTCGAAGCGGGGACGCGATTTGTAGAGGTCACCACCGAGTACGTTCCGTTTCTGCACTTCGACACGCACAATGACGGGCACACGACGATGGCGCGGATGCATCGCGAGATCGATCAACCGATCGCTCAATTGATTCTCGATTTAGAGCAGCGTCAATTGCTCGACCGGACCCTCGTGATCGTGGCATCGGAGTTCAGTCGCGATGCGCTCATGGAAGGGCAACCCGGATCCGACGCCAGAGATCAAGCGCGTGACAAGGTCGATGTGCTCGGCGAAATGAAGCATTACGGATTGCACCGACATTTCACTGGCGGATCGAGTGTGCTGATGTTCGGGGGCGGCATGAAGCCAGGATTCTTGTATGGCGCCACCGCACCGGAGCGTCCTTTGGTCGCGGTGGAAGATCCCGTTTCGATCTCCGATTTGCACGCCACGATCATGACGGCGATGGGCATCAGCCCGCGCACCGGATTTGATATCGAGTCTCGCCCGTTCTATGTCACCGAAGACGGCAAAGGCCGCGCCGTCGACGCCCTATTTGCTTAAAGAGTGCATTCGTTCAAAAGCACAACCAACTCCTAATCCCATCTGCCTAACCGCATTCGACGGGAGCCAAGCGGAGAAGATTAGGATTAGGATTACGATTGAGAATCAAACCCAGGCAAAGTGTTTTGGTTCCGCCTCCCGCACGCCAACGGCGTTGAATGACCGAGCCCGGGCCAAGGATTTGCGAGCCGCAGTAGGACTAATCTGACACCCCCGAAAAAGTACTCTGTCCCCGGTAATCCCTCTGTCCCCGGTAATCCGTCCCCGGTGCTCCCGCTTTTAACTCTCCATTAATCCAGCCGAGCATCCAACTGGTTAGAAAGCGTTTCCACAAGAAGTGAATTTTCGCTGGCAATATTCTCGGTCTCTTTGGCCGCTGAACCGTGGTCGTAAAGTTCAACATGACCATTCTTGTGACGTATCAAGCGGTGAGTTTCTGTGCGTATCGTTTTTGCCGACCTAAAATATGAAAATGCCGGATGCCCCGCGGACTTTGGGTCGTCCAGGATCGGCTTGAGGGAAACGCCGTCGACGAAATCGGGCGTTGGCAACCCCGTCAACTCACACAAGGTCGGAAAGATATCGAGCGTTTCAACCATCGCATTTGTTGGCTCGCCGCCCTGCGCAATTTCGGGATAGGAAATGATCAAAGGCGAATGCAATGACTCCTCGAACAAAGCGTGCTTGCCCCAAATGGCGTGTTCTCCCAGATGCCAACCATGGTCACCCCACAAAACAACGATTGTGTTCTTGTCCGCGCCCGTTGTCCGAAGTCGATCCATCAATTTACCCACCTGTGCGTCAGCGTAACTAACACACGCGGCATAGTGCTTGCGAACTTCGATCGCGTATTCAGCATCCGTGTTGGGATCTCTACCGCCACGATCGTACTTGTAAAACTCACCCGACTTATGCCAAGTTGTTTTGCCCTTCGGTTTTTGGGGATGGGCGGTGGGCGGCATCTCGGTATCGGCATAGTGTTGCAGATACTTAGCCGGTGCACCGAAAGGAAGATGTGGACGAAGTATCCCAACGGCTAAAAAGAATGGCTTCTCTTTTTCTGCGGTTACTAAATCCATCTGACGAAGAGCTTCATCAATTGAAACTCCGTCGGGATAAATCGAGTCAGGACCTTCAGTCGACTGCATCACATGCATCGAGATGGTTCCGTCTTCTCTCGTCTCGTCATTGCGAATTTCGCCGTTGGCCAAACCATGCATCCAACCCCGTGGATCTTGCCAGGGGCCTGGCGTCAATAGATGCCTGTCCCATGAATCGGGTAACTCTAGAACAGAAGACTTGTCCCATCGATCGCCACCTCGTCCGCCTGGATGGTGAGAAACTTTTCCAACCGACACCGTGGTGTAGCCATTTTGTCGAAACCACGCTGGCATGCTAGGCGAGATACGGCCAGGATTCTCGAGCAAACTCTTCGCGCGTTCGAACAATGCGTTATTGCTTGAACCGCCGTACGTCCCGGTCAGTAACGCATATCGAGACGCGCCGCATGTTGGCGATTGAACATAATGACGAGCAAACCTTCTTCCCTGCGATGCAAGCCGATCAATGTTAGGAGAATGAATGTACTCCGCGCCAAAACAACGAAGCTCCGGCCTCAAATCATCAACGCAAACGAGCAGAACGTTAGGTCGTGACTCGTCTGCGATAATGGCGGACGACGAGAGCAAAAGAAAAACGCACGATTGAATCAAGAAACCCTGGATCAAGAAACGAAGATTGCGGTGGGCAAAAGGGAATGCGTTTGTCCTGACGCCGTTCTTACTTTTCATGGCTGATTCTCACTTACCAAACACGCTCAATGAACAACCGCTTCGTAGGTGCGTTAAGACTATCAGAAGACCGGATTTCAATGCTGAAGTTTATTGCCCCCAAATATGGACATCAACAAAAAGTTGCAAGGTTTTCGCGACCTCGGTATCCGCAGTCTGCGGTGAACTGAAAAGGGAATGCAAAGGGACATAGCACTTTTCCTGCGTATCTATGCCCACCACGACAGGGCTACCCTTGGAAACTCGGCGAACCTTTGGCGGCCGTTGAATTCAATCGGCTGGAGCTTACGAATCCGTCGGCGTTAATTAACCGAGCCCAGGTCAAGCCTTTGCGAGCCGCAGCAGGGTGAGCGGCAATCTTGGGCTGGGTTGGCCCCCGAGCACGGTTTCGCCGCCTGAGTCGATACTGAGTCGCGTTGCCAGCATCTTCGCAGTTTAGCGGGCCAATCCATCAAAACCGCCAGCAGGGATGCTCTGACACCCCCAAAAATTCGCTCTGTCCCCGGTGCTCGCGGTTCCGGTGCTCGCGAAAATTTGCTCTGTCCCCGGTGGTCCGTCCCCGGTGGTCCCCGCCTAAGTGATGCCGTTGTCGCGATCCGTGCCGGATATCTTTTCCCGCGTTTAGAACGATCGCCCGCGGCAGTATCGAAACGCTTATCAGATCGATGCTCTGTTAGAGAGAACACAGGCTTCTAGAATCATCAACTTGCAGGTTCCCTCTTCCACTTTGGCGAAACAAGACTCAAGTGCCACCTACGGCATCTGCGTTTTCTTCGGCGCCCCGGTGAAAACCGAATGCAAAGCCAGCCCCGGTCTCAGTCTTCCCAATTTCCGAGATTTCCCACCCTCTCATTTTCTAACCTTCTCGTCCGGCGACCCTATTTGTATCGTGCCAACAACTTGCATCTCTGCCACGGGCATCTTCATTCAAATCGAGATCGTGAGCCATTGGATACAACCTAGCGAGGACAGAGGACAGGTTAAAAAATGGGAGGTTAAAAAATCTAATCGCACCACCAAGCAAACGGATCCCACACCTAAGCAAAGAGCAAGATTTGGGTGGATGGCATCAACTCCCCCCAAATCCCGACTCCGCCCTGGGTTAGCTACAGTGCGATCCCGATGTCGAGACCCTCTGCAATGCTGCCGCCATCATCAAGCATGTCCTTGCCGACGGAGTAAAGCGTAATCGTATCGGCGGCGACTTGCATCTTCATGGGCAAGCCAGTGTACGGATCGATCACGACGGAGTCTGGCAAATCGAGGTCGGCGAACGTGGCCCCGCGATCGCTGCCCGCTGCCTGCCAAGCTGCCAAAATCCGGATGGCTCGCGACAACGCTTGTTGACGACGCAGTGCCAAGAAGCCTTGCTGTAGTGATGGCCAAATCAAGCCCGCAAAGGTGCTCGACGTCGTCGGTCCCTCCGGAGCGATGCCGGTCGGGGCATCCGCAAACGACTCAAAATCGTGGATGGCGTCCAAATACAAAGCAAGTTCTCCGAGCATCCACTGAAATCGACTGAACGGAAGCGAGTCAAAGGATGATATCCCGAACGCGCGTTCGCTATCGAGCGAGTCAGCAAAATTTGCACGCATTGATGATTCATCGGCGCAGATGGCCAAAAACGCGGTGCGAAGTGCGGGAGACGCATCCCCGGCATCAAGGCATTTCGCCGCTAGTTCAATGCCTTGAGCGTAACACGCCGTCGCGATCAAGTGACTGACCAAGAGCGGCTGACGTGCAACATGCTGGCTCCAATTCAAGATGGCGATCGCATCCCGGAGTGCCTCATCGGTGTCCCCCGCTGCCAACGACATCAATCCATGTGCGTATAACGCGCGAACGATCGTGCGCGGCGAAACCTTGGGGTTGATGAGTTGGTCCGCCATTGCCGAAGGTTCGCCCAAATCGTTGGAATCGAGCTGATAGGCGGGTAATTCCGACGCGGCACGCAGTGCGTCATTGAGCTCAGGAAATTCCTGCGCAACGCTTTTCGCAACACGGATCGTGGCTGCGTTCCGTTGAGTTTCGGTTTCGGTTTCGGTTTCAATTTGGGCGATGGCTTCTGCAGACAATCGATCGAACTTGCGGAGTGGATCATCGTAGTGCTGCACCACTTTCGCCGCGTTCTGTGCAGCGGGGACGGGGGATGGTTTTAGATCTTGAATGGAGATCGGTTTGCCGGATTCACGTAGGGGCGCCAGCCGTGCCTCGACTTCGCGTGCCGCTCGCCAAGTCGCAAAAGCGACGATCAGGATCATGACAGAAATGACCAACAGGAGGCTGATCGCCGTCCGTTTGAAAAGCTTTTTTAGACGTATCACGGAATCACTCGGCGTTGATGTTCAGCAAGATGGCGATGATCAAGATCGAGGTACGAACGCATCGCCACTTATCCATTCGTGAGGTTGGCCGAGCTTCGTTCAAATCATTTTACCGTGATCTTTGCCCCTACGGCTTATCCACATCACGACAAAACGCCATTGCATCCCTCGTGGGCTGCAATGGCGTTTTCAGTTCGCTGTGAATCGTGATGTGACGCTTTATTCGTGGCCGCGTGACCGCGGCTTACGCGCTTTTGGTCGTGGGCATCTGGAACAACTTGCGTGATCCGCTGACCACGGTTTCGTCGATCGTGTAGACGCTGCCCGCTTCTTGGCCTGGCAGATCGTACATGATGTCGAGCATGACTTCTTCGAGAATGCCTCGTAGCCCGCGAGCTCCGACCCCTTTCTCGAGGGCTCGTGCGGCGACCATGTGAAGCGCCCCATCGGTGAACTTCAGTTCGCAGTTCTCCATTTTGAAGAGGGCTTGGTACTGTTTGACCAAGGCGTTCTTGGGCTCCTTCATCACTCGTACCAAACCTTCTTCATCGAGCGGTTGCAGGTAGCTGACCACTGGCAATCGTCCGATCAACTCGGGGATCAAACCGAATTGCAAGATGTCTTCGGTTTGCACGTTGGCGAGCAAGTCCGAATCGGTCATTTCGTTGCGATGTCCTGCACCTCCACCGAAACCAAGGGTACGATGTCCCATGCGTTTGCGGATAATGTCTTCGATTCCGACAAACGTTCCACCGACGATAAACAAGATGTTACTTGTATCGAGTTGGATGTACTGTTGCTCGGGATGCTTACGTCCACCTTGGGGCGGCACGTTTGCGACGGTACCTTCGAGCATCTTCAACAGGCTTTGCTGAACTCCTTCGCCCGAAACGTCACGAGTGATCGAGACATTGGCACTGGTTTTCCCAATCTTGTCGACTTCGTCGATGTAGAGAATACCTCGCTGAGCGGCTTCGACGTCGAAATCGGCGGCGTGCAGCAACTTCAGCAATAGGTTCTCAACATCTTCTCCCACGTAACCGGCTTCGGTTAGCGTGGTGGCATCGCCGATGGCGAAGGGAACGTTCAACATGCGAGCGAGCGAACGAGCGAGCAATGTTTTCCCGCTGCCGGTCGGTCCGGCCAACAGAATGTTGCTCTTTTCGATCTCAACGTCCGAGTTGCCTTCCCACTCGCTATTCAGGCGTTTGTAGTGGTTGTGGACGGCGACTGCCAAAACACGCTTCGCCGAACCTTGCCCGATCACATATTGATCGAGGTGCTCGACAATGTCCTTGGGTGCAGGGATCTCGCTAAAGAGCGACTTGCTAGGCCCACGTCGACGCTGTTCTTGATCAAGGATCGACTGGCACAGCTCGATACACTCGCCACAGATGTATACGTCACCTGGGCCTTCGACGAGCGGTCCAACATCCCGGTAACTCTTGCGACAAAAGGAACAGAAGGCATTCTTTTTGTTGGTCGAAGTTCCACGACGCGAAGTTGGGGTTTCTTTCGAGGTCATACACGGCTCCTGGTTGAGTTGTTGGTCTGGTTGCGATGTGATAAACGACTAACGCGCGTTTCATGAGCCTTCGCTCCGCGCTCGCCGCAGATCGCACCGACGTGAGATCAACAACGCGTCAAACGGTTAGGGCCACGGGCTCGAATGCTTTTGGTGATGTCTTTGTCGACCTCCATGTTGACACCCCAAAGGGTGCAACCAGGTCAATAAAAACTGACACCGCTAGGTCATCCGTTTCCTCGAAAGACTCGAGCCGATTGTGGTTTGATTCTAATTAAACGAAATATATGTTTTCCGATTGAACGCCCCCATGGATAGGGAAGGGTCATTCGTTCGAAAAGATTGTCTCGAGAGGTCAGCCTCGTAAACCAACACAAGGCAACACGTTTCATTCTTAGAGCGGTGTTGCTTGCCGAGCATTGATTCCGAATTCTCTGCACCGAGCGTTGTTATCGAATCGGCTACCTCAAGAGGCGGCTTGATTCGATAACGGGAAAGGAGTCTCGGATCGATTGTTCAGATCACTCAGGCCTCGGCGGCTCCCTCGTCCTGAGGACGAGAAGGCTCGCTTTGGATTCGGTCTGCAAGTTGACGTCGGGTTGTCGTTTCTATAGTTCGGTATTCTGCTTCGCTGATGTCACCCCGGAGATGCATTTCTTTCAAATTTGCTAGCGTATCGCAGGCTGTATCCCGGTCGTTGGCGTTGTAGCCCCGATAGCTTGACACAAGATAAAATGCCGCCGCAATCAGGATGCATAGGATCAGAAGGGAAAGCCCAGCTTGTACGGTCGTGTTGAGAAAAATATCAGGCATAACCGGTAATTCCCCGCTCCATGAACTCGTTGGCAATTTGAGGACAGCGTGTTTCGCAAATCCGTCGGTCTGATGGACCCAGTGGTTGGTTGGGGGACATTCGAATAATAGGAGTGTCTAGTAGGGCTGGTCCAGCGTTTTTGCTCAGAACTGCCCTGTTTTTCCAGTTTCACACAAAATCGAGAAATGTTCCACAGGCGGGGGAGGGGAAAGTGGGGAGCTGGGAGTTGGGAGTGAGGAGAAGGGGAGTGGGCGGCTTGATGGGATTGTGTGTTGCCGAGCGACGGGGGACACTTCTGGGCGTAAGCCCCCGGTTTTAAGCGGGGTTTAACACAAATGCCTCGTTTTAACGCTCGCAACCGGCGGTTTTGCGAGCCCACAGACCGTGCCCGAACGCCAATCTCCCCTCTAAAAACACGCTAATTGAACATGGAACAGTCTTTTCTCGCTTATCTCCGCGGCCGTTGCCGCTCGCTTCCGCAAGTCACCGTTGGCATTGGGGATGACGCCGCCGTGATGGAGCCCCCTGCGGCAAACTTAATCGCGTGTACGGACCAGATTATTGACGGCGTCGACTTTGTCTCTGCGGAACATTCCTACGCCGATGCAGGCTACAAAGCGATGGCGATCAACCTCAGCGACATCGCGGCGATGGGGGCCGTGCCGACTTCGGCGCTCGTCACCCTAGCCCTTCCCAAACAAAACGCGACGCGCATTGCCGGAGAGGTGTACGAAGGAATTCTGCAAGCGGCTGCGGAGTTCCAAGTCGCCATCGCCGGCGGCGACCTCTCGACCTACGACGGCCCGCTCGCCGTCAACATCACGCTGCTCGGCAATGTCCCTGCGGGAAATCCGTGGCTCCGAAGTGGCGCTCAGGAGAACGACGCCGTGCTGGTGACCGGTTTTGTCGGTGGCAGCATTCGGGGCCGACACTTGCGTCCCACCCCGAGAGTCGAGTTTGCCAACCGATTGCGTGAACAGGTCGACGTGCATGCCGCGATCGACATTAGCGATGGACTCTCGTTGGATCTCGATCGACTGTGCGCCTCCAGCGGCGTTGGGGTGGAATTGAATATCACTGCGATCCCCATTCACGATGACGCAATCATCCTGGCCGAACAAACCGGCCGTACCCCGTTTGAGCATGCTTGGAGCGATGGCGAAGACTTTGAGTTGATCCTGACGATGAGCCAATCCGATGCCGACAAGGTGTTAGCGATGGACCACGAATGCGAACTGACTCAAATCGGCACCATCCTGGGACGCACCGGTTTATGGAAGCGTCAGGAAACCAAACTGGTTCGCCTCTCTCCGCAAGGCTACATTCACTAAACGCCTCTCTGTAAACCTCAAAAAAAACCGCGGCTAGCGCCGTCGGATCGGGGTTTTCGGTTAGGTTTGAACTACCATCCGTGTTTAAACACAGTGAGCCTCTCCCTCTCACCCCCATACACTCCATGCCCACCTCTCCGATTCGCCTACTCGCAGTTTCACTCGGAATCATCTGCTTCGGATTTCAATCGCTGACCCAGGCTGCCGATGAAGCGACGCCCAACGCACAGCCCAAGTACAACGTGTTGTTCATCATTGCGGATGACTTAACGTCAACCGCATTGTCGTGTTATGGGAACACGGTCTGCGAAACACCCAACATTGACGCGTTGGCCGAGCGTGGGACTCGATTCACGCAAGCCTATTGCCAAGCCACTTACTGTGGTCCTTCGCGAGCTTCGTTTATGTCGGGCTACTACCCTCATGCAACAGGGGTATTGGGCTACAAGAGCCCGCGACCTCAGATTGGTGACCGGGCGACATGGTCGGAACACTTCAAGGACCGCGGTTATTACTCGGCCCGCGTCAGCAAGATTTTTCACATGGGGGTGCCCGGCGGTATCGAAAGCGGAGGCAATGAAGCCGATGACGCTCGTTCGTGGAGCGAACGCTTCAATAGCCCTGGACCGGAATGGAAAGCGCCCGGTGATGGAGAAACACTCGAACGCAATCCTGACGGTAAAAAACCGGTGGTCGGCGGAAACACCTTCGTCGTCGTCGAAGCCGATGGAGACGACATGGTGCACAGCGATGGCAAAACGTCCGCCAAAGCCGTTGAATTGATCCAACAACACCGCGACACCCCATTTTGGTTGGGCGTTGGCTTCGTTCGCCCCCATGTGCCGTTTGTTGCCCCACGCGCCTACTACGAACCTTTCAAGCCCTTCGACAGCATGGTGTTGCCCGAAAAAATCGCTGGCGACTGGGACGATATTCCCAAACCAGGGATCAACTACAAAACGAGTCAGAACATGCAAATGGATGTTCGCCGACAAAAAAAAGCCATGGGCGGTTACTATGCTTCGGTGGCATTCATGGATGCCCAAGTCGGCAAGGTGATCGCGGCGCTCGATGCCGCGGGGTTGAGAGACAACACGATCGTGATCTTCACCAGCGATCATGGCTACCATCTAGGCGAACACGATTTCTGGGCCAAAGTCAGCCTCCGCGACGAGTCGGCATCGGTGCCGCTGATCATCAGCGTTCCGGGTAAGCAACCTGCGGTTTGCCACAGTCTCGTCGAATTGATTGACTTGTATCCCACGACGGCTGCGCTGTGCGGCATGCCAATCCCCGAGCGTCTGCAAGGCCAAGACATCTCGGCAATGTTAGACGATCCGAGTGTCACCGTGCGTGAAGCAGCGTTCAGTGTGGCACCGAGCCGAAAGGGATTTCTATTGCGAGAGCAGGATTGGGCCTACCTGCAATACAACGAAGATGCCTCGGGGGGAATCGAATTGTTCGACGTCCGCCGCGACCCCAAGCAATACAATAATCTGGCAGCGGACGAAGCCTATGCTGCCGTAGTCGAAGGATTCAAACAAAAGCTCGCCGCCCGACTCGCCGAAGTCCGTGACAACGATCTTCCCTAACCTAGCTTCGGAAGCAGTCGCAACAACTTGCGTCCCCCTCCCTGCGTCCCCCTCCCTACGTCAGCGGAGAGAGTCGAAAACCCAGCCTTCCACGAGATCTTCGCACGAGGGGCCGGTGAGGCTGAACTGGCACGTGGTCATCGCTAGTCCCCTGCGGCCCCGCGGCCCCACCGGTGAACTTGCTCGGCTCGTTCGGACCTGCGCATCACTCGTTTCGCAGAAGGTGAAGCACACGAGAGCCATTTGACAAATGCTCTGGGATTTAGGCCGTAGCTGCGTTCGCCAGAACGGGGGCCCACCGTCAGGCGACGGTAGAGCTACAGCAAAATGCTAAATGCTCTAACCCTCTCCCTTGGAAGGGCTTAAAAGTCGCACGCGTCGCGCCGCTGGGAAAGGTGACTCGCGTCTGCGACCTCACCGCGCGAAAGTGGGACCTCGCCACGCGAAAGATCGCGACTGCAGCTGCAGCCCAGCCCCCCCACGCCGCGAGCGCTACCAAAGTCGATCGCATTCGACACACACCGCTCGAAGTGGTGGCTATAATGGCGAACGTCCAGTGCCCTTCACCTCCTACCTTAACTACGCCCGAACGATGCTTTCGCCCCCCCAAACCCAATCCCTGCTCGCGGCGGTCGTCGCTTTGGCGATCGCGTTTTCCCATCACCCCAGCACTGCAAACGACGCTGTGTTGGAGGTTCCGGACGCTGTCGCGAAGGCCCCCGCGGAGATGAAACGGTACGCCGAACCGATCGAGCATACTGAATTAGCGATCGAAATGGTTCCGATCAAAGGGGGCACGTTTACGATGGGGACGCCCGAGAGCGAAGCGGATCGCAACGAGGACGAAGGGCCGCAGCATGAAGTCACAGTCGATCCCTTTTGGATGGGCAAGTACGAAATCACGTGGGACCAATACGATGTCTGGAGCGAGCAGATGGATCAACGACGTCGTCAGATGTTGTCGATCCCCGCCTCCCCACGCGACGCACTTGTCGATGGCGTTTCCAAACCGACCGAACCTTACACCGACATGAGTTTTGGGATGGGCAAGGAACGCTATCCCGCGATCAGCATGACGCAACACGCGGCACGCACGTTTTGCAAATGGTTATCGGCAAAAACAGGCCGTTACTATCGCTTGCCCACCGAGGCGGAATGGGAGTACGCCGCTCGTGCGGGAACTCAAACCGCCTACTCGTTCGGCGATGATCCCGAACAACTTGATGACTACGCGTGGTATTTTGACAACAGCGATGACGCGTATCACGAAGTCGGTCAAAAGAAACCCAATCCATGGGGACTGTACGACATGCACGGCAACGTTGCCGAATGGGTGCTCGATCAATACGTTGCCGACTTCTATTCGCAGAACCCCAAAATCAAAAATCCGTTGGCGATCCCCAGCACACTGTATCCACGCGTCGTACGCGGTGGCGGTTGGGACGATGACCCCGACATGCTTCGCTGCGGCGTTCGCGAAGGATCCAGCGAAGAGTGGAAAGAGCAAGACCCTCAACTTCCTCAAAGCATCTGGTATCTGACCGACGCCCAGGGCGTCGGTTTTCGCGTGGTCCGTCCGCTGGTCGAGCCTTCGGCCGAAGAAAAGACCAACAAGTGGGACAACACAGCGCCCGAGCAAAAAGATCCCGTAGAATAGTCAACACTAAGTCTCCGTTTACCTCTCTCCTCCCCCCGGAACGCTGATATGAAATTGGAAAACGAGTCCCGCGGTTCGTCACGTCGCGAATTTCTGAAAAGCAGTAGCCAAGTCGCTGCAGCCACGACCCTGGTTGCCGCGTCGGCTCAGCACGTGCACGCGGCCGAGGACAATACGATCCGCGTTGCCTTGGTTGGCTGTGGAGGCCGTGGTACCGGGGCGGCGCTCAACGCGTTGTCGGTCGACAATGGCCCGATCCAATTAGTCGCATTGGCGGACGTCTTTGAAACCAATCTCAAGAGCACTCACACCGCGCTGTCCAAGCACAAGGACGTCGGTAGCAAAGTCGATGTTCCCGAAGAACGCCAATTCATTGGTTTTGATGGTTACAAGAAGGCGATCGATTGTCTGCGTCCCGGTGACATCGCCATTTTCGCAACCCCGCCTGCATTCCGCTGGGTGCATTACGGCTACGCCATCGAGAAGGGGGTTCACGTGTTCATGGAGAAACCGGTCACGATCGATGCACCGACCTCCGCACGCATGCTAGAGATCAACAAGAAAGCGTTAGACAAGAACTTGAAGGTCGGCGTCGGATTGATGTGCCGTCACTGCAAAGTTCGCCAAGAGTTGTTCGATCGCATTCAGAACGGTGAAATTGGCGACGTTTCCCTGCTGCGTGCTTACCGGATGGCGGGGCCCACCGCATCGGCGGCCGTGCCGCCCAACACCACCGATCTAAGTGAGCTGCAGTACCAAATCAAGAATTTCCATGGCTTCCTATGGCTTAGCGGTGGTGCGGTCAGCGACTTCTTGATTCACAACATCGACGAAGCCTGTTGGATGAAAAACGAATGGCCGGTCCGCGTCCATGCGGTCGGCGGCCGTCATTACCGTGGCGACATGATCGACCAAAACTTTGATTCGTACGGAATGGAATACACCTTCGCCGACGGGACCAAATTGTTGGTTGACGGACGAACGATTGCCGGTTGCAAACAGGAATTTGCCACGTACGCCCATGGCAGCAAGGGATTGGCGGTGGTTTCTTCGGCGGCGCACACGCCTGCGAAGAGCCGAATTTATGCAGGGCACAACATGGACAAAGGCAAACTGTTGTGGGATTGGCCCGAACGCGAAGAGAACCCGTACCAATTGGAATGGGCGGATTTGATCGCGGCGATTCGCAACGACACGCCTTACAACGAAGTGGAGCGAGGCGTGATGGCCAGCGCGGTCACGTCGATGGGACGCATGGCGGCTCACACCGGGCAAGAGATCACGCTTGAGAAATTCATGAGCCACGATCATGAGTTCGCACCAAACATCGCCGACTTGACGCTGGATTCCGAATCGCCACTGAAAGCGAACACCGAAGGCCGCTACAGCATCCCGATGCCTGGCTTAGTCAAGAAGCAAGAGTATTTGTAGCATTGTCGGTGATCGCTCCGCGATCAAAACGCGACACCGATCACGCGCCGCGATCCAAACGCGGGTTCGCCGCGCGAACCCGCGACGTTGATCTACCGTGATGGCTTGGTCATCATCAATTTGTAGTGCCCAGCGCCGAGCAAGTCATCGACGCGATTGCGTAGCTCATCGGTGATTTCGACGCGGTACTTTTCGCTCTTCAGATGCACGACCTCGCCTTCGTTGAGTTCCAAGCTGAACATCATTTCTTGCTTGCCCGGATAGCCTCGCAGAATCTCACGCAGCCGCGTCATCGTCTCGGGGGTATGCGTCGCCTCGTCAAGTCGCAGACGCATGCCGTGGGTATACCGTTGGCCGAGTCCATCCAACGGAATCAACTCATCGACGATCAAGTTGGCTTCGTCACCGCCACCGCGGCGATCCACTTTGCCTTTGGCTAACACAACGGCATCGGGGACGACATGATGCCCGATATCAGCGAACCCTTTGGGCCACACAATACAACGGATTGCACCTTGCATGTCTTCGAGGTCAAAGTTCGCGTACTTTGACGGCGCCCCCGGCTTGGGATTTTTGGTATGCGCGATTTTGATCGAACTGATCATGCCGCCGAGCGTCACCTCGCCGCGATCTTTGATATCGCCAAGCTTATCGGTTGTGTGAGTTCGGAAGGTGGCTAGCTTGGGCTCGAACTCCGCCAACGGATGGCTATCGAGATAGTACCCGAGGACTTCTTTTTCGGCGATCAACTTCTCTCGTTCGGGCCACTCGTCCATCTCGGGCAATGGCGCCGACGCCTTCGCTTCCTCCTCTTCCTCTTCGTCGTCAAACGCACCAAACAAACTGGCTTGCCCGCTCTTTTTGTCTGCTTGAATTGCGGCTCCGGACTGCAACGCTCGTTCGATCACCGCAACCAACTGGCTTCGCTTGGCACCAAAACAATCCATCGCACCAGCTTTGATCAACGTTTCGATCGCCGACTTGTTACAAGCCGATTGGTCGATACGTTCACAGAAGTCATAGATATCTTTGTAAGGACCATTCTTTTTACGTTCTTCGGCAACCGAGATCGCCGTTGCACCTCCACAGCCCTTGATGGCTGAAAGTGCAAAGAAGATTTTACCATCGGCAACGGAGAAGTCCGAATCGCTTTGATTCACATCGGGGTTAACGACCTCAATGTTCATCCGTTCACAATCTTCGATGTGCTCGATCAACGCATCTTTACGCTTAAAGTTGCGTCCTGAGATATCACTCGACAGCAACGCTGCCATGAACTCGACCGGATAATGGGCCTTTAGGTAGGCGGTTTGAAACGCGATCAACGCGTAGGCGGTACTGTGCGATTTATTGAAACCGTAACCCGCAAACTTAACGATCAGATTCCAAATGTCTTCGGCATCTTTTTCAGACAGCCCATTTTCAACACTTCCGACAATAAAAATATCGTGGTTCTGGTTGATCAGCGCCTCTTTCTTCTTACTGATCGCCTTAATACAAGTATAGGCATTGGAGAGAGGCACATTCCCCAGCCGGTTTAGAATCCGCATCACCTGTTCTTGGTAGACCATGATCGAATTGGTCTCTTCAAGAATTTCTTTGAGCACGGGGTGCTTGTATTCGGGCTCTTGACGACCGTGTTTGATATTCACGTAATCGTCAACCATCCCGCCCTCAAGCGGTCCCGGTCGATACAGAGCGGCGGTCGCGATGATGTCGCTGAACTGGTCGGGCTTCATGCGGGTCAACAAATCGCGAATCCCGCCCGACTCGAGCTGGAACACACCCTTGGTCTCGCCCCGCTGAAGCAACGCGTACGATGCTTTGTCGTCGAGTGGGAATTTGAGCGGATCGACGACCTTGCCGGTCGTTTGTTCGATCAATTTGACCGTCCGGCTCATGATCGTCAGGTTGCGAAGACCGAGGAAGTCCATCTTCAGCAGCCCCGACGCTTCGACGTCGTTCATCGACCACTGGGTGATCACATCTTGCTTGCCCGGCACCCGCGTCAGAGGTACGTACTCTGGCAGCGGTTTGTCGGCGATCACGACGGCGGCCGCATGCGTTCCGATGTTCCGCGCCAAACCTTCGATTTTCATCGCCAGGTCCAACATTTCGCGAACTTCGGGATCGCCGTCGTAGGTCATTTTCAAGTCGGCACTCTTTTCGAGTGACTTCTTGATCGTGATCTTCAGCTCATCGGGCACCATTTCGGTGATCTGGTTGACTCGTCCCAGCGGCATCCCCAGCGCCCGCCCGGTGTCTTTGATCGCCGCCCGAGCGGCCAGCGTACCGAACGTCCCAATTTGGCAAACCATTTCGCTGCCATAACGCCGCTTCACATAATCGATGACCTCGGTGCGACGCTCTTTTTCAAAGTCGATATCGATATCAGGCGGCTCGGTACGACTTTCATCCAAGAACCGTTCAAACAGCAAATCGTACCGCAGTGGACAGACGTGCGACATGTAAAGTGCGTAACAAACGATCGCCCCGACACCGCTACCACGAGCGGTCGCGGCAATCCCTTGATCACGAGCGTAGTTAACGAAATCCCACACGATCAAAAAGTACGTTGGGAACCCGAGTTTCTTGATCACCCCAAGTTCGCGATCCAAACGCGCGATCACTTCTTCGGACAACTCGCCATCAATGATTCGCTCGGGATCGCCCTCGTAACGATCGAGCAATCCTTGCACGCAAAGTTCCCGCAAATAATCAATCGGCGCCTTGTCGTCGGGACATTCGAAATTGGGGAAGAAGTGCTTGCCAAACTCGATTTCGATATCAACCGTATCGGCGATCTCTTGACTGCGCGCGACGGCATCCTCGAGCCCTGGGAACTTTTCGTACATCTGGTCGGGGCTGCGCAAGAAGAACTGGTCGTTCTCCATCTTGAACCGCGACGTGTCGGTCCGAAAACGCCCCGTGTTGATACACAGCATGATGTCTTGGGCTTCGGAGTCCTCTTGATCGACGTAGTGACAATCGCTGGTCGCGACCAACGGCAACCCCATGCGTTTAGCGATATCAACGGCGCCTTCCAATTGCATTTTTTGGATTTGCACATCGTTGTTCATGATTTCGATGAAATAACGATCATCGAACACTTTGTGGAACCAACCGGCGATATCACGAGCCTCTTTTTCATGCTCGGCGGTGTCGACTCCCTTCATCACGGCGCGGCTGAATTCACTGCTGACACAGCCCGACAAACAAATCAGCCCCTCGCTATATTTTTCCAGAATCTCTTTGTCAATTCGCGGCTTGAAATAGAATCCTTCGAGCGAGGCGGCGGAGGCCAGTTTGACGAGGTTCCCAAAACCGACGCGATTTTTTGCCAAAAGCGTCAAGTGATAACTGGCGTCCTTGCTACTGCTAGCGCCTCCCTTATCGAACCGGCTACCCGGCGCGATATAGGCTTCGTACCCGATAATCGGATTGATTCCGGCGCCCTTGGCCTTGCGATAGAACTCCAGCGCACCATGCAAGTTGCCGTGATCGGTGAGCGCCATCGAGTTCATGCCGTGGCTGACACAGCGATCGACGAGCCGACCAATATCGCCAGCACCGTCCAACAGACTGTAGTGGCTGTGGCAATGCAGGTGCACAAAGGGCTTCGGTTGGGGCGAAGCGGCTTGACTCAAATCGGTGATGATCGGGGCGTTCATATTGGGGGGCTCCATTATTCCTTGTGCCACGGCGAATCCGGCTTCAAGTTAGCCTAGCAATCCAGCGTCATTCGGTCATCGACTTGACAATAGAAATTCCCCACTCAAAACCCGCATCCCCTCTGAATTAGGCATTTCCAGAGCGTCACAATACGCACTTTTGGTTCAAGCAAAAGCAAGACGAATGGGGGGGACGCCACGAAACCGCTGCTTTGCCGCATGGCCTAATCCTGCTCCGGCACGCATTCGGGGACTCCTTGCGACTTTCGCCGGCGGACGATTCACGCCTTGTCCGCAACCAAACTCGCCGCAGCCAAACTCGCCGCAGCCCACCGACCTACTTCCCCTACCCGCACGCGGTCAATCAGCGCGGTTAACGCTACGGAGCGTTCACGAATGCGACGTCACCCCCTGTGGCTCGGACAAATGCACCATAGCCTGACACCGTTGCTCCCGATGATCCCCGTCCCGATGACTCCTTTTGAGTCGAGCCCGTGCTTAGGCCGCCCCCATGCTTAGGCCGACCCTGTGCTGGAACCGATCGTAATCGGCTTGGCAAACGTGACGCCAAGTCGTGGAGGTGGAAAGACGTAACGTGCGTGCCCTGAAAAGCCCCCCCTCGTCACGTCTCCCCGCCTTGCTGCGTTTCCATACAACCCTCGATCGGGATGACGATCGGACGCGTCATTGGATTTCAATAGTGACGTTTGTGCTTAACGACTTCCTAGGTCAACGACGTCCTAGGTCAACGACTTCTTGATTCAACGACGTCCTAATTCACTGGCAACGAAATCGAGTTCCGCAGCGGCGCCACTCTGTATTCACACCTTCATGACTCGTCGGGATACACGCGTGATCACGCGAAGTTACAAGTAACGTACACAGAGCTTGCCTTGAAACTGAAACGAGTGAATCAGCAAGCGTCCGGCGAACGAGCCACTTGCTGGAAACGTCAACGACTGACACAACCGAAAGCCACGTCCCACAGGAACACGAAACAAATGGATGCATCGCACCTCCGGCGCAACGCAACCCCACCCAAGAGACACAAGCCACCGCACCGGAGATCACATTCATTCACCTCAATATCACGCGAAAAAACACCACGAATGACGGGGAACGCCCCGCAGCTCAGGGGGCTGTCGTTCTTGACAAATACCGATCGACGCGCTACGCTTATCCGTTGCGACGGAGGAACGACATTCTATTCACTCTTCAGTTCTCGAGGATTCCCGCATGGCTCCCTATCAACCCTCCCGCTCTTGGCTTGCGATCTTGGTGACTTGTAGCGTCTTGTGGTGTGGTGGATGTTCTGATTTTGCGAACGTCACGGGAAAGGTAACGCTCGACGGGGCTCCCCTTCCTAATGCACTCGTCACCTTCACTCCGGCTGAGGGCCGTGCATCCACGGGGCAAACCGACCAGGACGGCAAGTATGAACTTTCGTACACATTCGATCGTTTGGGTGCGGAAGTCGGCAGCCATACCGTACGCATCACCTCCGCAGCCTCTGCTGAATCAGAGGCTGCCCCTGTCGAAACGCTACCAGCCCGCTACAACGCTGATACCGAATTGAAAGCGGAGCTTAAATCAGGTCTCAACGAGGTCAATTTCGATCTGAAATCCGGAGGCCCCGTTGCACCTCGCACCCCTCCCAAAGCCAACCCCACTCAAGGCTCAAGCGCCTAGCGTCGCAGTAGAAGAATGCCACGGAAACTTGACTTTCCGTGGTTGGCGTCAGTGGCCAGGGCTGGATCTCGAAACGGATTCTCGCCCTGTGAGCGCCCAAGATTGTCGTCGCAAAGCTTCACGGCGAGTAGGCAGCGGCATCGTCACACGCAAACGATGCCCACGCCGCCCCCCTTTCACCTCGCTACCGCACAATGCCGCTGCGCGCAAGTCAGCAATGGAGCGACCTCAAGCCACTCCAGCTGACCTCGTCTGGTTCACTATCGGAGTGCAGCCTCGACTCGTTCCCCATCAGCAACACAAGTCGTTTTAAGGGACACCGAAGCCCCGTTCAAAGGCTTGGAGCGAGGGGGTGGCCTTAGGAACCCGATAAGAATTTGGCGGTTTCTCGCCGCAGATCGCTTGGTGTACCTCAATGCAGTCAGCCGCCCCAGGCAGCCTCTGACAGGCTGTCTGCCCCCAACATTCGATTCTGAAAACAGAACGTTACTCCAGTCTCAACGATGTCACCAAAAGCAAAAAAAAAACAATAATTTCCTAGACATTTGACATCCAATTGGCTAAATTCCAAAACGCCCTCTTCCGAGGGGGACGCATCCATCACTGCGACTTTGGGCGACACTCGCCAATGCCATATTGACCGCGGTGATGTTTAGCCAAAGGCACTTTTCTCATCACGCTGCGGAGCCGCAATCATCAGCGTCTCCTTTTGCTTTTTAAACACTTCTTTTCCTTACTTATTCCTGGTATTTGAGGGTCATTACATGAACCGCTACCGCGCGAACCGAAACGATGGATTTACTCTAGTGGAATTGCTTGTGGTCATCGCGATCATTGGCGTCTTGGTTGGACTGCTATTACCCGCGGTTCAGGCCGCTCGCGAGGCCGCTCGCCGAATGCAGTGCTCGAACAATTTCAAGCAGATTGGACTCGCACTGCACAACTACCACGACTCCCTCAATGCGCTGCCCTATAGCTTTGTCACTCAGAACCGAGTCGGATGGGGTGCGATGATTTTGCCTTACCTCGAACAGAACACCATGTTCGACCAAATGAAAAACCACCTCGCGTTTGACGGCAATTCAACGACCAATTATTGGGTCGGCGTCCAATCGGGATCGCCATTGGCCGCCAACGCCAACGACATTGATGCCAGGCAAGGCATTGCTGCCTACAACTGTCCCTCGGATCCGATGGGCGAAATCAACACGGAGATGTCTAATTACGGCAAGTCCAACTATGTAGGTGCACGTACGGCCTGTTACTTCAGCAGCCCCACGGCGACAACATGTTCGGACCAGTACGCTGCGATGCCCTTATCGACCGATATACCGACAGCACGGAAGTTCCGCGACTTCGTTGACGGGCTTAGCAATACCCTGATCATTACTGAAAGAACGACGCAAGGTTCCCCCCTTGGAGCACTGTGGATGGGCAGCTATGACGCTGAGGGAGCACGCGTCTGGACACGCATCTATCGACAGGCGGCCGATTACGTCATCAACAATAACTTTCCTTGGACGACGAGCAGCGTACATCCAGGAGGGGCACAGCATCTATTCAGCGATGGAAGCGTCCACTTCTTGACCGACTCGATCAACGTTAAAACCTGGGCGGCGCTCGGCACCGTCAACAGCGGCGAAGTCATCGAGCCATACTAGTGCTCTCACTGTTCAGCACGTCTGAATAACTCGTTCAAATAGAAGAAAGAGGGGGCCATGCTTACAAAAGCATGAGCCCCCTCTAACCTTAAATTCACACGGCAAGGCTGCCCCCCCGCCCGCCATCACTCAATGTAAAGACGCTGGATTCAGCCAACCGCGATCGGTAAACCAAACCAACCACGATCGCTTCGCTCTCACTTCTATTTCGGCATTCGCCATGCAACCCTGGAACGCGTTTCAAACGACGCTCTAGACCCAGTGCCTGAAGGAATCGAGTCACCGACGGCTCCTTCCTCCCTAAGCCTGCTCTCTCCTCACCTGTTTCCCAATAAAAGAGAGGTGACGCGACGGCGTCCCCAAAGCAAAGCGGCGGAAGTGGCACTGCAACACGCAAGCGAGCCCCCCCGCGTCGCCCCTCATGGCGGAACCGCACTACCGCTGCGCGTAACGCTGTAACCGCTGCGTGCAACTCATCAGCGGCACCATCGCGGTGAACTTGGACCGATCGCGTCCACTTCAGCCTCGGGATCCGCCCCCGCGAGGTGTCATGCCCATGCACGCCCAAGCAAGTCGATCTGCGGGATACCGAAGACCTGCACAAGGGCTTATTGGCAGCCGCCAACAATGGCGAATCACACGGGAATCTAGCATGTTTTTCACCGTACGCCGCTTGCCTAGCCCCCCAAGAACCCGTCGCCAAAATATGCATGCCCCCCATTATCAACTCTTAAAACAGAAGAATGGCACCACTAAAATTCATGCGTTCAAGAGCAAAATAGCGGAACAATTTCCTAGACATCGACCACCTAATCCGGTAATTTCAAATTGACCGAAAGAGGGGACACGCAAGTTTTGCACCGCCACCTTGACGAAGACTCGCCCTGCTCACACAGACCAAGGCGAAATCGATTCAAGGGCCCATTTTCTTATCATGCTGCGGATGCACGACCACCACTACTCATCCCCCCCTCGCTTTCAAAAAGTTCTTTTCCTTACTTATCTAGTACTTGAGGGTCATTCTATGAAACGCTACAGCTCGAAACGAAACGACGGATTCACTCTGGTGGAATTGCTTGTGGTCATCGCGATCATCGGCGTTCTGGTCGGACTGCTATTACCCGCGGTCCAGTCCGCTCGCGAGGCCGCTCGCCGAATGCAGTGTTCAAACAATCTCAAGCAGATTGGACTCGCACTGCACAACTACCACGACACGCTCAACTCGATACCTCCTAGCATCGTTATCCAGAACCGGATCGCATGGGGCGCAATGGTCTTGCCTTTCATGGAGCAAAACTCCCTTCACGATCAAATGAAAAGCCACCTCGCGTTTGATGGCAATTCAACGACTAATTACTGGGTCGGCGTTCAATCGGGCACTCCAGCAGCGACCAACGCCAAGGACATTGATGCCAAGCAAGGTATCGCTGGCTTTAATTGCCCCTCGGATCCGATGGGCGAGCTCAATCTTGAGATGGGAAGTTATGGCAAATCCAACTACGTTGGCGCTCGCACGGCCTGTTATTACAACAGCCCCACGGCGACGACTTGCTCGGATCAGTTCGCTGCCATGCCCGAATCAACCGATATACCGACACCGCGAAAGTTCCGCGATTTCATCGACGGCTTGAGCAACACCATCGTCATTACTGAAAGAACGACGCAAGGAACACCTCAAGGTTCATTGTGGATGGGCTCTTACGACAACATCCCTTATCGCATCTGGACTCGCATCGAGCGGGCGTCCGACGATGTGTACGTCATCAACGGAAACTATGCGTATACGACCAGCAGCGTGCATCCCGGAGGAGCACAGGTGTTGTTCGGCGATGGAAGCATCCACTTCCTGACCGAGTCGATCAACATCAAAACGTGGTCGGCGCTCGGTACCATCAACAGCGGCGAAGTCATCGAGTCATTCTAATAGCTTCACGGTTCAGCACGTTTGAATCACTCGGTTTGATAGAAGACGGAGGGGGAGGGCCACGCTCACCGAAGCATGTGCCCCCCCTCGAACCTCAAATTCACGCGGCAGGGCTGATTCCCGCCCGCCATCACTCAATGTGAAGGCGCTACTCAACGTGAAGGCGCAGGATTCAGCCAGCCGCTGTCGGTAAACCAAACCAACCCCGCTTCACTCTCACGTCCATTTCGGAGTCGGGCACATTTCGGAGTCGGGCAACACAGCTCGGCAAGACGTATCCAGCGACGCTGTAGATCGAATGCATGAAGGAATCGAGTCAGCAACGGCTCCTTCCTCTCTAAGCCTGCTCACCTCTCTAAGCCTGCTCACTCCTCCCTCTTGCGAATAAAAGAGGTAAACAGGACGGCACCCCCAAAGTAAATCGGGGGAGGGGCAGTGGACATGCAACCAGAAGGTCCCCTCTTGAGGTGTCCAATTGCCTTCTCAAGCAGACGTGGGGAATTTTGAGTCCCTTTATCCTTGGCGATTTCCCGTTCAGGTGACATAATGGGCCGCAGCGTGCGGTTTTTTTTAACCGAATCCTCAACTTTCCAACCCACCTGTTACCAGTCGTGGACACGCCCACCCCTGGTTCTTGCTTGTCCTTTGTTCGGAGTCGTCCTTCAGTGAGAGAGCTTGTATTGTTGCCGCTGCGTTTGGCCGTTGGCTGGGGGCTTTCTCCAAGATTACTGGGACTGGTGGGCATCACCATGCTGGTGCTACTTCGCCTGTCGGTCGGCTGGCATTTTTACACCGAGGGGGTCGACAAGGTGTCGTCGGGCAAATGGTCCGCAGCCCCATTTTTCGCCAATGCCAAAGGCCCCTTTGCCGAGCATTATCGTGGACTCGTCTGGGACCATGATGGTAAAATTCGTTTAGATCGCCAACGCATCGACAGCGAATGGAAATTGGTCTGGGCGAAAATCAGCGACCACTACAAGTTCGACAAGAAGCAAAACCGACAAGCTCAAGAAGTCTACAAAAACGCCTTGGTACAATACGATCATGTGATCGATGAGTATGCGAACGACTTAGAGGAATATGAACTCGGCAAAAGCCGAGTCGCCGATTTGGCGGTCGACCCCGTGCGTGACGGAGTGTCGAGTCTAGGTGGCCAACGCGAAACGATCCGCAAGGAGTGGGTTTCCAAAGGCGCCGGAGCGATGAATGATATCGAAAAAATCTGGGAGAACCTCACCTCCTCTCTGATCGCGATTGCCACTCCGGAGCAAATCCAGTCGCACCGTGCTTTCGCCCCCTCCGTTCCTCGTTCAGCGCGAATTGACACCAGCGTGATCGATTCGATTGTTCCCTATTTCGATATCGCGGTGGGACTTTGCATATTATTCGGGCTCTTTACTCCGGTCGCTGCCTTAGCCGCAGCTGGTTTTTTGATTTCCGTATTCCTGAGTCAATACCCACCGACTTCGGGCCCAGGATCCACTTACTATCAACTGATTGAAGGAATGGCGTGCCTGGTGCTTGCAGGAACCGGCGCAGGACGATTCGCAGGTCTGGATTACTTCCTCCATTTGATCGTACGCAAAATGGCGGGGGGCGTCCCAAGCGACGAAGCCTAGCCCCTCCTCGATAGCGTCCGAATTTCAACTCATTCAATACAACGATTCAACATAGCGACAAGGTAGAGAACGATGGTCGACAAACTTTCAGCGGAACAACGCAAAATTGGCGAAGACAATTACTACGAAGCGGTAGGAAGTTACTACGACGTCAATCGTCGAGACTTTTTACGCGGCATTGTCGCTGCCGGTGCGGTCAGCGGTGCGGGTTTGGGAGCCGCCTATTTCGGCTACGGCAAAGTCAATGATCCCGTTCGCGTTGCCGTGATTGGAACCGGAGACGAAGGCAACGTCTTGATCGGGGGCTGCAATCCCGAATACGTGGACATCAAAGCGGTTTGTGACATTCGCCCCTACAGCGAGCACCGTGCGTTTCATGGCGATTGGTCGAGCCCCTCGGCGCTGGGGCGTCGGCCCGGCTTGATTAGCGTGGCAGGCTACAAGGATGAGGCCGAAGCACGCAAAAACGTCAAGGTTTACAACGCCGATAATGGCGGCATCATGGAGTGCCTAAACGACCCCGACATCGAGGCCGTGATCATCGCATTGCCGCTTTGGTTGCACGCTTCGGTCGCCGCGTTGGCGATGGAAAAGGGGCTGCATGTGTTGACCGAAAAACTGATGGCTCACAATGTGGCCCAGTGCAAGGTGATGTCGCGGATGGCGGCGGAACTGAAGGATCCCAACGGCAACCCGCTGCATTTGGCGACCGGTCATCAACGTCACTACAACGTCAAATATGACAACGCCATTAACCTGATTCGCTGGGGTCTACTTGGCCAATTGCATCACATTCGCGCCCAATGGCACCGTGGCAACTTGCCCGGCGGTGACAGTTGGTCGATGCCATTGCCCGGCGGTGAAAAGATCGTCGGCAGCGACAAAAAGTTTGACCGTATCGCCCGAGACTTGGCTCACCGAGTCAACAAACTGAAGACGGAAAAGAATCCTGATGAGATCGTTCGGCTACAAAACGAGATCGCATTGTGGACCGCTTGGGATGCGGACAAGAACGTCGATCCATCGAAGTTTGGCTACCAAGACTTTACGCTCCAAGGCAAGATTTTCACGGCCATGGAAGAACTCCATCGCTGGCGTTTGTTTGACCGCACCGGTGCCGGTTTGATGGCCGAACTTGGCAGCCACCAACTCGATGCGGTCAGCATCTTCCTCAGCTCGCTTCGTGACGATGGCAAGAAAGTCCATCCGCTCAGCGTTCACGCGGTCGGCGGCCGACACATCATGCCCCTGGATCGCGAAGTCGGCGACCATGTCTATTGCATGTACGAGTTCCCTGGCCCTGAGTACTCCGAAACCTTCGACGTCGGCTATTACGATCGCGTCGAAAAGTACCCCAACGAAAAGAACCCCGGCAACGGCCCCGTCCCTGGCTACGATACCGACCCGAACAAGAAAGTCGTGGTCACCTATTCGTCGATCAATGGCAACGGCTTCGGCGGCTGGGGCGAAGTGGTGCTAGGATCCAAGGGAACCTTGATCCTCGACAAAGAAACCGACGTGATGCTCTATCGCAACAGCGACACAAGCAGCAAGGTCGGGATCAGCAAGAAGGGTGGCGGCTACGCCTTGGACACCAGCGCCAGCGGAGACTTCGCCGCACCCGTGGCGAAAGCAGCGGATTCCGGTCCGGTCAGCCGCGGCTACCGCGAAGAGATCGAGCACTGGGCATATTGCATCCGCAACCCAGACAAAGAGAACCGACCTCGTTGCTACCCCGCCGTCGCAATGGGCGACGCGGTCATCGCATTGGGAACCAATGTAGCGCTGAAGAACGCGAACGCGGGCAAGGGCGGTTACCTGGAATTCAAGGAAGAGTGGTTCGATATCGACAACGATGCAACGCCCGATGGCAGCAAGATCGAAGTCGAACGCGAATTCATGAAAAAGCCAGTCGCTTAATTTTCAAGGTCAACTATGTAGCGAAACTGGCTAACCGTTTCGTACGGGTTGGGCTTAGCGAGCCAGATCTTAAAAGAACCTGATTTCAAACGGCGTGATTTCACTCACGCCGTTTTTTTTGTACCGATCCATTCTTCACTGCCGTAGGGTCGGTTTCAGACGACGGAGTTCCAGATCGTTTCCAGTTCCTTCTTGGAAAGTGGTTCGTTGACCTGGCGTAGCCAGTGCGTTGGACGTCGCATCGGCCAACCGAGAAGCTTGCCTCTCCGTCCGTGTTTCCGAGGGCGAACCACCAAGTGCCATTGGTGATGGCATCAAGCAGAAGACAGATAAGTCCACGGGGTACTTTTCTGAGGCTTGGTGAATCGTTCACCAAAACGCCAGGCTGCCCTCGGGTTCATGGAATAGCTCTCGCCTCGCATTGCCCCGGTTCAAGGCATGGTAGACGCAGCCTGCTTCATCGGCACGTTTCATTCACGGCATCGCTCAACACCCCGTGCCGGATCAATCACCAAAGTACCAATGCTAGACCGCTGCACACTCGAAAACGAATCCCTTCCCCTTTTCTGCCTTCAATCCAGACACCTTTGTTTTCTGCCTAGGCGTATAGCTGGTCGGTTTTATAGATTCGCAGCGTTACCTCGGAGCCTCGGCTTCCCTTAGTGTCTCGCGAGTAATAGGCAACTAACACCTCATCATCGACGAAAGTTGCCGAGGGATAGGCGACCTCAAAGTTGTTGCGATTGTCGATGTCTTGAACGTGCTTCCACGTTTTCGCTTCATCGTCTGAAATGGCGACGCTAAGCGGCGTTCTCGGCCAATTGGAGCTCGAGCTGACGTTGTTCCAGATCACCATCAAGTCGCCGGTGGCGGGAATTCGCTTGAGCAGCGCGGGGGCCTCGGGGGAAGTCAGTACGGTCGGCTGTGGCGTCGACCAGCTTTCGCCGCCATCGGTAGAAATACTGGCATACTGTTTCTTATTCGTATTTCGCATCAGGCAATACAGGCTGCCATCTTTCAACTCGACGATGGTCGGCTCGTGACATCCTCGCCCCTGGGCCGTCATGCTGTTTTTGCTGGTCTTCCAAGTCCGAAAACCGTCGTCCGAATAATAGACAAACGAATGCAGGTCGGCCCCCCGATAACGCGTGCCGCCGATATAGCGAGGGTCGAATGGGCCATGCGCCGGCAAGATGATCCGCCCGGTACTTAAGCGAATCGCACGATCGGCGTTGTTGCAGTACCAGCCAGGCTTTGAGATTTGCACTTGCTCGTCCCATGTTTGGCCATTGTCGAGCGAGCGTCGCCGAAAGACATTGCGATTGGTCGCCGAATCCCAGCCAACATAGAACAACAAAATTTCGTTCTCAGAAAGCCGAACCAGATTGGACTGCTTGACGTTGTGTTGCCACTGATTGGGTTGCAGCACGCGTCGGTCGCCCCACGTGCGGCCTCGATCGGACGACGTTATGCTAGAAATCTGGCATGAGACTTCATCTCCAATTCTTGCATTTCCCTCTCGCTGCGATGGCTTCTCCGCATTCAAGTAGTATTCGGACCAAACCAGCATCAGACGGTCGGAATCCAACGGCAAGATCAATTGGTGATCGTTTCGAGGATGCTCCGCCGTCTCGGGGCAAATGACCTCGTCAAAAACCGGGCGAAGCAACGGACGATCTTCGCCATACGATTTCGCCCAACCGTTTGTCGGCAAGCTAGGCAGGGCCCAAGCTCCTCCCCAAGTTGCGGCCGCTTTGATGAGATTTCGTCGATTGAGCATGGTCGCCATGTCTGTTGGGGTAGAGGGAGAATTGTATTGTCAAATCCTGGAAAAACCGGCTCCGGATTAATTCGGTTGAGCGTCTTCCAGGGGCAACGCGAACTCGATTTCATCCTGATCGTCGTCCAGGTCGATCGTCGTTTCGTAAGCAGGAAACAAGGCTTTCGGAGGAGCATCGGGATTACTCGGATCTTTGATTCCGTCAAAGCCCGTGATCCGAACGGCCGTGGTCCCGCTCAGCGCGCCTCGGCCTCCATCGGCCGTGTCGAACTCACCATTTCGGATCGGGGCAAATCCGCCTCCGCCCCCCTTCTCGATCGGCTCGAATGAAACCATCCCCACCGGCACAGGATTACCTTTAAAGGTGACCGTGCCTGAAAGATCGTGCCGCTCTACGCCGCTCTTGGGGCCGCAACCCAGGATTCCCAAAACCATCAAGGCCATCGCGCCCCGCAGGCCGAGTGAATGAAATCGCTTCATCTCAATTTTCCAATTCTGTTAGTAGTCGCCGACTGGATTGCCGTCATTGGGAATAAACAAGTTCTGCCAGACGCGATTGGCCTGCGCCGGTTGCGATACGGCTTGGTCTGCGAGGCGGAAGAAGTTCGTGGAGGAACTCGAGGGGTAGCTGGTGATGCTATCCACATTTTCGCTGACAAAGCGAACCGAACCGTCACAACGAGCGATGTTGACGCCACCTGGATGCAAGCTGCTATAGGCCGACCGCGTATTCAGCGGATCCGACGCGCCAGAGATGTCAGCCAAATCGCCGGCATAGGGAGTATTAGGCGGCCAAGCGGCACGACCATGCGCCTGGACGTTGCCCCCTGTCTTGCTGCGTCCTGCCCATACGCCTCCCACGCTACGAAAGGGCGTCTCCCCCAAGAATCGCTCGCTGTACATGAGCGTGTGCGAAAGCCCATCGGTGATTTGAGCCAAGCGGCACGGTTGGGTGTAACCGCTGTCGTTATACAGCGCCCAAAAAACGCCCTGGCTGGGCAAGTAGTTTGCTTTGCCAAGATCGTTGAACGCAAAATTCACATCGGGGCCAGGATCCGAGGGGCAAATAAACCCATCAATCCGAGTGGCCAGCAAAGGCTGGTCGCCCACATTGGGAATCGCATCCCCTTGCGGATTCAACCCATCACGCAATGCCGTTTGCTCAATAAATGGCAATAGCAAGACGCTTGATCCCCAGTTGGTCGATCTGCCTGATTTCCAGATTTCGAGAGGGGGAATCACCTTGAACGTATCTGCATAGTTATGAACCGCGAGGGCGAGTTGCTTGAGATTGTTCGTACATTGCATTCGTCGAGCGGCCTCGCGAGCAGACTGGACCGCGGGTAATAGCAGTCCAACCAAAACCCCGATGATTGCAATCACAACGAGCAACTCAACAAGCGTAAAGCCGGTCCGGCGGCCCCGCTTCAAATCATCACGCCCTCGTCGCTGCAGTCTTTGATTCGGCACACATTCCTGGTGGGGCATCGCGATAGGCCTCAGAGATTTAAAACGGGATCGAAAAATGAAGAGTAACGCACAACGTTGCCGAGGCGGTGGCTGTTGCCGACGCGGTGGTTCAACGCATGGCCACATCCTAGTTGCTCGCTGCGCGTCGATTCAATTCAGCTTTGCGAACAACTTATTCGATTTTGCGTCAATTCCAGTTTGCCTGAGATGCCTTCTCTCGTTAGTTTAGATGCGAGTAATTCGGACTATCCGAGGTTTATCGCCCCTGTCTCGCGTTACTTTCTCCCGAGGTAAAATTCTCTATGTCAACGACACCACGCGTTGCCTTGTTTGTCGAAACGTCTCGGGCCTACGGCAGAGGAGTGCTCAAGGGAATCTGGCAACATGTACAAGAACATGGTCGCTGGTCGATCTTGTTTCGACCGCGGGGTTTGGAAGAACCGACGCCCGCGTGGATGGCTTCCTGGCGAGGCGACGGAATCATTGCGCATGTAACCAACCTGCGAACGGCCGCGTTACTCAAACGCTCGGCGGCGCCCTGCCTCGACGTGCTTGGCGACATCCAAAACACGGGCTTCCCGGTGGTGAAGACCGATTACCAGCGCATCGCCGAAATGGCGTTCAGCCATCTAGCGGGCTTGGGTCTGCAAAACTTGGCAATCTGCGGATTGCGACGAGGCCATCGTCCGCGTCTTGACGAACGTTGCGATGCTTTCCAAGTTCTGGCAGAAGAGGCCGGGTACGACGTCAAATTATTTCAGCCACGCGGCGGAGGCCCGTACGGTCCGTCCTGGGCGAAGGAACAAAAACAGGTGGTCGATTGGGTTCGCAGCTTGCCCAAACCCATCGGCATCTTTGCCTGTAACGACATTCGTGGCCGCGAGGTACTGGACGCCTGCGCTACGGCAAATATTCCGGTTCCTGAACAAGTCGCGGTGATCGGCGTTGGCAACGATGAATTGCTTTGCGAATTAAATGATCAAAGACTCACGAGCATTGACGTCAATCCCATTCGTGTCGGCTACCAATCCGCCGATCTGCTTTGTCGAATGATGGCAGGACAAAGCGTCCCTGCTAAATTCAACGTAACTCCGCGTCGTGTTGTCGAAAGACAGTCGACCGATATGCTGGCGGTCGAGGATCCAGAGGTAGCAAACGCGGTGAAATATATTCGCCTGTATGCTTGTGATGCGATCGACGTCAACGACGTCGTTCAGGAAGTGTCCCTGGGCAGACGCGTGCTAGAACGACGGTTCCGCGCGTTGCTGGGGCGTTCGCTTAAATCCGAAATCGTGCGAGTTCGGCTGACGCGTGCCAGAGAGCTGTTGATCGAAACGACGCTCTCAGCCACGGCGATCTCTTACCGCTGTGGCTTCAGCAGTCCCGCGTACTTCATGGATCACTTCCATAAGAAAGTAGGAGTGACCGCAATAGAGTTCCGCGAGTCAGCGCGTCGCGAACAGGACCCTGACACTCCGGAGGAGCTCGAATGAAGCACTGGCGTTTTCGGAGAAATCGAAGGTGCCAGGAGTGAATGCGACAAATCGAAGGGGACAGAGGTCGTTTTTAGAGTGCGGAGAAAATGAAGATCGATGCCACGTGAGAGAATAGCTTGATCCGAGGCAATAACTTCGATTGCATCGGAGGGTCTGGGGATAGAGCGTTCACGAGAAGAGGTGCTCGAGGGATTGAGATTCGACGTGACTCTCAAGAATGATCCCGTCCCGTCAGCAATCCCAAGAAGCCCGCGCAAGAGCACCACAGGATACGCAGGCGGGCAGGATACGCAGGCGGGCAGGCGGGCGGAGAACGATGCGTTCTAGCCGACCGCAGTCTAGCGAGGCGGTAGCAAGCTGCGTTGGGCATGCTCTTGATTCCCCAGATGGCGAGCTCGTGAGCGAGTCGCGACCAGCGTGACAAAACGTCCGCGTTGAACGATTCGCCCATGTTGATTGACCAATTCGCGCAGCCATGTCACCCGCCCGGCGCGACGGCCGTGCTGCTGGATCTGCTCCACCTCGGTGACGACTTGCACGCGGTCGCCGAAGAAAATGGGGGCTTCGAACTGCCAATCGGAGATCCCGACCAAGGCCAACGTCGACGCATTGGGATGATCGCTGCCGAGTCCCGCCAGCACACTCAATCCCAGCAATCCGTGAGCAACCGGCTCACCAAAGGGGGAAGCCACGCTCTCGCTGCTGTGCAGGGAATCGTGGTCGCCGGTAAGCCTGGCAAAATCCGCCACGTCTTCGCCACTGATTTCACGCCACGGACTCGACCAACGGTCGCCGACCGTCATGTCCTCAAGAAACAGCGGCTTCGTTTCGGTGCTGTGATTCAACAATCGCTCGAATTAGGCTTGAGGATGGTCTGTAAACGCGTCCCCCACACAATCCCGGTGGATGGACGTATAATCATGCCGTCCATTGAACGAAATCAAAAGGCGTCTTTACCCCAAATACCATAATTCTCTCTCTTGATGCCGAAAACGATCGGATTACATCAAGTGAGAAATTTATACGCCTGCGCCATCGCCCCCCCTTTCAGCGTGTGGAACGGCTCTCGCAGCCGCCCCCTAGATTCCAATCGATTTTATTTGCCCCACTCGCATTCCCCTCAAAAAACAACCACCCATCGCGGAGAAGAAGTGTATACAACCCTTACGAGTCAAATGCGCGGTTCGATCATGCTCAGTTGCGTGATCCTCGTTAGCGCCCTATCGGCGTCACGATCAAGCTCGGCCACCGCAGGGGAACCGGGCTCCACCTTCGCTCCACGGTTGCTCGCATTGGATGCCAATGAAGGGATCGCTGCAGGCGATATCGACGGAGACGGTAAAACCGATTTGGTCGCCGGCCGTCACTGGTTCTCCGCAACCGATTGGGCCGCCCGCCCGTTGCGGCACGTCGAGGACTGGAACGGCTATGTGCAAAGCAATGGCGACTATTTGTTCGATGTCAACGATGACGGCCGACTCGATGTGATCGCCGGATCGTTTGTGCCGAGCGAGGTCCATTGGTACGAGAACCCCGGCGACGAAGCGCTGCGACTTGGTCGGATGTGGCCCAAGCATTTGCTGGTCGACACCCAACGCTCGCAAAATGAAGCTCAGTTGTTTCAGGACCTCGACGGCGATGGCGTCCCCGAATGGATCGTCAATAGTTGGGCTAAGGATGCGCCCACGATGGTTTGGCGACTGGTCAAAAAAAGCACTCCGGTCAGCAAAGAGAGCCCGGCGGCGTACGAACTTGTCCCGCATCAGATCGGAGCACGCGGAAATGCTCACGGCATGGGCGTCGGCGACATGAACCAGGACGGACGGCTCGATGTTTTGACGGGCAAGGGATGGTACGAACATCCCGAAAACGGCGTCTGGGAATCGGAGTGGACTTTCCACGAGACTTGGAATCTGCACGCGAGTATTCCAATGCTGGTCGTCGATCTCGATGGCGACGGCGATAGCGACGTCATCTTCGGCAAAGGCCACGATTACGGACTGGTCTGGCTCGAGAACCAAGGCGTCGACGCGAACGGCAAGCTCCAATTTCGCGAACATGAAATCGACCGACGCTTTAGCCAACCCCACACCTTGGCCTGGGCCGACGTGGATGGCGACGGCAGCAACGAATTGATCACCGGGAAACGATACTTTGGTCATAATGGGAATGACCCCGGCGGAAATGAAATGCCTTGCTTGTATTACTATCGTTGGAATGCCGCCGACAAAACCTTTACGCGCCACACGATCGAGGAAGGCCATGTCGGTTGCGGACTGCAAATCGTGACCGCCAAACTCAACGACGATGACAAAACCGACATCGCGGTGGCAGGGAAAAGTGGTACCTACTTGTTGCTAGCAAAATGAGTGAATCCCACGATCATTGCGAAATGCAGCCCGATTCGGAAATGCAATCATTGACGATTCGCGCTGCCCAGGATCAGGTAGATCAATGGATCCAGCGGATCGGGGTTCGCTACTTTGACGAGATGACGAATCTGGCCCAGTTGGTCGAGGAGGTGGGCGAGGTTGCCCGCATTTTATCGCGGACGTGCGGTGAACAATCATGCAAGCCCGGTAGTGAACTGGGGGACCTTGGCGATGAGCTAGCCGATGTGCTGTTTGTCACGATCTGTTTGGCCAACCAGTCGGGAATTGACTTGACCGCAGCGTTAAAGCGGAACTTAGCCAAGAAGACTAAGCGTGATGCCACTCGACATCGCGAAAACCCTAAACTCCAAGAAAAGCGATCCTGAACAGTCTTGTCTTGATTCGAAGTGCCTTTGTCAGCTATCAAGCAACGCAACCAGTTCATTCCACGATCGCCACCGAGTCAGCTGATGCGAGGCAGGAAGCCAAAAATCGTTACCGATTCCGTAACAGGACGCGCCGGCATCCAAGCAGGGATAGTACTTTGCCTCGGTTTGATCACCGCGGGCGGATGCACCTCGTTTTGGCGTAGTGGTTCCGACGAGGGTGACAAAGACGCCCACCTGCGAGAACTGCTGAAAGTTCCCAAGGCTCCCGATTTGATCCGGGATGCCTCGATCGTCCAGGGGATGAACACGATCCAAGTCGATGGAGTGGCGGCGGTCAACGGATTGCCGGGCACCGGTGCACCGGCGATTCCGTCGGCGTACCGCGACCAATTGCTCGACGAGATGCGTCGCCATGAAGTCCAAGACCCCAACCATTTCCTAGAACTCAATCAAACGGCGTTGGTTCGCGTGCGGGCGTATGTTCCTCCGGGTGCTCGACGTGGCGATCCGGTCGACCTCAAAATCTTCTCCCCTCCGCGAACCGAAACGAAGGATTTACATGGGGGCTGGGTTCTCGAATCACGCCTGCGTCATCAACAAGTCTTACAAAGCAGCGTCCGCCAAAGTGACGTGATGATCGTCGGCACTGGGCCGGTTCTAACTCGAGCCGACTACGACCCGGCGACCGACGATGCCTATCGCATTGAAGGAAAAGTGCTGGGCGGCGGGCGCATCCAGATCACCCGCAAGCTGGGTTTGATCCTGCGTCCCGAATTCCAACATGTGAAGATGTCCGCAGCGATCTCGTCGGCCATCAATCGCCGCTTCTTCTTTTTCGATGGCACGACTCGGCGTGGGATCGCGAAAGCCATCGAAGACGATTACATCGAAGTCGAAATCCATCCACGTTATCGTGACAACGTAGGCAGAATGATGGCGGTGGTGCGAGCATTAGGCGTGGCCCCGGAATCCTCCGCTACTCAAGTCCGTTTGACCGATCTGGCGAATCGCTTATCCGAACCCGCCACCGCGTTTGATGCGGCACTGCAACTCGAAGGCCTCGGCGAAAGCGCCATCCCCACACTGCTACAAGGACTCGAATCTAGCAACCCGGAGCTTCGCTTTTATGCCGCCGAAGCCCTGGCGTACTTGGATCGCAGCGAAGCGATTGAACCGCTCATCGAAGCCACTCGAAATACCGCAGCGTTTCGTCATTCTGCACTTTTGGCACTCCAAGGAATCGACCAACAATCGGCGATTAAGGGGCTCGCAAGCTTGATGATCGAGCCGAGTCTGGAAACTCGCTATGGCGCGTTCTGTAGCATTCGTCGCCGTCCCGATGGTCGTCAACATCTCGCCGGACGAGTCGTCGGCGATGCGTTCCGACTCTACGAGGTCGCTCCCGATGGGCCCCCCGCGGTGATTGTCTCGCTTCGCCAATCTCCTGAGATTGTTTTGATGGGAAGCCCCCAAAACTTGCAAATCCACAGCTACTTGCTGGGGCCCTCGGGCATCATCCTGAAAACCGATCCCGAAAAACCCGACCATCTCCGGATCAGCCGCTTCAAAGCGGGCGAGGGTGATCGCCGCGTGGTCGTCCCCAGTTCGGTGCGTGCCGTTCTCGAAGGGATCGTAGAGGTGGGTGGTGGCTACGGTGACGCCGTCGCAGTCCTTCGCGAAGCGAAGCAGAAAGGATTCTTGCTCGACCAACTCGCCATCGATCCGTTACCACAACCGCTGCGAACCTATTTCCGTGAGGACGAACAAGAAGACGAGGATGACTCCGCAGCGGAAAACGAAAACGCCCCTGACAGCGACGCAACCGCCGCTGTGACGCAATAGAGCCAGGTTCCAATCGAGCTAGGTGCCAGTCGAGCTGTGCTGCAATCGAGCTGTGCCGCAATCGAACCGTCGCCCACGCGATGGGTCCTCCCTTGCATCCAGGGTTTCGCTTCGATCGCCCCGGCGCTAGCCACCGCTGCCCGATTCAGCCCCGACGCACGATTCAGCCCAGACGCACGGCTCAGCCCCGACGCACGATTCAGCCCCGACGCACGGGCAATGTCGCATCAAGCGGCCCCGCATCACATTGCTCTCACGGCTCAGATGTAGAACATCGTTGCATCGCCGTAACGACATTGCTCGGCCAGATCGCTCAGCCGGACACTGCTGAGCACTTCACGCGAGGCTTCACTCGCTTTGTCCCAAACTCGCTGTAACGACTGATCCGTTTGCGTTGCATTTTCGGCGACGTGCGAGCTTCCTTCCTGACATCCCATCGCCTCGGCAACATCGAGCAAGGTAATTTCCTTGGGATCGACCGACAGCCGATAGCCTCCTTGGCTGCCTCGAACGCTTTGCACCCATCCAGCCGTGCGCAACGTCCGCAAGATCTGGACCAGAAAGGGGCCAGGAATGTTATGCTGGTCGGTGATCTCGCGAACCGCAACCGGCGCAGCATCCTCGGCACGCATCGCCAGCTCAAGCATGGCGAGACAGGCGTAATGAACGCGGGCTGAAATAAGCATGACACCAAGCCTCGGTTACGAAGAGTGCAAACCACATTCGGTTTTCTGAAAACCGGACCAACGTCCCGCTCGCTCGTCTTCCCCGGCCAACACCGAGCGGGTGCACGGTTGGCATCCCACGCTCGGGTAACCCTGGTCATGCAGCGGGTTGTAGGGAATCTTTTCCGCCGCGATTAACGACCACACCTCTTTCTTGGTCCAATTCGCCAACGGACTGATCTTCACCAATTCAAACTTACGATCCCATCCGACGATCGGCGCCTTGGCACGGTCGGGACTCTGGTCTCGACGAATCGCACTGGCCCAAGCATGCCAACCCTTCGCTGCGGCGTGCAGCACACTGAGCTTACGATCGAAGCAGCAACGATTCGGATCCGTCTTGTAAACCGGCCCCCCATTCGCCGCCTCGTACTGCGCCACCGTCGTCTCCGGATACTTGTACTCGACTTCGATTCCGTAGCGTTTCTTGACCGTTTCACGCAACTCGAGCGTCTCGGCAAACTGGTACCCCGTCTCAAGATTGAAAATGGGCGTCTGCGGAGCGATCTCGGCAAGCATATGGATGATCGTCATCCCCTCGGGGCCAAACGCGGTCGCCATCGTGAAATGGGGTGCAAAACGGTCGACCGCCCATTTTAAGATCTCTTGCGGCGTCGCTTTTTCTAACGACTCGCTGTCCCGCTGTAACTCCGCCAATAAGGCTTCACTCGGCTCCAATGGCGGCTCGGCTGCCAAAGCACCCCGCGGCTCTCCTGAATCGAGCGAATACAGTTGCAAGGGATTCGAAGACGTTGATTTGGGTTGCGTCATTATCGAGCTCGACTTCTCGTCGATCGGGCGGTGGAGAACAGCAGACATCGTATTAAAGTCAGCGTGAGAGGACTCGTGCCTCCAAATACTACAAACATGATCTACTTAGTCAAGTATAATTGTCGGCTTCTGCGGATACAGAATTGAACGATTCTGAGGATTCGGGGTAGCCAGCTGTAGCGGAAGGGGAGGTAGCGGCTTCGCTAACCGGAGGTACCTTCACAAATTGCCCCGTCTCAATACGCTGCAGTGCGTGTAGAATGGTAAACCGGATCGTCGCCGGATGTCTCGGATATCCGCAGTCTTGCGTTTGCCAACGTCGGGCGACTTGATTTCTGACGCCCGAGACGTCGGGCGACGCAGATTCTCGCCCTCCACAGGCACTCCTCCACCTCCTCTGACACCCGAATTCCCATGCCTGCACTCATTCGGCGAACAAAGCGAGACACGAGCTCTCTGCGGCAACTGGGGCTTTTGCGGCAACTAGGGACTCTGCGGCGTTTACCTCCTGCGTTGGCGGCCCTTGCGGCGCTGAGTCTCGCTGTGGAACCGGTGTCGCTCCGCGGCGATACCATCGAACTCTCAGGCGGGGGGCATGTTAGTGGGCAAGTCCGCCGGCTGGAGGACAAGAAGATTGACATCGTTGTCGTTGACGACGAGATCAGCGTCGCGCTATCGAGCAACCGGGTTCGCCGGGTCGTTTCGTCGGACAAATTGGGGGATTACCGCCGTTACGCGGCAGCCGCTGGCGAGAACGCCGAAAATCATTACAAGCTGGCGATTTGGTGTGCCAAAAACATCCAAGACAGCACCGACGCCTACAAACGATTCCACTTGCAATTGGCCATTCGCTTTGATCCCGAGCATAGCAAGGCGAGAGCGGCGCTAGACTATGTGAAGGAAAAAGGGAAATGGATTCGCTACAGCGATCTCCAACGGTCGCGAGGCATGATCTCGGTCGCGGGAAAATGGATGTTGCCTGAAGCCGCAGCGATTGAGGAGATCCAGGCCTCGACGAATGTGGATGCCAAAAAGTGGATCAAAGAGGTCGAACGCCTGATTCGAATTGCGGTACGCGGCGGCAGCAAGGGAGACGAAGCGGTTGAATCGCTCAAAGCGATCGACGATCCATTAGCGGCCTCGGCGATTACCAAACAATTGCTGCAAGAAAATCACAACCAACGACTTAAACGATTATGGGTTGAAATACTCGGACGGCTTCACAACTCGGTTTCAGTCGAAGCCCTGGTGCGTGTCGGCCTCCAGGAACCCGACGACGTGATTCGAGAAGCCGCGATAGAGCAACTTCAAAAGTACGGCAGCGGCTCGGCGGTTGCCACGTACGTGAATATGCTGCGAAGCCCCAATAATCGCGACGTGTTGCTGGCCGCTCGAGCGCTCAGTTACTTTCCCAAACCGGAACTGGCCTCCGCCTACATCAATGCCTTAGTCACCAAACACACCGAAACGGCCGCCCCAGGTCCCGGCATGCAGGTCGGCACGAGCAGCAGCGGTGGCGGCGGGCTTGCGATGGGGGGAAAACCCAAAGTCACGACTCGCTATCTCGAGAACCCTCCCGTTTTGACGCTACTCAAAATGATCGAGCCGGAGGCTGACTTTGGTTATGACCAACTTGCTTGGCGACAATACTTTGCAGCAAAATTGGGGCGCAGCAGTGGTGATTTACGACGCGATGGTTGAGCCAGGAGCGAGGCCGTTTGCAAAAATATCCCCACGGGTCTCCGTGACAATGGATTCGACTAAACTAGTGCATTGTCAAAGGAAAAATTCGGGGTAGCGGAACTTTTCCAGAGCTTCGCATCGCTCGGCCCCTTTCACGAAAGTCTTGACGACTTCCGCTGCGACTTCGCTTTCCTCCCGTTTGTCAGCTGCCGATTTCAATGTCACATCACCGCGACCTTCCGCCGCTGAAACCAAACTCGACGCGAGTGCTGCCGATCGCGTCCCGTGGCTTCACGTTGATCGAGCTGCTTGTCGTGATCGCGATCATCGGAGTCTTGGTGGCATTGTTATTGCCCGCGGTCCAGGCGGCACGGGAAGCGGCACGACGCATTCAATGCCAAAACAATTTGAAACAGATCGGGTTGGCGTGCCACAACTACGAGTCGGCTTACAAGACGTTGCCCTGGGGTGCCAAGGGAGGGCATGGTTACAGCTGGACTACGGACATTTTGCCCTTCGCCGAACAGACCGCGTTGTGGGAAATCGTTCCCCCGCTGCGCAATGGCCCGATCACGATGGAGGATCGCCAACGCTTGGCCGAGCTGGTCAGCACCCTCGTCCCGATGTACCGATGTCCCAGCGAGCCGGGCCCCATGGTCTTGCCCGACAACAACGGGCTTGCCATCGATGGCAGTGATGTCGCCCGGGCGATGAATAGCTATCTCGGCAACTCGGGAAGCAATGTCGTCCGCGACAGCTACTCCAGCTCGTCGGAGCTGGGAATGGAACGCGGAAATGGAGTATTGCAGATCGGTCAATTCGAGCGTCATCCGCTGGACCCTGCAAACGAGCCCCCCTCGTTGCCATCGCCAAAACCGATTTCGTACGCTGCGATTTTAGACGGACTTAGCAATACCGCACTGTGTGCCGAAACAAGATTCATCAGCGAACCGAGGTGTGATATCTGTAGCCATTTCGCAGTCTACCACCCTCAATTCGATCGGCGTAAAGGGTATGCCAACGGAACCGATTTCTCGCAGGCTTTGGTTTCGTTGCGTTCAAAAATCAATCTCGACGTGGCCTCCAAAAACGAACTGGAGATTTCCGCGGGCAGTCACCATGTCGGCGGCATTCATTCGCTATTTGCGGACGGGTCGGTGCGTTTCTTGACCGACAGCTTGGATGACACCGTTCGGCACGCGATCGGTTCCCGAGCCGACCGAGAAGTCATTGACGCAAGCGCGCTACCGTAGTTCACGCGATCGTCCTCGCGTCGTTAATCGGCGAGCTTCTTGACTCTCAGATTGCGAAAATAAACCACACTGTCGGGATCATGTGCCTGCAGTGCAAACGTGCCTGCCTCGCTCAAGCGCCGTTCAAAGTCAGCGGAGAATGCCTGCTTGTCTGCGGGCTCGGTGTAGTCGACAAGCGTCTTGCCGTTCACCTTCAACTCGACATGCCGTCCTTTGACGATAATCTCTTGCGTGTACCACTGGTTGTCTTTGACGCCGGGATCGGCGACATCATCGACCGCGTAAAGACTGCTTGTCTTTTTCGGGTCGCGGTGAGAGACATTGACTTGGCATTCGTAACCGTACTTTGGCCAACCGGTCGGTTGGTACTTGGTGTTGAAGTAGATGCCCGCGTTGCTGCCAGGCGTCGTCATGACTTCGGCTTTGAAATGAAAGTTCTTGAACGGGGCTTCGTCTCCCACGTAGAACAGATGGCAACGTTTTCCTTTGCAGACGAGCGTGCCCGCTGCGACGCCCCAAGCATCCGCGTTCTCTTCGGCTTTCTGCCACCCGTTAAGCGAGTTGCCATCGAACAAGGCGACAAAGCCTGCTTCGCCGTCGGCGGACGGGCCAGTGGATTCTTGAGCATCAACCGCGGTTACGAGCAGGGCAGTGAAAACCATGCATCCAACGCAATTCCATTTCCAATTCATGCGGCGACTTCATCGCGAAAGGAGAGTGACGGAAAACGAACTTCACCTAAAAAAATTCGCTCGCTAACATCAAGCGTCAGCAAGCGAATGGGAATTCAACAAGACTCGTTGGGCGAGCAACGAGAGGAGCGTGAACGAATTAGAGACCTGCGTCGGTCGCAGGAAGTTGATTGGCTTTGATCTTTTCGCCAAAAGTCATTCCGTCCGAGCTTTTGTGTTCAGCAGCCTTTTTGAAACCTTCGAGGATTTTCTTCTTAGCTTCCTCAGGATTGTCTTTGATGTATTCCTTCGGAAAATCTTCGCTCTTGAGGTATTCGTTAATGGCCTTGCCATATTCGTTGCGAGCTTCTTCTTTCTTTTCGCCCTTCACATGGCAAACGTAGCAGTTTGCTTTCTTACCAAGCTTGACGAAATCCTTATCGACTTCTTCGCCGAGGTACTCGCTTTTCCACTGCTTTCCAAATTCGCTGATCGCCATGGCGGGCGACATTAGTAAACACAAAAAACCGAGACAGATAGCCAGTCGTTTCATTCATTTTCTCCGTAGATTTAGAAGTTGAGGTAGGTTCGAGCTTGGAGCAAGGGTGGGAAGCACCGCCACTGATTCAGCCGTACGATGCACTATTAAGTCTTAGATCGTGTGAAAAGTCAAATCAAAGTCAATTTTCTTCGTTCGACTCCACTAACGTCGCAGCCGTCATTATCGTTAGAGACCGCTCGTCAAAACCGCTAATCACGGCCCCGTATTGACGAAAATCGGCGAGACCGAGACGGCTGGCTGGCATTGTTTTTAAATTTTCGGACGCCCAATCGACCGCCCATCTTGGGGAGCGTTCTTCGGCCCAAGCCGGAGATTGGTTCTTCAAATCGACCATGCGGACGATCCTTTCCTGGCCTTGGACGTCCACCAACCGCAACATCGGGTCCGAAAGGTCGGATTGAGTGTCGTACGCATTCGCTTCACCCCGCAGCATAAAGAGAGCCGTTTCGTCGGCCAACGATTCAATTCCCGACACTTCCACCACCGCGGTATCGGGGTTGACCACAAAAACGCAATTCCGGGCGTCTCGATCGATCGGCAACGGGAACGGTCCCGTCGCGTTCAATCGCATTCGCACCAATCCGCGTGGCACCATCGCAATGACTTGATCTAACAACAATTGGATCGGCCTCGCCGAGGGGGGTGGCTGCCGCACCGCTCCAGCGGTATCGATCATCCGGCCGGTGACCGCGAGCAGTCCGTTTTCCCATCTCATTTGCAATTCCGCGGCCACATCCATCCGCAACATCGACATTTCGCCGCGAATACAAACGTTGTACATCTCAATCGAAACCAGCGGCAACGGCCCCGACGCTGCACTGGACTCCGCGACGCCACTCGGGTCCGCCGCAGACTCCGCCTCAGTCGAGTGAGTCATGATATCGACGGCATAGACATCGGGATGACGAACCGGATTTTTAATGGTCAAACTGCAATCGGTTAAGCGAACCAAGCGGTTCTCCTTGAGTGACAACAAACATCCTCCACCCATCGACGCAACCGGCACCGACCAAACCAGATGCAAATCTTCCAAATCGATTCGATTGGATCCAATATCGAACAACTCAACGCGACGCATCGAAGGGGAATCGGACGAATCGAACAGAATGACACTGCCTCCGACGCTCGAACTGATCACCAAACCATCGCGATCAATTTTAATCGGGCCACTACGGATCAGCGGCTCCGCGAGCTCGATTCGATCGACCCCCAAATCCTTCGAGAGTTTAATCGCCTGGTCCAACGACGACACATAAGCGTAGTCCTCGGCTTCCTCGTCATCGCTTTCTAATCGCGATTCAGCGTGACTGACGCGAATCGCACGCGGCTTCCACACCTCCGAAACGGGCATCTCCTTGGGCGACACCGCGGCAGCATCGCTGGGCGGTTTCTCGCTCCCCGGTTTCATTGCCGCCGCGCTCGCCGCATCGACCGTCGGAGATGCAGACACCCCCGTGCCTCCGAGCTCTTCGGGGACAGGCAAATCGAGCATGCGAGGCGGATCCGAGGGCAAACGAGCCACTTCAGGCGCGGTGCTGCCGGCATCCCGATTGACACTCGAATCCGTCGCTGGGGGCGGCGTGTTTGACTTCGGGGCCGCAGCCTCAGGCCGAGTTGCCGCCGGAGCGCCCTGGACGCGGGGCACCGACGGCGGAGTCGATGCCGCTCTCGTTTGCGAAGACGCGAATCCGGGTTCAGCGGATAGACTCACCACGCTGTTACGTTCAGGCACCACAATCGCGAAATCATCGCGGGCAAGCCCCGATGCGACGTATAACCATCCCGCGGTGATCATTAATAACGCAAACGCCACCAACCAAGGTGCATGATGCTCAAGCAATTGAACCAAAGGTCCGCGCGTGCTGACGGTCACCGGCCCAAGCGTTTGCACTCGCTCGAATCCCTCGCGACGGGCGACCTCTTGCAAATCGGCAATCAAGTCGTTGGCATTCTGGTAACGGTCTTGAGGACGCTTGGCCAACATCTTTTGGATCACCGCGGCAAGATCACCGCTGACCTCGCTGCGCAATTGACGCACATCCGGAGGAGGCGTCTTGCCATGGTTGATCAACTTTTGCAACATCGTGCCGCCGGGGTAGGGCGGTTGACCGGCAAGCATGAAGTACAGCGTGCAACCGAGCGAATAGATGTCACTTCGCACATCGGCATCGCGCGGATCGTTGGCCTGTTCCGGCGAAATGTAATCAAACGTCCCCAGCGTCACGCCGCTGGCGGTCATGTCTTCACTCAATTCAAAATTGTCCGAGCGTGCCAACCCCATGTCGACAAGTTTGATCGTCTCGCCCTCGCCAATCAGCACATTCGATGGCTTGATGTCGCGATGCACGATGCCACGATCCGATGCATGCTGGATCGCATCGGCAAGTTGACACGTGAAAAAGACGGCTTGATCGGCCGACATCACTCCTTCGCGATTGACCAAATCGCGAATGTTTGTCCCTTGGATGTATTCAAAAACGATGTAGTGCCAATCGTCGTAGGTCCCGACATCAAACACCTTTGCGATCCGAGGATGATCTAACTTCGCCGCACTTTGCGCTTCATTGCGAAAGCGGCGTTTCAAATCGGGATCATCTCCGACAAACGGAATCACTTTGATCGCGACGGTGCGGTCGAGTTGTTCATCGTGTGCGCGGAATACCGCGCCCATCCCTCCGCCGCCGATGAAATCCTCGAGCAGAAAGTGATTGAGCCGCTTGCCAAGCAAAACGTTGGCCACCGAAGCCGGCGTGCGATCGACCCGATTCCAAGCCGATTCGTCCGCATTGGCCCGCGACGATCCTCGAATCACCGTGCGAGCTTCGGCAAGCTCGTGAAGCTCCATCGGCTGGATCAAACCCGAATCGGCCGGATCTTGCCCCGCATCAATCGGATCCTCCTTGCCACGATAAACCGTCGATGCATCCGTTCGGATTGATTCGTCAGCGGCCATAAAAAGAAATTACCAACGCGGACGCGTCACATGGCATCTCGGCTACCGCGGATGCAACGCTTGGAAAAGAGAAAAGGAGCCCGTCAGGTTGCTCAGCCCAAGACACCCTTAGCGCGATGTCTTTTGTCTGCTTCAGTGCGATCTAGTCTAGTCTGACCCCCTAACCCGGTCAACGAAATGTCCCTTCCTCGGCTAGCAATTCCTCGACCAAGTGGCAGTACGAATCATATCGCCTAGCATCAATACGCGAGTCGGCCACCGCCTCTTTGACGGCACAGCCATCTTCGCTTAGATGCAAGCAATTTGGATAGCGACACGCGCTCACATAGGGCCTCAGATCGGGCATGGCGGCCGAGACTTCGCCCGAGGCGATATCCCAAAGCTGGAATTGACGAATCCCCGGTGTATCAAACACAGCCCCCCCTCCGTCAAGGGGAATCAGCGTCGTTGCCGTCGTCGTATGCCGCCCCTTTTCGTTGTCCTGGCTGACGGCTGAGACCGCTAAACCAAGCCCAGGCTCAATGGCATTGAGCAAACTGCTTTTCCCCACTCCGCTTTGTCCCGCCAATGCGGTTTGTTTGCCGCTCAATAACGCCCGGAGATAGTCGACGTTCTCGCCGGTTTCCGCCGAGGTGACCAACACCCGGTAACCCATCGACGCAAACACACCGACCATCGGTTGCAGCGGCACCGGGTCGATCAAGTCCAACTTGTTGATCACGATCACCGGCTCGACACCACAATGCTCGGCCGTCAACAAAAAGCGATCGATCAGAGCGGGTTTGAGTCCGGGTTGTGCCGCGCTGGTGATGATCAACAAGTAATCAACGTTAGCCGCGATCACGTGCTGGCGCCCCCGACTCGATCGGCTGATCACCCCGCTCCGCGGATCGATACTCTCGATCATCCCGTCCGAGGGAGACTCGGCACGAAAAAAGACTCGATCTCCCGCGACAATGACGCCGCGTTGTTCGATGCTAAGCGATTTGAGCACTTGGCGGATCGCGCATTCATAGAACACTCCATCTTCACCAAGCACCTTGCTCCGCAATCCGTGAACGCTAATCACACGTCCCTTGATCAGCGATTGATCGGGCGACGAGGTAACCCCGTCCTCATCCTTTTCAATCGTCGGATTGTTCACGGTTCGCTTACGCGTCAATTCGCCTTTGCCGCTGACCCGTTCTCCATGAACGACATCCGCGAGCTTCTCAACGTCGCCAAGTTGGAAGGACCGCGTCATGTCCCCTTGGCGAACACGAGCTTGGTACTTTTTGCGAAAATCGGTGCGTGCTTTGCCGCGTTTCTTTTTAGCCATTAAGACATCATGCCCTAACGGTCCTTCGGTGGCGTGCTAGAGTGACCGCCCACGGCGGACCCTGGGCTATGATCCGCACCACTTTCCGGAGCAAGCGTTTGCTCGATCGCTGGCGGGTCGCCTTTTTTACGATTACGAACCTGAATCGACATCCCGATTAGCTCGGTCAATTCAGCTTCACCCAGCTCTTCGTGCTCCAACAGGGAACGTGTGATCGTCTCGAGTTCCCCGCGGTGTTCGCGTAGCAATTGCTCTGCTTTTTGATCCGCTTCGAGCAAGATCCGAGCGACCTCTTCGTCCACCAATTCTTGCGTATGCTCGCTGAAATGCCGCGCTTGATGAATTTCTCGTCCGAGGAAGGGATCTTCGTCGCTCGTCTTGTAGCTGACCGGACCGACCTTAGGGCTCATCCCCCAATGCGTCACCATCCGCCGAGCAATACTGGTAGCCCGCTCGAGATCATTCTCCGCCCCGACACAGGTTTCATTGTAAATGATCTTCTCGGCCGCACGGCCTCCGAGCAACACAATCAATTGATGCTCGAGCTCTCGCTTGCTGATGCTCAATCGATCTTCGCTGGGGACGTACTGAGTCACCCCGAGGGCGCGTCCCCGAGGAATGATCGTGACCTTATGAACCACATGGGCTCCATCGAGATGCCATGCCGTCAACGTGTGTCCGGCTTCGTGATAAGCGGTCTTTTCCTTCTCGCTCTCTTGCAGGACTTCTTCACGTTTGGCGCCCATCAGGATTTTATCCCGGGCGTAATCAAAGTCATTCATTTCGACAAGCTTCTTGTCCTGTCGAGCTGCCCATAGCGCGGCCTCGTTGACCATGTTGCGAATGTCCGCACCCGTCAATCCGACCGTTCCCGCAGCGAGTCGTTTCAAGTCGACATCGTCGCCAAGGGGCACATCGCGAACGTGAACCTTAAAGATTTCCTCGCGTCCCTTCATCGTCGGGCGTCCCACGGTGACGTGACGGTCGAAGCGTCCCGGGCGTAACAACGCCGGGTCTAAAACATCGGGACGGTTGGTCGCAGCGATCACAATCACGGTCTGGCTTTGACTAAAGCCGTCCATTTCGCCGAGGATTTGATTCAAGGTTTGTTCGCGTTCATCGTGACCGCCCCCGACACCCGCACCCCGCTGGCGTCCGACCGCATCGATTTCATCGATAAAGATGATCGCCGGACTGTTTTCCTTCGCGGTGCGAAACAAATCTCGCACCCGGCTAGCACCAACGCCAACGAACATTTGAATGAATTCGCTACCGTTGACCGAAAAGAACGGCACCCCGGCTTCGCCCGCCACGGCGCGTGCCAACAACGTTTTACCGGTTCCCGGAGGCCCGTTTAAGAGCACCCCCTTGGGGACAAACCCGCCCAGTCGCTGAAACTTTTCGGGAGTTTTCAAGTATTCGACGATCTCTTGCAGATCGGCTTTGACCCCTTCGAGTCCAGCGACCTCGTTGAAGGTAATCATCTTTTCGGACGCTTCGAAAAGCTTCGCAGGACTCTTGCTGAACCCTGACAAGAACCCGCCCCCCATCATGTCGCTGCGCGTACGGCGGAGCATCATGAACAAAAAGAACACGATTCCCAACGGCAAGATAATAAACGCGATAATGCTGATGATTTGCTGCGAATTGTCAGCCGGCATGATGCGGAAATCGACATCGGCTGCCTCAAGACGCTCTTGCAGTCGCACCGAGGCCCCCGCGTCGGCGGAGAGGCGGAACAGGAATTCTTTCGGCAACTTGACCGTTTTTCCTTCGCTATCAACCTGCGGCTTCCGCTTGCCCTCTTCCATCACATCGGGCGCGTCAGGGCGAACCTTGAACGTCCCGTAGACCCGTTGGTCGGAGATTTGTACCGACTCGACATTATTGTTGGCGAGTTGATCGAGGAAGAAACTCGTTGAGACTTCGGTCACGTTCGCGCCGCGATTCATGAACAGCATCGCGATCAGTCCAGCAACCACCAAGGCGATCAAAAACGTGTTATTACCACGTTTGTTCGCGGCGACGCCGCCCTTTGCCGAATCTTTTTCGTCGGACCTTTTATCCATCGGTTTCCTTTGTCAACCTTGACCCGTAGGTCGATTCTCTAGATCGCCCATCGCAGCATCCGGCTTGGCCAATCATGCCAAGCCCGCCGCTGCGGAGCGTATTGTTTGTCTGTCAAAAATGCCACACCAGCAACGGCTGATCCAGCGAATGCACGTTGCGTGCCAGTTTTTCACGGATCAGCCCAACCCTTCACTCTAAACCCTTGTTCAAGATGCCCAATTGCACAATCGCTTCCGCCGCAACAGGTTCCAAACTTCGTTGGTAGGCCGGCCCGATTGTATCGACTGTAACGCTCGATGACTAACCGACCAAAACGCAAAGCGTTCACCCGAAGCTTGCCATTTTGAATGTGCCCAGGCCACCAACGTGGGGCTCGAGACACGCCTTTGGCCCATTGGATCGGTTCCCAACGGCGAAAATACTCCAATTCAAGCTCGCTCGCCTAATCATCCTCCGCTGCCTCACCCTCCGCAGGTTGCCCCGCTACGGCTTCACTGCCCGTGCGGCTGCCAACCAACTCGGATCGACCGGATGCCCGACGATCGAGGCGATTTCCAGCTGACGGACCAAGGCCACTGCCGGACAGCGACGAATCAAAGCGACCTGGGATACCGTGTAACCATCGCGGAATAGACGCCATGTCCAATACGCGTCCGCTGCGTCGTCCTGGGTCGGATGGGTCCCCAGCGGCCCATCCGAATCCAATTCTGACGTTTCCCCCCCCGGTTTCGCTATCGCGACACTCCGGTCACGATCAACGTCGCGACTTGTCCCCCCCTCGACTTGCTCCTCAAAATCATCGTCTTCCTGCGCTCCATCCATGCCTTCGGCTGCGGATCGCTCGTACTCGCACCTTGCTGCATCGACCGCCTCAACCGCTTCATCACCGAACAAGGTCTCGGCTTCCGCCGCGTTTTCGCAGGCATCCTTGGCCCGTTCATCATTAGCCCGTTCGTCATTAGCCCGTTCGTCGCTGGCACGTTCTTCGCTGGCCGAATGGCTGTCGGAGTCGCTCGCCGAGGAAGCGGTCGCCGTCGCGGGGGGATATTCGCCGACGACCGACAAAATGAGCTCGACGATGTCGTAGCCGAATTGCTCCATCGTCTCAGGGCCAATACCGGAGATTTTCTCCAACTCGCTGCTGGTTTGCGGCACCGCATCGATGATGCGGTCGATCGTCGCATTACTCAAAATACGATAGGCCGGGATCGCCAAAGCCGCAGACGATTTTTGTCGCCACCGTTTCAATCGTTCCTTGAGCTCCGTTGTCAATTCTTCGCAGTAGGGCGACTCCGGCGCGTCGGTGGACGTTTCAGTTTCCTCCTGGATCGCACTCGATTTTTCGTGCACGTCGGCAGCTTCGAGCGTTTTCGCAGCCGCGGCCAACCGCTTGACCAACGGAAACTTCATCCCCAACGTGTCGTTGACCGGCTCCTTGGCGTGCATCACCAAACTACCGAAGTCGCTTAGATCGACCGTCGGGCGACGATCATCCACCTCGCGTTGGATCAACAAACCGCGTGCGATCAAGGCATCCATCACTGCGACGACTTCACTTTGTTTCAACAGTGACAACAATCCGTAGGTGCTCAGTCGATGCAATTTCCATTGTTGCAGTTTTTTATTTTTCGATCCGCAGAGCATTTGGGCAACGAGATTTTTCCCAAACCGTGCATGCATGCGAAACACACCGCTGAGCACCACGCGGACTCCGCGGACAAAGCCATCGCGATCCACTCCCTCGAACGCTTTTGCTACGACCGCTTCATCCACGGGCACGCTCGAGCGCCGGCCCTCGGGATTGCAACGATCACAGTTGCCACAATCCTTGCTTTCGGGATCACCGAAGTAATCTAAAATCACCCGTTGGCGACAGCCACTACTACGCGCAAAACCGATCACGGCATCTAGTTTTGCATGCTCGGCTTGGCGACGTCGCTCGAGTTCATCAAAGTCGATCTCGAGCGAATCGAATGGCACATCGCGTTCGATTAAATGAACCGCGCGGCCACGAAAGGGAGGCACGTAATCAAACCCTTTCAACCGCCTCAACTCGCGCAGGGTACGGCTGAGTTGTTCGCGATCAACGTTTGCCAAATCGGATAAACGTTTGGGGGTCACAAAGACATCCTCGCCACGTTGTTTGCCGATCACCTTTTCCACCGCCAACATCACGCGCCGCCGGATCTTGGCTTCCTTGGGCAAAAAGTCCAACATCGTCGGGGCGTTACTGTCGATGCGAATCAACGCGTGATTTGCCGTGCTGTCGAGCCGTTTCAACACGCCCGCCTTGGCCAACAAGGTTTGCGACGTGCCAATCGCTTCGCTGCCATCTTTGACGTCAATCGCCGCTCGCACTTGCTCGAGCGTCAATTCGATCGGATCCTCCGAACGCGAATGCAGAAACTCATAGACCTTCGAAACCGTTTCGCGCGAAGGGTATCGATTCTCGATAAAGAACTCTTGAATGTAGCGATCGTTGTAGGAAAACAACATCAAACAATCGCTGTCTTTGGCATCGCGACCGGCGCGGCCGGCTTCTTGGTAATACGCTTCGAGCGTGCCCGGCATGTTGTAATGAATGACGTAACGGATATCCGATTTATCAATCCCCATTCCAAACGCATTGGTCGCCACGATCGCCGCCAGTTTTCCCGACATAAAATCGTCTTGAATCCGTTGGCGCTGCTGCGGCTCTAAGCCGGCGTGATAGGCGCCGATGGGACGTTTGGTTTTCTCAGGCAACCAACCGGCGATCTCTTCGCATCGCTTTCGGGTCGCCGCGTAAATGATCCCTGTGCCTTCGCATTGGTTCACATAGTTGACCAGTTGTTCGTCTTTTTCCCGGTCTCCCTTGGAATGCAAAACGCTAAACCGCAAATTCGTGCGGGCGAAACCGGTCACGAACGTTTTCGGTTCTCGCAGACGCAACAAGTCGATAATGTCTTTTCGCACCGCAGGCGTGGCCGTCGCGGTTAACGCAATCGTTTGCACCTTGGAAAGATAGCGATCACGAAATCGGCCCAATCGCGAATAGTCAGGGCGAAAGTCATGGCCCCACTCGCTCACGCAGTGAGCTTCGTCGACCGCCAACAGCGAAATATTGGCCGTCGTCACCGCTTCTAAAAAACGCGAATTGCGAAGTCGTTCCGGCGCGACATAAACCAAGTCCAACTCGCCGCGCGACATCTCCTGCATCACGTCGACTTGCTCGGACATGCTCAGCGTGCTGTTGAGCAATTTCGCATTGATATTGCGAGCTTGCAGCGTATCGACCTGATCTTTCATTAACGCGATCAGCGGCGAGACAACAATCGTCGTGCCCGAGCGAGCCAAACTCGGCAATTGGTAACACAAGCTTTTCCCACCCCCGGTCGGCATCACACACATCACGTCGTTCCCCGCAGCGATCGCATCGACGACATCGCGTTGGCCGGGGCGAAATTGGGTCAATCCAAACCGAGCCAGCAACACGCTCGAATCGACGTTTTGACGCGAACTGCCTTGACCGGACGCGTTTTCACCGGACGATACGGAGCGTGAGATTGCAGGTCCGGGCATAGCACTTAAGAAAAGAACGGGGGATAATCATGGTCGCCGTGATTATAGGGTAGCATCGGCAGTTCTTCGAGAACGCCCAAGCGACATCGTTGATGAATCACGAATTCCCTCCGCTCCCCAAAACGAGGTGCGATTGGAGGGTGATCCGCGTTGATACGCCCCAGGCATCCATCCACAAGAGTGTCAAAATGGATAATGAAGCAACGTACCTTTGCGATTCTTGCGGCGAGGAAATCGTCATTCCGCTCGATCCCTCGTCGGGAACCCAGCAAGAATATGTCGAGGATTGTCCGGTTTGTTGCAACCCGAATGTCATTCACGTCGATTGGCTTGATGACGAAGCTCGCGTTTGGGCGGAGCCAGAACAGGACCATTTTTAGGAAACTTTTTTTAATGCGTTTGTGGACATCCTTGCTGCCTCCGCTGAACCCCATCGATGACCGAACGGAGATTGCCGTCGTGATCGATATCCTCCGCGCCACGTCGGTCATGAGTGTGGCGATGGCGGGGGGGGCCAAACAAATCGTAACCACCCGCGACGTCGATCAAGCACGCCAGATCGCTGGTGCGATGCCAACTCCCCCTCTGTTGTGCGGCGAACGAGCGTGCGTTCCCATCGAGGGATTCGATTGCGGGAACTCTCCGAGCGAGTATCCGCCCGAGCGTGTGGCCGGACGCGAACTTGTCGTGACCACCACCAACGGCACCAAAGCGATCGAAGCGGCTTCGCTAGCAAAAGAGGTATTACTCGGCTGTTTTCTCAATCTGACAGCGGTCGTCGATCGTCTTGATCCCACCGCGAACGTCGCCTTGGTGTGTGCGGGCACCGATGGTTTTATCACGATGGAAGACGTGTTGTTCGCCGGAGCCGTGGTCACGCTTTGCCAATCACGATTCGAAAATCCGCTAGCAATCGAGGCACTCCCGCCGCTGGAACTCAACGACGAGTCGCTCTTAGCGGGCCAAACTTGGCAATCCTGGTTCGGCCGTCATCCCCAGCCGGGTGCGTTTGCGATTCCCGAATCCGACGCATTGGCGGCGCGGCTAGCGGAATCACGGGGGGGCAAAAATGTGATTCGAGCCGGCTACTCAGCCGACCTCACCCAATGTGCTCAGATCGATTCAATCTCGATCGTACCTCGCCGCATCGCCCGGCGATCGGGAGCGAGCGTTTTTGCGGTGTAACTCGGCCGCCTGGAAATCGTCCCTACCAGTGTCCGGGATGGCAGCGTCCGGGATGGCCGACAACAACTTGACCGCACGGCCGGTTTTCTGCTAATCCCCAGGCATCGTGAAGATAGGCATCCGAGCATTGACGGCTGCTAAACCGCCCCAAGTGAAAAAAGTGCCTGAGAAAAAAGGTGGCTGACCCAAAGGCTGACAACACCGAACCTCGCCCTCCCTATTGGGGGAGCGATAAAATAAGCGCCGCGTTGATGCTTGCCGCCGCGGTGATTGCAACGATCGGTTTGGGGGTCGCTTTTTCCGTTTGGTTTGGAAACGGGCCTCCCGAGGCGATTGAAACGCTGAAAATCGCGTCACGCGAATACATGGCCGGCAATCCTATCGTGGCGGGGCAGCTTGCCCAAACCGTCGAACTGGGAGACGAGTTCCCCCCCGAAAACCAAGCCACGGGTACCGGCGCGGAGCCGCCCCCCGCGGCGTCCACGGAATCCAGCGATGCGGACGACACCGCCCCCCCAGCGTCGCAGACGCGTTCAACCGACGAAGCCCGACAAGCGGACGAGATGGCGGAGTGGCGAAAACTGCGTCAATTTCTGATCCATGCGGGAAACGTGATGCAGGCTCGCACGCTCGATGACGCGCGTGAGCGACGCAACCTCTTGTTCGCGGTGGTCCCTGAATTCGAAGTCGCCGTCAAAAACGGATTGCCGCTCGGACGCGAGGTCGAAGGCAAACGCCTGCTCGCCGAATCGTTGTATCAATTAGGGGAATACGATAAAGCCGCCACCCTCTTTGAACAACTGATTGCATTGGATCCCACATTGCGGCGGAGCTTGTTGCCGTCACTGGCTGAAACGCATCTGCGATCCAATGAGCCACGCCCGGCACTTGCCTTGAACACGATCGATGCACTGCTCAAAGACACCACGTTACGACGCTCCATTCGGTTCGAGGCCAAACTGATCCGCATCAAAGCCTTGACCCGTCTAGGACGTTTCGAGGAAGCCGAAGCGGCGATCGCTCGTGGCAACCAAGCGATCGCGTCCGCAGAGGTGACGAAACAGGCTGACTACATCGACTTTCTGCACCGTTTCAAATTGGCCGACTGCGTCGTTCAGGTCGAAAAGGCGATGGGGCGTTACGGCAAAAAGCCGCAGCACCCGGGGGACGATCGCCAAGCTGCGATTGCCGAATTGTCCACCACGATGATGGATCTACTCACCCTCCAACGCGAAGCCTCTCCGCAGGTTGCAGCCCGCGCTCAAATCTGGGCGGGACGCGCCTACTTGTGCCAAGGCATGCCCGAGCGAGCCCTTTCCCAATGGACCTCCGTTCGACAACAGCGTCCCTTCGGCGGAGAAGCGATCGCCAGTGGGCTTGAGGAAATCGAGCAATTGGCCGACCAAGGTCTCGGTATCGAGATGCTGCAAACCATTCGTTATCTGATGCGAGAAATGGGAGACGAACGCGGCTTTGATCCCTCGATGGTCTCGCTCAACGAGTTCCGTCAGCGTGTGATCTCCGCGCTTCAACAACTTCGCGAGAAACGCGACTACGAAGAAACGATCGACATCGCCCGTAGCCTGCCCCCTCTGTTCACGCGTCCTGAAGCGTTAACGCAGGAAGGGATTACATTCCGCGAATGGGCCACGACCACCTTGGCCGCAGGGACGCAAAGCAATGGCGACATTTCCCCCCAGGCGTCCTCGTTATCACGCAGTCGTTTTCGGTCCGCCGGTGACGCGTTTGCCCTCGCCGCCGAACTCGACTTTGACACACCGCGATACACCGCGACTCAATGGGATGCAATCGATGCCTATCAACAGGGACGCCATTTTCAACGCAGCGTCCGACTGCTCCGCCCCTACCTGCGATACGAAGAACGCCAGCGTCAACCGCGTGGCTTGGTCGCGATGGGGCGTGCCCTATTAGCCGAAAACAATCCTGCCGAAGCGATCCAAACGCTGGAAACCGTGATCGTCGAATTCCCCCGCGATCCGCTTCGCTACGATGCGCGACTCCATTTGGCGATGGCCTATTCGGAGATCGGCGACATTGAAAACGCACGCCTCCACTTGATCGACAATTTACAAGACGGCGAACTGACACCGCAAAGCCCGGCTTGGCGTGATTCACTGTTCACCCTCGCCGAGATTCTTTACCGCAAGAGCTACGAGAACAGCTTGCTTGCCGAACACTCCGATGCCGCGGAGCGGGCAAAATTGCTACAGGAAAACCAACCGATTCTGGAGGCCGCGATCCGTCGGCTGGATGAAGCGGTCCAGCGTTATTGGCCTGCGCCACGCACGGAATCGGCTGCCTATCTCGCAGCTCGATCACATGTTTTGGCAGCTCAATGGCCACGTTTGGAATCTCAATCCCCCGATATCCTCGACGCAGCACGTCGGGCGTTGCGAACCAAGGTCGAAACGGAGCTCGAAGCCGCATTGACTGGCTTTCGCGATCTCAAAGAGGGGTTATTGCAACGTGAGGAAGAACAAGACTTGACCCAAGATGCCCAAGCCATTCTGAGAAATTGTATGATGGCCGAAGCGGACACGCTCAAAGAAATGGGTCGGTTAGAAGACGCCGCCACCGCCTATCGTACGATGTCATTGCGTTACATGAACGAACCGCCCGCTCTCGAAGCGATCCTGGGGCAAGCCCGCTGCGTGCGTGAACTAGGACGCAATCGCGAAGCGGACCTATTGATCCGACAAGCCGGCGTCGTGTTAGAACAAATCCCGGCAACGCTAGACGATGAATTCACCAAAACGACCCGCTACGATCGCCAGGGTTGGAAACAGATGATGGCCTGGATGACGGCCGGAATCCAAGCCCCCGTCGGCGGCGTCTAAGCCGCTTGATCTCCAGCCCCTCCACCCCCAATCGATGACACACGTTTTCCCCCTGTCGGCCAACGCATCCTGTCAGCCAACGTCTCGAGGAGTCCCCCACAATGAACGCCAATGAACTTTCCACGTTGATCGAACAACGTCATGCCGTGGTTTGCCAACTGGTGGAGCTCGGACAAGCTCAACTCCAAGCGGTCCAAGCGGGGCACATGAACGAGCTGATGCAATTGTTGTCGAGAAAACAGCAGCCCTTGGCGACCCTTGGCGAGCTCTCCAAACAGCTTCATGCCGCGATCGGCGACGATCCTGAATCAAGACAATGGGCTTCCACCGCATTGCGCACCGAGTGCCGAAAACAACACGAACAAACCGAACAACTGCTGCTGCAATTGATGCAAGTCGAACGTGAATGTGAGCTGTCGCTTTCAAAAAGTCGCGATTCGATTGGGGAACAAATTCGCCGCAGTGACGGAGCCAAGCAAGCCAACCTGCACTACGCTAAATCAGCGCAGCCCGCTGCTACCTGTGGTGGATCCCTCGATTTGTCGAGTCAATAAGGATCCTCGAGCTCATTCGGGTTCGTTGAATAAAAAGAGGTGTCTACGATTGGAGCGATTCCCCCCCTGTCCCGCTTTCTTCCTCCAACCCGCTTTCTTGCTCGAATTCAACCTCGTTGGACATTGAGGCCCGTTTGCACGTTTTAAGGTCGCGTTATTGCCGTTTCCCAGCAAATCATAGCCCGACGCGTTAGCGAGGAACCGAGTCAAGCGTGATTCCCCCTCGCTAACGCGTCGGGTTGTGAACAAACGCAACTTCAAAATTTGCACCTTCGCATCGCCAATGGGGATTAGGTTAAACTAAGGGACGACCCTTAGCGTTCTCCCGATCCCTCTCTGAAATTTTGTCGCATGATAAAAATGACGCTTGGCATGGCGATCTTAGCCGTCTTTGTTTCTCAGTTGGCTGCGGCCCAAGATCCCTCGTTGCCCCATTCTTCTGCGTCGAGCGAAGCTCCGCTGCCGGACGATCCAAACCAATTCCATTTGTTTGTCTTGGCGGGTCAATCGAATATGGCCGGTCGCGGCAAAGTGGAACCGATCGACACCGAACTCGATCCCCGGGTGTTGATGTTGGACAAGGCGAAGCGTTGGGTGCCGGCTCGTGATCCATTGCATTTCGACAAACCTTCGGTCGTCGGCGTCGGTGTGGGAAGAACGTTTGCGATCGCCTACGCCGATGCCCACCCTGGAGTCACCGTCGGGCTGGTCCCCACCGCGGTCGGCGGTTCACCGATCATCGCATGGCAACCCGGAGGCTATCACGATCAAACCCAAACGCATCCCTGGGACGATTGCCAGTCGCGGATGCAGCAAGCGATGAAGTCGGGTGTTATCAAAGGGGTGTTATGGCATCAGGGCGAATCCGATGCAAATCAAGGATCGGCGCCAAAATACGAAGCTCGCTTGCATGCATTGGTCGAGCGATTTCGCACGACCGTTGGCGATCCCAAGCTACCCTTTATCGCGGGGCAACTCGGTCAATTTGAAGATCGTCCCTGGGACGAGCTTCGGCACCAGATCGATGCGGCGCACCGAGCTTTGCCAGAGCAGCTATCGAATTGCGGTTTCGTCAGCTCCACCGGTCTAAAGCACCGCGGAGACAACGTTCATTTTGACGCCGCCTCGTTGCGAGAGTTTGGCCGCCGCTACTACCAATCCTACGTGTCACTGACAACAAACGATTCGCGATGACCCGTACGACGAACGCTGCGCATTGCAAGAAGTATCACGCGTGTGAGCAATGACCTGGACTTCGGTATCTGATTCGTTCGCAAGGCCCGTCAATCGCCGGGCCATCTCCGTTGCGCGGCCACAGCCTTCTTACTCTGGAAACGTAATGTAGGCAATTTCAAGGACGTTGTTCTTTGGTGGTGACGTGAACGCACAAGTGCCCAGGATTGTGTCATCGCTCGACAGCGAAGTAGCCGATCCAAGGTGGACAAAAATCACTGGTCACGTACAAGCAGGCGAGTGTGATTGGCAACATTGCGTGAACAATCGCACCATCGAAGTTCAGACGACGGTGACGATTCGTTACATCCCTTTGCACTCGCGAACGCATGCATTGCCAAAGAACGAAGCTGATCGCGAAGCGACCTTTGCCTAAAAACCATGTTAGCGGCCCCGGTGCAGCGTTAAACGGTCCCCAACCCAAAAGACAGCCGCCCCGACCACGCCACCAATCACACCGATCTTGAGAACGGGAATCAGTGTTTCAATGTATTCGGCGAAATTGAGATAAGTGCCGGGTTGAATCCAGAGTACGTCAGCAATGGTCCAAAGAAACGCCACCAGCGGTCCTGCAATGAAAGCAACAATCGGCAGCCAAAGTCGCGAACCGGTTGTCGCGGACGGTGGGCGAACCAACCGAAGAACGACGACGCCGATCACGAGCAAGATTGCGGCGGCAATGAGGTTGCCACGCATGTCGATCAGGCCCAGCGTTGGTGCGACCATCATTGATCTAGGGTCCGCTAACCGTGATTATCTACGACTGGGGAGGCATGCTTGATGGGGACGAGGCTCTACGTTGGAAACTCTCTGTGTTGGTGCATTTAGTTTAATCGAGTTTCCGCATCGAAACGCGATGGGTTACCGCAAAACGTTCGGTCACTTCCGCCCCCCTTGCGGGTGACAATCACGCTCGCGGCCAACGTCGAATTTGGCTCACGGCTTCTTCAACGGAAACCCGTCTGTGCCTCAGCGATCGCGCAGCAGCGGATGACGGAGTGCACGCAAAGTGCGGTTTTGCAAGCAAGGGAAGGAGGCGGTAACGAACCGAGTGGTTTGTCATTTTCCGCGTTGACATGATCGTTCTGAAGTGAGCGTGGAACGGCAAACTCGTCTTGCGTCCACCTCGCGCAATGCGTTATCAGCCACTGGAACCGATTTTTTTCTCACCCCCAAATCACTTCCTTGGGAGCGTATCATGTCACATCTTTGGATCGACCCGAACCGCTGCGAATCTTTAGCGATTCTTGTCGAATCGGTGGCATCCGTGTTACTGACTCAAAACTCGGCCCCGATTTGCTTAGAAGTCGACATCGCTTCCTCGCTAAAACTGCCCGCAAACCCCAACCAAACGGTCGATCTGATCCGCACCATGGTGATGCAAGCGGTCGCGGAGATGCAGCAGGGGGGCGAATTGACGATTACAGCCGTCGATGGGCCAAACGGGATTGAATTGGAGATTGCCGACACGGGCCGCGCTGTCGAACTACGTGAAACCCGCATTCCGTTTGCCGTGGCGGCGGTGGGAGCACGAATTCGTTGGCAAAATTGTCCCCAAGGCGGGGCTGCGGCCACCATCGTCTTCCGGCCACAACAAGGGGCTGCTCGCATCGCAGCGTAAACCATGCTTGGCATTTTCAAATCCACTACGATTCCGGCGCTTGAGCAATCGTTGACGTTCTCCGAACGTCGTCACGAATTGCTTGCCGGGAACATCGCCAACCTCGACACGCCGGGTTACCGCTCGCGTGACTTGGATGAAGCGGATTTTCAAAACGCACTGGCCGAATCGATCGATAACGCTCAACGAGGCAACGCCAACGATCGCGTCGGGACGGTGACCCGCGACGACCTTTACGCCGGTCCACGAGCCGCGTCCGAACAAGTCGTCTTTCACGATGGCAGCGATGTATCACTGGAAAGCCAAATCACCGAAATTGCCAAGAACCAACATTTGCATGGACTGGCCATCACCACCATGCGAAGCCAGTTTTCCCTGTTGCGTGCGGCCATTACCGAACGCGCTTAGGCGAACCAACGGGCTTAGCCCAGATGATTCACGACCCGACGTCATGAAACACTTTGCAGCAAAAATCAGTCGCCAGATGAATACCCCGGGCTGAGGCCAATACAAGCGAAACCGCTTCCGCGTCCCTTGAAGGAGGATTCCGAGCATTATGATACGATCCATCGACATCAGCACCTCGGCGTTGGTCGCTCAGCGCACCCGACTCAACGCGATCACGGGCAACATTGCCAACATGTCCTCGTTAACCGATGAAACCGGAGCCGCGAACCCGTATCGCGCTCGTGAAGTGGTCTTCCAAACCGACGATTCATTGACGACGACCGGGGCTTCGGGCGTCAAAGTCGCCGAAATCAAAACGAGCGAAGCCGATCATCGCTATCGCTATCAACCGAATCACCCTTTGGCGATCCAAGAGGGCCAATGGAAAGGCTATGTCGCCTATCCCAATATCGACATGACCACGCAAATGGTCGACGCGATGGAGACGACGCGAGCCTACGAGGCGAACGTCGGTGTGATGGAAATTTCCAAGAACCTCAGTCGCGAGACGTTGACCATTCTCGCCTAGCGGCTCGGCATCTGCCTAGCGGCTCGGCACCTAGCCCTGACCCATGAAACCCATCTCCTCACTCGCACCGCCCCCACGTCCGGTCAATCCGTTTGGGACCCTTTCGTCGCCGCAACCCGACGGCACGTCGAAGGTTCCCAAAAGCGGGATCGATTCGTTTGCCAAGCTATTGTCCGACCAAGTCGGGAACGTCAACTCCATGCAAAATAACGCCGATGGCATGGTCCATTCGTTGTTGACGGGCGCCGATGTGAATGAAGCCGAAGTATTGACAGCCGTGCAAAAAGCCGATCTTGCGTTTCGCATGTTGCTGCAAGTTCGCAACAAATTGATCGAAGCCTATCGCGAAGTCCAACAGATCCAAATCTAAACCAATCGCATCGACGATGCGTTTCCGTCCGCTCCCGAGTCGACGAGCCCCCAAAAGTCCCCGTCGCAAAACCTCTCTCCGCATTACGACACCCGCGTAAACCATGAACGTCTTCAACCAATCCGTAGAACAGATCCGTGAGACATTCACTGCGATGCCAATGCAATCGCGAATGATCACGTTGCTGTTGGTCGTTGCGATTGCGATTGGCTTGGGTTTTCTCGTTCGCGGTAGCGGGACCTCCAACCTCGAAGTTTTGTTTGGGGGCCGCGTGCTCGGTGAACAAGAGCTTGATTCGGTCGAATTGGCTTTCAGCAGTGCGGGGTTGAACGAATGGGAACGCGAGGGTCGACGCATCCGGATTCCTAAAGCAAACCGTGCCGCCTACTTAGCTGCGTTGCAAGCATCGGCGTCCTTGCCGATTTCACTGCGTAGCAACGTGCAAGCTGCAATCGAGAGTAACAGTGCATTCGATTCAAGCGAACAACGCAATTCGCGGGAAATGCACGCTAAAGAACAAGATCTCGGCAGCAAGATTGCCGCGTTCTCGGACATCAAATGGGCCAGTGTCGAACACGACCGGGGAGAGCGTTTCGGATTGAGCCGGGCGCGGCCGCAATCGGCGAGCGTGGTCGTTGCCCCCGAGGGTACGGACCCGCTACCGCGACAACGCATCCAAATGATCAAGGATCTGATCCGCGGCTCATTCGCAGGCATGTCGAGTGACGATGTCGTGGTGATCGACACGAATGCATCGGGCATGATGGACTTCAATGAAGACAGCGACCCCTTGGCGAACAAGCGACGTGAAGAAGAAGCTCGTTACGAACAAAAGGTACGTAAACAACTCGGTGGCTACGGTCCCGATGTGCGTGTCGCGGTATACGCTGAGATTGATCCCACCATGGACATTCAAAAGACGGTCCTCAAGTACGATTCCGAACGCACCACGTTGACGGATCGTTCGCGGAAAGTCGATTCCCAAAGCAACCGTCCCCTCAACCAAGGAGTGCCTGGGACGGTCCCCAATGCCATCGGCAATCGGGCAGCCAGCTTGGAGGAGAACGCTCAAACGACAAAGCTAAAGGAGGATGAGCGGGAGAGCATGGGAGTGGCTGGCCAACAATACGAAAACTCGCGAGTCGCTTCGTTGCAAGTCAAACGAGTTCGCGTGTCGATTAGTTTGCCGCAAAGCTATTACCAACACGTTTGGGCACAAAATAATTTGCGTGACAATCCCGATTTAAAGGTCAACGAAATACCGCCGATGCGAACCGCCGATCTCGACAAATTGCGGCTCGACGTAAAAAGCAACATCCAAAAAGCGGTCACTCCGCTTTTGCCCGAAGTGAATGCGGGGGAAAGCAAAATTGAATTGGTCGAGGTCACGGACTACCTGAACTTGCCTGAACCGGAAATGCCTGAGCCGGAAACGGCCAAAATCGCGATGACGTGGCTTGCTCAATCGTGGCAAACGATCGCATTGATCGTGTTGGCGACGGTCGCCCTGTTCGTTGCCCGCGGTGCGATCCGTGGCTCCGGCGACGGCGTCCCCACGGAATTTAACGAAGGCTTTGGACTCGAATTGCCCACCCCTCCCGCGGTCGCGGAGGCCGAGACGGACCCCGTCGATACGATGGAGATCACCGGCGGAACCTTGAAAGACGAATTGGCTAGCATTGTGGAAAATAATCCCGAAGTCGCAGCCAATGTAATCCGCAACTGGGTCGGTGCCGCTTAAGTTGATTGAGAACGATTGCAAAGGCCCGCAAGCTTCCGCACACCTGTTCGGGTGGGCCGACCTCGATCCCCAAGGGCGACATAGCCCCCTCGACGGATTGCACCGCAGCTAGGAGGAAGGGCGGCAAGGCTCGGCCGCTCGCCACGCCGACGAATTCCGCTCTTTCCTGCATTGCGCCGTTCCCTTACAAGTAGAAACGGAGTGAAGGATCACGCCATCGCCGACGGAGCCACAGATTCGCTACGTTTTTTCGCAAAGGAGTGCACGCAATGACTGCCGCTCACCAAACCGGAGCCAATCGGGAAGCCTCGCTACGACGAGTTGCCATCGTTTTGAGTAGCTTGCCAAGCTCCGTTGCCCTGGGGCTATTAAACAGTTTTGACGATGCAATGAAGCAATCATTGCGACGAACCATGACGTCGCTGGCCGATGTCGATCCGCTGGAACGTCAACGGGCACTCCAAGCATTCAAGGGCTCTCTCGAATCGCAACAAGATCAAGCGACGCGGTCCCACTCCGATGATGGAGATGAGGTGATGCTGCGTGGGCGCGGCGATACAAACCCAACGTTATCGAGCGCAGTCATGAAGCGGGAATTGGGTAACGATCCCAATCTCGAGTCGAATTCCAACACGGCACTTTCGTTTTTGGGGGACGCCGAAGATGACGTGCTTGTCGGTGTCCTCGATGGCGAGCATCCCCAAGCGGTCGCATTGGTGTTGGCCTCGATTTCCCCCGCCCAAGCTGCTCGGATCCTGCCCCAACTCGACGCCAGTGTGCAGAAGGATGCGTTGAGCCGAATCGGGCGACTCAACGACGTTCCCGAAGAAGCGGTTCAAGAACTCGCATCCCATCTACGCAATCGAGTTCAGCAAAGCCTGCGTTCGCAGCGAAAGCCAGGTTCGCAATCGACCGGCCAACGCGCCCTGAACGCAATTTTGGCTGCGATGCCATCCCCCAAACAAGCTTCACCTACAACGCCACACGCTCCGCTTGCGACTTCCCCGGCCGAACCGTTCGTCCACTCCAGCAACGCCCGGGTGACATCGGCGAGCGCCGGCGTCAATCGAATCGCCGAGCATCAAGCCCAAACCGAATCTGCAACGGTTCACCCCGACCGTTTCGAGCGAAGCGAAATTCATTCACTTCGCATTGCCCCGGAGAGCACTACTGCGGAATCATCGTCAACCGAAACGGTTCATCAGCAACTCATCTCGCTCGCCCCACACGATTTGTGCCAAGCGTTAGGGCAAGTGGAAACCCGCCAGGCGATGTTGACACTGTGCGGTCTTCCCAAGCATGTCGCGGAAGCGGCTTTGCGAGTTTTACCGCGAGCCTATGCCAAACAGGTTCGCCATCAAATGAGTCGCATCCAATCGTTGGAGTTGCGAGAAATCGACGAAGCGAAATCGGCCGTCGCCGCCGTTTCACTGAAATTGAACGGATCGGCCGCCGCGTCGTCCGCAAAGACCACCACGCTGGCGGCGTAAGTTCGTCCTGCCGCAACGTATTCGAGGAAGCTTGTCATGGCCATCGTTTTAAAATCGGAACGTCCGTCGGACCCCACCAATGCCGCACGCAGTGTGACCGGATTGGCAGGCTTCAACCTGGACGACCTCGCCGACGCGGGACGTAGCCGCATTGACGAATGCCGCAAACAAGTGGCCGCGATGCTCGACGAAGCGAAAAAAGAAGCGGAGTTGATTCGCAAACAAGCGCATCAAAAGGGGTACCAGGAAGGGCTCGCCCAGGCCGCCATCGATTCCGATAAAAAGATCAAGACCCAAGCGGAAACTCTGGCGGCCGATTCGCTGAAAATCATCCATAACGCGGTCGAGCAGTTGCACCGAATCCACGAGGATTGGATGCAGCAATACGCCGACTCGTTGACGTCGATCGCGATCGCGGCCGCAGAAAAAGTGATCCGTCACAAACTCGATGGCGACGAAACCATCCTTGTGCGTTGGGCCGAAGAGGCACTGCGCAGCACGCGATCGGCGACTCGATTGATTTTGGCGGTCCATCCCGAAACGTTGGTCAACCTCGGTCAAGTCTTTGACGAATTGCTGGCGTCACCCGACTTGCCGGAACAAACCATGGTGGAACCGGACGAAACGATCGCGCGCGATGCGGTCGTCGTCCGACAACCCGGCGGCGAGATCCGAGCGGGACTCGACGAACAACTGCTGCGATTACAGGAGTTGTTGGTATGAGTGCGACACGATTCCAATACAAAATCAATCCACCCAAGATTCATCACGCTGCGGCTGCCACGCGCATTATCGACGAGGCGGTGACGCATCAGATCACCGGGCGGATTGCTGCGGTCCGTGGGGATGCGATTGAATTGGAAGGAATCACGGCGCCGATCGGCGCGATTTGCGAAGTGTGTCCCGGCACCCCCAACCGAAGACTCGCGCGGGTGATCGGATTCCAAGGCGTACGGCCGATCATCGCTCCCCTCGAAACGATGGCTCCGATCGCCGCGGGTGATAAAGTCCGATTGGTGGGCGGGGCATTGAACTTGCGTGCCGGTGCATCACTTTGTGGACGTGTGATCGACGCGTTGGGACGACCGATCGATAACAAACCGCTCCCCGAGGATCTGATTCCGGTGGAGAGCAATCGGATGGCACCGGAATCGCTTGACCGGCCCCCGATCGACACGCCGCTACAAACCGGCGTCCGCGCGATCGATGCAATGTTGACCTGCGGAAAGGGACAACGCTTAGGAATTTTCGCAGGCTCGGGTGTGGGAAAAAGCACGCTTTTAGGAATGCTTGCACGCGGATCGAGCGCGGATCGCATCGTCATTTGTATGGTCGGTGAGCGAGGCCGCGAGGTGCAAGAGTTCATCCAACGATGCCTCGGCGAAGAGGGACTGCGTCGCAGCGTGGTCGTGGTCGCCACCAGCGATCGGCCCGCGGCACAGCGAATTGCGGCAACCTGGACCGCCACCGCGATCGCAGAATCGTTTCGCGACGAAGGCAAAGACGTGCTGTTGTTGATGGATTCGGTCACGCGTCTTGCGATGGCCCAACGTGAACTCGGACTCGCCTCAGGCGAACCGCCCACCACGCGTGGTTATCCGCCCAGCGTTTTTAATCTGCTGCCGCAGGTGGTCGAACGCGCCGGTCGAACCAACCTCGGTTCGATCACCGCGTTCTACACCGTGTTGGTTGAAGGAGACGATCACAACGAACCGATTGCCGATACGCTCCGTGGGTTGCTCGATGGCCATATCGTGCTCAGCCGCGACTTGGCCGCTCAAGCACAATGGCCTCCGATCGATGTGCTGCAGAGTCTGAGCCGACTGCAAACCCATCTCATCTCTCCAGCAACGTTGAAAGCCGCAAGCGCGGCGAGACGCTACTTGAGCGACTACAAAAAGAATGCGGATCTCATTTCCATCGGCGCCTATCGAAACGGAAGCGACCCCAATGTCGATCGTGCGATTTCGATGCGTGAACCATTGAAACGGTTTCTCTCACAAGATTCCGGAGACATCGCCCCAATGGAGCAATCCTTGGCGGTGCTCGAAGCGTTGATCACGAGCCAAGTAGGGTTGAATCCTCAAAACGCTGCGGCGCCCCATTCTCCACCCGCAAATCCGCAGCCCGGATCGGCGCCCTCGGCGAGTTAGGAAAAGCAGAGATTATGGCATCGGTGTTATACAGAAGTCGCAGAAGCCAAAACGAGCGACTATCCCTACGGGATGATCCTAAGTAGACGACACACTAGAAGCCTATCCCACATTGATAACGGGCTGCGAGCCTATCTCACATGAAATACGAATTTCGTTTTGCATCGATCCTAGACCTTCGTCAACGTGAACGTGACGAAGCGGGAGGACTCGTCGGCGAAGCCAATGCGGCGATTGCCAAGATCGAGAGTCAAATCGAAGACCTTCAGCAGCAACGGCAAACGGCCTTGAGTGAACAAGTCGAAGCACGCATCGGTGGCATCGCCGTCGACCAATTGCTTGCCAAAGGACGTTACAACCTACAACTGCAAGCCGAAATTTACGGGCTAGAACAAACTCGCGTGAAACTCGACGAAGAGCTTCAACGACGACAACAGCGACTTCGCGATGCGGAAACCGAAGTCAAGAAATTTCAGCGGATGAAGGAAATTGATTTCAACCAACATCAGCAGGAAATGAATCGTCGCGAACAAATCGAAATCGACGAAATGAACAATCGACGGTTTGCGATTGCAAGCCAAAAAGCACGCGACGCGGACCATCGCTAGCAACAGGCCACAGCAAGCAGCACTCGCAGCACCAAAATGCACCCCCTCCATCATGATCCATAAGCTTACCAATGCCTTCACGGCCTTTTGTATCGGCACCCTGCTGACTCAAACGATTCTGTTGGGGTACTTTCTCGCTCAAGGGTCGCTCAACGCCGACACCTTGACCAAGGTCATTGCGCTCATGAACGGCATCGATATCTCCGGTAACCGCCTTCAACAGATCATGACTCAGAACGAGGATCGCGAACAACCTGATTTCGAAGAGATCTTGCAAGCCAGAAAAATGGAGAGCTTGGAGATGGATATGCGGCTAAGAAGCCAGGACCAATACCGCGACGAACTCCGCAAAATGGAACTCAGCCTACGCGATAAAACGCAGCGATTCGACGAACGCCGCGAAGCGTTTAATGTCAAACTGGCGGAGATGGAGCAGGGAGCGAAGGACAAGGGGCTGATGGAAGTCCAAAAAACACTGCAATCTCTCGATGCCGTCCAAGCGAAGGAACAGTTGTTGAGAATTTATGACGATGAAAGAATTGATGAGGTCGTCAATATTGTTCAAGCAATGCCCATCGATAAACGAAAAGATATATTGGCCGAGTTTGTGCAGCCGAGCGAAGCGGACAAACTTGCCGAGATCCTCCGTCGCATTGGCGAAGGATATCCATCCACGTCTCTGATTAATCAGGCAGGCGGCGAGTAACGCGTTGCGACGGTTGTCCCCGTGTAGCGCCAATTCGCTTAACGGGAGGCCTCGACGATGAGCGATTCACGCTCCACATCCAGCACCGCTGCCGTATCGCGAACGCCCTCGCCGAACCGTTTGCGTTCCCTGGGGTCAGCCCCCTCTGCGCTCGATGTCTCGCAAGGCATTGTCGACGCCTTTGCCGACGTCTTTGCTCAAATGGCAACGATCAATGCGCCGGCAAATCCGCCTCGCCAGCCCAAGGATTCCTCCGCAGCCGAATCATCCGAGTCGACCGTAACCACCGCCGACACCGAGGAAGCCGAGCACGATGAGGCGGCGACCGCGAAGCTACCCCACGAGATCGATCCTGATCTAGCGGCATTTGCGATCGCCTCCGAATCCATGTCCGCCGAATCCATCGCCGCCGATCCCACGTCGAGCGAATCCAGCGCACCGCAGCAAGACGAAGATGCCGCCGCGACGGCACTTGCCCTCGCCGAAGCGTCGAGCGATGCTGCGACACCCAACGATGCCGTGACACCCAACGATGCCGTGACACCGAGCGACGCCGTGGCATCGAGCGACGCCGTGGCATCGAGCGACGTTCCCACAATCAATGTGGTCACCGTCGCCGCCGAACCCGAGACCGCCCAAGCGACCCCCGAGACACCCCCGCCGGTCGTCGAGCATCCCGCGGCAGCAACCGCACCGGCGTCGGAATCGACGCCGCCCGCCGCCGCCACAGGACTGGCTTCGGACCCGACTTCCGACCAGGGTCACGAGCAACGAAACTCCTCGTCCGAGCAAGACGCTGCGGAGCCATCCCCAACGCTCACCGACGGACACCAGAGCGATCAGGAAGCGTCTGCCGCAGAGACGGATTCCACGAATCACCCCGCGGCATCATCACCCGAAACGGGATCACGCTCCGAGCGGCATTCCGGCGAAACGCGTGCACGGCGACGCGACCATTTTGGCCCGGTCAATGGTGGCAATCAGGCCAACCCTGCGTCCGCCGAATCCGCCTCACAGGCCAACAACGCGTCGGCGGTCGAATCAGCTGCCGCCGGTGCAGCGGCGGCCGGAATCACGGAAGCCGTCGCGCCGCCCGAACCGCCTCGCAACGCAGCCACCACCGCTCCTGCTGCACAACAAGCGGTGGACGCGATCTCAAGTTCGACAGCCGCCGCAGCAGCCGCAGCGACGCGAACCTCGTCAAATGCCAATCCGACAAAGACCAATACCGCCAGCAACGCAGCAAAAGATGCCAGCGGAGCGATCTCGGCAGCGACCACAACCACATCCCCTTCGGATGCGACGAAGAAACAAACCGATAAGGCAGGCAACTCATCCGCAACCGATTTGATTTCGCGGGCCAAATTGATTCAACGCGTGAGCCGTGCGTTCCAGCATCTCGGTCCCGACGGCGGTCACGTGCGGCTGCGTTTGGCACCCGCAGAACTCGGAACGGTGCGTTTGGAAATGCACATCAAATCGAGCAAGATTCAAACGCGTGTGGTCGCCGAAACCGAAGCCGCAGCGGCCGCGCTGCGTGAGAACCTTCCCGAACTGCGAGCCCGCCTGCAGTCCCAAGGTCTTCAAATCGAACAGTTGTCGGTGGAAGTCGAAAAGGATCCCCAATCAGGAGAGCGATCCTATAGCGGCAACCAATCCGGAGCGGAGCAGGGCGGGGCAGGGTACTCGAGTGATCGATGGCAATCACCCCGCCAATCGCCTCGTCCCAGACCCACGCAAGATCACGGGGCAATCGTGGGTCGTGGACCAATCAACACGCCGCAGATCGCTTCGCAAAGCGCCGGCGTGGACGTAAAGCTGTAGAAGGCCGCGTAGCGAAACTCGTGGAGAGTTTTGTTAAACGCACGGCCAAAAGTCTTCGCGACTTTCGCTACCGAACGACTGTCGTACTCGCGCCCCGAAAGTCTTGGCGACTTTCGCTACGGCTGCGAGTACACAACTCGAAACCTACCGCGACGCTCGCAGCAAACCGCGAGCACGGCGAATAGCCGTCTCTTTGATCTCGGCTTCTTGAACGCTCGCCGATGGCATTTCCAACGCCTCGTTTAGCGTGGCTCGCGCCTTCTCGCTATCGAGCAAATCGACAGGTGTCGCACGTGCGGTCAAAATGCTGACCACATCGCCTTCGACTTGGGCGAACCCACCGTCGATGAAGTAGCGTTCCGGCCCCGCGGCGGTTTGCAACCGCAGCGTACCAAACCCGAGTCGCCCGATCATCGGCGCGCGGCCCGTTAGGATACCTAACTCGCCATCGGCCATCGGTAACGCAACAAAGTCGGCCTCGCGGTCAAACTCCGTACGCTCAGGCGTGACGACAATACATCGAATGGACATCGTTTACTTGTTCTCCATCTTCTTAGCCTGAGCTTCCGCTTGCTCGATCGCACCGACGTACATGAACGCTCGCTCGGGCAAGTGATCGTAGTCACCGTTACAGATTCCTTCGAAGCTGCGGATGGTGTCTTCGAGCGAGGTGATTTCACCCTTCTTGCCGGTGAAGACTTCGGCCACGAGGAACGGTTGCGACAAGAATCGCTCGATACGACGAGCACGATGCACGATCATCTTGTCGTCTTCGCTCAATTCATCGACACCGAGAATCGCGATGATGTCTTGAAGTTCGCGGTAACGTTGCAGAATCGTTTGCACGCGTCGAGCAATCGTGTAGTGACGATCGCCAACGTATTGTGGATCCAAAATACGCGAGTTCGATGCCAACGGATCGATCGCAGGGTAAATCCCCTTTTCCGAAATCGATCGCTCGAGGTAGATGAACGCGTCCAATTGGCCGAACGCCGTTGCCGGTGCAGGGTCAGTCGGGTCATCCGCAGGAACGTAAACGGCTTGAACCGAGGTGATCGCTCCCTTCTTGGTCGATGTAATCCGCTCTTGCAAGGCACCCATTTCGGTGGCCAGCGTCGGTTGGTAACCGACCGCCGAAGGCATACGTCCGAGTAGCGCCGATACTTCCGAACCCGCTTGCGAGAAACGGAAGATGTTGTCGACGAACAACAACGTGTCCGCTCCGGTCGAATCACGGAAGAATTCAGCCATAGTCAAAGCGGACAGTGCAACGCGAAGACGCGAACCTGGTGGCTCGTTCATCTGGCCGAACACCATACAAGTTTGCTCGATGACCTTACGGCCGGTTTCGCCGATTTCGGCTTCTTGCATTTCCAACCAAAGGTCGGTTCCTTCGCGAGTTCGCTCACCCACGCCGGCGAATACCGAGTAACCGCCGTGGCTACTTGCGATACGTGCGATCAACTCGGTCAAAATAACGGTCTTGCCCAGTCCCGCACCGCCGAACAAACCTGCCTTACCACCACGAACAAACGGGGTCAGCAGGTCGATCACCTTGATGCCGGTTTCAAACACTTCGGTGTTCGTCGACAGCTCGGAAATCGGAGGAGCTTGGCGGTGAATCGGCCAGTAATCTTCGGCTTCGACTTCGCCGCGGTTATCGATCGGGTTACCGAGTACGTTGAACACGCGGCCGAGGGTTTTGACACCCACGGGGACGGTCACGGGGCGGCCCAAGTCGAGCACTTCCATGCCTCGCATCATTCCGTCGGTACTGCCCAGTGCGATCGCACGAACGCGTCCGCCACCGAGGTGTTGTTGAACTTCGCCGACCAAATTGATCGTGACCCCTTTGTGCTCGCTCTTGATCTCTACAGCGTTGTAGATCTTAGGAAGCTGCTTCTCAGGGAACTCCGCATCAAAGGTAGAACCAATGACTTGCGTGACTTTACCAACGGCGCCTTGTTCGATTGCGGTGGACATAGCTTGTTTTTAGGTATCGAGAGGAAGTTGATGTTTTGGATTGGCTAGCACTGCTAGCCTCTGTGTGGGGAACCATTTGCACCAGCGATGGACGCGGGTGCGTTTTGTGATGGGTTACTTGGCGAGTGCTTCGACGCCGCCGATGATTTCCATAATTTCGCCAGTAATCTGGCTCTGACGTGCTCGGTTGTACGTCATCGAGAGCTGCTTGATCATGTCGCCTGCATTCTCGGTCGCCCCCTTCATCGCAATCATCCGAGCGACTTGCTCGCTGACCGCGGCGTCGAGGAAACACTTGAACAAACGCACCTTGAAACTGGTCGGCACGACTTCTTCCAAGATGCTTTCGGCGGACGGCAAGAATTCGAATTCGACCGACTTTTCGTCGTCTTCGCTGGCGGCGGTTTCCTCGTCACTCAAGGACCCCAGTGGCAGCAGCGTTTCGATCGTGGCCACTTGACGACTGGTGCTGATGAACTTGGTGTAAACCACATCCAAGCGATCAATCTTGCCCGTCACATATTCGGTTAGGTACTTTTCGGCGATCTTTTCGACTTCGTCATAAGCCGGTTGATCTTCGAAGCCCAAGTAAGCGTTGTCGACAAGCGTTTTGCGGAACTTCAACCCGTTCACGCCGCGCTTGCCGCTAGCATCCACCGCGACTTCGTCGATCGTGTCGCGAAGTTCACGAATGCGTGGCATCGCGGTTCGCAGAATGTTGCCGTTGTAACCGCCACACAAACCACGGTTGCTCGCCAAAACAAGCACACGGGCCCTGCCGGGGTTGTCACGGGGTTCGAGCAGCGGGTGTTTGACGTCCAAACCGGCAGCGGCCAAGCGTTTGACGATCTTGGTGATTTGATCGGTATAGGCGGTCGCAGCCTGGGCACGATCCATTGCTTTTTTGTAACGCGCCGTCGCAATCAACTCCATCGTTCGCGTGATTTTGCGAATATTGCGAATCGACTTGCGTCGTTTATCGAGTGCTCGTGCGTTGGCCATAAGATGAGGCGATCGTTACTGGAACAAACGGAGGTTAAACGGATATAGGTAAGCTCGACCGTCGCGTACGGCCAGTGCGGCGATAATTCCGAATACGATTTGCAGCACCATCGGCACAAACACAATCGGAAAGAGAACACCACAACTGGCGACGAACAGAATTCCACAAACCAAACTCAAAATCAGCAACGTGATCTGAAAATTGAGTGCTTCTTTGGCTTGCAACTCCGCAAACGGTGACTTGTCTTTTTGGGTTAAGTAAATAATCAAAGGGCCGATAAACCCTATCAAACCACCCGCCAAAATCCCGGCACATCCGGATAGATGTGCAATCAACGCTAAATTTCGATCGGCGTTGTTAGGAGTAAAATCGGGCGGTTCGATTGGTGGTTGTTGGTGACTCGACTCGGGTGGCAGAAATGGGCTCGACATGAAACCTTACCTTTCTCCGGCCACCGCACGAGGGAGGCACTACACTTCCACTTGTACTGGCTTGTAGCCGGACTTGAATTCTTTGATGACGGCAATGATCGACTCAGTGATCTCGTCGGTCAGGTCACCCTTTGCCTCCAAATCGCTAAGCAGCTTGCTGTGCTTGTCGTGGACAAATTGGATGAAGTCCTTTTCCCACTGAGGGACCGACTTGATCGGTACATCGTCCAAATAACCGCGGGTTCCTGCGAACAAACTCAAAACTTGTTCGGTCACCGACATCGGTTGGTATTGAGGCTGTTTGAGCAGCTCGACCATGCGATATCCGCGATCCAATTGGCTTTGCGTGTCAGCATCAAGGTCGGTACCGAGTTGGGCGAATGCTTCCAAGGCACGAAACGCTGCCAAGTCGAGGCGCAAACCACCGGCAACTTTCTTCATCGCCTTGATCTGAGCGGCTCCACCCACGCGAGAGACCGAAATACCGGCGTTCATCGCAGGACGAATCCCGGCGAAGAACAAGTCGGGTTGCAGGTAAATTTGACCGTCAGTGATCGAAATCACGTTCGTCGGAATGTAAGCGGACACTTCGCCTTCGAGCGTTTCGATGATCGGCAAACTGGTGATCGAACCGCCACCAAGTTCGTCCGACAATTTCGCCGAACGCTCTAGCAGACGACTGTGACAGTAGAAAACGTCCCCTGGGTAAGCTTCGCGGCCCGGCGGGCGACGCATCAACAAACTCATTTGGCGATACGCCGTGGCTTGCTTGCTCAAGTCATCATAGACCACAAGGGCATGGCCACCGTTGAACATGAAGTGCTCGGCCATCGCGGTTCCGGCGTACGGCGCGATGTACTGGAGCGGGGCAGGGGAGCTGGCACCCGAAGCGATCACACAGGTGTATTCCATCGCCCCGTTTTGCTGCAGCACTTCGACGATCGATGCAACCGCCGAGTCCTTTTGGCCAACCGCGATGTAGAAACACATCACGCCTTTGCCTTTTTGGTTGATGATCGCGTCGATCGCGATGGCCGTTTTTCCGGTCTTACGGTCACCAATGATCAATTCACGTTGACCACGACCGATCGGGGTCATCGCATCGATGGCTTTGACGCCGGTTTGCATCGGCTCGGTTACCGGTTGACGCTCCGAAACGCCCGTCGCGATGATTTCCACAGGACGAGTGATATCGGTTTGCACGGGGCCTTTGCCGTCCAGAGGGTTCCCCAATGGATCGAGCACGCGGCCCATCACGGCGTCGCCCGCAGGAACGGACAACAGCGTGCCGAGTGCTTTGACCTCGTCGCCTTCTTCGATCGTCAAGTAGTCACCAAGGATGATGACCCCGACGGAGTTTTCTTCGAGGTTGAACGCTAGCCCGATCGCACCGTTGGGGAACTCGACCATTTCACCGGCCATGACACCCGACAAACCGTAGACGCGAGCGATACCGTCGCCCACCTCCAACACGGTGCCGACTTCACGAACATCAATCTTACTGTCGAATTGCTCGATCTCTTGTTGCAAGACCGATGCGATTTCATCGCTACTAAATTTCATGGGTAACGCTAATCAATCGATAGGGGCGTTTGAATTGGAATTTTTATACTAGGGGATCAGCCCATGAACGAGTCATAGGCGATGTTGAAATCAAGTCTTGTCCTGCACGAATTCGTCGAACCGTTTGAGCAATTGACTCGAGAATCCAGCCTTGGCCTTCTTTTGCATTTTGTCGATGCGGTTCACAACACTGCTGTCGTAAACCGTATCGCCAATGCGGATCACCATGCCACCGATCAAGTCGGGATCCACCGATTCTTTCAAGCGAACTTCGCGGTGAAGCACCGCGGAGAGCCGTTCGGCAATCTGGCTTCGCATGGCATCTTCAAGCGGGACCGCGGTACGCACGGTAGCAACCAAGCGACCGAGCATTTCGTCCAATTGGGTTTCCGAGGCACGACGCACGGCAGCCACGTAACCCAAGCGGTCACGGTTTGCCATTACTTTCAAGAACTTGATCAAGGTCGGGTGAAATTCATCACCAAAAATGCGATCAAGCACCCGGCACTTTTCGCTGGCATCAATTCGCGGCGAAGCGAACGACGCAGCGAGTTGCGGGCTCTGCGAAAGGTACTCGTCGACCATCTGGCCCAACTGTTGGACGACCTGGTCCGCGACACCTTCGTTTTGTGCCACCGCGATTAAGGCTCGCGCATAGGTAGTGCCCAATTGCTCGGCGCCGGTATCGAGAACCGTGTCGTGTTTGGGGGCTTCGGTCATGGGTTGTCAGGGCGTGATGGAAACGCGTTGAAAGGACGAAACATTTTATCAATAAACCGAGCCACGTTTGCGGTTCGATTCCACAAGCAAGCGGCAAGAGCAGAAGCCCTTACCGCGAGCCATTCATTAGTTATTACTAGGAAGTCGATCCAGCGATTGACGAATCAAATCGGCATGGTCTTCGGGACGAAGTTCGCGGCCGACCACTGACTTGGCAACCTGCATCGCCATGTCCGAAGTTTGACCAGCCAAATCGGCCAACGCCACTTTCTTAGCCGTCTCGATATCCGCGACCGCACGATCACGCGTCCGCTCGGCTTCCGCCTTCGCATCCGCAACGATTCGTTGGCCGTTGGTTTCGGCGTCACGCCGTGCTTCGGCTAACATGCCTTGCACTTGGTTTGCCGCTTCATCGAGCTTGGTTTGATAGTCACTCAACAACGACCGTGCTTCAGCGTTAATACGCTCCGCATTTTCGAGGTCGCCACTGATCTTGTCTTCGCGTGCCTTCAACCCACTTAAGATGGGAGGCCAGACAAACTTGGACAAGATTGCAAACACACCAAGAAAAATCGCGATGTTACAAACCGCCGAACCAATGTCGAATGACAACAACGGCGGAGTGTTCGCATGCGAGTCGTGTCCGTCTGCCGCTGCAGGATGATCGTGATCACCCACAACGTCTTCCTCGTCGTGCACTTCCGAGTTAGCGGCAACCAATACGGTTGCGTCATCCGATTCGGATGCCTCAGCCGCCACTGCGGATTTCGCTTTTTCATCGGCATAGCTGCTAGCTGGCGAGACACAGAACGCGCCCATCGCCAACAAGCACAACACCGATAAACGAGTCAATTTTAAAACCATCGTTTCATCTTTGCCAAAGGCGGATTTAGCTAAGGATCAGCATCAGAATCAAAGCAATCACAGTCGCACCTTCGATAAGTGCAGCCGAGATCAGCATCTGGGTGCTGATCGCTCCGCTCGCTTCGGGTTGACGAGCGATTGCATCGACAGCGGCACTACCGATGCGGCCAATACCAAAGCCAGCGCCGAGAATGACAAGGCCCATTCCGATACCGACACCCATCTTGCCGACGTTAAGAGCTTCCTGGGCCAAAACAAGCGCGAAATCAAACATCTTTCATAAACTCCTGAGCTAATTCTCGAACGGGAAATGCCTGCGCCCATGAACTTGGACGCCGACAGTTTTTGGTTAAAGGGTCAAACAATATTCAGTGAATCAAGGCTGGATCGCGGAGGCACACTACTCGTGCACCAAAGGCCCCAGTCGTTTTGGATCAATCAACTTATCCATGTCCATCTGGTTTTCGTCGTTTAACAAATGATCCTCTTCGTGATGCTCGTCATGATGAACCGCAGTCATCGCAATGAACAACACCGTCAAGAAGGTAAAGATAAACGCTTGCAAAAAGCAGATAAACAACTCGAGCAAGGTAAGAACAATGCCGCCGCCGATGACCGACAAGCCAACACCGTAACCAAGAGCATGTGAAAACTCAGCGGCAGTGAAGACGAGGCCAACAAACGCGGCGATCACCAAGTGGCCTGCCATCATCGTTCCAAAAAGCCGCATCGCAAGTACCACGCACTTAATAATCAATCCAAGCCACTCCAAAGCGTAGAGCGGAATGCCGATCAACAGCATCTTGGGGTCATTCCAACCAATTGGATTGAAGTGCAAGAAGAAGGCTTTCACGCCCGTTTCTCGGATACCGATAAACAAGATCGCGAAAAAGCTTCCCAATGCTAACACAGCATTCAACGACAGATTGCCCGTCGCCGTTCCACCCCAATGCGATAACGACTGGCTACCCGTGAACGAATAAAGGATATAGCCAATCGGGACCAAGCCAATCACATTGCAGAACAGGACAAAGAAGAAGATGGTCCAGATGTAGTAGATGTACTTGTCGGTCAAATGACCCAAGTTCGGCCGCGCAACCTCGTCACGAATGAACGAGCACATCGTCTCGAACAACTGAGCGACACGACCGCGAGTCTTAAACGCCTCGAGCCCTTGCCCCTTTGCACGCACGCGACTCGCGACATGGGCGAAGACCAACAACACCGTCACGGCACCGACCAAACTCATCATCAGATGATTGGTGATGAAAAACTCGTAACGCCCATCGAACACATGCAGCGCGGGAATATCCCCATCGCCAACCGGAACGTGCACGATCGGATTCTCGTGCAACCGGTGCGGCAGCACATGCGTTATCGGGCTGTGGTCGGCAGAAGCAACAAGCAAAGGCATCAGGTAAATCGTATTTGAGCGACAAATTTAAATTTAGTGAACACAACCAACAATCGTTACGCTTCCAACACACCCAACGAGCGTGGATGCAGAGCAGTCAAATTGTTCAAAAGTAGCAGCGAGGAAAAGAGGGACACGGACGAGTCTACTAAAGGTGAAGGAGCATCGCCTGCCTTGGCAGGCAATTTTTTTGCTAACAAACTCACATCCGTGTCAGACGCACTAGCTTCCGGTCGCGTGAAAGTCCGATCTCGCTTACCAGCGAGCACTCCCACCTCGACCAAGGTCAAAAAGGCATACCAGCCAATCGTGAAGCCAGCCACCCATTGCTTTGTCTCGGCCAATTGATAACGGCAGAACAAAAACAGTGCAACCGTCCCAAACAACCGAAAGATCATCCCCATCCCTGAAGCAAACGCAAATTCGCTGAACTGATCCAACGACGTCTCAGCGACGGGCGAGTTTGCCCCGCTCGTCAGTCTTCTCCGAACCGCTTTCCCCCATCGAATACACAAACCGGGCAACATCGACACCAATGCAATCGCGCCACTCATGGCAGCAACAAACAAGGTGTCACCCACGCGACTGGAATCTTGTACCTCAACCCAACCAACCGTGACTACCACCCCTACAACCCAAGCCGCCAACACCCACCGAAACGCAACCCGATACAAATCGGTCACGTTTTGCGTGGCTCTCGCTGAACGGTTGGATGTCGGTTCGGTCACGTCTTGGGCAAAAGGCAAAACGCCTTGGTTTCCGTTTGAAATTAAAATGATTGGCAATTAGCAACCGACTGTAATCAATGCACGGACTATCGGGAGCGTTTGCGGGATACTTTGACAATAAAACGTGCCATCGCAAACCCAAACCCGACCATCGTGCTCAACGCCGTTGCGTACATCACCACATGGCCTCGCCAAGAATCGATCCAATAACCGATCCCCGCGAACAGCAACGTCACTCCCGCTAGCTCCATCCCTAAACCAACAAACCCAATCCAAGCCACACCTTCGCCTGCATTCGTAACGCTCGCGTGGTGTTTCTCAACAGGGCCTGATGAACCGTCGTCCGTAGCGGTTGCTCTATCGTTTGGCTCTGGAACGCTTGGCTCTGGAAGATCGTCTACTGGATTTGGCATCAAACCGTTTCCTGCGAGAGTCAAATTCCATTGCGTCAAACGCGATCGCAATGCATTACCCAGACCCAATCCCAATTTTGGTCCCGCGTCCCCAATTCTTGGTCCCGCGTCACTGCGACGTGCACAGTTTGACTCGCGAATCAAGAACATCTAGAGGCAGCGACGGATCGCCGCACCCCAAAATGCGAATTCAGAAAATCGCCCGCACTCTGGCCCCGCGTCCCCCCCGACAAAACACGCCCCGCACGCTGTGGAGTTGCAAAATGAGACTCGTCGCTGCACGACATCCCCAAGATCGACTCGGCGTGGGCCGCCAAGCCGCCGAGAGGGCTTAGCAAAGCACCTCCCTCCCCCCCCTGAATAGCCAATCCATCCAGGTCGACACCGCGGAGACGACACACAGTCCGGGAGGTGTGCGAAACCCAGGGAGCATGGGCAAACTGTGTTAAACGCACCTATTTTTCCAATTCCCCTAGGAAATGCGAGATTCCTGCCAACGATTCGGATTCTTTTACCAGACTGCATCTAGAACTACTCGCATCCCCTTGCCATAATGTTTCAGGTGACGATTACCCCGTTGCGGCCTCGCAGGCGGATCCTGACCCCCGCTAAAAAACCGCGAAACGACCTGGTTTTACAGCGTCAAAAGGCCGCAGCGCCGTACTGAAATCACCTACGAGAAGCTGCGATTCTTATTTTGCGACACTCTAGCGTGGTTCGAAACCAAGGAATTTGAACGCAGTTTCCAAGCAGCGGCGGATTGCGAAAGTGACCGACACGGAAGCGGCCATGGAGAGCGACTGAGTACGAAAAGCGACCGCAACCACTTTTGGGGTGGAGTCACGCGAGTCGAGATGAAATCAATACTAACGGCCTATTTCGAATTCGACTGGGCTTTCAGCTTGGAGATGCAGGGTGATTAAAACGGCAGACCTTAAAGCGCAAACACGACGCGAACTCGCAGAGTTAGCGAAAAGCTACGGTGTATCTGGCTGGCACAGCATGCGGAAAGATGACCTAGTGAGCGAAATCTCCAAAGTTCAACGACGCCTAAGGCGAAAAGCGGAGGCTAAGAAATCGGCCCCCGCCGCGAAAAGCCAGGGGTCCAAGAAGGCGTCCCCAGCGGCGAGAACGAGCACGGTGAAGTCGAAATCCAAGGCGACCGCCTCGGCTAACAAAGGGGCTCAACTTGCTGCGGCCCGAGCACGCGCTGCTGCAGTCAGCGCCCAACGATGCGCCGAAGTGCTCGACCAAACCGAGCAAAAGGAACGGGTTTCAGCCAAAACGGCTCGCATTCGCGCTCAAATGCGTCGCCGTCGCGAAACCCTGGATCGCCATCGCGACATTTCGACCGGAACACTCGTGGGTGGATCTGCGGTCACCAATGGAACCAACCGCACCCGTGCAACCGAAACGCACCAAGACCGCGTCGTTCTACTCGTTCGCGATTCGTATTGGTTGCAAGCGACGTGGGAAATCACCCGAGCTAGCGTGCAACGTGCCGAATCGGCGATGGCCGAACGCTGGCACTCCGCCAAACCCATTCTGCGCGTGCTGGCCGTAGGCGATGTTGCTAGCAACCAAGCCGAGAGCGTCGCCCGCGACATCCCAATTCACGGCGGTGTCAACAACTGGTACATCGACGTGGACGAGCCCCCATCTCGCTTCCGCGTCATCATCGGCTACCTCGCCGATTTTGGAGAATTCTACACGATTTGCCGCAGTAACATTGTCGAGACACCGCGTCCGGGTGAATGCGAACGCTTGGACGAGCACTGGAGCGACATCGCAGAAGATTACGAGCGATTTTATTCGCTTAGCGGTGGTTACGATCAAGACGGTGGCGACCTCAAAGCCGTTTTCGAGGAGCGTCTTCACCGCCCCATGCCGAGCCGTGGTTCGCAAGGACAAACGGTGGCAGACCCCAGCATGCTCCGGCAATCGAAGCTGCCCTTCCAGGTCGACGCGGAATTGATTGTGTTTGGAAAAACCACCCCCACGGCATCGGTCAATATCGCCGGCCGCCCGGTCAAACTTCAAACCGATGGCTCCTTCACCGTCCGCATGGAACTGCCCGACAAACGCCAAGTGCTTCCCGTGACGTGCGAGAGCCGCGATGGACTTCGCCAACGCACGACCGTCATCGCGGTCGAGCGCAACACCAAAGTTATGGAAACGGTCGAAATCGACGATCGTTTCTAGCATCGAATTTGAGATGAGCAATGCACCGCCGCTGTGAGAGTTTCGCGGCTCGGCCGGTCTCATGCACACCACCTCGATAACATCAGGACGGATTTCTAATCCGTCCTTTTTTTTCGCTTCCCCGGAGCCTTTGCCTTGAAAACGCCCATCCTTTCGCTCTTGCTTTGTCTCGCGACACAATTGACGGTCGCCCCATTCCCCGCAACCGCCGCCGAACCCGACTCCGAGACGTCGATCAAGATACTGCTTGTCACGGGAGGTTGTTGCCACGATTACGACTTTCAAACCAAGTCCATGCAACTGGCCTTTAAAGCACGAGGCATCGCCGCGAATTGGACCGTCGTGAACGACGGTGGCAATGGGACCGATGCCGAAATCGAGCTCTACCAAAACCCACAATGGTCCGCAGGCTTCGATGTCGTGATCCACAATGAATGCTTTGCTGCGACGACCAACCCCGACTACATCCGCAGCATTACGAAGTCGCATCACGCCGGAACCAACGCGGTCGTGATCCACTGTGCGATGCACACGTATCGCGATGCCAAGATTGATGATTGGCGAGAATTCCTAGGCGTCACCAGCCGCCGCCATGAACACCAAAGCCATTACGCCGTCGACGTGGTTGCCGCCGAACACGCGATCATGAAAGGGTTCCCCGCCGGCTACAAAACAGCCATGGACGAGTTGTATGTGATCGAAAAGACATGGCCCAACACCACGGTACTCGCGACCAGCAAGAGTGAAAAGAGCGACCAAGCTCACCCGGTTTTCTGGACAAACCAATATGGCAAGGCACGCGTCTTTGGCACCACCTATGGCCACTCGAACGAGACGTTCGAAGATGCGGTTTACCTCGACACGATCGTCAAAGGCACGCTGTGGGCAGCCGGAAAGATGTGAGATGCAAGATGTGAGCTAACACAATTGCATTAGAGCCATTTGAGAAATGACGCAGGTTAAAAAAAACGTAGCTACGTTCGCCAGAACGTGGTCCACCGTCTGGTGACGGTAGCGACATCAAAGATAAAAATGCGCTAGTTCGTGCTCTCGCGACGCATTGATGACTCGGCAACGATCTGGGTCGCGTCCAGATTTAAAAACCCTGGGACCCAGGTGATCGATGAAATGTCAATCGCAACGCGAACGGTGACAATGCCACTGGGCGTTGACGTCTGGATCGAAGCCGGGACGGTTACAACGGTCGCGTTTTGAATCCCCATCAAGGCTAGTTCGTCATTCACTCGGTCGACGACCTCGCTTGTCGTTGCCGTCGGACGCACTGCGATTCGCGCCCCTTCGCGCGTCGCATGCGTGGCCGTTTGTTTGACCAACATCATTCGCCCCAGTTCGACCAAGCCGAACGTAAAGGCGATCATCAACGGTGCGACCAAGGCGAACTCGACTGCGGATGCCGCCAGCCGTGTCGCCTTTTTCTTTCGTCGGTAAGTTTTGTGAATCATGATTCGTAGATTTTCTGAACGAGTGTCACTGAACCAACATCACGGGAGTGTATAGATACGAACTATGCGTAACTGCGGAGGAATCCACGATCGCGTGGCGTGCCACCGCTTTGGCAGGTTGGATGATGACACGCTTCTGCGACATTTTGCCGGTTAGCTTGACCTCCAAAATTCGTACGCCTTCGAACCTCACGATCGTGTACATCGCATTGTTTCCGTTGCCGGTAACGGTGGTGTAAATCGGGATGATGCGAACCTTACCAATGATCGAGGCCAGCTCATCTTTGACCCCGGCACTGATCCCCGTATCACCGTTGAGCTTTAGCTCCCCATTGGAGTCGAATTTGAGCGGCTTGCCCAAGTCGATGAAATCTTGCTTGGAAATCCCATGCAGAATTTGACGTGACAAATCCTTGGTGCTGTTGTTGCTGCCACCGATATCAACCGTTCCGCGGTTACCGGGCGATCCCGTGCCTTGGGGATAAAGATTGGTTTCGCAAAGCCCATCGGAACCGGAATGGACCGACCCATTGCTGAACGCAAAACTGTCATCGGTAGCGCCCGCAAGCACGGCGAGCCAGCTCGGAAGATCAAGTGCAAACGGTAGAATATCAATCGTTTCGTCACTCGTGCCTGGCTCGTTGAACCCCGAGATAGAATTAAACATCGCGGCGGTTGCCGTGGCATGCAGCGATTGGCTTTGCCGTCCGGTCACGTCACCAAAAAACAGCGGCAGCTCGCCGTTGCCACCACCTTGCAATCGCAACGTGACCCGAGCTGCGTTGTAACTAGACGGATCGGATGTGCTCCAAGCTTGATCGGGCGAGTAGGTTCCAAGCTCGACATCCCCCGATGAAAATTCAGGGGCCTGTTGGCCGACAAAGTTCCGGCTCGCGATGCTATTGGCGGCTTGCCTTGCACTGGCTTGCATCGCACCTTCGGAGGCTCCCGAAACTTGTTGATCAAACAGTTCCCAACATGCGGCCATTGCCGAAGCGTCAGCGGATCGCTGCAACTCGGCTTCAGCGACGCGAATGTGCCCCATATCAATCGTGACGGCCATCAAGGCCACCAGGCTTACAGTCAAAATCAAGCCGAACACTGCCGCAGCGCCGCGACGTCTGCGTGCTGGCATTCGGCGACGAGGCGGGGTGACCTTCCCTCCCGTTTTCAACGAAACATGTCGCTTGGATTGTAAAGGTTGCATGAGCAGACCTCCCTGATTTCACAGTGATTGAGGAATTACGATTTGAGAGTGGCAAGCAAGATGACAAACCGCACTAGGGATGCCGGTTCACTGGCACCGGAATGACGGTCCCGTCCACGTAGAAAACACGTACTTCGATTAGCGTGATGGAATCCACTCGATTTGCTCCCAATCCGATATCCACCGCATCCAAGCTTTTCTGCGGATGGTACTGAGACAGCCCTGACAAAGCGTCGGAATTCATTCGGACTAGAAACTCAGGACCTCCGAACTCTCCCCACTGGTTGGAGTGCCCGTTCTTAATTGCAAATAGAGTCCCCCCCTCGACCGCTGCCAGGACGCTGGTCCAGCGAACACGATCATCGTCGGCGGCCAACGCGGCCCGCGTCTCGCTCCGAGCACTGCTCAGGACTTGGTCATTCTCAACCGCGGCGACTCGAAAACCGCCGCCGGAAAAATCGGCGTCGACCGCGTGATTGAACTGCAGCTGAAAGTAACGGTTTGGATCATTCGTGGGAGTGGTGAAAAAAGTGACTTGTGGCGAGTGACGGGCAGGGTCGGGTTCGTTGAGCACCATCTCCCAGTCTTCTTCGATCTTAGAAATTGCCACCTCCTCGGCATAACTATTCGCCGCCAAAGAGAGCGTTAGCAAGAGAATCCCCCCGATCATGGTCTGTGCAAATCGCATCATCGTTCTGTTCTCATAAAAGGCATCACTTTGTAGAACCCAATTGACGCTCTCGTCACATTCACCATGGTCTCGCGATTCACAAAACGCCCCATGACTTTGCGTCCCGAAACTTGCGATCGGACTGTCTTTGTCGGGTGAGCTAATTCAGTAGAAAAGCAGACGAGCGAGAGAGAGTGATTAGGCAATTAAACGCTATGCCGACTTCGCGAAAGAAATCGGAATATTGCGGCCATAATTTGAAGACTTCCACCCTCCCCCCCGCAATTCGGATTGAGTTGAACCGGTTATGACGAATCTCCGGCTGCCCCAGCTTCGCAAAAAAACGATTTCCGCTCGCGGCAGTGAAATTCAAGCGACCGCACGTTTAACGGTGGCCTACGCCCAATTCCCATCGTTTCTGATAGAATCCCCGCTCAATATCGAATACCTATCTGATAAACAGAGACTGGGAATGTCCAAAGGCTTTTACACACAAACATTTGTCGTGCTGATGCGCGAAGCGGTCTCCATCGAGTCCGTCGCCACAATTCTTGGCGATTTCTCTCCTTCGGATCCCCAACCTGCGGCCGCGGATGTCTTCACCTGCGGCCCGTCGATCCAGTTGGATATCGATGACCAAGACGAGGGAAAAGTCGTGGTCGATGTGGTCGACCAACTGTGGCCGGATGACCCGACGACCGCGGCAGACCCGAGCCGGATCGCCCGAGCGTATCAAGAAGGCCAATTCGGTCCGTTCACGGCCCCCGAATCCCTGCAGCGCGCGACGCAACAATCATGGAACTGGGAAGCGGGAAGAACAGCGACCAAATTGCACCAAGCGTTTATACGCGTTCGCTGTAGCTACGCGCTCGACGGCAAAGCCACGCCTCCGAACCTGCCCGAGAACTACGATCCGTACAATGAACTCGCGTTCATGACCGAAGTGGTCGGGATGCTGTTGGAATTGCCCGAAGCGATCTGTTACTTCAACCCTGGCGGCGAAGCCCTCTGCGACCTCAACGTGCTCACCGAATGCGCCGAGTTCTCGGTCGAACATTCGCTGCCGCCCGTCGAATTGTGGGCCAACATGCGTTTCTTTGAAGTCGACCCGCAATGGTCGGTGATGGACACGGTGGGGCACGTCCAACTTGACATCCCCGATGTGGAAGGCTGCTTTCGACCGCAAGATTACGACGCTGCCGAAGTCGAAAACTTCCTGCGCGACGTCGGTATCTACTTGCTGCAAAATGGAGAGGTCATCAAAGACGGCGAAACCTCCGAGGGCCCCGGCGACATTCTTTGGAAAGCTCACGTTCGCGAGAGCGCCCTGAACGGACCTCGCCGACGAGTGCTTCGCTGGTTCGCCGACGATGGCGAGCTCATCCCCAAAAGTCTGTTGCGAAAGTAGCGCAGTAGCAACGAATCGTCACCGCACTTTCCTGGCCAGCGCCGGGGAAGGGCGTAAATTGAATTTTTCGACGAGATTTTCGGGGAGAGCATTACACTCTCAACGACTCACTTCGATCAAATGATGATCCGCACGACATCCAAAGCGAAACGGGGCAGGGGAGAGCAGGGCAGGGCAATTCGGTGGGTTCCCATGCCGGTCCACCACACGCTGTCCCGATGATCGCCTTGGGGATATCATCCATGTTGCTGCAAGCCGCAATGTGCTTGCGACGAACGCACCCTCCACACGGAATTGAATCCTTTGACCGCCGAAACACAACAATCCAGCCGCCTGGTTGCCTGGGCCCAATTGGTTCGGTTGCCGAATGTCTTTACCGTCATCGCCGATGTTTCCGCCGCGTTCCTGATTGCCGCTCACGGCCCATCGCCCGCTACCCGGTGGATCTGCGTACTCGCCGCCGGGATCTCGCTGTATTGGGCAGGCATGATCTTGAATGATGTTTTTGACATTGAACGCGATCGTGCCGAGCGAGCGAAACGCCCGTTGCCTGCGGGGCGAATCTCGCTCACCGCCGCTCGCACCGCCGGCTGGGCGATGCTGGTCTTAGGAGTCATTTTGGGATCGCTTAGTGGATACCTGCCCGCAGAAAACGTCGGCACCACTTGGCTTCCCGCCGCGATCGCAATCGTGCTAGCGGTGATGATCGTGGCCTACGATGGACCGCTGAAAAAAACACCGCTCGCCCCCGCCGCGATGGGAGCCTGTCGCGTGCTCAGTTTCTTACTCGGGGCGTCCCCCGTGATCGTGGTACAGCCCGACGGCCCCTTCATCCCGCTGCATCTCGTTGCGATCGCACTGGGGTTTGGCATCTACATCACCGGGATCACCACGATGGCTCGCGAGGAAGCCGCCGGCGGCAACGATACCAATTTGAAAGTCGGGCTGAGCTTGTTGATCATTGGCTTGTTCACTTTAGCGTTTGCACCACAGCAAGCTCCCGCAGGCTTCCCCAACTTCATCCGCACTCCGTTTGCCTTTCCGCTGTTGATCGCCATGATCGCCTATCCGGTCGTCCTCCGCGGTATCCGCTGTGTCCGTCACGCGACCCCAACGAATGTGCAATCCACGATCCGCTCAGGGATTTTGACCATCATCCCGCTGGCGGCCGCAATCGCACTGCTTGGCGCAGGCCCGGTGTGGGGGCTCGCCATTTTTGCCTTGGTCATTCCCGCGCTCGGCTTGGCGTCGGCGTTTCGAGTGACCTAGCACCGATCCCCCGCGGCGAGTGGATTGATTACAATTCAACCACACTCTGTTCCGCCTCAAAAACCGTGAACCCAGGCCCGTCTGTTCGTGAACGACGCAATCACTCAAGTTGCTAAAGACGAGTTTCAGTGGCTGACGCAAATCCCTTGGCTATTCCTCAGCCTGATTGCGTTACCGTTGATTGTGGCGTCTTGGCGAGCCAAGATTTATCCGACACGGTGGTGGGTCGGTCTTCTTGGCAGCTCGATTGTCTTTAGCTTGATCACCGTTTTCGTTCCCGCGATGATCATCGCCGTGGGGCTGATCGACGGCATCATCCTGATCGCTGCGGTGCTCGACTTCTTGCTCGTCTACTTCGCGACAAACCATGGCATCCGAGCGACACGAAGCTTGCCTCGCACTTGCTCACTTGGCGTTCCTGTGGCCAGTGAAATCACGATCGAAAACGAGACGCCGCTGACACTCACCGGCGCGGCTTGTGATGACTTGCCGGAGCACTTCACGGCGACCCCCGAACAACATGCACTGCGATTGCCACCGCGTGGACGGATGACCGCTCATCGCAAACTGACTCCCGGGCGACGAGGCGCATTCGAACTTGAACGTGTCTACCTCCGCTTCTTCAGCCCTCTGAAACTCTGGAATCGACATCTGCAAATTGAAGTGCATGATCGGCTAAACGTTTATCCGGATATGAAACAATTGTCGGACTACGCGTTACTAGCGCGTACCAACCGCTTGAGCTTGATCGGTGTCCGTCGAACAAGGCGAATTGGCCAAGACAGTGACTTCGAACGCCTTCGCGATTACAGCCGCGACGACAACTATCGGCACATCGATTGGCGCAGCACGGCGCGACGCCACAAGCTAACCGTGCGGCAATTCCAGAGCGACCAAAGCCAACGCGTCATCTTTTTGCTCGATTGCGGGCGCATGATGACAAACGAACAAAACGGTTACTCGCTGTTAGACCATGCGTTGAATGCGGTCCTGATGATGGCCTACGTCGCCCTCCATCAAGGCGACGCGGTCGGCATGCTCTGCTTTTCCGATACGATTCACGCCTACATCCCGCCGCGTGGTGGCAGCAGCCAAATGAATCGCTTGATTCAAGCAGGCTTCGATCAATTCCCGCGTTTAGTCGAGTCACGCTACGACCAAGCGTTCCTGTATCTCTCGACGCATTGCAAACGCCGATCCTTGGTCGTGCTGGCGACCAATGTCATCGATGAGGTCAACGCTAGCGTGGTGGTCGATTACCTATCGAACATCAATGGACAACATCTTCCGCTGGGCGTGCTGCTTCGCGACCGCGAGATGTTTGATGCCGCCGACGCTCCGTCGAACGACGACCGTTTCCAAATGTATCGCGCCGCAGCGGCCGCCGACATCTTGCTGTGGCGACATCAGGTGCTCAAGGATCTCCAGCACCGCGGTGTGTTGTGTGTCGATGCATTTCCCGACGAGCTGACCGCACCGTTGGTGAATCAATACCTCGACATCAAAGCCAAACACTTGCTGTAACGGCCAATCGATCTGCCCCGAACGACTTCCGACGCCGTGGAATCACCGGTCGGTTTGCGCCGCTACGGCACAGCCGGTTCCAGCATCGTGGACGTTGCCCCCCCCTGAACTCGATCTACCCTGCACTCGATCTACCCTGCACTCGATCTTTCTGGGACTCGATGTCTCTGGGACTCGATCTCTCCGGGCCCCGCCCCCCGCCTGGTTGCATTACGCTCGCCATGCTGCTCGCCGAGCGCCAGACTTACCATCTAGGGAAAGCTTTCCGACTCTGAGTGCTGTAAAGCCGCATTTGATATCATTGATGTTGAAGGCTTAGATCCGCCGAATAAGGACCGATGTACTTCGGATCCTCTCAACGGACAAAGTGGATATGTGGCGTTCAATCTTTATTGCCCTTGGCATCATGGCGGTCATCATCGGCGTGGAGTGTCTGCTGATCGATTCGGCAACAATTTACCAGGGCGAATCGGCAAAAGTGGTCAACATGGCAGACCCATCCGGGGTAATGGCAAGCCCTCCGAAAGTGTTCCGGCCGAAAGACTGGATGCCCTGGTCGCTGCTTAGCGGTGGGATCCTCACCATTGTCTACACGTATTTGATTCCGATTCGCTACGCCCGCTGGCGGCAATCGCCGGGTCAGTAATTTTCGCTGGCATTTTCCGTGGTTTTGTGAGCGATCAAAGTCTTGACGAAGTTCGGGACGATATTTACCTTGCATTAACCCGGCTACCAACAGAGTGCCGCATTATTAGGAATACTTATTTAACACGAATTTCAAGTTGCACCTCCGAAACCTCGAATTGTTCTGTAGCGTCGCCGAAGAACGCAGCTTTTCCAAAGCTGCGGCGGAGTACGATTTGACGCAGAGTGCGGTCAGCCAAGCGATGCAACAGCTGGAAGACTCCCTCCGCGTCCAGCTCATCGATCGTTCCAAACGCCCCCTCGTTCTGACCGCTGCCGGACAAACCTATGTACGCGGACTGCGCGATGTGTTGCGTCAACTTCAACGTCTCGAATCCGAGGTCGTTTCCATTGGCGGCATGCTCAGCGGCCAATTAAAGATTGGCACGATCTATTCCGTGGGCCTGAGTTATTTGCCACAGGCCAGCGAGCAATTCGCCGCCATGCACTGCGACGTGGACGTCAAGCTCGAGTTCGGCTCGGTGGAAAGGGTTGTCGAGATGACGGCCGACGGCGAGGTCGACTTTGGCTTGGTTAGCTTTCCCCGCAACACCAAGACGTTGCAGAGCGTGATGTGGCAACAGGAACCGATGCGTTTGGTTTGTGCATTGGAACACCCCTTTGCGTCCTGCACCAATCTTTCCCTTGATGCGTTGCAAGGCATTGCGATGGTCGGATTTGATCGCACCTTGACGTTGCGAAAAGAGATCGACCAATACCTTCTCAAAGCGGGCGTCACCGTCGACACCCGCATGGAATTCGACAACGCCGATTCCTTGATCCGAGCCATCCAGGCAAGCCGTGGCGTGGGGATTGTCCCTGAGGCTGCGGTGCGTCGCGAGACGGCCAGTGGTTCATTGAAAGAGGTGGCGTGTCATGGGCTACGGATGACCCGGCCGCTTGGCGTGATTTATCGTCGACGAGGACAATTGAGCCAAGCAGCGATTGAGTATAGCTCCTTGCTTCTGGGGCGAAAAATGGAGACGGGTAAACGAAAGCCGGGCAGCGAAAAACCGGCCGAAGAAGACCCTATTCCCGATCTCAAAAACAACTCATCGATTGGCGTTTGAATCCGCCGAGTTTCAAAGCCAACCCTGGTTCACAGCCAATCGAATCTCTTACAACGGCTTTGCCTCCTTGCGTTCGATGAACGCGACGCTCGGATGCCACCTCTCATTTAAACTTGCGAAACGAAAAGACTGGATATGACTCTTCACCCCGATCAAAAGACCCCGCTCCGAAACAACTCGCTCCCACAGCCACAGTCGGTCACAAAACAGGTTGCCGATTTCCATCTTCCTCCGGCTCAAGGCTTGTACGATCCGAGCCATGAGAAGGATTCATGTGGTGTAGGCTTCATCGCGCACATCAAAGGAAAGCCGAGCCACCAAATCGTGCTCGACGCGGACACGATTTTGCAAGCGATGGACCATCGTGGTGCATGTGGTTGCGAACCCAACACCGGCGATGGTTCGGGGATCATGGTGGGGTTGCCTCACGCATTTTTGAAGAAAGCGGCCAAGCAAGATTTGGGCGTCGATTTGCCCGCCGCGGGACAATACGCCGCTGGGCTGGTCTTCCTGCCGAAGGATGCCGGGGAGCGAAAAACGTGCAAAGACACCGTTGAAAAATTGATTGCCGAAGCGGGCCAAAAATTCATCGGCTGGAGAACCGTACCGCAACGTCCCGATGTGGCGGATGTCGGCCCAACCGCGCGGCGCAGTGAACCGGTCATCGAACAACTCTTCGTGGGCGCCAACGATGGACTGAGCGACGATGCGTTTGACCGCAAACTGTACATGATTCACAAGCAAGCCAGTAAGCTGCGGGCCGACGAATCGCTCAAACAAGCGATGATGTTCTACATTTGTTCGCTGAGTACCAAAGTCATCATCTACAAGGGCATGCTCACACCGGCGCAAGTGCTGCCCTATTATCCTGATTTGCAGGACGAGGACTTTGAGACTCATTTGGCGATGGTGCACAGTCGTTTTTCGACCAACACGTTCCCCAGTTGGGACCGCGCTCAACCGCTGCGTTTCATGAGCCACAACGGTGAAATCAATACGCTACGTGGCAATTCCAATTGGATGCGTGCTCGCCAGGGTTCCGCGAAGAGCGAATTATTTGGCGAGGATCTAAGCAAATTGTTCCCGGTGGTGGAACCGCATTGCAGCGATTCGGGCACCTTCGACAACGTGCTTGAGTTTTTGTTGATGAACGGCCGTACGTTGCAAGAGGCGATCATGATGATGGTCCCCGAGGCGTGGCAAAAGCATGAAACGATGCCCGAAGACAAACGGGCGTTCTACGAGTACTTCTCCTGCTTGATGGAACCTTGGGATGGCCCCGCATCGATTGCCTTTACCGATGGGCATTACATCGGCGCCACGCTGGACCGCAACGGTCTGCGTCCAAGTCGCTACTACATCACCCACGATGACCGTGTGATCATGGCCAGCGAGGTTGGCGTGCTGCCGCTGGATCCTGCGATCGTCAAAGAAAAAGGGCGTCTGCAACCAGGGAAAATGTTCTTGGTGGATTTCGCCGAAGGTCGACTGATCCCCGACGAAGAACTGAAGAGTACATTCGCAAAGAAAATGCCTTACGGCGATTGGCTCAAAGAGAATCGCATTCGCTTGTCGGACTTGCACCCCGAAGCGGAAGCACACGGTTTCGATAGCGAGACACTGCTGCCTCGCATGCAAGCGTTTGGCTACACGCTCGAAACGCTCAACTTCATGTTACGCCCCTTGGTGGAACAACTTCGCGACCCCGTCGGATCGATGGGGAACGACAGCGCATTGGCGTGTTTGAGTGACAAGCCGCGAATGATCTACGATTACTTCAAGCAATTATTTGCACAGGTCACCAATCCTGCGATCGATTCGATCCGCGAAGAAGTGATCATGTCGTTGGAGTGCTATATCGGGCCGGAACAAAACCTGCTTGATGCGAGTCCCGAGCATTGCCATCGCTTGCTTGTCGAGCATCCGATTTTGACGAACGAAGAAATCGCGGCGATCAAACACATCGATCACGAAGGCTGGCATAGTCGCGTGATCGACATCACGTTTGACCGCAGCGAAGGCAAAGCGGGTTTGCAAGCGACGCTCGCGCGAATCGCTCAAGAAGCCGAAGCGGCGGCGGACCAAGGAATTCAACTCGTCGTGCTGAGTGATCGCGCAGTCAGCCATGACCGCGTGCCGGTCAGCGCCCTGTTGGCGGTCGGTGCCGTGCATCATCACTTGGTCAAGCAAGCCAAACGAACTCGAATTGGATTGGTGCTGGAAACCGGTGAAGCTCGCGAAGTGCATCACCATTGTTTGCTGATCGGCTACGGTGCCGATGCCATCAATCCTTACTTGGCGTTCGAGGCCCTTTGGCAAGCCCGCCGCGATGGCTTCATGGACCCCACGCTAGACGACGACAAGATTGTCGCAGCTTATCGCAAGGGGGTCGCCAAGGGCATGCTCAAGGTGATGGCGAAAATGGGGATCAGCACACTGCAGAGCTACAAAGGGGCCCAGATCTTCGAAGCGCTCGGCTTGAAGGACGAGATCATTGCAACCTGCTTCGTGGGAACGGCCAGCCGTATCCAAGGAGTCTCGTTCGACATTTTGGGCGAAGAAACGATGCGACGTCATCACCTCGGCTACCCTGAACGCAATGCCAAACCTCTGCCGCAATTGCCCAACATGGGCGAGTACCATTGGCGCGCCGAAGGGGAAAAACACGCCTGGAATCCTCAGTCGATCGCATCGCTACAGGTCGCGGCACGAACCAATAACGAAGATGCGTATTGGAAATTTGCTCACGGGGTCAACGAAGACAATCGCAATCGATGCGCCCTGCGTGGCTTGCTGGGATTCCAAGAAGGAGTCGCCGGTGAAGCGATCCCCTTAGATGAAGTGCAACCGGCAAGTGAAATCGTTAAACGCTTTTGCACTGGAGCGATGAGTTTTGGCAGCATCAGTGCCGAATCGCATGAAACGCTAGCGGTCGCGATGAACCGCCTCGGTGGGAAAAGCAATACTGGGGAAGGCGGTGAAGACCCGGTTCGCTTCACCACGATGGACAATGGCGATTCGAAGCGTTCGGCGATCAAGCAAATCGCCTCGGGACGCTTTGGCGTCACGATCGAATATTTGACGAACGCCGACGAGCTTCAAATCAAGATTTCGCAAGGTGCCAAGCCTGGCGAAGGGGGCGAGTTGCCCGGCAAGAAGGTCGATAAGAACATCGCTCGGATTCGTTACAGCACGCCTGGGGTGGGTTTGATCAGCCCGCCGCCTCACCATGACATTTACTCGATCGAGGATTTGGCTCAACTGATCCACGATCTGAAGAACGCCAACCGAGCCGCTCGCATTAGCGTCAAGCTCGTCAGCGAAGTGGGCGTCGGAGTGATTGCATCCGGAGTTGCCAAGGCACACGCCGATCACATTTTGATCGCTGGCGACACCGGAGGCACGGGCGCTTCACCATTGACGAGTATCAAACATGCCGGTTTGCCGTGGGAATTGGGGATCGCCGAAACTCATCAAGTCTTGGTGCTCAATGACTTGCGAAGTCGCGTGGTCTTGCAAACCGATGGCGGTCTAAAGACAGGCCGTGATGTGGTAATCGCGGCATTGTTGGGGGCCGAAGAGTTCGGTTTCGCGACCGCGCCGTTGATCACACTGGGATGCATCATGATGCGTAAGTGCCACTTGAACACTTGCCCGGTTGGGATCGCGACTCAGGATCCTGAACTGCGAGCCAAGTTCACGGGCAAGCCAGAGCATGTCGTGAACTACTTGTTCATGGTCGCCGAGGAAGCTCGACGGATCATGGCAAAGCTTGGCTTCCGTACGATCGACGAAATGGTCGGACGCACCGATTGTCTGAAAACCGAAGAAGCGATCCGTCACTGGAAGATGGACGGTCTCGATTTGACGCCAATTTTGCAACCGGCAAACAAGCCGCATGCGAATGTCGATGTCCGCTGCACCCGTGCTCAAGATCATGGACTGGAAAAGTCGCTTGACATGATGGTGTTACTCGAAGCGGCGATGCCCGCGATTGAGAACGGCACGAAGGTCAAGATCGAATCACCGATCATCAACATCAATCGCACCGTCGGCACGATCCTCAGCAACGAAGTCGCCAAGCGATATGGCCAAGCGGGGCTGCCCGATGACACGATCCACCTGTCGCTCAAGGGTTCGGCTGGACAAAGTCTCGGCGCGTTCCTGTCGCACGGGATCACGATCGAGCTCGAAGGCGACGCAAACGATTACGTCGGCAAGGGACTCTCCGGTGGCCGAATCGTGGTTTATCCGCCGAAGCAAAGCAGCTTCACCGCCGAGGACAACATCCTAGTGGGTAACGTTTGCTTGTACGGGGCGACCGGTGGCGAAGCGTTTTTACGCGGCCGAGCGGCCGAGCGTTTTGCGGTCCGCAATAGCGGCGCCAACACGGTGGTCGAAGGCGTCGGCGACCACGGGTGTGAATACATGACCGGTGGACGCGTGGTCGTGCTTGGGACCACGGGGCGCAACTTTGCTGCCGGGATGTCCGGTGGGATCGCCTACGTTTGGGACAAGAAGGGCGACTTCAATTTGAACTGCAACCTAGCAACGGTGGAACTTGAGTCGATCGAAGGCGACCAGGAACAAGCCGAGGTCAAGGCCTTGATTCAATTGCACTATGACCACACGCAAAGTGCGGCTGCGAAGCGAGCGTTGGACGATTGGCCGACGTTCTTAAACCAGTGCGTCAAGGTGATGCCACGAGACTACAAACGGGTCTTGAAGGAAATGCAGGCTCAAACGGCCGCTGCCGCCTCGTAACCCGCTGACCCTTTTCCTGCGGCCATCCCCATGGCCGCAGGACTCCCACCGGGGCCGCTGAATTTTGCAGCCCCGCTTTACCGAACAACCAAACCAAGACAAGAACGAGACATCGCGATGGGAAAGCCAACTGGATTCAAAGAGTTTGATCGCAAAAAAGTGGCCTGGCGTTTGCCCGTGGTACGCCTGGGCGACTACGACGAAATCTACACCGATCCTGAGACCGAACAACTGCAAGAACAGGGTGCGAGGTGTATGGATTGCGGCGTGCCGTTTTGTCAATCCACCACCGGTTGTCCGATCGACAACTTGATTCCTGAGTGGAATGACTTGGTCTACAACGACCGCTGGAAAGATGCGAACGAGCGGCTGCACAAGACCAACAACTTTCCGGAGTTCACCGGGCGTGTCTGTCCGGCTCCGTGTGAAGGCGCCTGTGTGCTGGGGATCACCAATCCTCCGGTCACGATCAAAAACATCGAAAACGCGGTCGTCGATCACGCTTGGAGCAAAGGCTGGATTCGCCCCACCCCGCCCAAGTCGCGGACGGGTAAAAAGGTGGCCATCGTCGGTAGCGGGCCTGCTGGCTTGACCGCGGCAGACCAGTTGAACCAAGCGGGCCATCTCGTCACGGTCTACGAGCGTGCCGACCGCGTTGGCGGACTGCTGCAATACGGAATCCCCAACATGAAGCTATCGAAGGAGGTCATCCAGCGTCGAATCGACAAGATGACCGCCGAGGGGATCGAGTTTGTTACCGGCGTGAACGTCGGAGAGGATATCGACCCGAAAGAGTTGACCAACGATTTCGACGCCTTGCTGTTGGCGTGTGGTGCAACCAAGCCACGCGATTTGCCGATTGCCAATCGCGATGCGAGCGGCGTTCACTTCGCCATGGAATTCTTGACGGCCAACACCAAGCACAAGGTTCACGGCGATTCGCTTGGCGATTCGTTTATCAACGCCGAAGGCAAAGATGTCATCGTGATTGGCGGTGGAGACACCGGCACCGACTGTATCGGAACGAGTCTCCGACACGGTTGCCGTAGCTTGGTGAACTTTGAATTATTGCCGCAACCTCCGGAGGACCGCGCTCCGGACAACCCATGGCCCGAATGGCCGCGCGTCTTCCGTGTCGACTATGGCCATGAAGAATGCTCCGCCAAGTTCGGGCGTGACCCTCGCGAGTACGAAATCCTCAGCAAGGAATTTTTGCTCGATGATGCCGGTAACTTACGTGGCATCAAGACCGTTCAAGTGGCTTGGACCAAAGGGGACGATGGCGGTTGGAAGATGGCCGAGGTCGAAGGCAGCGAAAAGGAATGGCCAGCACAATTGATCCTGCTGGCAATGGGCTTCTTGGGACCGGAGCAATACATCGCCAAATCGCTTGGAGTCGAAGTCGACCCACGCAGCAATTTCCAAGCGACGCATGGCAAGTTTGCCACCAGCATCGAAGGAGTTTTTGCTGCTGGAGATTGTCGTCGCGGGCAAAGCTTGGTGGTCTGGGCGATCAATGAAGGGCGGGGTGCCGCGCGTGCGATCGACATCTACCTAGAAGGTTCGAGCGAGTTACCGGCCCCCGGTACCACCATGGGTACATCCATGGAAGTCAGTTAAGCACGCTCACGGGCTCTCACCAAGCTCGTCATTCGCCAACGGCTTGTCGCGTACACGAGCAAGGGTCTTGAGCACCGTTGCAACGCCACAAGCCGTAGGAACGGCGAATTCTGCGCAAGTGCCCGTTTCATTGTGATCAGGCGTGGTTTACTCTGAACGCTCTAAACCCCTTTCGCCCCCAATGAATTTGATCCCCCCTCATGGGAAAATCGAAAACGAATAACGCGGCCCCCAAAAAGTCGTCTGCAACAAACGCCAAGCCCACCTTGGCCGAAACCGCGGACAAGTTCGACTGCTACCAAAAATCAGTGCAAACCCCTGAGCACGAAGTCGAGTTCTTCGAACACGCTTATCGCGACGCCTATGGCAAGAAGCCCTACACACTGCGTGAAGACTTTTGCGGCACGTTTGCGGTCTGTTGCCACTGGGTTCAATCCGATCCCAAGCGAACCGCGGTCGGGGTAGACCTCTGTAGCGAAACACTTGCCTGGGGACGCGAACATAATCTTGCGTCACTCGACCCAGCGGAGCAAAGCCGCGTGAAGTTGATCGAGCAAGATGTGCGGAAACGCAACCGCCCCCAAGTCGACGTGCTCGCGGCGCAAAACTTTTCCTTCTGGCTATTCAAGACGCGGGCCGAAGTCATCGCCTACTTCAAAACCGCACGCGCGAACTTGAAGAGCGAGGGAGTGATGGTGATGGACATGATGGGCGGCGGCGATTGCTACACGGAAGGACAAGTCGACAAACGTGTCATCAAGAAAGGCCGCAAAGGATTTCGCTACGAATGGAAACAAGCTTCGTTTAATCCCATCAACGCGGACGCGAGCTTTTACATCAGCTTTAAGTTCAAGGATGGCAGCAAGCTCAAGCGAGCGTTCGAGTACCATTGGCGATTCTGGACGATCCCCGAAGTCCGTGAGATGCTCGTCGAAGCCGGCTTCAGCGAAAATCACGTCTATTGGGAAATCGAAGATGACAGCGAGGAATCGAGCTGGGAACGCTCTGAAAACGCCTCGAGCGATCCAAGCTGGATCTGTTACATCGTCGCGATCAAATAGTGAGACCGCGCGGCGTTGTCAGCGAGCGTTCAAGCGCCGGGACCGCTGTGCCGTTAATAGCGGCGATGGCGAGCAGGAAAACCGGTTCCCGTTTCCGCGTTAGTCGATGAACCCGACTCGAACCGCTTTCACAGCAGCGTCGGTTCGATCGTTGGCACCAAGTTTTCGCAAAATGTTTTGAACGTGCTCCTTCACGGTCTCGACACTGATCATCAACGACTTGGCAATCTCTTTATTGCTGAGCCCCAACGCGATGTGCAGCAGCACCTGGGACTCGCGGTTGGTCAGCGGCCAATCACAAGCGAACTGTGTCAGATCGACTTGATTGAGCATCTTTTCACGAATCTGGTGAAACCGTCCTTCCGGAACGGCCCCCTGAGAGTGGATGGCGCGTAACACCGCGTCAATCACCCCCTGACGCTCGGTATTCTTTAAAACGTAATCATTAGCGCCCAAGGCCGCCGCGCGGGCGATATAGGTCGGGTTATCGTAGCCACTAAGCACGACAACCGGCACATCCGATTCGGATTGACGAATTTTCTCAAGCAGTTCGAGCCCGTCCATCTCGGGCATTCGGATATCGATAATCACCGCCGCAAATGACTGTTGAGAAAGCAGTTCAAAGGCGTCCACTGAAATGCTGGTGCTCACGTCGAAACTCGTGGATTCCCCGTTAAACAGGTACTCCAAACCACAGCGCACCGCCTCGTGATCGTCGACAACCAGTAATTTTTGGGACATTCGCGTTTCCAAAACGGGCAATAAATCGTGAACCTGCTGTAAACCATGTAGTGTTGACGATTGTTCACTGTTTGCAAAACCAGTGCTAGCCCACATTAACACCTAAAGTATTGTTAACAAAGCACTTGCAGTAAATCAGGAGGCGACCAACCCGCCCAGCAAAGGGGCATTCTGTTTACAGTAAGACGCTTGAATCATTTGACTAGTTCCCAATGGCGACCTAGATATCTCTGGTGTTCGGAACCGGGGTGAATTTTCGCAAACCTTGTGTCCCCCCTACGTTAGTACCCTCAGGCACCACCATATCGTTCCCCCATCAAACGCCTTTCGATCTACGAAATACTCATGAGCGCACCAGCATCGATCCTTCTGGTCGACGACGATCAACACTTGGCCGACTCCATGGCTCAGTGGTTGCGTGAAATGTCTCATGATGTCGAGACCGCTTGGACACTTGGGTCTGCGAAAGCGGCGTTGAAGAAACAAAAGTTCGACTTGGTCATCACCGACCTTCGCCTGGGCGACGAAGACGGCTTTGATTTGATCGGGTACACCAAACAACAACATCCTGAGACATCGGTGCTGGTGATCACCGGCTATGCGACTCCCGACACTGCCGTCCAAGCGGTTCGCGCGGGCGCGTTTGATCTATTGACCAAACCGTTGATCGACGACGAATTGACGTTGGCGATTGAGCGTGCTGTCGAGCAGCGAAAGATTGCCCATGAAAACGAAACGCTGCGTTTGCAGTTGGATCGCCGCAGGGGGATGGAAAATATCCTCAGTCACGACTACCGCATGCTCAAAGTCTTTGATGTCATCGACAGCGTCGCGGACGCGCGTGCCTCCGTCTTAATCACTGGCGAAAACGGCACCGGCAAGAGTATGATTGCGCGAGCCATCCACGCTCGCAGCTCACGTCGAAACGGTCCGTTCGTCGAGGTCGCTTGCGGGGCGCTCCCCGACACGCTACTCGAAAGCGAATTATTCGGCCATGTTTCTGGAGCGTTCACTGGGGCCAACCATGACAAGCCCGGCAAGTTCGACATGGCTCACGGCGGAACGCTTTTCTTGGACGAAATCGCGACGGCAACGCCGGCGATGCAAGTCAAGCTGTTGCGAGTTTTACAAGAATTCAAATTCGAACCTCTCGGTGGCAACGAAACACACTCGGTCGACACCCGCGTGATCTTGGCAACCAACGAAGATCTCACCGGCGCAGTCACGAGCGGCTCCTTCCGCCAAGATTTGTACTACCGGATTAATGTCGTCAACATCGTGTTACCGCCGCTACGGGAACGTCCCGGCGACGTCACATTGCTAGTGGACCATTTCCTCACCGAAGCGGCAGAGTCATGCAGCCGAGAGATCGAAGGCTTTGACCGCGAGGCGATCGCGGCGCTGCAAAACTACAGCTGGCCGGGGAACGTCCGACAACTCGAGAACATCGTCGAACGAGCGGTATTGCTGGGTCGAGGTTCTTTGTTGACGGTCGACGATCTGCCCCCCGAAGTCACCGGGCGAACCGGCGACGTAGCATTTGCCAGCCCTGCGACCAGTCCCACAAGCCGCATCAACCATGTGATCGGGCAACTCGACGGCAAAACATTGCGTGAAGCGCTCGAAGCCCCCGAGCGAGAAATCATCCTTCAATCGCTCCGTTCGCATCGCTGGAATCGAGCCGCGACCGCCGACGCATTGGACATCAATCGCACGACGCTTTACAAGAAGATGAAGCGATTGGGCTTGGATGACCCCCGTTTGCAATACGCAAATTAAGGGGCGGCTTTGCAATGCCAAAGCGACACGACGCGATCACACAGGAGACTGCTGATTTCGTTAGTCGTTTTGGCCAACGCGGTGAAGCATTTTCTCGTAGCTAGCTTCGCCAGAAGGTGGTGATTCGCATTTGCGTGCCAACGTTCCACGCTCTGGCAAGCGTAGCTACCGAACGCAAATGCCGTAATTTACCGTCTCAAAATCTTTCACAGCGTTAGCCCAAATGGCTAACTTAGGAGCGGTGATGCCGTACTAAATCAGCTGTCTCCACTAGCTGGAGCGTGATGCAAAAGAACGGTCGATTGCCCGAACGGACGAAGCCTAGCGTAGGCGGCAGACCGATTTCGGCAAAATATACATCTCTTTTCTCATCCAATTGGGTACTTCGTTTAAGATCAGCGGTTCCTCGTAAGGTGGAGAAACGCCCCCGCTCCACCCCGCCTTAAGGCCACGATCCTCACGGAGCCACTTCGAATGCGGAAAATCGCTCAAACGTCGAGTCTGTTTTGGCTCGCGCTGCTGCTGCTGGGATGCTGTCTGCCATTCGCTGCCTCTCCCTTCGCGTTGGCGGCCGAGCTCGACGCGACGTTGCAACGAGAGAATGCCGAAAAAGGGGTCGAGCAAAACCCCATTGCACTCGTCGACGACCTTGGTTTTGCCCGCCGGCTGAGTCTCGACTTGACCGGCCGCATTCCCACGGGCAAAGAAATTGCCGAGTATTTGAAATGGCCTGAGTCCGAACGACGAGCGAAGTTGATCGAACGTTACATGCAGGACCAAGGTTTTGCGAATCGCTGGACCGCATTCTTCGCCGATCTACTTCGCATTCGCAGCAACGCAGAAGGAGGCACCGCACTTTTGGCGTTTGTTCATAATGCGATCCAATCGGATATGCCCTATGACGAAATGGCCCGGCGACTGATCGCGACCAATGGGAAATCAGGACGCACTCCCGAGGTTGGATTTATCCTTGGGGATGATGCAGATCCGATGGCGTTGGCAAGTTCGACGACGCAGGTCTTCATGGGGATTCGCATTAGTTGTGCCCAATGTCACGACCATCCTTTTGACAAATGGACACGCGAAGACTTTTATTCGGTGGCTGCCTTCTTCGGCAAAACGCGGCGTCGTGAAAACAACCTTACGAAAACGGTTTACACCACCGAAGACAAAATGATGAGGGTGATGTGGCCGCCTGAAGACGAATCGGACCCCGACGAACGTCAACCCATGACACCGAGTTTTCCGTTTCCGTTCTTAGACGAATCGGAAAACCTGAGCTTCATTGAGCGTTTCGAAACGTTACGTGCGGAACAAGAGGCTGCTAAAAGTGCGAGCGAAACTTCGGCTCCCTCAGTCGACGATCTGTTAGCGGCTGCCGACTCGAAAGCCAAGGGACGGCTGAACGGCAACTTCGGTGACGCGATGAAAGTGTCCGTCGAAGCTAAACGCGATATCCGCAAGATCGATGTGAACGCCGACCTGTTCCAAACGAGTGAATTGCGTCAAACCTTGGCGGAGAAAATCACCAGTCCCCGAAATCGGTTTTTCGCTCGACTACTCGTCAATCGCGTTTGGAAGGATCTCGTCGGCACCGGCTTTGTCGAACCCGTCGATGATTTTCGCGAGGACAATCCTGCGACGCATCCCGAGACATTGGACTACTTGGCCGAGGAATTTGTCGCCAGCGGATTTAGCTTTCGTTGGCTCGTCAATGAAATTGTGACGAGCGACACCTATGCCAGGAGCCATGTGCCGCTCGACGCCGATGAAATGAAGCGTGAGCAACTTGAAAAAGCTTTTCTTGCGACCCCGATGCGGCGAATGAAGGCCGAGGCGATGTACGATAGCATCGTCACGGCGGGTCATCTCAGCGAACCGAAACATTTGGCGGGCCAAAATCTTCGCGTGATCAAACAACGCGTCCGCGTCCCCGTTGACCCCGACACGCAAGCGGACTCTGGTTCGCAAGCATCCACTGCGGCGCCAGACATTGCAAGCGATAGTGACATGAATCAAACCCCCGCGATGCAAGATTCGATGATGGCTTCGGCGGAAAACTATGGACTCGAGAAAGCAATTGAATTGGATTTTGGCGAGTTACTAACCGTCAAAGAAGACGCACCGATGATTGAAGCGATGGAGAAAATGTCGCGAGCAGAAATCGAAGCGATGCGAATGAAGGAGAACCCCAAACCAAAATTGGGAATGAAATATGTGACCAAGATTGTGGAAAGAACGATTGATGACAATCCTCAGTTCAGCTCCGCTTATCGAATGGCAACACCGGCCCCGGCCGGCCACTTCTTGCGATTGTTCGGTCAACCTTCGCGAGTGGATCTCGGCGAAGACCGTCCTGAGAATGCTTCGATGCGTCAGGCCCTGATGATGCTCAATGGACAATTAACCCACGAGGCGGCCCGGGTCGGTTCGCTTGAACCGGTCTACCCCATGCTCGTTGGGCCTGATCAAGATTTAACTCGCGCCGTTCGCTACACCTACGTCGAGATTCTGACGCGATTGCCAACGACGGAAGAAGTAATCGAAGCGAAACAAATCGTTGCCGAAGGAAGTGACACGATGACCGGATTCGCCGATTTCCGTTGGATCCTACTGAACTGTAACGAGTTTCGTTTTTTACCGTAGGCGAATCGACCGCTCTCACTGTACCGTTTAATTTCCGCACCGGAGCCGAATCATGTTTGGATGCCAAGGTTACAAGTTGTCGCGTCGCCAAATGATGGCAGGCTCGGCGGCCGGCGCCACGTTATTGGGGATGCCGATCCCTCAATTACTGGCCGCCTCGGGTCGAGACCACGCGGCAACATGCGAAAACGTGATCCTGTTTTGGAACGGCGGTGGCATGTCCCACATCGACACCTGGGATCCCAAACCGGGACGTCCCACCCAGGGAGAATTCGCTGCGATCCGAACCTCGGTCGCCGACATTCAAATTTCGGAAATCTTTCCGACCGTTGCCAAACAGATGCATCATGCGGCGCTGATTCGCTCGATCGCCGGCACCCAAGGCGCTCATGAGCGTGCGGCCTATCATTTGCAGACAAGTTTCCTGCCTGGGCCCGTGCAACATCCTGGGATCGGTTCGGTGATCGCACATGAGAAGACAAAACGCGGCGATCTCCCCTCCTTTATCTCCATTAGTGGTCAAGCGAGAACAGCCAGCTATTTAGGGCAGCGGTGTGAAGCTTACTTTATCGCCAATCCCGGTGACCCCGATCCTTACTTGAAGTTTCCTGCGGGAGTGACGCAGCAGCGTGGCAGCAAACGGCTTGAAACACTGGAACGTTTCAACGGCCGCTTTAATCGAGGCACGTCGGACTCTCGATTGACGTCAACCTCGACGTCGATCGACGAAGCGGTGCGGCTGATGCAAAGTCCAGCCTTGACGGCGTTTGAATTAGACAAGGTTCCTCAACGGGATCGCGAGCGTTACGGTGACACTCCCTTTGGCCGTGGTGCCTTGTTAGCCAAACGGTTGGTCGAGCAAGGTGTTCGTTTTGTTCAAATTAACCGCGGTGGTTTCGATACCCACGGTGATAACTTTTTCAAAATGCGAGAACATGGCGAGGTCATGGACCCGGCGCTCGGTTCGCTGATCGAAGACCTCGCCGACAGCGGGATGATCGACAAGACGATGATCATTATGTTGTCGGAATTTGGCCGCACCCCACGCATTAACGAAGACGCGGGGCGAGATCACTGGCCAAAATGCTTTAGTGCCTTCCTTGCGGGCGGGGGTATCCACGGCGGAACGGTGATCGGTTCGAGCGACGAAGACGGGGGAACCCCCAAAGACAACCCTGTCCAGGTTTCTGATATTCACGCATCGATTTGTTACGCCTTGGGAATCGATCCAGACAAAGAAGTGATCACACCCCAAGGGCGTCCGATGATGCTGGTTGACAAAGGCACCGTGATTAAGAATTTATTCGCCTAAAGTGTTTTTGAGATCGGTCGTCGGGCCGGTTCCCACCAGACGGCTTGGGATTGGCTAGCTTGTGATTGGCCGGTGGGAACCGGCCCGACATCCCGCATCCATTTTCAATAGGTTCTAGTGCGGCTACCAGATTACCGATTGCGATTTGGTGCACGGTAGCTGTTAAAATTCGTTGTCGTTGATCCGTGCCGAAGAAACGTTATCAAGCTCTAACGCTCCCACGCTTAACGCAGTTGAAACACTCGCCATCCGTTGACGCAGAGTTGAGAGATCCATGAACGGCGAAAAATTTAAATGGCAAGGGGCTCAGCCCTCCGTGCTGCCGTAGCTTCCAAGGCCCAAAATGATTCACCGAGACCAACTTTTCTATCTAAGATAGGGAGCATTCCAACGCTTCCGTTCCCCACCTTTGTCACCTTCAATGCGACCCCACCGACTAAATGCTGCCTTGCGTTTTGCGATTCTCGTTTCATTGCTGACAACATGGTCAGTAAGGGGTGTTATCGTTTCGGCACAAACCGCACCTCGAGGTTCGCTAGTCGAAGACCGTGCTGCGCAAAAATTGGTCGCCGCCGGCGACACGCGTTACGAAGCGGAGGAGGTCTCTAAGGCGGTTGAGATTTGGCAATCGGTGATTGAACGCTACCCGCGCAGCAAAGTTCGTTTCGTCGCCCACATGAGACTCGGCGACTATTTTCTCGAGCGTGACCGCGCCTACGATCGTGCCCGTGTTCAATTTGAACCGGTCGCCGACGAAGCGAACACGGATCAAACACAGCGTGCTGAAGCAACGTTGAAGATGGGCATCTGTTTCTATCACGCCAGGAATTACGGCAAGTGCTTTCAATTGATGCGTAGCGTCATCGAATCCTTTCCGACCAGCCCTGAAGTGAACCAAGCCTATTACTACATCGGGCTCGGTCACTTTCAATTGGCGCACTACAGTCGAGCGATTGACGCGTTAGAGAAAGTGGGCACCACGCTTTCGAGCGATAAGACCGATGGCAACAAGTTGGAAGCGGGAAAGCGGTTCTTTATCAAAATCGAGGATGCCGATTTAGCCATCCTTGGACCGGAAACCGGAGTCAAGGTTCAGTGCAAATCGAGCGGTGGTGATTTGGAGGAAGCCATCTGTTACTCCGTCGGCCGTAACGTTCGTTTGGTGCTGGGATCAATTGCTTCGCGACTTGGCACCCCGATCCCAGGCAATGGTTTCTTAGAAGTCAAAGGAGGCGACACGGTTAGCGTGACCTACATTGACGAGCACACCGCCGAAAAGCAGCTGAAAGTCCCGGTGGTGATGGAAGTCCGCGTCGTTGGCGATGGTGTGGTTGCGATTACCGATGGTGCATTCGAAGAAACGCTCAGCGGAGTGGTCTTGGACAAAAACGTGAATCTGCGAGTTGTCGATCCGGACCGTGACGTTTCGGACGAGGCGGACTCACTGATGGCACTTGTCGAGATTTATCGTTTGAAGACGGACGAAGAACTCGAAAGCGAGATGACCAAGCGACATGCGACATCCGATGCCGATAACGAAGACGAGATCGACCGTTACAAACAAGTCGATCGACTCGAAGTCACGCTCATCGAAAGTGAACTTACCGAACAACAACAAGGCATCGCGCGAAGTGACACACCGCTGGACCGTTCCCCCCAAGACGAATCAACCCAGGACGAATCAACGGCCTCGCAGCTAGCGGCAACGACCAACGTGCCCATCACCAATCCAGTTCACGCCATTCACACAGGCGTTTTCTACGGAACGGTTGCGTTAGTCAAAACCGACACGCTCGATCCGAATGACCAGTCGCTTGGGGCATTACCGAGTGACCAATTGCGTTTGACCTACCTTGATCAATCCAACAGTGACGAGGGAGAGAAAACGTTAATGGCGAAGGCTCGCTGTTTAGAGGGCAACATTGGCGGCGTGCGTGTAACGCGAGCGGAGATCTCCGACCATGAATTGCGTGTACAAACTCAGCTTAAAACGGCCAGTGCGTTGACCAAGATCGGCAACCGTTACAAGGAGTTCGGGCTGAAGCAAAAGGCAACTGAGAAATATGAAGCCGCATTGGACGTTTGCGAAGAAATCATGGTGGATGCACGCCGTCTCGGCGGCCGGATGCTGGAGGAAACCTACGTCCAATTTTGGCACATCTACTTTGAGATGGAACGCTTGGAATTAGCCGCGACCATGTGCCAAAAATTACAACGCGAATTTCCCAACAGCGGTTTTGTGGACGATGCGTTGTTGCAGTTGGGAGAAGTGGCAATCAAACAAGAGAACTTTCGACGCGCCATCGGCATCTACACTCGCTTGGTGGAGATGGAGCAGAGCCAACTGCGTGGCGAAGCTCAATTCGGGATTGCCGAAGTTTACCAAAAGATGGCGGAAGCGGCGGGCGAGCGTGGAGGTGCAGAACTCGGCGACCGCGCATTCCAGGAATACAAAAAGGTGTTTGACCATTTCCCGGACAGCGGTCGTGTTGGCGAAGCCGTCGCCAAGATGGCGGATTACTACTATCAACGCGAAGACTTTGATCGCGCCATCGATACCTTTGAAACGGTGCTAGACAATCATCCCGATGCAATCTTTTTGGATGTGATTTTGTTTAACTACGGTCGCTGTTTGTATCGGATGCAGCGAAAAGCCGAAGCGCGTCGCCGCTTCGATCAATTGATTAGTGAGTTCCCCGAGAGTCCTTTGGCATCCGATGCCAAACAGATTTCCATGACGTTGTCTCAGGCAGGATTTTAATGCAGGCTCAAAAGCAACCGCTAACTCTGCGTGAACGACTCTCACCGAGGCGAAGTGCATCGGTGATGGCTAGGCTCCGATTGGTGCTGTGGTTTTACTTTTTGGTCATCGCTGTCCAGCCAACGCTTGCCGAAACCCCACTTGACGAAATCAGCCGCCAAGCTTCGCAGCTCGAAGCCGAATTAGGCAAGTACAATGACGCCGCGACCGAAGCGGCCGACGTGATGGTAAAGCTCGTTGCGTTGTATCACAGCGACGCCCGGGTGTTTGGATTAGTGCGAATTGGCAATCGTTTTGTTGCCACTCATCCCAACGACCCGCGACACAAAGATGTCATGCTGCAGACGATCGATGGCTTGCAGGCGATGAGCCGCAACAAAGAGTTGATCGTCGCGTGTCGTCAGTTTCTTTTTCGCTATCCTCAAGCAAAAGAATGCGGAGAAATTGAAATCCGTTTAGCGGAAACATTGGCTGCCGACGGAGACCAAAAATCCGCAGCTGCCGCGTTTCATGCGATTTGGAATCGGGAAAAAAACAATGCGTCAGGACGCCTCGCCGCGACGCGTGCGATTGAGCGTTATACGTCACTGGGCAAGGACCAAATTGAAATTGGGGCGAAACTGGCCGAGGACTTATTGGAACTGACGGACGGCACATTCGCGGTCGATGTCGGACTCAAAAGTGTCCATTCTTATGCGAAGATTGGAAAATGGGCCGAATCCAATCGCGCCGCCCAACGGCTGTTACAGAAAAAGGTCGTTAAGGACCCGCCCCCACTTCGCGAATTGCATCTTCGCATGGCAGAAAACTACGCTCGGTTGAAACAACACACCAGCAGTGTTCGAAGCTACGCGGAAGCTCGGGAAATCAAAGACGATCACCCCACTCACGCTGCCATGATCGACCAATTGAGCTATGCGAAGGCGAGCTCGCAAGAGATTGGACCGATCGCAAAACAGTACGCTCAAACCTATACGGATCGCAAAGATCAGTTTCGCGGACTGAGCGTCTTAGCTCAGGCTTACGTTCGCGAAAACAATCCCGGGGCCGCCATCTCGCTGCTCCACCGCGTGCTCGCGTTCGATGCCATCACCAACGACAGCGGACAAGTCTATGTGCAACAAAATGCGACCGACCCGGATCGCATGCAAGAGTCCGAAAAAGCACTACTCGCGGCGATTGAGAAAAACCCGTCTCAAGCGGCTTACCTACGTTACGTTTTAGCGTTCTCACTTTATCGCGATCGAATGAAGCAGGAAGAGAAAACGCGTGCGATACTACGAGAATTGATCCAGCAGTCGCCAACGGACGATGGGTATTCACGCGCTGCGGTCGATTGGCTTTTAAACTCGGCACGTGACGAGAAGGAATTCGATGAGGAATTAGCTCGCATCTTAAAGGCGCGGCGAGCCCATCCCGAGCTGGCGACGTTTGCAAAATTCGTGGGTGATTGGCAACAAGGCGCGCGGCGAGATGCGAAGCGAAAAGAGCGGAGTCAGATCGCCAAACGCGAGCTAGACCGTGCTGATGATGGGCCTGTGGAAAAACTAATCGCGAGCCAAACCTTTGGTCATTCCAGTCAACAAGCAAAAATTCGCGACCAATTACTTGCTGACGATACGATCGAGAAGCTGAACGAGACGTACATCAATCGCTTACTCGATGTTCAAGGCTATTTCTATCGTCACTATGTCCATGCAAGTGAGCGAAAAGCGTCGGCGACCTACTATGGAAAACTTGCACTGCGTCAACCCAAGGAGTTCGAACCGGCACGTAAATGGCTCGAGTCGGCAACGGACTATGCTGCCGACGAAGTTGCCAAAGAATCTGCGCTGCATGTTCTGAGTTTCCCACCTCAAGATTGCGGATCCGATGTTTTGCGGCGGCTGATGAAAGCTGCCGACAAAAACAGTGATGCCGAGCTTGCCCGCCAATCACTCGTCTGGATGACACAAGCACAAGCCAAGTTTGGAATCGATCCCGGCTCCGCGTCCTACATCGGAGATGTGCTGCATAAATTGGGCTTAAAGCCTGAGGCGATTAAACTCTGGCAAACTCATCTAACAACGGATCGCCGTCATTACGAATCTCGGGAATGTGCGTCGCGTCTCATTCGTGAACTCGAGGAAGACAAGGTGATCGCCTTTCTCGAAGAATTGATCTCGCACGACACGCCGTTTCATGGTCGTTATGCGACTTGGCTGGCTGACGAATACCTAAAACGGAAAGATTACACCCGCTTTGCCAAGGTGATCGCCGATGCCACCGCGCGTCGTGCGGAACATCCTTTCGAAGCATGGGACATTGATCATGGACGTATCAACGAATGGGTCGCCCGCTATCGACGAGAAACCGAGGTAACCGACGAGGAACGTCGCCAAGTCCACACCGCCGTTGCATCCATGCAATATGGCACGCTCTCTTCGGCAGCACGTTTAGCGATGATGGAGCGAGATTCGGCAGATCCGAGTGGACGGATGAAACGTATCCTGGCCTGCCAACGCGCCACCGTCTTGGTCGACGACCGCTGGAACGCTTGGGACGCATTGTTTCCGTTTTCTCAATCATTCCTGACGTCCCAGCAGTACATGGAAGCGGCGACGATCGCCTCGGGCTTACTCGCCAATTTCTCCAAAGTGGACGACCGCCGCTTAAAATCAGCACGCGACATCGTGACGCAAAGCTATACGCAAATGGGCAGCGTGGGATTGACGATTGATGAATCCAGTCCGATCGCGCCGCTGATGCAAGCCGCACTCTATTTGAGACTCGGTGATGAAGCCTTGGCATTGGCAACGTACGATGAAAATCGTGCTTTGTTTGATTCACACCGAAACGAACTTCCCATCGACTTGATTCGATTTGTTTGTCAACAACGGATGACAGCTAGTGGAGATAGCAATCACGAGTATGTCGAAGATGTGTTGAGAGGATGGTTGGTCGCACATAGTGAATCGAAACAAGTCGACGAGGAATCCAAGGCGGAAATCCAGCTCCTACTGGCAACCAACTACTTCAAAGCCAAACGTTACGACGTTGCTCGTAGCGAATACACCTCGACGATCAATCGCTATCCCGATTCCAAACAGGCAATCGAAGCCCGCTTTGGGATCGGCGAATCGTTTATGGCGCAAAAGGTTTATGACCAAGCGGAACTTGTGTTCGAGGAACTTTCACGTAACCGGGAACTCGAAATCGTAGTGCGAGCGGAGTTTTTGCGTGGCGTACTCGCGTTCCGGCGTGGTGACCGTGACGACGCTCGTGAAATTTTCCGAAGTGTTTTGGAACGTGTCCCCAATGTCGAACTTGCAAACCAAGCTCTTTTTAGCCTGTCCGAAGTTTATGGCGTCGAAGAACGTTACATCGATCAATTGAATTTACTCCGCACCGTCGGACGATTAGGGCGGCGTAGCACTCGCTTGCATTCTCCGGGCATGCCGCTTTCGATCGTCGTTCACGACAGCGACTTAGGAATTAGTCGCGGGCATAACAAAATCCCAGTCATCGTCACAACCCAGCCAAGCGGTGACGTCGAGCGTGTGATGTTAACCAGTGCCGGAGCCGGACGAGGACTCTTCCGAGCGGATGTTGAAACTCGACTCGGCGATGCCCAGCCCGACGATGGCGTTCTGCAATTGCTGGGTGGAGACACGATTCAGTGTGATTATCCCGATGAGTTTAAGTCGGAATTCAAACGGGTGCCTCTATCGGATGTGGAAATCCGGATCGCATCGAATGCCAAGTTCGAAGCCGCCAGCAGTAAGATCGTCGATCAAGTAGCCGAGTCGTTTAGCGACCGCGTCGCGAGAGAAGCCGCCGAAGAAGAAAATGCAAATGCCGCCGACTTGAGAGTCTCACAAATTCGTCCCGAGAATCAGATCAAGCCTGGAAATGACATTCATTTTCGAGTCATCGATCCAGACCGCGATCGCACGAATGATCGTGATCAAGTCCCGATCAAATTGCTTGCTGACAGCGGCGATCATTTGCAACTATTGCTAACAGAGACCGAACCGCACACGGGAATTTTTGAGGGGACCGCGAAAACAGCTGAACTGCCTGCCGGTGCGCTCGCCAGCGACACCGCCATCGATCACAACCCGTTGATGGCGATCGATCACGATGAAAAAACGATGTGGTTAGCCGAGCCTGACGGTGCGACGCCAAAAACCTTGACCGTGGACATGAAAGATTTGCGTGAGGTAACACAAATCAAGATGACGACGCCGGATGCAACCAAAAGTGCTCCGGTTCGCTTTGACTTGCGGGGCAGTCATGACGGTGAGTTTTGGTTCCGGATCGCCAGCCAACCTAAAAACGAAAGAGTCGCTGCAGCGGAGACCTCATTTGGTCGCATGCGACAACGAGTTTATGTGGGCAAGTACTACCATTATTCGCAGTGGAACCAAGTCGTCGACCTCGGTAATAATCGCGAAGCAGCAGAAACTCAGAAGGTTGATGAGCTGGCATGGGCTCCGAGTGAAAAGGATGATCAAGCTCGCAATCCGCACGCGGTCATCTGGTCTGGGAAATTCATTCAACCTCGCGATGGCGCCGTCCGGATCATGGTGAAAGCCGCCGTCAGTGCAATCGCGGTGGGCGAGTCGCTGGAGTTACCCATGGGGACAGGAAAACGATCCGTCGACCTTTGGCTTGCTCGCGGCAGCCACGATTTGACGCTCTTTGCGGCGACCAATGCGAATGGCAATCCAGTGGAAGCCACGATCGCCCGAGCCAGCCTACAATCCGAGCGAGTCACGCTGTCGCGTTTCCAGGCATCGGACTTTGACCTCGACGATTCTGCAGCGAACGTCAACCCGAAACCCACGTCCACCGTGACACCGATTTCGCTAAATATCGCGGATACCAAGATCGACAACCAATCGGGCCAGTTCGGGGAAAAGGCCAACGGCGAGCAACCGTTGCTGCATTCTTGGGCGTCGCTTGAAGATTCAGCGGCGTGGGAATTTGATGTCGAAAAACCTGGAGTGTATGAACTCTGGCTCGATTGCGCGCACCCAGGCGAGGCGAGTCGTTTTGCCGTGGAAGTGGAAGGGCGTTCGTTTTCGGCCGAGGTGCCCGACACACGCAACTGGAACCGATTCCAAGACACCCATGTGACCACGCTCCTGTTCCAAGAACCGGGACGCAAAACGCTTCGCATTAAGCCAATTGCCATCACCAATGGGGGCCTGATGGATTTGCGTGGGATCACACTACGATCGCCCACATCGGCGGCGATCCTGGCGATGGACAATGCCTGGGACATACGATTCCCAACCCGTGAGATTCGTTACGCACGTTTCGAATTCAACGAATACCTTGGCGAAAGCGTCGCGGTGAATCATATCCAAATCGCAGGAGAAAATCCCGACGACGTATTCATTCCCACCAAGCAGGATGTGTTGGCGTTGGCGAGCAATGACTCATTGGAAATTGCGGCGGGCGATACGGTCACAGCAACCTACACCGACATGATGACCCAGAATGAAACAGGCAGCAGCCAATTGCTTAGCAAAAAATTAACCGCCACCTATTTCAACGCCCAAATCACTCCGATCACCTACGCGTTCACGCGTGATCGACTTGGCCGAGTCAGCGAATCGCAATTGAAGTTGAAACGAATCGATGCGAAGGAGCGCATCGTGATTGAAGTTCGCGACTACGACCAGGACCGCACTCCGCAACGCGATGAAATCGAAGTCGAAGTTGCGGTCAACGAGGGCGAAGTCCTGAAACTGATTGCGACGGAGACCGAAGAATACTCAGGGATTTTCACGAAAGAAGTGGACACGTCGGATCATGAGGAAGAGGGCAAACTAAAGGTGCAACCCGGTGATCAAGTGAGGCTTCGTTACTTCGATGCTCAGAATACATTCCCAGGTCACGGTATTGCTCGCGAAGCAATCGTTTATGTCAGCCAACCCAGCAATGGCCAGATCCGCATTTTGCAAACGCGAACGAAACCTCGGACGTCGGACAATCTTGGGCCACCGCAAATTGAAGTGCTCGACCAACCTCAAATTGAAAAGCACCCCGATGCAGCAAACGACAGTCTGGTTGCCCTCGATGCCCCTTTGACTATCGAAGTGGTGGATCCCGACCGAGCGAAGAACAGCGGCAGCACGGTCAAGGTCGCATTATTGACCGACGAAGGTTCGGCGGTGATTGTCGAGTGTGTCGTTTCCAACGCATATGTTGGTCGTCGCCAATCTCGAGACATCGACCAAGCACTTCAGGAAGGACGCTTCGTGGGTCAAGTGAATCTGCAACTCGGAGGCGTCCATAGTCCCGAGTTAGTTCCGCAAACCGCACAAATGCCCCGTAATTTGATCGGCTCCGTACTCGCAGCCGACCGAAAATCCGATGACGCGTTGAGCAACCCCATGATCGTCCGCGTGCTCAATGTAACGGGAAAAGATAAGATTACCGCAGCATATCAAGATAAAGAGAACACAGACCACGCCCCGCTAAAACGTTTGGCAACCGGACGCTTGGTCACCGATGGGGTACTGACAGTCACCGATCGCGAATACAAGGACGCGATTAAGAGTGTCCATGTTGGCGAGAAACTTTACATCACGCTCGCCGATCCTGATCAGGATCAGTCGGACGAGCGGGACCGCGTTACGGTGCTCATCCAAACGGAACGTGGTGAAAGCGAGTCCGTGACTCTTTCCGAAACCTTGGCTCATAGCGGTTTGTTTGCCGGATCGTTTACCCTCGCTGCCTCGGAAACACCAACACCCAACAATATGACGGAGAGCCAAGCGGAGATCGAGTCATATTTTGGTGACACGATCACATTGACCTACAACGACCCCACGTCGGCGACGCCTGCTGAATCGTTTCAGTGCAAACAATCGATTCCCGTCGTCGTGGGCACGGATGGTTTGGTCACCGCGTTTACGAAAACATTCAATGACGAATCGCTCGCGGTCGAGACGAAATTTCGAATTGCAGAAAGTTACTTTGAACTTTTCAAAAGTCACAAACAGCTCGAACGTGGCGACGATCAAAAGCGAGATTTAGAAGCCGGACGGCGAGTTTTACGCGAGGTGATGGAGGACTATCCGGATCCCAAATATGCTCCCCGCATCGCCTACCTGTTGGGTCAATTCGCCCAAGAACTTGAGCAATGGGATGAAGCAATCCGGTCGTATGAGATGATTATCCGTCGCTATCCCGACCATACCCTGGCCGCCGACGCACGGTACAAATTGGCGCAATCCTACGAACAGGCGGGTGATTTCGACGAAGCCCTCGAGGCCTATGTGACGCTTGCCGCGACACACCCCAACAGCCCATTGATTGCCAGCGTGATGATCCGTATTTCCGACTACTTCTACCAAAAAGAAGACTTTGATGTCGCAGCTCAGGTGGGCGAGAAATTTGGCGAGCGGTTCGAGGGTCACGAACACGCTGCGGAGATGGCGTTCCGCATCGGTCAATGTTATTACAAAATGGAAAACTTCAAGTTGGCCGGAACGGCGTTCGACCAGTTTGCCAAAACGTTCCCTGATGACGAACTTAGTTCCGATTCACTTTTTTGGTCCGGCGAAGCCTATCGGCTGGGCCGAAATAATCAAGAAGCGTTTCGCAGGTACAATCGTTGTCGTTGGGATTATCCCGAAAGCGAGGCTGCGAAATACTCTCGAGGTCGACTCGCACTCCCTGAAATGCTGCAACAATTTGAAGCGGAAGCCAATAGCGTCGATAATGAATAGATTGATAACACGAACCATGATGGTCGGTCTGTGGCTGGTCTTGCTGAGTCCCATGGGGGGCTTCGCTCAAGACGCGGTGGCACCGGCAAACGCCGGAATCTCGGACATGGACGGGGCGACTTCTAACTCGCCGACACCTCCTCTGCCGTCAAGCGACGCCCCACCGAATGAGGCGGGTTCGAATGAGAGTGGGACGCCAGACGCCCCCCCTTCACAAACCTCAACCACCGAGGACGGGCTGCTGAGCCACATCCAAGAGTTCCTCAACACACCGCCTCTTGGATACATGTTCCAAGGTGGCATTTTCATGTGGCCGATTCTCTTGATGGGAATCATTGGCGCAGGGGTGATCATCGAGCGTTACCGAAGTTTGAACATGTTGGCGACCGACTCAACGCAACTCCGCAGCGACGTGCGAACGATGTTGGATGAGGATCAGATTCAACCAGCGTTCGATCTCTGTAATGCCCAACAGGGCCCCGTCCCAGCCATCCTGGCAACAGGATTGCGAAAGTATTTAGTGATGCAGCGACTTGGACATGAACCCGCCAAGATTGAAGAGCAGGTCGTCAAGTCGATGGATGACTACAGCGTTCACATTGTCGCTGCGTTGGAGCGACACCTGCCGATCCTGGCAACGATCTCCAGCGCCGCCCCCATGCTCGGGTTCCTGGGAACGGTTCAAGGAATGATCGTCGCCTTCGATGACATCGTCCTGAAAATGGGCGAAACCAATATCGTCGAGGCCGCGGCATCGGGTATCAAGGTTTCGTTAATGACGACATGTTTCGGATTGATCGTCGGCATCCCTGCGTTCGTGGCCTTCAATTACTTCACCGGGGTGATCAATCGCTTTGTGTTGGACGTAGAAGAATCCGCAACTGAAATGATCGAAGCCGTAACCCTCCAAAACGCAATTGCCGCTGCGGATCAAAATGCGAAGTGCTAGACGAACCAGCAAGCTGTTGATCGAGCCGCCGACGAGCGCAACGGGCGACATTGCGTTCAATCTGATTGTGTTTTTCTTAGTGTGCGCATCAATTCAGCCGGATAGCGGACGCCAACAAGACATCCCTCGAAGCGAGGAGAACCAACAGCAGAAAGAAGAAGCCAAGAATATTGAAATCGCAATTACAAGCAATCTCAATGCAGTTTCAATTAACGGCGACACGATTCGATCTTCGGAACTGACCTCGAAGCTATCCGCCATGATGAAAGGCAAAACACGACCCGAGGACCGGATTGTGATTGTCAAAAGCAAAACGGATACTCCTTACCATCACTGGATCGATATCACGGGCGCTATCGAGCAGTCGGGCGGGCTAGTCACGATCCAACGCGAAGAAGAGCAAACGATCCAGGTTGACTAAGTAGCGTTATGAAAATCACTCGCAAAAAACACGCTGCCACGGTGCCGAGCATGGCGATGGGAGATATCGCGTTCAATCTGCTAATCTTCTTCGTCATTCTTGCGCGGGCGACTGATGACAGCCACTTGCAATGGGAACCCGCGGATGCAGAGCAAGTCACGACCGGTGGCGTCTCGACGGTCAGTGTCGTGATTGATGTTGAAAACAAGTATTACATCAATGGAGAACCTGTCGGCATCGCTCAAATCTCGCCTCAGATTAACGAGATTCTCGGCGATGCACCGCTGGAGGATCGCAAAGTGCTGCTAAAAGTTCACCGCGACGCAACGGCCAATCATTTTGAGCCGGTGATTGAAGCCGTCAGCGAAGCTGGGGGTCAATTGTTTCATATATTGGAAGAAAAACGGGTAAGTCCATGAATCTGCCACCCGCAATCAAAAAAAAATCATCCGCGGACGAGTTACGTGCGCTCGTCGCGGGGCTGCAGCCTCGCAGTCCTCAAGAAGTGATGGGGCAAGCAGCGTCAAGCAGTCTGATTGCCAGCACGATCATGGCCACGTTGATCGGTGGCTTGTTGATCGTCGTGATGACAGCCACCGTCTTTCTGTTTGCTTCTGAACCTTCGCCCAAAAAACCGACGACCGAGGTTGCAAAAACGATGACCGAGCAAGCCTCGGTTGCTCCTTCCAAGGAACCGCAAGCGAGCGTCACTACCGCAGCTCAAGATCCGGCGGTACCAAAGCCGGCGACCGAAGCCGCAGTTGACGCGATGGGGATCAGTGAAACGAAAGATCCCAATTCCAGCACCGAACCCCTCCAATCGCGACTCGACAAATTATTGGACGGACTCGAGTGAACGCAGTCAATCGATTTCGCAAGCTGAGCCCGCCTGCGCAGTGGACGATCGGCTATTTGGCCGTTTGGTTGTTGCTGCTATTCGAATTAAGGACGGTCCAGTGGTTTCCGCTCGGGATACACGTGTTGTATTGCGTTATCACGATTCCGCTGGGGATGGTTTGGTTTCGCCGCGCCCGGATCACGGTGACGTCTGACACACTTCATCCGCTCTGGGAGTCGACTGAGATCGTCGCTCGACCTTCGGAGTTGTTTGTAGGCAACGAAACCCAAAGCCGTGTTCGGCAAACTCCGCCTCGCTGGCGACTTTCACAGCGTGAACGACGCTATCTCGTTGCGTCGGTAATCTATGTGCTGTGGTGGCATTTGGCGTTACTGATATTGGACCTCTTGGTTTGGGATGCCGCCCGAGCCTCTTTGGCACGCGTCGGAATGGGGGCACTCTTTTTCATCGGCTTGATGTGGGTGGTTTGGGGGATTGAACGAGCGTCGACGTTTTACGCACAAACGCCATTGCCGGAAGATGGCAAACGGATCTGGAACCCCTTGGATTTACGTGCCTGGTTCTATGCGGTTCAGTGGTGGCCACCTCCGCTCGGCAATCTCCTATCACTGATTCGCCATCCGAATCGTGTCGCGTCTTGGAAACCGAGTATGCGAAATCGCAAACTCGATCAATCGTTTGTGGCGCTGCTGAGTTATAGTTTTGCGTTCTTGCTGCTATCGCTATTGTTCAGCCAGCTACGGGGATGCCGCGAGATTTACGAAATGCCCGCTGGAGGTGGAGAACAAAAGCAACTCGCCCAAGTGGTCAAAATCAAAAAGGTGATCCGCAAGAAATACGTCGTCAATCCGCTCAGTGCCATCCGTTTCGCGGTCCCTCCGATTGATGAGGTGCAACTCAAATTGATGGAGATCACCGAACACGCCTACACCGTCGGTTTTGGGGAAGGCAAAGGAGCGGGGTTCAGCGAGGGCACCTTTCGCGGCAAAGTGCGATTGATTCGCTTGGAGTATTCCGGCGGCGACTGGGACCAAGACTTTGGCATTGGTGGCGACTTGAACATGTTGTTGGAGTACGGCATCCGGACGTCACATCACGTCGCCGAACAAACCGAATCACGCACCATCAGCCAGCTCCACAATTTCCCCATCGGCAAAAGCCCTCCTCTGGTTTACATGACCGGTCAACAGAACATCTCGCTGTCGAGCTCGGAAGTCAAAACGATGCGAGAGTATCTAGTGGACAAGCACGGGATGTTGTTTGCTGACAACGGCGGAAGCCGGCATTTTCACAACCAATTCATCGCGATGATGAATCGTGTCCTGCCCGATGTTCAAGCCGTTCCGATCCCACTTGATGATGTGATCCATCGAATCCCTTATCAAATTCCCTACTTGCCTTACGTCGCGCCCCATGGTGGCAAAGAGGCACTGGGATGGTACCGGGATGGCCGCTGGTTGGCCTATTATCATCCCGGTGACATTGGCGACGCCTGGGCCGATGGGCACGCCGGAGTTAACGCGGACATTTGGGAATCATGTTACCGCACGGGTACTAACGTCATATTTTACGCACACGCGGAATACTCAAAATGGCTCGAAGCTCAAAACAAAGATTAATCATTGCGGTGATCCTCACGGCGCTGACGGTTTCAGTCGGCAATCCGCTGTCGGCTCAATCGCACGGAATCAACGAGATGTCTCTTGAGCGATGGGCGAAGCTGCGCGAAGTCGAACGCCATCAGCTGAAGATCGCGGAAAAATACTTTCTTGAAAAGAGCTGGAGTGTCGCTGCGGACGAATACGACAAGTACCTAACTCTTTATGAAAGTAGTGATGCGGCATCGTACGTGATGTTGAAATGGAGCTTATGCCAAGTCGAAATGCGGCGACAAAACACAGCAATCAAGGACGGCTTCCAATCCGTCATTGACTACTGGCCCGAATCCGACGACGCCATCGCAGCCAGCTACTACAAAGGAAAAACGCTCAAAGACATCGGACAAAATGAAAAGGCAAAGCCGGCGCTGCAACAGGTTTTAGAAGACCACCCCAAACACCATGTCTCGGTTTATGCTGCGGTGCAATTGGCGGAGATTGCTGCGTTGGAGGACAATCTCGGGGACAAGATTAAGCAATGGCGTCATCTCACCTTCGATGTCATTCGCGACAATGCGACATCCCGGTGGTGCCAAGAGGCTTCGCAACACCTAGCGTCGCACCAATTAGCCCATGGCGAATTTGACGAAGCGGTCAAGGCGTTAGAGACCACGTATGACGCCGAGCGACTACCTTTGGAGTTGGTGAACCGTTCACAGAGTGTCCTGGAAACATCGATGCGAGAGAGTGCAACGGCAAGCCAAGGGAATCGTCTCGCGGATCAATTGATCCAATTTTTGCGTGAGCAAGAACCAGCCGAACTCGATGATGCATCGGCAAAATCGGCTGCAACTCAGTTGCTTTACCTCATCGCTCGTGTTCAGCGAGTTGTGAATCGCGACGAGGATGTACTCAAAACATTCGGCGAAATTGCAAACCGGTTTGGCGCCGATGATGAATTGCTCAGCCAAACGGCTGAGTATTACCAAGCCAAACAGAATTTCGACAAAGCTCGGCAAGCGTTCCGTAACTTCAAAAACCAACCGGACGGGCTGTCCCGTGTCGCCCGCAGCTATCGCCAAGAAAAGAATCCTGAGTTGGCGATCCTCACCTACGCGCAACTGGTCTCCATCGATCCCGAACAAACTGCAGTTTGGAAAGCGGAAATGGCCATGACGTATCGTGAAGCGTCCAAGCACGCCGAAGCGATCAAGATCTACGAAGCATTGTTAAATGAAGATCGTGAGCACAGTGACAAGTGGTTATGGGAAACCGCGATGACGTATCGTGATGCCTCAAAATGGAAGGAAGCGATCGGCTTTTTCCGACAAAGCGATCAGTTCCCGAACAATTACCGCGAGATGGCATGGTGTCATCGACGGCTAAAGCAATATGGCGAGGCGGTGATTTTGTACAACCAAATCGCAGGGGGCCATGAGTCGTCTGCTCCCTGGGCCGTGTTACAAATTGGCTATACCGAAGAAGAAGCGGGTAATCAAGAGCGAGCGATTACAGCGTTCAAGAAAGTGTGCAAGCAGTTCCCCAAGGACCGGCATGCCAGTCAAGCTCACGCTCATTTACAAAACAAGTACAAGCTTTCGGTCACGCTCGGTGGTGCAAAACAAGATTAGTTCGAATGATTCACCCGGACCACCGATTTCCAATGCGATGTGTTTCATTGCAATGGCCGTAGGGCCGGTTCCCACCGACCACCTTGTAATTGGCCGGTAGGAACCGGCCCTACATCCTTACTCAATGCTTCGATCGCATTACTGCGATTTCGCCCGCTCGTCGATTTCGGACAACTGAAAACGCGTGCTAACGACCGAGTGTTTTTCGGGGCCTGGACGATACTTGATGTAGGTCGTCGCGTGGATGGTTCCATCACTCAAACGCTCGAGTCCCGGATAGCCGCAGTCGAAAACATTTTTCGCATGACTGTGCAATAGTTTGATCCGATACTGGCCGGGACGCCCTTGTTGAATATCTTCGTAGGTGCCCACCCACGCCACAAAGTGCCCCTTGGTTTTACTATGCGGCGCTAAATCACGAAATGCGATGACCCAGCGTCCATCGGGGGCTTGAACGCCCATGTGGCGATCCCCGGTCAACCCCCAAGCGGTGTCGACGGGCTCGGTCCAAGTTTCTCCTTCATCACGAGAAAACATCATCAAACTGTTTCCGGTGTGCGTATTTTCCCGCATCAAACAACACAATTCCTTTCCATCGGGCGATCGCAGCACAAACGGTTCGCACGGATTTTTTCCCTCGACCGCAGCGACCACTTCGGGTTCTGACCAAGTCAGGCCTCCATCCGCCGTGATCGACTGCAACACGCTCAGCGGGGTTCGGTCTTGCCCGTCGGGGCCTTTGTGATAGAGCCCGAGATAGCGTCCGTCGTGTAGTCGAATGATGCTGCTAAACGTCATCACACAGGGAAAGCCGAGCGGTGGCATTTCCCTCCACGTTTTGCCTTCGTCTTCACTCATGATGCTCGGCATCCCTGGGCCACCTCGTTTCCCGAGCGCGGCCGAAAATACCCACAGCCGAGCGACTCCTTGGGGATCCACCATTCGATAAATGCTGGGACAATTTTGATGCGTCGAAAACCCTGGCGGCAGCGAAGCATCCAAACGCACCCAATTCCGTCCCCCATCATCGCTTCGCGCCATTGGTCCCGCCGAGCCGCCATGGTTAATGCACCACACGCAAAAGAGTGTGTCGCTACCGGGCAGTTTTAACGTTGTGGGATGTCCTTGGTACGTTTGCGGCGTTCCCTCGGCGATCACGAGCTGACGCTCGGTTTCCCCAGAAAGATCAATCGTCGGCAAATCTTGAGGTTCTCTGCCAAGCGACGTTGTCGCACAAGGAACCAGGCAGGCCAAAAACAACACTCGACTCAATACAAAATTCATCGCATACCCTGGGGAGTCTGGCAAAAAGATTCATCTAGACCTTAAACAAGCAACGCCTAATCTTAATCCTACTCTTGATCTTAATCCCGTCTGAGCAACCGTGGTTGCCCATAACCAACCGAAGAAGATTAGGATCAAGAGTAAGATTACGATCAAGAATCAAAAGGAGGCAAAGCCATCAGGCCGTTTCGATTACGAGAAACGCGATATCATAATTCACCGCGAGGCATCATTTACACGTAGGTGTCCCCGGGTCAAAACCCCTTTCCTACAAAACTCTCGCTTGTTTAAGGCGTAGAGCATTTTGAAAATTGACGTGGGATTCCTACCCTCGCTGCGCTGGCAAGAACGTAGTCCACCGTCTAGCGACGGTAATCGCATCAAAATTAAAAGGCTTTAGCAGTCTAGACTAACCAGGGCTGGGCCAATTGCTTCTGACTGACGGTTGAGGACTCGCTTAACCGCGGTTAGGTCGGGGGACGTTTTTGCGGCCCGCTCCCTTGACTCCTTTGCGCCGCTTTTGTTGTCGACCGCTGGCATCGCTTGAGGAGGTGAACTCAACGTCTGCCATCGGTTTCCCAATATTTTCACGCAACTGCAGCACTCGGTCGCGTAACGATGCGGCCCGTTCAAACTCAAGATCCTCGGCGGCTGACAACATTTCTCGCTCCAAGGCCTCCACATACTCAAGGGTAATGTAAACGGTTTCGGCTTCACTTTTGGCCAGTGCGGTTTCTTGCTTACGTTTCGCTCCCTCGGAATCAATGCCAGTGCGAATCGATTTCAAAATCGTTTGCGGAACGATGCCATGCTTGGCGTTATAGGCTTCTTGGATTTGTCGTCGACGACTCGTCTCTTCGATCGCCATTTGCATGGACGCCGTTACTTTATCGGCATAGAGAATCACTTTCGAATTCGCATTCCGAGCCGCCCGACCAATCGTTTGAATCAAACTGGTCTCGCTTCTCAAAAAGCCTTCTTTATCGGCATCCAGGATCGCCACCAGCGAGACTTCGGGTAAATCGAGTCCTTCACGCAACAAGTTGACACCGACCAAACAATCGAATCGGCCGGAGCGCAGTTCTTGTAACAAATCAACTCGTTCAAACGCATTCAGTTCACTGTGCAACCAACGGCATCGCACATTTTGTTCTTGAAGGTACGTGGAAAGATCCTCGGCCAATCGTTTCGTCAGCGCTGTCACGAGCACGCGTTCGTTCTTCTCAGCGCGAAGCCGAATCTGCTCTAACAGATGATTCACTTGTCCTCGAGCCGGTTCCACTTCGACCACAGGATCGAGCAACCCGGTGGGGCGAATGATTTGTTCGACCACTTCGCCTCCGGTACGATTGAGTTCGTAATCGGCGGGCGTCGCGCTAACGAAACAAATCTGACCGGTGCGTGCTTCCCACTCTTCGAACTTCAGCGGCCGATTGTCCAGCGCGCTCGGCAAGCGGAAGCCATGCTCAACCAACGTTGTTTTGCGACTGCGGTCCCCCGCGTACATCGCCCGCACCTGTGAAACCGTGACATGTGATTCATCGACAAAGGTGACAAAGTCCTCGGGAAAGAATTCGTACAACGTATCCGGAGTGGACCCCGGTGGTTTACCCGACAACGGGCGGCTGTAGTTTTCGATACCAGGACAATGCCCCACCTCGCTCAACATTTCCAGATCGAAGCGGGTGCGTGCTGAAATCCGCTGAGCCTCGAGCAGTTTACCTCGCTGCTGAAACAACTCCACTTGCTCGGCAAGCTCTTCACGGATCGCACGAATCGCACTTTGAATACGCTTCTCAGGCATCACGAAGTGTTTCGCGGGGTAGATGTAGAGATCGTTCACGGTTTTGATCGTTTCGCCCGAAACCGGTTTGATCAACGAGATCTGCTCAATCTCGTCACCCCACATTTCAATTCGATAAGCGAACTCTTCGTAACTCGGCCACAGTTCGATGCTATCCCCGCGAACACGAAATTTCCCACGTTCAAAGGCAACGTCATTGCGTTCGTAAAGCACGTCGACAAATTTCAGCAACAAGTGATCCCGTCGCATCTTCTCGCCTTTATGCAGCGAGACGATCAACTCCTTGTAATCCTCCGGCGATCCCAATCCGTAAATACTGCTGACCGATGCCACGATGACGACGTCGCGACGACTGACCAGCGAACTGGTGGTGGCTAAGCGAAGTCGGTCGATCTCTTCATTGATTGACGAATCTTTCTCAATATAGACGTCGCGTTGAGGGATGTACGCCTCGGGTTGATAGTAGTCGTAGTAGCTGACGAAGTAGTGGACCGCATTCTCGGGAAAGAATTCGCGAAATTCACCGTAAAGCTGAGCCGCCAAAGTTTTATTGTGGCTGAGAATCAATGCAGGACGCCCGAGATTGGCAATGACGTTTGCCATCGTATAGGTCTTGCCCGTGCCGGTGGCTCCCAACAGGGTCTGGGCCTGACGTCCGGCAAGAAATCCACGAGTCAATTCCGCAATCGCTTGCGGTTGATCCCCAGCAGGCGGAAATGGTTGATTGAGGTGAAATTCAGCGGGGGGAAGCTTTTTTGAATTGGACGTCATAAATGGTTCCGGCGGCGGTCATGATGACATGCGTTTGACCATCCCACTTTAGCGAACAAGCGTAGCGACGACGATGGCGCCCCGGGAATTGCGAACGGTCGAAACAGGGCGACCTGGACCAGCGGCGGCTCTGCATCGAAGCGACTCGGACTGCGTCCCTAGGGGGTATCCCGGCGGGAATCGACGACTCACCGATCCCCCACCGTGTTAGTGGGATCCAGCTAGCCGCTTGCTTCAAGGCTGAGTCGCCGCCAAGGAGAGGGGGGAGAGATCGGCGTCCACACAGCAATACTCAGAAATCTCGGCGATCGTTTTGGGACCAATCCCAGTCACTCGCCGTAAATCATCAACCGATCGAAACGGTCCATTCGCTTGGCGATCACCGACAATTCGACGGGCAAGCACTGGTCCCACGGTTGGTAAAAGCGACAATTCGTAATCCGCGGCTTGGTTCAAATCCAAACACAGCAGCTTGGTCCCCTCGCCACGCTCGTTTTCCGAAAGGTGCGTCGGCTTGATGCTGGAAATCAAGATCCCCATCGTCAAAAATCCAAGCGACACGGCGAACGCCAGCGTCCATTGGATCGATGATTGCAAGAGCGGAGAATGGCTTCGCAAAGTGGGGGAAAAAGTCTTCATGGGCGAACCGTGCTCCAAATCACGCTCTCAACCTCTCAACATCACGCTCATTTCATTATCCTCCCGACGTTGAGTTGAAAACAGCGTTTAGCGGAGCGGCGGGGCCCACTTTTTTACAAAAACGCTACAATGCTAGCGACTGCAAATTGCAACGGGAGTGGTCCCACGGATGGATTGCGATGGATGCCGCTACCCCCAAAAATCAAAACTGAAAGTTGAGAAATGATTGATTATGCCCGCGTGGGTGCTGACGAATTGCTCGAGAATGATCTGCGGATGCTGGTGCGTCTTTCCATCGCGGAAGACTTGCGTGACGCGATGGATTGGACCACGGTCTGCTTGATCGCCCCAGACCGACAAGGAGGATGCCAGATTGTTCCTCGCGTTGACGGGATCTGTGCGGGGCTTGCGACCCTGGATTGGATCGTGGACGAGTTTGATGCATCGCTCGAAGTCCAGTGCTTGCAACAAGACGGCTCCCCTCTCGTCGCCGGACGCCCGATGGCTCGGTTAACCGGTAACGCTCGCGATCTGTTGACGTGTGAGCGAACGATCTTGAATATATTGAGTCGTCTGTGCGGCGTCGCGACGCAAACCCAGCGTTATGTGGAAAAGATTGCGGCGACGAAATCACGCCTCTACGACACCCGCAAAACGACCCCCGGTTGGCGATTGCTGGAAAAGTACGCGGTCGCATGTGGCGGCGGGCACAATCATCGCAGCGGGCTGTATGACGGCTTTTTGATCAAAGACAATCATCTCGCATTAGCCGGCGATGCGTCGGGGCCCATCCTCGCCAGCCGTGCAGCACAAAAGGCCCTTCAGTGGCGTGGCGCAAACATCGAGCAATTGATTGCCCCCGCAATCGTTGAGATCGAAGTCGACTCGCTCGAGCAATTTCGAGATGTGATCTCGACGCATCCCGACATTGTGCTGCTGGACAATTTTTCGATCGAGGAACTTCGCACGGCAGTCGCGATTCGCAATCAAGACAACTCCGCGGTCGAACTTGAAGCATCCGGTAACGTGAATATCGATACGATCGCGGAAATCGCTACAACGGGCGTAGAGCGAATCAGTTGTGGGGCTTTGACCCACCAAGCGACATGGTTGGACCTCGGTTTCGATTGGTTCGATGAAACATTGAGCTAGGGTTTTGTACCGTCGCGATTAGAGGGAGCGTATTCCAAACACGCTGCTCCATCGCGTCCACCCAATGCCCACGCTCCGTTTGCCCCCAAAGTTATCATGCGGTTACCGATCCTTCCCCAACGTCAATGGTGGGACTTCGTTCAACCATGCCTTGATGCGGCCGGCGTGATGGCGTCCTTGGCACTCGTCAAGTGGATCGCACGCGGTTGGGTCGATGACACGACGCTAGTGATGGGCCTAATCGCCGTCATCGTGTTCTTGTTGTCAGGTCACTTGACCGGTCTCTATGGAAAATCGCATTCTGGTTCCGCGAACACAGAGATGTCCAATGTTGCATCGGCGTGGTGCATGACGATTTTAGGGTTGGCGTTATTAGGTTACGCCACACGCTACGCTCAAGAGTTCGCGCGGTCGGTGATGCTCGCATGGATCATTCTAGCGCCAACGGTGATCGGGTTAGGGCGGATGTGTTTGCGCATTGTCCAACAAGCCTTTTTACAGCGTGGCATTGGCACCCGACGCATCGCCATTGCTGGACTGAATGAACTGGGGATCCAAGTGGCCACCAACGTGGCCGAAGATCCTTCGCTCGGATTCCAACTGGTTGGCTTTTTTGACGATCGCAATGAACTGCGATCCGCCGACAAGTCGCCCGCCGAATTTTCACTCAGCGGCAATCTGAGCGAGATGATCCAACACGCTCGTGAAGGCAAAATCGATACCATTTTCATCACGCTTCCCATGCGTGCCGAAAATCGGATCCGCTACTTGTTGGATCAATTGAGCGATTCGACCGCTTCGGTTTACATCGTCCCTGATTTTTTTGTCTTCGAACTTCTTCATTCTCGTTGGACCAGCATGGGGGGAATCCCTGCGGTTAGCGTATTCGAGAACCCGTTGTTTGGTGTCGACGGAGTGCTCAAGCGAGTGACCGACGTGGCGCTCGCCATCGTCGCCCTCAGCATGGCGGCAATTCCCATGCTGATCATCGCGATGGCGGTCAAGATCACGTCGCCTGGACCCATCTTTTTTCGACAACGCCGGTATGGTTTGGATGGTCGAGAAATTCTGGTTTGGAAGTTTCGTTCGATGCGAACGTGTGACAATGGAGCCGTCGTTAAACAGGCCACCAAGGGCGATCCCCGCGTGACTCGTCTGGGGAACATCCTCCGGCGCACCAGCTTGGATGAATTGCCGCAGTTATTCAATGTGATCACCGGATCCATGTCCTTGGTAGGGCCACGCCCCCATGCGACCGCCCATAACGAACAATACCGCAGCCGCATTCATGGTTACATGCTTCGCCACAAGGTGAAGCCTGGGATCACGGGTCTTGCTCAAGTGAACGGTTGCCGAGGCGAAACGGACACGATCGAAAAGATGGAACGCCGCATCGATTGGGACCATCGCTACATCCGCAGTTGGTCGCTGTGGTTGGACATCCGAATTTTGTTCAAGACCCTACGTGTGGCCTGGAGTCAGCCCGAAGCCTATTAGAAGCTGCGTCCCTTCAGAGGGCGACTCGCTACGGATGTCGCGGGCAATCGCGGTAGCCTCCCCGCGGCTAGCCCCGATTCCAATGCGGGCTAACGAAGTTCGAGCGGCTCATCCAATTCATCAAAATCCTCGCTAAGCACTTCACCCCGTTTGCGAAGTTTTTCTGCGGCACGACGTACTTTACGCTCACGTTTCTTCAACGTTTCCACCCGTTGCTTCAGCTTCTCCTTCTCCTCGGCAAGCCGCTGCTCGCGAGCTGCAATTTCCGATTCATCCCGCGACGCGATCTGCGGCGGGCCGTCAACCACAGCAGGCAACGGCGCCATCTTGGTCGCCAACCAAGGTTGAATTGTGAGTAACCATTTCGGTTCGATAAAGATAAAGTTCGCTGCAATCATCATCATACCGAAGGTGGCCATCCCCAGCGTCGTTGCGATCCCCCCATGCACCACCACGGCGATCACGATCACAATGGGGCGAGTCAACCGTGGCCACACCAACGCACAATAGAAGACTTCCCAGAACAGCGTCAGGTGCGTCAACGCCGAGAACACTCGTGGATAAGCCCCAATCCAAGTCATGTTGATCGATTGGTATTCGTAATTAGCCACCGAGAACCACATCGCCGTCCCGTCCCACCACAGTTCACCGCGTGCTTTGGCAAGCCCGCCAAACAAATAAATGATGCACAGGTGCAATTGCAGCAAACGCGTCCCCACATTCGCTGCGAGAGTGGCGCGACATTCGGGCAATAGCCAAACCAATTTACGATTGGATGCTCGACGTTCGAAAAAACGTTCGCGCAGCCAGGCGTCGACACTATAGCAACTTCCGCTGGGAGTGAGCATCAAGTACATCGCCATGTAGGTCACAATTTGGTCGAGTCCAAAGAGGGTCCCCGTCAGCCGATGCAAATACATGATTTGCAAGAACCAAGCGGCCGGCGCCGTGACTCGCGTCATAAAACCGACGGCAAATGCGGCAGTGATCAGCAACGTTGCGGCGTGATGCAGCCACAGCAGAAGGGGGTTACTGAGATGCCACAGGTAGCTGCGTCCCATATCCGCCGGCCCAAACGCACCATCATGTAGTTGGGCCGCAATGGTATTATTGATCCAAGCGTGATCGCCTAAAAAATCGCCAAGTTGTGTCGCCAGCACGAGATGCGAATAGAACAACATCGCACCGGTCAAGATTCGCAAGATCCCCAAAACATGGGGATAGCGTGGCGTGAACCAAAACCGATCCCAGGCCGAAAAGAGTTGTCCAATCCATGCTTTAAAAATTTCGATCATGGCCGGTACATTCATGACGGGACCTCTGAGGTCGAAGCAACATTCGACTCGCCTTGCTTGTCTTCGTTGTCAGCGGATGGCGGAACACGGTTGCCGATCGGCGGCGGCACTTCGCCTTGATTCAGCGGAGGTGCCGCACTGGACGGCGTTGTTCCCGCAGGCAGGGATTCCAGTGCCTGGGGTGCGGGAATCGCCTCGGGCGGGCGACGAGCCGCTTCATTGCTCTGCGCCGGATCCAACGCTTGATCTGGCAACACGCGATACAACCTTGGATCGTTCAATGCGATCGGATCGCGTGCCATTTCAATGAATCCCGGCAGCACATGTTCGACACGCCGGATCACGACGCGTTGCCCCTTGTTCTGATGTTTCAAATGGTCGACCACGGATTGGCGAACGTACTCGTATCTCGCTCGCGATTGCGCCCACAACTGTGCCCCCACGGGGTCGAGCCTGGCAATCTCTTCAGGCGGATTGGGAGGCTGATAAATCTCGTTCAGATATTCCGCCAACATGAAATGGCGGTGGTACAGCAGGCGAGGCCACTGGTCATCCAAGCTTGGGATCATCTTCTCGACCGTATTGCCCGAGGCATCGGTAATCGCCGCTTGGATCAGATGGCTGGGTCCTGGATCAGGTGCAAAAAAGGCATAGCCACGATCCACGTACATGAATTGAGCGTAATGTCGAACCACGCTCAGCAAGGTTTGCACCGAAGGTGAATCGCCCAGCGCCCCGCGAGTTTGGAAGGCGAGAGGAGGCATCACGAGTGCAAGTAGATGAGCGCAGAGCAGAATGGAAACCAACCATTTGATCCGGCGCGACACCTCTGGATTTTCTGCGGTCGTCATGGAGCTCAATTTGTTCTTAAATGAGTGAATTCCGAGTCGGTTCTAAGGTAACTCGAGACATTCGGAAGTACAGATGCGTTGACCGCAGTGCGGAAAACCGACGCAAAAAAAAGCCGCGTTCTCCCAAGAGAACGCGGCCAATCCATGCTTCATTTTTCAACGTCGCGGTGGTCGCACAGCAACAAACTAGCGTTGAGCGAGCGACGAATCCTTGAAGTCGAAGACGAGCTCGGTGGTGCCACCGGCAATCACGTCGACCGTTTGCTCTTTGCTAACCGCTTCGCCGTTGACGGTGGAGGTGACACGGACGGTGTAACCGGCCCATTGCTCGCCAACCTTCAATTGGTTTGTGCGGAAAGTACGAACCGAACCCTTACCATCGGTATCGTTACCAGCCAATGTGACCTGCGCGTCAGCGGGGACATGCAATTTCACAACGGTAACGATCGCGTCGGACTTCTCGGTGGACTCCGAGTCGCTCTTCTTGTCGGTCACATCGAATACCAATTGCTCGACATCTCCCAAACGAAGCTTCACTTCCTTGGAATCCGATTGCTTCTCGCCATCGATCGTGTAGTCCACATTCACAACGTAGGTGTAAACGTAACCATCCTTCAATCCGCGAGACATGAACTGGCGAAGATTTCCTTCGCTCGTCGTGGCGTGACCGTTAACAGTGACCTTCGCGTCGCTAGGAACGGCAACCGTCAACATCGCCGAATCGTCATCCAATTTTGGCTTGGCCGACTCATAACGTGTGGAATCGTTGATCGTTTCGGCGCCCAAAGGTGCACCTTCCACAGGAACGCTGTCGATAACGGTGCCCGAATCAAAGCCACCATCGATGATGGTGCCTTCAATCGGAGTGGAGTACGTTTCGTAAGAGGATTCAACCATCGGCGATTCATAACCCACGTCCACCCCGTGCGAATGCGAGTGGATAACCGGACTCGAGTAGGTGCTGTAAACACCACCGGAGGAGCCTCCAGACGAACCGCCTGACGAACCACCCGAGCTCATCGAGTAGCGGGCATAATGAACGTGTCCTCCCCCGGAACTTCCCCCGGAGGATCCATGGCTACCGTAGCTAACGGCATAGCCACCGCTCGAACCGCCACTGCTACCGCCGCTCGAACCACCGCTGCTGCCCTGCGAACTCCGTTTGGATCCGATGTGAGCGAACAATCGTCGGATCGGTCCGACGCGTCCTCCCGAAGAACCTCCGGAACTACCAGCGTAGGAAACCGAGGCGGAGGAATAGCCACCCGAAGACCCACCGCTAGACCCTCCGCTTGACCCACCGCTGGAACTCCAGCTGGCGCCGCCACTCGAACCCCCACTGGAGCCTCCGCTCGACCCGCCACTGGAGCCGCCTCGACGAGATCTCCAACCGCTCAAAAGTCCACCACCGGAAGATCCGTGGCTAGAGGATGTGTAGCCACCGGACGAACCGTGGCTACCGCCGGACGAACCGTAGCTGCCACCGGATGAACCGTAGCTGCCACCGTACGAACCACCTGCCTGAACCGAGTTCGGCAAGCTAGAGAAAGCAACCACCGACGCTGCGATGGTCAATACTTGGAAATACCTCATAGCTGATTTAATCTCCCCTCCGTCGATTTCTAAACTCGTGAAAGCCTCGTACCGGCAACCGATACAATTGGTGTCACCGGTAGAATAACGGTTGGAATACGTTAAACAAGCAGCCTGGGTAAAATTTAACGGCAGAACACTCGAATCGGGGGGTGACTGAGCAGCCCCCGCCAGGAAGGGAGCGTCGACGTCGCCATCAAGAGTGACAATCCGCACGCAACCCAGGCTCCCAACCCGCCTCAAGTCAATCGCGTTAAGACGTTTATAACAAAGGACTTAGGAACAGATCGCCGGGGGCAAACGTGAGCGAATTTTTCACCACTCGCTGGACGCCGACCCAGCGCTCAAACAAGCATTACAGGGGCGAATTATTTTTGAAAAATTTGCTCAGACCCTAGTCGACTTTCTGAATCGCGATTGCGTCGAATTCGGCCTTCCCGGTCCCCCCAAACAGCCCAATTCGCAAAATGAGTTCCCGCGTCTGAGGAGGAATTCGCACTAAGCGGCTGACATCACGCCAAGAACGGGTGCCGCGGAACGGCCCCAACCAAAAGGCACCGAGATCGCGACGCTGGTCGTCATACAAACTGACCGCAATCATCGGGAGCGAATCGGTATTGGGCCCGATTTTGACCCCCTCGACTTGCACTCGTCCGCTCAACCGAATCATCGACACTTCACGACCATCGATCGCGATGCCCTGCAATAGGTGCGAACTTAACCCCGGCGTTTCGTTCTCGAATCGTACAAAGGTCTTTCCTTCGGGGGCCGCTTCTCGGCTGGACGCCTCGTTAGCCCCGGCGCTTTGGCTCGCTGCAGAGGGAGTGACCTGAGTGACTTGGCGACCGTAGTACCATCCTGGAACAAAATCCTCGGTCGTGGCTTGCGATTGGCTCGGCAGGATCTCGAAGGCGCCGTTGACGACCACCGGATTTGCGGGGTCGGGCAATTCTTTGCGTCCCTCTTCGGCTGCACCCGTCATCGGCACAAAGAGCGTCGGATGCAACGCTTGCCGGACCAATTTCCCATCGACTTTTTGCATCCGATACAAAGTCTGCTGATAACGCTGACCGACGGGAATGATGATTAGTCCCCCCTCTCGCAGTTGCTCGATGAGCGGCAGCGGCACTGATTCGGGGCTACAGGTGACGATAATTTTGTCGAACGGCGCCGCATCGGGCCAGCCAAGGAAGCCGTCGCCAACGCGTGTGTGAACGTTCTCATAGCCGAGTCGCGCCAGCGTTTGGGCGGCTTGTCGTCCCAACTCATCAACGATTTCGATGGAATAGACCCGCTCCACCAAGGGGCTCAGCACGGCGGCCTGGTACCCGCTGCCGGTGCCAATTTCGAGCACTTTATCGGTCGACTGTGGTTCGATCGCTTCGGTCATCGAGGCTACGGTAAAGGGGCTGCTAATCGTTTGCGACTCTCCGATCGGCAACGCCATGTCCAAGTACGCTCGATCGCGCAGGCTCCGGGGGACGAACTCATGCCGCGGGGTATTTCGAATGGCATCGAGCACGCGAGAGTCCTTGACCCCCGCCGTGGCGATCCGGTCTTCGACTAAACGTTCGCGGAGAATGGTATACAGATCCTCGGCGGCGGTTTCTTCGCTACGAATCAAAAAAGCCAACAGGAAGCTCCCAAAGAGAAAAAGGAAGGGGATGCGATCCGCAACGTGAAAACGAGAACTCATAATTTTTTCCTCTGCATTTTTCCCTGCGATCAAGCATGACGGCGATCAAGCATGATTAACATCAACGACGCTCGCCCCCATTTGCTCAATTTTGCAGCGTCATCGCACGCTTGGCGACTTTACTTTCATCTTAATTGAGTCATTGCGGTTCACGGCCATGCTAATTTCGACAAAGCCGCCTTAACCCATCGTTTCGTGGAGGGTGCAGTCTATTTCCCCGCTCGCAGCAGAACGAGCATCCCGAACACATCGCGAAACAGTCCCGCATTTTGGCGCATCGCCACTTGTTCTAGCGAAACATCGTCGACGCCGGGAACGTGAATCACCAATTGTCTGGCTTCACGCACACACTCGATCTCGCGAATGCGGCCGCTGCGAGTATCGTCCAACGCGATCGCGATCCGCAGAATCGCCGCCAACTTCGCCACCACGACGCGATCTTCGCGTTCCAGGGATCCGTAGCCTTCGTGCGAAGGTTGCGGATAGGCGCGGCGATAGTAACGTGCCACCAACCCGACCTGCAGCAATTCGCTTTTGGACAATCCGAACAAACCGCTGTGGCGAATCACGTACAAGGCATGCTTATGGTTGCTGCGCACATTGATCATCATGCCAATTTCATGCAGTAGCGCCGCGACATGCAAGATCACTTCATGACGTTGATCCAATTGGTGCTCGGCGCCCAATTGTTCAAACAGTTTGCGAGCCAGTTCGGCGACATTCCGGGCATGGGTTTCATCGAAATCAAAGCGGCGTCCCAAGGTGAGCGCGGAGCGAACAATTTGGTTACGGAACTCCGCAGTCCACTCCCCCCCAATCGCCATGTCATGCAATAGGCCGTCACGCAAATTGGTATCACAAACATAAACCAGCGATTGATTGAAGGCTTGGGCGAGCATCGAATAAGCGAGCAGGGCAGGGCCGAGTGTTTCCGCTTCAATAAAACTCGCGCCAAAGCGTTTGACGATAGCGTCGTCGTCGAGCTTCAACACTTCGTTGGTAAATTCGATCAACCGATCAGTCGACAACTGGGCTAACGAGGTGCCGTCCCAATCATCGAGCAATTGATGGGCGGCGAAACGCATGTCGCCTCCGAATGCCACTAAGTGAATCATCGCATCGGAGTGCACTTCTTCGAGGATCAAATCCAAGGTCCGTCGGATGTGACTTTCCAACAAGATGCGGCGACGCGATGCGGAAACATTGGCGTCATCGAGCAGTTGCAATAGCCTTAGCGAGCCCAACCGATAAGATTGGCTATGCAGCACATTGCCACTGCGGATGACCAACAATTCGGTATTACCACCGCCCACTTCGACCACCACCGAACGGGCGTCCGCTAGTTCCGGGTGCGAACGAAGATGAGGCGTGATTCCCATGTAGGTAATCCGGTTCACCTCCGCTTCATCGATGGGTTCGACATTCAGCCCTGTGACGATAAAGACACGGTCGGTAAAGGCGAGACGATTGAGCGCTTCGCGAACCGCCGTGGTTGCGACGACGCGTAAATCTTGGGGCCCGGTGATGCCATACTCTTTCAAGACACGCTGATATTTCTTCAGAATCCCCGCTGCCTTCTCGATGCTCGCCCGCGACAACCGCCGCACATCAAACGCTTCACGCCCCAAGTTGACCGGCTGCACCAAGGTATCCAAGGTGCGCACCTCCCCATCGGCATGGATTTCCGCAATCGCCATTCGAATGCTGGTCGCGCCGATATCGATGACCGCCACCGGGCGAGGAGGTGTGGAATGAAGCGAAATCGTGGGGGGGGGAACCAGCTGAGCCATTGCTGTGGAATCGCATTCGAAAAGAGGAAGCGTTTTTGAGTGCCATTATCATACGGCATCATACGGGGCGTCTGGCATTGGGCACAGTCGAACGTTCCGCGCCCGCGAGATCTCTCCGCGTGATCTCTCGAACGATTCCCTCGCACGACACCAAATCAGTCATCGTTTAGGCCCATCCCCCCTCCATTCACGAAATCACCCTGTATTTTCTGAGTGCCGCGTCGGCCTGGTCGCCGCCTAAACACTGGACCGCATTCCATCCTCGCTCGATCGCCGCCGCGACATTCTCGGCTTTATCGTCGAGAAAAAGGATCGCTTCAGGCGGCACGTTGGCCAATCGTTCGGCAGCCTGATAAATGGCAAAATCGGGCTTCATCGAGCTGACCTCACAACTCAACACACACACCGGCCAAACCACCGAGGAGATCAGCCACGGTTGCCGCCCAATCCAATCCCAATGGGCATGGCAGGTATTCGAGAGCAACCCATAACGAGTGCCCGCTTGGTGCACTCGGTCAATCGTCTCCCGCATCGATTCGATCGGAGTGAACATGTCGCTGATCGCCTCTAACAATGCGAGCGTTGGCATCGCAGCCTCACTCGCCGCAAGCGAGTCACGCACCGCCGCGGCATATTCTTCGCCCGTCACGTGTCCATGTTCGAACCGGTCTTGCAATCCGCTCCCGTAAATCGCTTGCGCGGCATGCACTGCATCGACGCCGAAACGATTCGCCACATTGTCGACCGCAATCTTCGGGTCAAACGAAACCAGGACGTTTCCGAGATCGAAATAAACAAATTCAATATTCATAAAATATGTCTGAAGTGTCGTTGATCGATCCGCGATCAAAACGAGTCGTTGTAAAAAACGCGAGCTCTTAAAAACGCTGGTCCCTAAAAACGCAAGATCGCGGAGCGATCAGCGACATTTACTTGCTGATTAGGTTGCGAATACGAAGGTTTCGGTAATGAGCTTCGGCCGCTGGACCACCGTGAATTTGCAATCCGAGGATGCCATGGCGAGGGATTTGGTCATCGGTTTCGGTGTAATCGACCGTTTGCACGCCGTTAACGAAAATTTGAATTCGCGGTCCTTGGCAACGAATACGGATTTCGTTCCAGTCGTTCTCTTTGACAAGGTCCTTGGTAAGGTCCGACGGGGGCTCGACCAAAAACCGGTTCCGCCGCGATTCGTCGTACAAACCGCCCCAAATCAACCGTTCCCCCATCTTGCCCATATCGGCCTGATAGCCAGAAACTTCGCTATCGTGGGGGATCCGTTTGGTGCGAAATTGCACCCCGGCGTTCAACGAGGTGGCACTTTCTTCACTCGCGGCGATCAATTTCGCCTCCAACCTCAATTCGAAATCCGCGAATAATTCGGTAGTGCAGAGGAATTCGTTGTGCGGAATCGGCTGATCCAGCCGGCCGGCTACGATCGCATCGTCTTCGATTCGGAACCAATAGGCATTGCCTTCCCAACCGGCCAACGTCTGGCCATCGAACAGCGACCTCGACTTGAGTTGAAAATCGTCCGCGAACCCGCGTTGAATTTGCAGCGTCGCAGCGGGACACGCAATTACGAAGACGAACAGAAAACCGTAAAAACCTCTCATTTTCTCAACTCCCCAAAGGATCGTAGAGCCGTCCCGTTGTGAAACGCCCGATGAAGATCATAATCGTTGGCCTGCGAAGTCGGCAAATCGATGCGGATGATGCTGCCACCCAAAGCACATCCCACCCCATGTCCGTCGCCTTTCGCTTGTCGACCTCCATCCACTTCCTCCTGCACTGCGTACTCTACTGGCCATGAATGCACCGTTAAACAAGTACAGCCAAAAGATCACTCAACCCAAGAGCCAAGGGGCGTCCCAAGCGATGCTCTACGCAACCGGGTTGACTTCCGAAGACATGAACAAGCCGCAAATCGGCATCGGCAGCGTTTGGTACGAAGGCAACAGCTGCAACATGCACCTGTTGGATTTGGCCGCCGAGGTTAAAGCCGGGGTCACCGCTGCGGGAATGGTCGGGATGCGATTCAATACGGTTGGCGTCAGCGACGGCATTTCGATGGGCACCGACGGGATGAGCTACTCGTTGCAGAGCCGTGATTTGATCGCCGACTCGATCGAAACCATCATGGGCGCCCAGTGGTACGACGCTCTGATTGCATTGCCGGGGTGCGACAAGAACATGCCGGGATGTTTGATCGCGATGGGACGGCTGAACCGTCCTGCGATCATGGTCTACGGTGGCACGATCAAGCCGGGCCATTACAAGAACGAGAATCTTGATATCGTCAGCGCGTTTCAGTGCTACGGGCAATACTTGGCCGGACAAATCAACGAAGAAGAACGCAGCGAAATCGTTCGCCACAGCTGCCCGGGTGCCGGTGCCTGTGGCGGGATGTATACCGCCAACACGATGGCCTCGGCGATCGAAGCCCTCGGCATGTCGCTGCCTTACTCGGCAAGCATTCCCGCCGAAGATCCCGATAAAAAAGCAGAGTGTCTGCACGCGGGCGATGCCATCCTGAAACTGCTCAAGATGGACTTGAAACCGCGTGACATCATGACGCGCACCGCGTTCGAGAACGCGATGGTCACCGTGATGGCGCTCGGCGGCAGCACGAATGCGGTCTTGCATTTGATCGCAATGGCTCGCGCCGTCGACGTCCCGCTAACGATCGATGACTTCCAAAGCGTCAGCGACCGGATCCCGTTCCTCGCCGACTTGAAACCGAGCGGCAAGTTTGTCCAAGAGGACTTGCACTCCATCGGCGGCACCCCGGCCGTGATGAAGTACTTGCTCAAAGAGGGATTGTTGGACGGTTCGTGCATGACCGTCACCGGCAAGACGTTGGCCGAGAATCTGGAGCCGCTGCCCGATTTAAAAGTGGGTCAAACGATCGTGCATTCGGTCAAAGAACCGATCAAAAAGTCGGGCCACATCCGTATCTTGCGTGGCTCCCTATCGCCTGAGGGCGCCGTGGCCAAGATCACCGGCAAAGAAGGATTGCAGTTCAGCGGCCCCGCACGCGTCTTCGACAACGAAGAAGCCATGCTGCACGCGCTCGAGGAAAAGAAGATCCAAAAGGGGGACGTTGTCGTGATTCGCTACGAAGGTCCCAAGGGTGGTCCGGGTATGCCCGAAATGCTGACCCCGACCAGTGCCATCATGGGTGCTGGGCTCGGATCGGATGTCGCGATGTTGACCGACGGGCGTTTCAGCGGGGGCAGCCACGGCTTCATCGTGGGCCACATCACCCCGGAAGCTCAAGTCGGCGGCCCGATCGCGCTCGTTCAAGATGGTGACACGATCACGATCGATGCCGAAACCAACCGGCTCGACGTCGATGTCGACGAAGCCGAACTTGGCAAGCGGCGTGAAGCGTGGACGGCACCGCCGTTGAAAGCGACGCGTGGCACGCTTTACAAGTACATCAAGAACGTCAAGAGCGCCAGCGAAGGTTGCGTCACCGACGAGTGATCGCAGCTCGCGTCGAACGCAAACTGTAGCAACGACTTGTTTCCCCCTCCCAGCGAAGCTGGGAGGGCCGGGAAACGAGCCTTTAGCGATTTCTCCGGAGAGGGTCACGGCGTGCATCGTCGTCGGAGACCTCGGGCGACTGTGTTTTCTCCAAAGTCGGGCTGCGATAGAATAGGTCCAATCGTTCCCTGACCCCCGCCCCAATTCTCAAATTGGATTTAACGCGATGAGCCGTGCCTTATTGGTGATTGACGTTCAGCAAGAATATTTCAGTGGCGCCTTGCCGGTGACCTATCCGGTCGGTCATCTCGATCAAATCTTGCGGGTGATGGACGAAGCGAAACAGGCGGGCGTCCCGACTGCGGTGATCCGCCATCACCAAGCCGATCCTGAATCACCGATCTTTCGGCTTAACTCCGAGGCATGGCAATTGCATCCCGAAGTCGAAAAACGACATCGCGATGTTTTGATCGACAAACAATTGCCCGGTTCCTTCACCAACACGAATTTGGCTGAATGGCTAAAAAAAGTTGATGCCGACACGGTGGCGATCGCTGGTTACATGACACAAATGTGTTGTGATACGACGGCTCGTCAAGCGTTTCATCGCGGATACAAAGTCGAGTTTCTGCGCGATGCGACTGGCACGTTGGACGTTGCAAATGAAGCGGGATCGGTGACCGCCCAACAGCTGCAAGATTCGATTCTGGTCTCGCAACAGATGTTCATTAGCGAAGTGATCGCGACCGATGCATGGCTCGAGCGACTGCGGTAAACGGCCATCCAGTGGAGCGCTGCGAGCGACCGGCGAGTTCCGAGATATCGCTCGATCGCGGTAAAATCGTGCCCTGCGGTGCCGACGCTATCGGCTATACTAGCGAGGTATTGAGGTCGCGACCGCGATAGCGTGGAAGCGGCTAAGAGCGTTGAATCGTCGCTGGTCGCTTGCGCTTAAATGAAGGCTGCAAATGAAACCGCCCCATTGGCGGTGGCTCTTTCTCGCCACCATCGTGCTCTCCATCGCGGCAGTTCTCCTCGGTCGGTCGATCAATTCCCAAGCGAGCCGCCGACCGATTCGAGTCGGAATCCTGCACTCACAAACCGGTACGATGGCGATCAGCGAATCGCCCGTGCGTGACGCCACGCTGATGGCGATTGAAGAAATCAACGCCAGCGGTGGTATTCTTGGCAGACCCATCGAAGTGGTCAGCGCCGATGGCCAATCCAAGGAGGCCATTTTTGCGAGTCAGGCCGAGTGGTTGATCGTGGATGAACAGGTCAGCGTGGTCTTTGGCTGCTGGACCTCGGCGAGCCGGAAAGCCGTTCGCCCCATTTTTGAACGACACCAGCATCTCTTGTTCTATCCCGTTCAATACGAAGGACTGGAGCAATCACCGAACATTGTCTACACCGGCACGACTCCGAATCAACAAATCCTTCCCGCGGTGAAATGGTGTTTCGACAACCTTGGCGCGAGGTCGTTCTTTCTGGTCGGTTCCGACTATGTCTTTCCACGCACCGTCAACACCATCTTGCGAACTCAAATCAGCGCGTTGCAGGGCGAAGTTGTTGGCGAAGAATACATGTTGCTTGACAGCGAACAAGCCGATGCGATTGTTGCGAAAATTGTGGCGACAAAGCCCGATTTCATCCTCAACACCCTCAACGGACACAGCAATCACGCATTCTTTTCATCGTTGCGCGCTGCCGGTATCGCAGCCAGCGATATTCCCACGATGTCATTCAGTATTGCCGAAGTCGAATTGTTGAACATGCGTTACGATCAGACGCAAGGCGACTATGCCGCATGGACCTACTTTCAAAGTATCGCGAGCGAACGCAACACAGCGTTCGTCAAGCGTTTCCAGGACCGTTTTGGAAGTGACCGCGTCACCGATGACCCGATCGAAGCGGGTTACTTTGGTGTTTATCTGTGGAAGCAAGCCGTCGAAGATGCGGGCACCGACAAACCAAGCGCCGTGCGAACCAAGGTTGGCAATCAAAGCTTCCCCGCTCCGCAAGGCATCGTTTCGATCGATCCCGAGACGCATCACACCTGGAAAACACTCCGGATTGGACGCATCCGTGGGGATGGTCAATTCGACATCGTTTGGACCTCGGACTACCCGGTCCGCCCCGTCACGTTTCCGATCTACCAATCTCGCGAACAATGGGAACAGTTTCTTGAGGACATGTATCGGGATTGGGGGCAAAGTTGGTCCAAGCCGGCTGACTCGGAGCGCGACAAACCATGATTTCACGCCGGCTTCTCCCCCGATTGATTGCGTGGTTCTTGGCGATTTCGCTTGTGCCGATGGCGATCGTCGCGCTGTTAGCTCACATCAGTGCCGAGCACGCCCTGCGGAAACAAATCGAGAGTCACTTATGGGCCACTGCGGATAGCAAGTCGCTGCAGATCAATACCTTTTTCCAAGAGCGCATCGACGATGTCGCGACGTTGTCCAAAATCCCCGATGTCGCCAATGCGCTCGAAATCCTTTCCATTAATGACGCCGACGCAAGCGATGCGGTCGCGGCGCGGGCCAGCATGCGGAGTTTGTCGAAGTCGTACCTTGAAGGCATTCGTTACAAGGAGCTTTATTTGGTTTCGAATGACGGAAAGGAAGTGTTTTCGACTGCCGAGGGGGACAATAATGTACTCGGACAAATCAAAACGTTCCCCGAGGCACTATCCAAAGTCGCCAATCGTGCCGCCACGCTCCTGGAAACCTCGGTTTCCGATCCCATCCTGATTTCCGCGACATCCCAGGTTCGCTTGATCGCGGCGCCGGTGACGCTAGGGGAAGTCGCCGTGGGAGTCGTGGCGTTGGCCACCAGCGACGACCGCATCATCTCGCTCGTTCACGAAGACACAGGGTTGGGTCAGAGCGGCGAGACATTGATTGGATCACGTGTCGGTGACGAGATCGTCTTTGCCACCTCGACGCGGTTCGATTCCGAAATCGGTTATCGACGACGTTGGAAGATGAGTTCGGTCCCAGAACAGCCGATGTATTTGGCCGTCCAAGGCTATCGGGGGCGTGGTGAAACGATTGACTATCGTGGCGAACCGGTGCTCGCGGTTTGGCGATACCTTCCGTCGTTTCGCTGGGGCATGGTCGTAAAAATGGATTCCAGCGAAGCGTTCGCACCGGTGCGAATGCTGCGCAATCAAGCGATGTTCATTGCCGCGCTGGCGTTCTTAGCGGTGCTGACGATCGCCGTTATCGTCTCACAATCGATTTCCCGACCGATTGTGAAGTTGAGGAAATCGGTACAGCGAATGGGCCGCGGTTCGCTTAACGAACGGGTCACGGTCGATTCCCACGATGAAATCGGCGACTTGGCGAACGAATTCAACCGGATGGCTGAAACGTTAAGCTTGAAAGTACGAGAAATCTCCGAACAAAAAGCGCACACCCAAACAATCCTCGACTCCACCGCCGACGCCATCGTAACCTTCATCGACCAGGGACCGATTCGCTCGTTCAACGTCGCCGCAGAGAAATTGTTTAATCGCAGCGCGGACGAGGTGATCGGGCAAAGCTTGCAGCAGTTATCCGCCGGCTTAGCCGCCGTGCCCGCCTCACCCGATCCCAATGCCGAGACGGTCGTCGAGATCCACCATCCCAACGGAACCAAGATTCCATTGGCGGTGCGGCGAACCGAAATGGAAGCGAGTGAAAATCGATGGATCATCCTGACCCTGCAAGACATTACGATGCGGCAACAGATCGAAGCGGAACGCAAGCGGTTGTTTGCGGGCATCCGCAATGCCGCGGAACAACTCTCCACCGCCAGCAAGGAAATCCTTGCCTCGACTTCACAGCAAGCGGCAATGACTCAGCAACAGGTCGCGATGGTTTCGGAAATCACCGCCACCGTGCACCAGGTAGCGACCACGGCAAGTCATGCGGCCGACCATGCCAAACACGTGGCACAATCCTCGCTGCGAGCCGACGAAGTGGGACAAACGGGCTTGGCATCGGTACGCGATACGATCAAAGCGATGCATCACGTCCGTGAACAATCCGGATCGGTGGGCCAAGCGATCCTGATGCTCGCCGAACGTTCTCAAACGATCGGACAATTCCTCAGCAAGGTGACCGACATTGCCGAACAAACCAACGTGTTAGCGCTGAATGCCGCCGTGGAAGCTTCACGCGCCGGTGAACACGGTAAAGGTTTTGCCGTCGTCGCGGCCGAGGTCAAATCGTTATCGGCCCAGTCCAAACAAACCGTCGTCGAGATTCGCACGATTTTGATGGACGTTCATCAAGCCATTACTCAAGTGGTTTCCACGGCCGAGAAAGGATCCCACTTGATCGACGAGGCGAGCGAAGTGGTATCCCACGCCGACGAGGTGATCCGAACGTTAGGAGAGACAATCAAGACGGCCGCAAAAGCGGCGACTCAAATCGTCGAGAGTGTGGGGGAACAAGCCAACGCGCTATCGCAAATCAATACGGCCATGGCTCAAGTGGACCAGGGAACGCAGCAAACGCTCGCTGCCAATCGACAATCCGAACGCTTAGCCCAAGATCTGAACGACTTGGGCACTCAATTAGTCACCCTGATTCAAGACAGCGAGCAATAGCCATGTGGCGGAACGCCGCCCTCACCCCCACCACCACGCGCGCCCTCCGGTTCAAAGGCGGGCATGTTAGGCGAGCAGTTCTTTAACGACGCGTCCATGCACATCGGTCAAACGGTAATCGCGACCTTGGAAGCGATAGCTCAATTGTTCGTGATCGAAGCCGAGTAGGTGCAAGATGGTGGCTTGCAAATCATGAATATGGACCGGGTTTTCCGCGACCGAAAACCCAAGTTCGTCCGATGCTCCGTAGTCGAATCCCGCTTTCGTGCCGCCACCGGCCAACCACATTGAGAAGACGTCGGGGTAATGATCGCGTCCAAGCACCTTGCTCGACGCCGTGCGACCTTCGCGGAACGGGGTGCGGCCAAATTCGCCTCCCCAGACCACCAACGTGTCTTCGAACAATCCACGCTGTTTCAAATCCTTAATCAACGCGGCGATCGGCTTATCCATCGTGGCACATTTACTCGTCAATCCGTCGGTAATTCCAGAACCGACCGACGTGCCGTGGAAATCCCAGCCCCAATCAAACAATTGGACAAAGCGGACCCCCGACTCGACTAATCGCCTCGCGAGTAAGCAATTATTCGCCAAACTTGATTCGCCCGGTTTCGCTCCGTAGGCCTCGAGCGTCGCTTGACTCTCTTGCGAAATATCCATCACCTCGGGAACCGCGGTCTGCATGCGGAACGCCAATTCATACTGTGAAATACGCGTCAAGGTTTCGGGGTGTCCCATCGCGGACGCTTGGATTTGATTCAGATCCCCAAGAGCATCGAGGGTCTTGCGGCGCAGCGGGCGATCCATCCCGGCGGGGTCCGAGGCGTACAACACGGGGTCGCCCTTCGAGCGACACTGAACGCCTTGATAAACCGAGGGCAAAAACCCGCTGCCGAACGACGACTTGCCCCCATTGGGCTGTACCCCGCTCGAAATCAGCACCACAAATCCCGGCAGATTTTCGTTCTCGCTGCCGAGCCCATAGGTCACCCACGATCCCATCGACGGCCGCCCCGATCGAGGCGAACCGGTGTAAACCAACAACTCCGCCGGAGCGTGATTGAATTGGTCGGTGTACATCGAATGGACCATACAAAGATCATCTGCGATCCCATGAAAATGGGGAATCGCGTCGGACATCCAAGTCCCCTGGTCCCCCACCTGAGACCAACGGCGGGGTGACCCCATTAGCTTTGGCGTACCGCTGGTGAAGGCAAATTCGCGGCCCTGCAGAAACTCGGCGGGGCAATCTTGATCGGTGTGTTCCGCTAAACTTGGCTTGTAATCAAACAGATCCAAGTTCGGTGGCGAACCGGTCATATGCAAATAGATCACTCGCTTTGCTTTCGCAGGAAAGTGAGGTTTGCGCAGGGCCAACGGGTTTGGGGCCAACGGGTCCGAGGGCAGGGGAGCAGACGCAAGCACGTCCTGTCCCTTCGCATGCTCGTTGGTCAAGGCCGCCAGTGCGATGCCGCCAATCCCCGCAGCGGATTGCTGAAGGAAGTGGCGTCGCGTTCGAAGCAGCATTTGTTCGAATCGGGGATCCATGATTCTTCCTCGAGAACGGTGCGGGGATCGCTTCGGCAATCAAGCCGGCTTCCATTCTACACGATCGCCCAATGCGATGAACTCAAACGCGGCAATCAAGCGGCATTGAGCTTCCCGTTCTCGTTTCCCCCCGTTCCCAGGCGGCTCGCCTGGGAACATTCGCCGTGGGGATCGGCATGACTCAGGCCCTCATTTGGGCGTCACGAGGAATTCCCCAGCGTTCGCTTCGAAGTACATCGTGTTTTGGCCCGCGGAGACCTTTGCAGCGGTAATTTGCTTGCCATCGCCACTTTGGACATTCCAGTTGCCTGGCTTCAATCCAGTCAACAACACCTGACGCTTGCCCTCGCCTAGAACCTGGATCGTAAAACTCGCTTCGAGGAGCGCGGAGCCTTTGCTCATCGAAACGACTCGATCGGCAAGGTGGACCACAAAGTTCTGCTCCGTCTCGCTGAACTCAACCTTCAACGGCTTGGCGTCGCCCGCGGTCATCTGGAAAACGGTCAGGAACCGATCTTGCTGATTCGCTGTTTTAGGCGAGATCATGATCCGATGCCCGCTGGCCTCGGGATGATAGGTCGGCGGCGCATCGTATTGGAACTCGAACGAACTGTTTGCTTTTTTCCCGCTGAAGATCTCCGTTTGGCGATCGGTCGCGGCAGGAACCAGCATGTTCACGTGGGTCTTGCCAACCAACTCGCCTCGTTTGTTCTGCAGGATGACGCCGTCGGCGGTTTGCTGCGGGGGTTCCAGGGTGTTGATTTGCCAGTATTTCTGGAATGCTGGATTCGCGGTCGTCATATCATCGGTCAAGATGATCGCCGCAGGAACGTCGTCTCGTTGCAGATTGAGGAAGCAGAACCCGCGAGTGTACTGTTCCATTTTCGCCGAATACGCACTCGTCAAATCGGCCTTGAAATAACTGTAGGCCGGTGTTTGCTTGGAGGGACCAAAGTCGGTCGAGACGACTTTGCCATTGTGAAATTTTGGATCCCGCTTGGTCTGCGCCGGGGTGCGGGGATGACTTTGGTTGTAGCGGGTCCCGCCGTCGTTGGATTCCGTGTTAAGAAACTTCTCATCCGGATCTCGAGCCAGCATCATGCTGTGGGCGATCGAACGCTTGTTGAAGTTGACGTCGTACGGGGTTCCATAGAACTTATAGACGCCCAGGTCGGCGACCTGCTGACCCCGGTAGTAGATTTGTAGCGCTCCGGCATCGGAATGTTGGTGGTTGCCGAAATGGAATCCGCCCCCTTTGATTTCCGCCACCACATCGTTGCTGTCGAGACTGATGTCCCATCCGGTACGAGCGATCATCGACCCGAGAATCGGACCAAAATCGATTGTCAGCGGTAACGAATCAAGGCTTTCGATCGACTTCAGATTCGGATCGTTCAGCAGCAAAAACAACACGGGGTTACCCGCCAATCCACCCTGACGCTCGAAATCTCCCTTCAGCACCGGATCGTTTGCGTAGGCGTACATCAACAGCATCGTCTGGGGATGGCGCCAGTAATAAAACGTGCCAGGCCGTCCGGCGTTGAATCCATCACCGTCACGAAGCATTTGCCCATCGGGGAGCCGCATGTACTGCCAAAATTTCCGGACCCCTTTCAAGTTCTCGTCAAAAACGGGTTGGCCCGTCATGCGGTAGAATAACCATGCCGCATGCATCTCCCATCCAAAACGATAGGCACCGTAATTCACCCCTTGGTTGTGACGTGGCGATTGGTACTCGAATTTTCGCATCGGCACCAAATCTTCTAAAATGAGATGAGAAGTGTATTGGTACGGTTTCGAATCGTCGCCGTAGAGTGCGATGCTCATCGCCAGCAGATCGCGGTTGACTTGGGCTTCATTGCCATGCCCGTTGACGACACTTTGGCGAAATGGGGGCCAACCACATTCCATGTCGATCGACAGTCGCATCAAATGCTCACGCAGCAGTGACTGTTCGGCTTCGCTCATCAGATCGTGGCACCAATCGTATACCACCGACGCGGTGTAAATCGCGCGGCCGATTTCGCGAGTGACATCCAAGACATTGCCAAACTCGACATGCGAGAGGTAATCGGCGGTCAATTGAACCGCCTCGCGTCCCACCGCTTTGTCGCCAGTCATCAGATAGTAGAAGGCCTTGATTTCGGCCGTTTTTTCGAGTGCCGCATTGAACGGAACTTCCTCGCTTGAGGAAAACTTAAACACGAACGGTTTTTTAGCGGACGCGGTGAGTTTCTCCCAAACCGCTGCGTTTTCGCCCACCGTCAAGCGTTCCTTCACGGTTTGCAATGACGCTTCGTTAACCCACAATCGTGGTCGGGTCTTGGGAGGAACCACGGGGGGCTGGTAAGCCTGGGCTTTCTCAGGAACCGCCGGTGGTGTGTAGGTTCTCAGTTCGATGTATCCCAGTCGCACGCCTCGAGGCAACCAGAGCTTCAGCTGCTGATCCTGACCGTTGAGGTGGAACTTCCCCGTTTCTTGACGTGGGCGGTTCCAAGGGACGTAGACCACTCGCTTTGTCGGGCGTTCGTCATCGATTTGGAGTTTCATGAATAGCGAATCGTATTTTCCTTTCGCCTTCTCCATCAGCGCGGCCCCTTCGTCATCCACCACCGCGTAGGTGCTGATCACGTACAGCCCCGCCGCGGGGGCTTTGATGCTGAAGGAAATATCCGACGGGTCGCGATCACTCTCAACGGCTGCGGCCGCCTTCGGTTTGAGCGTGATCCCCTGTTTGCTGTTCAGTCGCGATTCAGCGACGATTTCGGTCGTTTCGGTGTTTAATACGGCATGCTCTGCCGTGATTCGATAGGGTTTGCCGGCAACAAACGGGGGCTGTTCGGCATGAACCAAGCCGCCAGCGGCAAGCGTCAAGTGAAGCAAGCCCAAAACGGCGAGCGTCGAGATAGTGGTTGTGGTGTTTGGCATATTTTTCGCTACCCAAAAGGAAAGGGGTGGCCGTAGCAGAAAGGAGGGGGAAACGCCTCGACAAGGCGTGGAGAGGATCGGCGAGTGTACGCAAAAAAACGGCTGGCGGGAACCTCTCGGTCGGCGGGTGAAGCGACAGTCCACGGCGGGAAACCCGCCAGACGCCTTGGGAAATCGGAAGCCGGGGACATTATTGTGGATCGCCTTGTCCTAACGCTTCATCAACATCTCATCGAGATTTAACATCACGTTTCCAATCACCGTCCAGGCGGCGAGTTGCACCACGTTGGCTCCTTGGGGAGCCTCGCCGATCGGATCGGTCGCCATCTGGTTGGCCGCAACGGGGTCTGCCGAAAACGCTTGCAAGGCATCGTCCAAGAGTTGCCGGATTCTCGTAATTTCCGCGTCGTTAGGCTCGCGAATCAAGCAGGTTTGGAACAGGAACTGAATTCGCTCCTCGCTCGTTTCGGCCGCCGCCACGGTGCGCCGCGCCAGCGCCTGGGCGGCTTCGACGTAAACGGGATCGTTTAGCGTCACAAGTGCTTGTAACGGTGTATTGGTTGGGGTTCGTCGCACCTGACACACGTCGCGATTCGGAGCATCGAATTGCGACATCGAAGGATAGGGACTCGATCGTCGCCACATCGTGTAGATCGCAGCGCGATAGCGGTCTTCCCCATCGCTTGTCTTCCAATCGGTGTTGCCACCAAAGGCGGCGCGCAATCCCAATGCAGGTTGGGGAGGATTGACGGGCGGCCCGCCCATTTTATCACTCAACAATCCTGCCACGAAGAGTGCTTGATCGCGGACCATCTCGGCGGAAGCGCGGACACGCGGCCCCCGCGCGAGCATCCGGTTCATCGGATCGATTGCTTGTTGAGCCTGACTTGTCACCGAGCTTTGCCGATAGGTCGCCGACATCACCAACCGTTTCAAGAACGCTTTGAGGTCCCAGCCACCGTCGCGCAATTCGGTCGCCAACCAATCCAACAACTCTGGATGGGAAGGCAATTCCCCTTGCGCCCCAAACTCTTCGCTCGACTCGACAATCCCGGTCCCGAAAAGTTGTTCCCAATGGCGATTGGCAATCACTCGAGCCGTTAATGGATTTTCGACATCGACCAACCATCGCGCCAGATCCAATCGATCGAGAGCATCATCGTGCTCGAGCGGGTGAAATGCTTGTGGAGTCCCCTCACTCACCTCATCGCCTAAACTCAGGTAGCTGCCGCGGAGATGGACATGGGTTTTCCGCCGCTGATCCACCGCCAATGGCTGCATGATAGGCGTGGTCGTCACAGGTTTCATTTCGCGAAGCTCGCGTTCCAATTTCGCATGCTGTTTGCGAATCGGCTCCAACGAAGGGGCAATGCTTCGAAAGTAAGCCGCTAGCTCAGCTTGCTCCGACGCAGTCCGAGAGGATTCTTCGGCAGCTAACAATGCTTGGACATGGGGAGCCAATGAAGCCCAACGTGCGACCGACGCATCGGACGTCATCGACCACCGAAAATGATCGAGCAAATGTTTTTCATGAATCGACTCTTGATCCAAGTTTAAAGTCAAACGGCCTTCGGAAAGTGGAATGGGTTGATCGAGCAGGAGCGTTAGCTGGTGAGCGGCGGCCAAACCGCCACCGATCCCCCAACCTTGGCGAGCGTCAACGGGGTTAGCCAAGATGCTTGTCGCAGTGAATTTGGGTTGTTCAAAATCAGCAAATGCCGCCGTGAAACGAAGCGGAATTTCTCCGTTGGTTTTCAGTTCGATACTCGGCGAAGGCAGCGTCGCAGGCGACTGCTCCCAAATCACCTGACGCGATGGATCAAGCAATTGAAGTCGATAGCCCGCTAAACGTTCGGCGATCGCCGCCCCTCCGTCCGTTCGATTCCACAATACAATTCGATCCACCGGAAACTCTGCTCCGAGGTCGATCTCGAGCCATGGATTGTCTTCGGCGGTCGTGTGCGTGACCGATCGCTCTTGAAAGTCACCGCTGGTGTTACCATCGTTGGCGAGTTCCGCCGGACCATTAGATCCAGTCGAACTTTGGGTTGCTTTTCCGCTCAATGCAACGTTCTCGTTGCCACTGAAGACTTGCAATTCCGCGACATGAATCATCCGTTTCTTGCCCGATAACTCGAGCCGGACAAACTGTGCCTTTCGAGGCAAGTTGACTTGCGGCGTCCAAGTGCCGGTGACCTTTGAAAGCACGAAGTTTTCTGTCTGCTTGTCACTCACTTCTAATCGCAAAGCGACAAGCGGACCAACGTTTGCGTCGGCTGCGTCACGCATGGGAAAGACAAGCTCGTAGGATTCCTGTGGAGGCTTTTCTCCTATCGCGGTAACCCACCCCTCTTCGTCGCAGTTCAATTGCCGCTGGCGGGCGGTCATGTCGCTCGTTAACAGCGGCGTCCAAGTGGGCGGGTGTCGCAGCGATTCGATCCACTCCGCTTGCTCCTTTACCAACGTGGGAGTTGATTCGTTGAGCTGCAACGCCAACGCATCGATTTGAGCTTGCAAGGCTTGCTTGCGCTCGATTTGTTTGGCCCCCCAGACCTCGTGTAGGGGTGCTTCGTCACGAAGGTCGCGATCGGCGGATTGGTTAAAAAATGCAAATAGTTGAAAATACTCGTGTTGGGTAATCGGATCGTATTTGTGGGTGTGGCATTGAGCACACGCCATCGTGGTCCCCATCCACACCGCCATCGTCGTGTTGACACGATCAACGACCGCCACATTACGAAACTCTTCATCGTTGGTTCCCCCTTCGCTATTGGTCATCGTATTGCGATGGAACGAGGTCGCAATCAATTGCTCGTCGCTAGGATTCTCGAGCAAGTCTCCGGCGATTTGCTCGATCGTAAATTGGTCAAACGGCTTGTTTGCGTTCAGCGAGGCGATCACATAATCGCGATACGCCCAAATCGTTCGTGGCGGATCATCCGCATAGCCAGCTGAGTCGGCATAGCGAGCCAAATCGAGCCACACGCCGGCCCATCGCCGGCCAAAGGACGGCTTGGCTAACAACCGATCGACGTAGTTTCCGTAAGCGTCTTCGTCGACATCATTGACGAAGCTCTGAGCTTCCTGCCATGTCGGCGGCACGCCCGTTAAATCGATCGCCAAACGCCGCGCCAGCGTCAAACGGTCCGCTTCAGGGGACGGTTTCATTTGCTGTGCTTCGAGCTTGGACAACACAAACGCATCAATCGAATTTCGAATCCAATCGGTTTGCTTGACTGGGGGTAGGGCAGGGCGGCTCGGTTTTTCGTATGACCAATGCTTTGCGTAGTTGGCGTCCTGCTTGATCCATTGACGCACCAACGCGAGCTCGCGTGCCGAGAACGGATCGCCTTTTCCAGCCGGTGGCATCCGCATCTCTTCGTCGTCGGTCGCCAAGCGTTCGATGATCTCGCTTTGCTCCGGATCGCCTGGTTTGATAGCAACATAGCCGCCCAGGTCTTCACGTGACCCCTCTTCGGTATCTAGCCTTAGTCCGGCGGCCCGTTGCTCTTCATCGGGTCCGTGACAGGCCACACAGCGGCCGAACAGCAGCGGGCGAATATCACGATTAAAATCGATTGGCGTCTCTGCGAAACCGAACCCCGCGGCGAAAAGCCCGCAGACGATTGGCGAAATGTAGCGAAAACTCGGGCGCATCCTGTTCCTCAATCGTAAGCATCGAAACGGACAAAAGGGGCGAAACGCAGCGGGGACACCGAGGTTCCGACGATCCGCACCTCCCCTCGCACTGAGCGGAGACCCTAATTGGCAAGAAAAGTCCCCGCCCCGAAAACCCCTCCACGGAGGCAGGTGTTCCTGTTATCTTATTTTAGCAGGGCAAGAAAGTGGGTTGCGGATTGGCATCGCAGATTTCACATCATCTTGAGCGAATTCAAACGCAGCGTACTCAACGCCCCCCAAACGAGATCCCCCCCTCTGAATCACGTAACCGTGATATCCGTTAATATCCGCAGAAGGGGTTAGAGACCGTCTCTCTTCGTGGGAATCGCAATCGAACCGGGCGGCCATTTCGGCCCCGTTTTAAGACAAAGCTAAGCTTGCTGCGTCCTCGGCGAGAACCTTGCCCTCTCGCCTAATCGCTAGATTTCCCATTCCTATTGCCCAAGGAATCGTCACCGATGCAAGATCCTATTGAACCAATCGAATCGAACGTACGGGGTTATGCACGTCTGTTTCCCACTGTTTTTGACACGGCGGTAGGATCCACGATGACGGATACCCATGGTAAATCCTTCATCGATTTCTTTTGTGGCGCGGGTTCGCTCAACTATGGGCATAACAATCGGCAGGCGAAACAGGCGTTACTCGCTTACATCGAGCGGGATGGCATTCAACATTCGTTGGACACCGTGACCTCGGCCAAGGTCGATTTTCTCGATGCCTTTGAACGTATCATCCTGCGACCTCGAAAGCTCGATTACCGCATTCAGTTCACCGGACCGACCGGAACGAATGCGGTCGAAGCTGCGGTCAAGCTCGCTCGCAAGCAAACTCAGCGTTCGCATGTCGTTGCGTTTACAAACGCATATCACGGCCATTCGCTTGGCGCCTTGGCGTTGACCGGCAACCAGTTCTTCCACAGCGAATACTACGGTTCGCACAACGATGTAACCCACCTGCCATTTGATGGCTACATGGGAGACCTAGATACTTCAACACTTTTCGAAAAGATGCTCAATGATCCTAGCAGTGGATTGCCACTTCCTGCTGCCGTGATCCTGGAAACGATTCAGGGCGAAGGGGGCATCAACGTTGCCAGCGACGCTTGGCTCCGACGCATCGCCTCGCTATGCAAACAGCACGGCATCCACTTAATCGTTGACGATATCCAAGTCGGCAACGGTCGCAGTGGAAAATTCTTCAGTTTTGAACACGCTGGGATCGTTCCCGACATGGTTTGTATTTCCAAGTCCATCGGCGGCGGATTGCCAATGTCCTTGGTTTTAATCCGTCCCGAAATCGACGTTTGGAAACCGGGGGAACATACCGGTACATTCCGTGGGAACAATTTGGCATTCATCTCGGCTCGCGCCGTGCTCGAGTATTGGAACGACTCCGATTTCGAGCAACAGATCGAAGAACGCAGCCAGAGGGTCCAAACCAAACTGCATGCCATTTGTGCGAAACACAGCGCGCGACAATTTCGAGTGCGCGGACGCGGACTCATCTGGGGCCTCGACCTCCGCTGTGGTGATCTCGCTAGCGAGACGATTGCCGAAGCATTCAAGCATGGCTTATTGATCGAAGGAGCCGGGGCACATGACCAGGTATTGAAGGTGATGCCGGCGTTAACCATCGAAACATCGCTGCTTGAAAAAGGGTTGCAAATCCTCGAGTCGGCGGTAGATGCTTCGTTATTCAAACCCGTCAAGGCACCTGCCGAGGTGTTCCATACCGCGAGTATGAGCGTCACGACGAACCTTTAACAAAGACGTTTCGACATGCATTCCCACACCCAGACTCCGATCTCACGCTGCTCATGCCAAATTCACTTCAAAGTCAAACTTTGGAAGAACTGATTTCGTTTCCAGAGTTATGGGCGCGTCAACTCGACCGTACTCCCGACCGTGTTGCCATCGTCAGCGAAGACGTTCAGTGGACGTACCAGGAACTCGATCGCCAATCCAGCGCGATCGCGTGTGAGTTGATCGACCACGGGATCCAACACGGTTCCCGTGTTGGTCTGTGTGTGGACCGATCGCCCGAGGCGATTGCGTCGATGCTGGGGATCATGAAGCTCGGTGCGGTCTTTGTGCCGCTGGACCCCGATTACCCCGTCGATCGCCTCCGGTACATGGTCGAGGATGCCGCCATCACCACGATCATCGGTCATGAAAATTATCGTGAATCGATTGGCGTTCCGTTGATCCAGGCCAGCAGCCCCGGACAAGAAAAGCTCAACACGACAAACTGGATCGAGTGCAAACCCGCCCCTTTGCATGCGAATACGAATTCGGCAATGCTGAACCCCACGCTCACGATTGCGCCCAGCGATTTGGCGTACATCATGTACACCTCCGGTTCGACGGGGAAACCCAAAGGGGTCCAGATTCAACATTCGGCGTTGGCCACCTATTGCTTTGCGGATATCGATGTCTTTCGCTTGAGTGAGAGCGATCGCACGCTTCAGTTTTCCACGCTGTGCTTTGACATTGCGATCGAAGAAATTTTCCCACCGTTGCTCTCGGGCAGCTGCGTGGTGGTTCGTCCGCGCGGCCGCGCCAATCATCGCAATGAACTCTCAAGCCTGATTCGTCGTTTCGAAATCACGGCGGTTCATATCGCTGCGGCGTATTGGCACCAATGGGTTGATTTGATGGTCGCGTCCAAAGAACGCGTGCCGGAGACCCTGCGTTTGATCATCCCGACCGGAGAAAAGGTGTCGGTCCAGCACTATCGACGCTGGCAAACGTTATGCGATCACGACGTCTTGTTTTGCAACGCGTATGGACCGACCGAAGCCACCGTCACGTCGACCGTTTATATTCCTGATGAGACGTTTGATGCGGCCAATATGCCAATCGGCAAACCGCTGAAGCGATACACCGCTCACATTCTCGATCATGAATTGAAACCCGTCGCCGAAGGCGAAACAGGCCACCTGTATATTGGTGGCCCCGGGCTGGCGTTGGGATACTTGAACCGGCCCGAGCTCACCGACGAGGTTTTTCTAAACGTCACGATCAACGGAGAGGATCTACGTTTGTATCGCACCGGCGATTTGGCGCGTTGGTTACCCGATGGCAACATCGACTTTGGCGGACGTGTCGATCACCAAATCAAACTGGGGTCTTACCGCATTGAACCGGCGGAGATTGAAGCCGCGATCGACCAAGCCCCTGGGGTGCTAAGTTCATTGGTGAGCTACGACGAGGTCGATGGCAAGAAATACCTTGTTGCGTATGTCGCTCATGGCAAACAATCGATTGACGCCAATCTGATTGCAAAGTCCCTGCGCAACTTGCTGCCGGCGTACATGATTCCGGCTCGGTACGTCTTCATTGATTCCTTTCCGAAAACGATCAACGGCAAAATTGATCGTCGAGCATTACCGTCGCCAAACGAAGGGATTGTGCCACGAGACGAAAGTTTTGTAGCGCCGCGTGACGATCTCGAACGTCGCCTCGTGGAGCTTTGGCAAGACGTATTGAACGTGCCTGAGATTGGCATCCATGACGATTTTTTCTTGCTCGGCGGAAGTTCGCTGTTGGTCACTCAGGTGGTGGCTCGTTTGACCACGGACATGGACATCGATTTGCCAGTGCGTGATTTTTTTGCCAACCCTACGATCGCAACATCCGCTCGCCATTTGCGTCGCTTACTCGGTCAAGTCGATGGCGAATCGCCCGACGAAGACATTTGGGCGTTTCGCGAACGCTTACCCCATGCCGAGGCTCACTTTTTTCCGAGCGATGGCCAATCGCTTTACGGCGTGCATTACCGGCCTCGGGGGAATCGACTTCGCCGCGGCGTCGTGCTTTGCCATTCGATCGGGCACGAATATGCACGCGGCTATCGCAATTTGCAGCAATTAGCCTTGCAATTGTGCAGCCATGGCTTCGATGTCCTGCGTTTTGATTACGCCAACACCGGCAACTCCCATGGCCGCTGTGAAGAGTTAACCGCCGAGCAAATGCAACGCAACCTGATTGACGCTCGCGATCATTTACAGCGGCAAAGCGGTGTGCAGCACATCACCGCCATCGGGCTGCGGATGGGAGCCAGCATCGCCGCGACCGTGCCCCCGGCAACCTTTGATCAATTCATCCTTTGGGATCCGGTCATCAACGGCGATACGTTCGTCAAAATGCTGGACCAATTTCATCACCAGGAATTGGTGGGACTGCAGCGTTTCCGCAGCATCCGATCGGCGGGTGCGATCGACCAAAGCTATGGTCACGCGATGTCGCCCAAAAAACGAAACAGCCTAAAGTCGCTTCGCGTCCCCTTGAACCGACCGAACACCGCCGTGATCGTCACCAAGCAAAGTATGACTTCCGCTGGCGAATCAGCTTGGTTGCGTTCGCAATCCAACGTCATCGATGTTTCCGATGACGTTCGTTGGGAAGCAACTCAATACACGGAGAGTGCGTTTTCCTCACCCGAAAGCGTCAAAGCGATTCTCGGACTCCTTCCGCGACACACGTCCGACGATTCGCCCACCTCGGTGAATCTTCAGTCGGAAACACAGCCAACGGTGCCGAACTCGCAACCGAACGCGATCGTCTTTGGCAACTACAACCATTTGCTTGGCGTTTGGCAGCCGTCGGTCCAGCAAACTCAGACCGACACTGCGGTGATCTTCGTCACGGCAGGAATGTTACATCATGTCGGCCCGTTTCGTTTGCATGTCGACTTGGCGCGATCCCTCGCTCGTCATGGCATTGCGTCGTTGCGTTTCGACATTTCGGGAATCGGCGAGAGTTTTGGTGTCGGCGTGGGAGGGCGATCCATCGATCGCGCCGCAGACGAGATTAGCCAAGCGATCGATTGGATCGAGCAAAACACGAAGATCGAAAAGGTGATTCTCTTTGGCTTGTGCAGTGGTGCGGACGACTCACTGCACGCCGCGGTTCGCGATGATCGTGTCGTGGGGGTCGTGCCGATGGATGGATGCGGATACCGCACCCCCGCCTACTATTGGCATCGTTTTGCAGGACACCATCTGCAACGGATGCTGCGACCGAGCAAATGGGTCGACGTCATCCGCCGCATCACGGGGATTCGCAAGAAAGTACCGCGATCACTACAACAAGGGGACGACATCCGAGAGTTCCCCTCACGCACCGAGGCGGTCGCCCAATTAGCCAACTTAGCCGATCGACAAACCCGTTTGCACTTTATCTACACCGGTGGCGTGGGGATGTATTATAGTTACGCAAACCAGTTCGATCACATGTTCCCCGAACTGAGGGGACGCCACGAAGTGTCGTCCTGTTTCCATCCTGCGATGGATCATGTTGCCTACCTTTGCGAAGACCGAGCCGAGTTAGTGCAGCATGTCGTTGATCAAATCGGATCGATCGTGAATCCTCAAACTTCATAACGCTCTCGGAGCTCTGCCTCCGCGACCCGATGGCGTTACACACTAGGAGAACGCCAGATGCTGCGACGTGAATTCATCGGTGGTATTTCAGCCGCGATTGGGGCGCTGCCCACGCTTGGCTTTGCCGCGGAACCCACAGGCTTGATCAAGTCCATCACGCCGCAAACCCTTCGCCGCAATCGCGATGGCCAATCGGAAACTTGGTTTCACCCCCGCGCCTGCAGGGTGCCTCGTAGCGACGGCGGTTCATTTGCATTGATGACGATGCAGTGGATTCGTGGCTCCGATTACTTTGGCCCCGTGCATTGGTCACGGTCCGACGATCAAGGCGTGACATGGTCCGATCCCGAGCCGATTGAAGCGCTCGGGCGAGTTCCCGTACCCGAGCACGAGGGGCTACAGGCGGGCGTTTGCGATGTCGTTCCCGAATACCACGCGAACACCAACACCGTGCTGGCGATGGGACACGTCGTTTTCTATCGTGGCAAAAAGTTTTCGAGTCGTGAGCAACTTTCTCGCTACCCGGTGTACGCGGTCCGCCGCGACGACGGATCATGGTCCGAACGAAAAATCCTCGACTGGGACGACCCTCGGGGTGCGTTCATCTATACCAACAATTGCGGACAACGCGTCGTCGATCCCAACGGCGACATTACCATGTCCTTCACTTGCGGTGCGACCAGCAAGAACCGGATGGTGGTGGGCGTGCGATGCAGCTTCGATGGCGAGCAATTACAGATCGCCGACGTCGGCAAGCCGCTCACCCTAAACGTCGGACGAGGATTGCTCGAGCCTTCGGTGACTTACTTGAATCAGCGGTACTACATCACGATTCGTGCCGAAGATGGACATGGATATGTGGCGACTAGTGCTGACGGTCTCGACTACGGCGAAAAACGCGTCTGGGCGTGGGACGATGGAACTCCGATCCCCATGTCCACCACGCAACAGCACTGGGTCACTCATTCGGATGCATTGTTCTTGGTTTACACCCGCCAAGACGAAACGAACACGAACGTGATCCGTTGGCGTTCACCGCTGTGGATCGCGCAAGTCGATCGCAACCGACTTTGTTTGCTTCGTGATACCGAACAAGTGGTCCTGCCGCTCGTCGGCGATGGCGTCGCCGCGCCAGACGACGTCGCCTTGATGGGCAATTTCCACGTCACCAACGCGAGTCCAGATGAATCCTGGGTCACGGTCGGTGAGTGGATGCCTAAACGGGCCGCACGCGGCGACCTCCGGATGTCACGGATCGCATGGACAAAGCCAAACCAAATCGGGTTGGAAAACTAATCACATGCGAGGTCTCTAACGAACCTTGCATTGGAAGCGGATGGTGACGCTTTCGCCCACCTTCAATTCGTCCGTCAACTTCCACTGCAATGTTAACGATTCAGCTTCGTTGCGATTGCTCGTGAATTCGGCCCCGCCGCTGCACGTTTGACTGTCCGCGACGTACTCTAAACGAGTCGTCAGGTTGTCGGTCAAAGTGACATGATTGACCGCGGAATCGCCGACGTTTTCGACGCGAATCGCGAACGTAACGCGTTCGCCGGGTTGAGCATGTTGGCGATCAGCAAACTTGCTGATCTGCAATCGACCGGCATCCGGGAAATCGTAAACCCGAATCTCTTCCACGCGTTGATCGCGGGTCAATGTCGGTGGCTTCATGTCTTCGATCGCCACTTCGATCGACTCTTCGATACTCCAAGCCATCGCCGCCAATGCGGATTCTTGCACGACCGCCAGTTGGTTTTCTTGCAATTGGCTCATCTCGAGCACCGACAAACCAGCCAGCGCCGCCAACACGTCTTCGGCAATCTCGGGTTGCAAAACCCCTTCGACACGCACACCCCGATTGCGATCTCGCATGGCGTCGATGCGGCGTGTCACGTCGGCATGGGCGATTCCGGTCGAGTCGTTGATGACCAAGCCAGGCGTTTCGTCTTGAATCCGGTTCAAACCGACATCGTGCTGGAAGCCAGCGATGCCGACCGCACGCCCACCCGCGACGGCACCGGTGATCTTTCGCACCGACGCAAAACGCGGTGCATACACACAAACCCGGTTGCTGGCGTTGATTTCAATATCACCCGCATCGGTGGTGTAGTGGACCACGGTGTCTTCGGGATGAAGGCCCGCTAGGGTTTCGTTATGCCGTACCGCAACGCTTGGAGCACGGTCGCCTCCATCGCATAGAAACTCGTTCGGATCAAGGCCATGGGCATTCCATCCGCCGTGCGAATAAGTCGCATAGCCATGAGGCCCGGCTTGGCCGTGAGTTCCGGCTTGGACCTGCGCGCCGTAGGCTCCACAGGCACCGCATCCACAGGCACCTGGATGCGCAGCCACTCCGCTCGCAGTCGGGGCATGGTGAGGCTGCCAACCGACTTGCTGTACCTTTGGATTTGCCCCCGTTTGCAACGGAGACGCTTGCAACTGAGGCGATCGTGACGTTGGCGGCATCGCGGTGGTGTGTTGCGGTCCGGCCGCTGGGCGTGGAGCGACTTGCGCTGCTGCGTATGGCGCTGCTGCGTATGGCGCTGCGTTGGGCGCCGCCATGGGCGTTTGTTTGACGGATGGCACTTGACATCCCATCAACATGGCACCGACGAACAACGTGATCGCAAGTGTCAACACGCTGACGCTTTGACGCGCGTGGAAGGGTTTGGATTGGTTCATCAGAGCACTTTCTTTCGGAGCCCGTGTCATTGCTGTACCGCTTGCTCAGGTTGAGTTTGCTCGACTTGATAGATGGGAGTCCAAGCGGGATAACCAAAGAAGAATTGAGGCATCAAGGCGGGGGCACTTGGGGGGGCGACCGATCCAATGCGAACAATCGCCACGGGGCGTCCCATTTCATCGGCCACCTGCAGTGCGTCTTGGTATTCCGAAAGCTCAATCGCACGCGAGGTTTTCGGCGTTTCCGCGATCGGCAGCGCGGTCGAGGGGTCTTCCAAATAGATCACGCGTGTGACCAATCGGCCCTCGAGTGCCGCTTCGAGATCATCGCGATCGAGGTTGATCGGAATGGGAAACGTCGTCGCCAGCCCCGGCGGTGGGTAGATGCGATCGATCAACTCCACGGTGGGATACAACTCGGCGCCCTCGGCTTGAGGAATGCCTGTGATACGAAAGCGATAGACCGCACCGATCAGCAATCCGGCTTGCAGCGTCGCTTCCTCTTGCCCAAAAAACTCATTGCCTTGCGGCATCGAGAAGCTCACCCCTTGGGGGCCCGAAAATGCGACCGGTTGAAAATACCCTTGCACCGGGCCTCGGCCTGAAAGCCGAGCTTGGCCGATCACTCCGGCGGGCATATCCCCACGCAGGATGCGGTGTTGTCCACCGCTGCTAAGGTAATCGCTCGGATCAGCCGCTCGCGCATCCACGCCACCCCAGACAACCAGAGTGCATGACACGATAGCCCACAAGGTGCGAGACGTTCGAGAGACGCGAGAGGTTCGAGAATGCGTTTGGCGATTCAACATGCGATGGCCGAGCGAGATGCGAAAATGGCCGCAGCCAGAAACCTGTGCTGCGGTGGATAAAGAAACGCTCGACACGAAGATCGAGCGTTTGGTTGCCTTAGACGAATCAGCAAATCGCTAGTGGTTTCCCGGTTCAACATCTTGACTAGCGTGTTGATACAGTGGCCGTCCGTTTGGAACCCCTGGATGGATGTTCTGCTCGGTGATGTTGATACGGCTGACCGGGTTGGGGTAGCTATAGCCTGGCTGCATTCGCACACCGATCTTGACCTTGTCCACCGGTCGTGGCATGTGCATCGGGGTGTGGTTACGCATCACGTGCTTCTTCAATCCCGCAGGGCTTCCCAAGGGGATGTGAGGTGGCCCGGGCAATCCAATGGGCGTGCCCGTGATGGGCATGCCGTATTGAGGTGCGGTGGCACCCGCGATCATGCCGGGAAGTCCCATGGGCAAGGGAGCTCCGTTGCCGCCTGGTCCGCCACAGCCTTCGGTCATTGCCGCCGCAAACGGAGCAGGCAAGCCTGCAATCGGTGGCCCCATCATTCCGCCCATGATTCCGCCACTTCCATCGGCTCCCATCATTTCGATATCTTTGTCACCGAGGCGAATGATCGCTAAGATCGAACCTCGACGATCGGCTTCCACGATGGGATCGATTCCTGGATCAAGCCGCGTGCTGACGAGTGTATCGATGCCGGCAAGTGCAGGCCCCTGGAAGTCGGGATCGGGAAGGTAGATCACCTTGGTAACAAAGTTACCGGTCAGAACTTGGTCAAAGTCTTCGGCAGTGAATTGAATCGGCACCGAGTTGTGAGCCAAGTAGGCTCCGGTACGGGGATTTGCATAGGCAAGTTCCACGGTCGGATAGAGTTCGACCCCTTCGCGAGTCGGGATGTTGGTCAGCTTCAGACGGTACAGTCCACCTTGAGGGAAGTTTTGACGAGCCGGAACGACAAGCGGATCGCTGTCGAACGTGCCGCCGCCGCTCGCATCGTAGCGAACCTGCATCCCTTCGGGTTGACTCATCGTGACTTGCACCGTAGCGGGAACGCTGGGCATCATTGGCATCATCGATGACACGCCGCCGCCCAGGGGAATCCCTGAGGAAGCGTTGGCACACCCCGGTCCGCCATTGCAGGTGCCAGCCGCACAGCCGGGACAATCATTCCCGCCGCCGCTACGCATGCTAGCGAGTTGGAAGTTGCCTGCGTTCGGCCCCAAAGGAGCACTCCGCATCACATCGGGGCCTGCGGCACCGATTGCCCCTGGAGGCATCGGTCCTGGGCCCATTCCACCGGCTCCCATCATTCCCCCAGCTCCCATCATGGGCATTCCCCCGCCCATGCCTGGCGCCATTGCGGGTGGTCCCATGACTCCGGGACCGGGTCCGCCAACACCAGGACCCGGTTCGAGCATACGCTGTTCGGGTGGCAAGTTGTGGCGAACCGGCACACACCCGGTGGCGAAGACCGCCGCGGCCGCCAGCAGCGACAAATGAGTGACGATTCGTTTCATCTTTCCCCTCGTTCCTTGGCAGATGAGGCTTCGGAATGCTGCATCGCAGTGTTGCGAGCAGACATCCTCACCCCATCCAAATAATTGTTTTGTAAGTGTGAACGATCTGGGTGGACGCGTGGTCGAGAATCAAACTACGATCCGTTCGGCAGACGGCCAGACCTTCTTCGTAGTTGGTCATCGGCATGCGGAGGGTGTTATCTTTGGAAAAATCGACATAACCGGACAATGAAGATTGATCGTTACAAGCGTTTGACAAGCGATAGCAAAACCTGCAGCGGTTTCATGGCCGGTTTCACGCCGCGTCGCGGACCAGCGTGGCGCAGCGGCTTGATCACAACGACCATCGTTTTGCTAACGTTTTCCCTACTCAATCGTCTGCCCGCCGTCGCCCAGGAGCCTGCCGCCGAGACCGCGACACCGGCGCAAGCCAATCCCCCGGACGCGCCGCTGCAAAATCAAGAAGCGGCAAAAAAACTTTTGCAACGGGTCATCTTTCAACTCGCCAGCGGGCCTGCGTTTGAATCCAAAGTCCGTCAACGCGTCTGGACATCCGGTCGTGAAGTGGTGGGGGTCGGTACCTATGAACAGTCCGGTCAAGCGACGGGACAATTCAATTTCCAAATGACGATGCATGACGGCGAGGGCAAACACACACTGCAACAAATCAGCGACGGTCGCTTGGCATGGACACGAACCGAAGTCGCCGGCCAAATCTCGTTGCGCCGAGTTGATGTTGCCCGCTTGGACGAATGGTCTAACGCGACCCCAGCGGAGGCCTCCTTGCCACTGCGACTGCGAGTCGGCGGTTGGATTGAAATGTTCGAGCAAATTCAACGCGATCATCAATTGCATGTCGCGAGCGGTAAATTGCAAGGACAACCGGTCTGGGTCGTCACCGCGACGCTTCCCGAAGCCAAGCAAGACGAATTAATTCAGATTTACGGACGCACCGAATGGCCGACCCTGTACCCGGTCAAAATCTGTGTGGTCGTTTCCAAAGTCGGAAACAAAGACTCGGGCTTTGGTAAATTCATGCCGCTGAGAATCGAACACTGGAGCCGCGAGGTTGCCGAGCCATCCGATTCGCCCGCCGAGCAAGTCAACCACTCCGAGCGTCTCATTTCGCTCGTCGAACTCTATTCGATTCGCCAGATTGCCCCACCACCGATTGAGCGATTCCGCTTTGAAAATCGCGATGCCGAAGTGAACTTCATCAACGAAACCGAGCGTTATTTGAACCAATTCGGCGTCAACGTCGCAGCGTTCGAACAAGCCCAACGCCATTGGTAGTGCAAACCGACCCGATGCCGTGAAAGCCCGCATCATGGCGGCTACAATGCAGTTCACCTCCTGACAACCACACCGCACTGCAATCGCACACGGTCGGGCAGAGATGAACGGCGACCACGCACCTCATTCATGGCTTAATCGCATTGGAACCGCCATCGGTATCCTGGGCGCCAGTCTGTTGTTACTGAGCTCGACCTCCTTGCTTTTCCAGAGCGAAACGCGTGGCGTCCAAACCGCCGCCGGGCTTGACGAAGCCGCAACCTCCGCGATTGAAATCGATGCGTTGGTCCCCAAACCAGAGCATGACGGCCAACTTGTCTACGTCAACGGTCGATTGGAAACGTCGGAGTGGGTGAGCGACGAAACCTTCGCGATCTCAGTCAAAGGGATTCGCTTGGAACGACATGCCGAGATGTTCCAGTGGCAGGAATATCGAACTCGAGAACGCCGATGGTTTCGAAGCGAAGACTCGATTGGCAGTTACAACACCACGTATCGCTACAGGAAAACATGGGCCAAGCAACCGATTGATTCCTCGAGCTTTAAACACTCCGGCCACGACAATCCAGTGGCCATGCCATTCCCGAGCCTCAGCGTCCAGGCCAGCGAAGTAAAACTCGGCGGTTTCCGACTGTCCACGTCACTGATTGATCAGATCGAACCAAGCGATCCGCTGCATTTAGATCTCACTGAGTTGCCTGTGGAAATCGCCCGCGATGCGTTCATCCATCCCGATGGACCTAACCAGTCACCGCGTTTGTATTGGTCCAAGGGACGAGGTCGGTCAAATCGCCCCGCTCAAATTGGCGATGTCCGAATTTACTTTACGACGGCTCCGAGCGGCGAAGTCAGTGTGATGTCACAGCAACAAGGCGATTCGTTTGTCCCGTTTCGCACGCAGGCGGGAACGCGAATCGACCTGCTATTGATGGGCCCGATGAAACCGCGTGACATGATCCACCATGCCCTTGCCACGACGTCGCGTTCGACATGGTGGGATCGCTTGGTCACGACGATTGCGATGATTTTGGGCATGTACTTGCTGATACGGGTAGGGCCACGCGTAATCAATCCTTACGCACTTTTCACGAGAATCAGAAGGGTCCAGCGATGGTGGATCGCTACTCTAGCCGCCCTCAGCCTCGCCTTGCTAACCATTGGCACGGCGTGGATGTCGTCCCAACCATGGTCCGCTCTAAGCGTGTTGGCCATGGCGGTCGCAATCATCGCGGGAAGCGTCCGCGGTATACGCCTGCACGCCACCGCGTCCGTCCCGAAAACGGAGCATCGCAAGCGAAACCGGCGAAGAAGACTCTCCAAACGCAACCGCTAACTTTGGTCTTATGCATCCGAAGGCGGCAGCGATGAGATGACGCGATTGCTAGATTCCCAGAGAATCACAACTCGACACGTCTGTTTGGAAGTGACGCACTTTGCAGTCGCGGAACGACAATTCCCGCTGGCCTCGGGCGTCAGCCCGAGGAAGTTCCCGCGCCATGAATCGAGTCCCCGCGTGACGTCTTTTGACGTCAATCGTTCGCCACGAAACGTCGCTCCACGACGGGGTTCCTCTTTCAGAACCGAAACCTTGACCGCCCCTCCAAGGCGATCCCCCAAAGTGCCCTCAGCACCGAGGGCAGCAACTTTAAAAAGGTGTCAACGTCGGTGGTTTGATGGAATCATCGCCCTCAAATCCAGCGTGATAAAAGAAAATTTATTGCATCCCCTGCGTTGCATTCACGCCCCCATCGCGTTGCAAATCGTTCTCCGCTTCAGGGTTCGGCACATTGGCATAATCGCCCCCTGAGCAAAATTATTAGCTTGATTTGATGGTTCGCCTCTATAATGGAGGGCAGCACATCCTGATCTTTATTTCCCAACGAAAACGCACGACGGACGTCTTGCGTCACCCTACACCTACTCGCGAGGGCACCCCATCCTGGGGACGGCAAGTGGAGAGGCTCGTGGGCGACTCTTGGTCGTCCGAAATTGCGATCTCTATTGGAGCTGGATATCCATGTCTGAATCATCCCACAACATCCTGCGACTCTATTCCGAAACGTACGAACAAGCCAAACAGGTCAAGTTCACGCTCAAGGAGTACCTTGAAGCGGCAGGCAACGACGCTTCGCTTTATAGCACCGCGGCCGAACGCATGGTCGAAGCGATTGGGGAAGCGGTCCACTTTGACACCGCCAGCGATTCGCGACTGGGTCGGATCTTCATGAATCGCACGATCAAGATGTATCCTGCATTCCAACACTTCTACGGGCTTGAGGAAACGATTGAGCGCATCGTAGGCTATTTCCGCCATGCCGCCCAAGGGCTCGAAGAGCGCAAGCAGATCCTCTATCTGCTCGGCCCCGTTGGCGGTGGAAAAAGTTCGTTGGCCGATCAACTGAAAAAGCTGATGCAGATGCGTCCCGCTTACGTGTTATGCGCCGACGACGAGGTCAGCCCCATCTTTGAAAGCCCGCTGGGATTGTTTGATCCGAAAACGATGGGTCACTTGCTCGAAGATGACTACGGCATCCCCAGTCGGCGATTGCCAGGCTACATGTCACCCTGGGCCCTCAAACGATTGGATGAATTTGGAGGCGACATTTCCAAGTTCTCGGTCGTTCGTGTGATGCCGTCCGAACAACGGCGTGCCTTGGTTGCCAAGACCGAACCGGGGGACGAAAACAACCAAGACATTTCGTCCTTGGTCGGCAAGGTCGACATTCGCAAACTGGAACACTTCGGGCAAGACGATGCCGATGCGTACTCTTACTCCGGAGGACTGAACCGCACGACTCAGGGGTTGCTTGAGTTTGTCGAAATGTTCAAAGCGCCGCTAAAGATGTTGCACCCGTTGTTAACGGCGACGCAAGATGGTTCTTACGTCGGCACCGAAAATGTTGGGGCCATGCCTTACCAAGGCATGATCGTCGCCCACTCCAACGAGTCGGAATGGGAATCCTTTAAATCGAATCGCAACAACGAAGCATTTCTCGACCGCATCTGTGTGGTCAAGGTTCCGTACTGTCTTCGCGTGACCGAAGAAAAGATGATCTATGACAAATTGATCCAACATTCGGAATTGGGCACCGCCCCCTGTGCTCCGGACACCTTGGAAATGATGGCACGTTTTTCAGTGTTAACACGTTTAAAGGAACACGAAAACTCGAGTCTGTACTCGAAGATGCGAGTTTACGATGGCGAATCGCTTAAGGACACCGATCCTCACGCTCGCACGGTTGGCGAATACCATGATGCCGCGGGGGTCAGCGAAGGGATGGAGGGCATTTCGACTCGTTTTGCCTACAAAATCCTCTCCGAAACGTTTAACTTTGACACCCATGAAGTGGCCGCCGATCCGGTTCACTTGATGTACGTGCTTGAACAATCGATCCGGCGAGAACAGTTGCCCGAGGACACCGAACATCGCTATCTGGAATTTGTCAAAGAGGAATTGGCGTCACGTTACGCGGAGTTCATCGGCAACGAAATCCGCAAAGCTTACCTCGAGTCCTATCATGCCTATGGGCAAAACATTTTCGATCGCTATATCGCCTATGCCGACGCCTGGATCGACGACACCGATTACAAGGATCCCGACACCGGGCAATTGATGGATCGCGATATTTTGAACGACGAACTCGAAAAGATTGAGCATCCCGCCGGCATCTCCAATGCGAAGGACTTCCGATACGAAGTGGTCAAATTTGCGTTGCGGGCGCGAGCCAAAAATGAAGGGCGTAACCCCGAGTGGACGTCGTATGAAAAGATCCGCGAAGTCATCGAAAAACGCATGTTCGGTCAAATCGAGGAACTGCTGCCGGTGATCAGTTTCGGAGCTAAAAAGGACTCCGAAGCGGAACAGAAACACAACGAATTTGTCCAACGATTGACCCAACGCGGCTACACCGAACATCAAGTCCGTCGCTTGGTCGATTGGTACATGCGAGTCAGCAAATCGGGTTAACACAAATCGGGGTCCCTTGAAACCATGCACGTCATCGATCGCCGTCAAAATCCCAATGCCAAGAGTCTGGGGAACCGTCAACGGTTCGTCCGACGGGTCAAATCGCATATCCGCAAAGCGGTCAAGGAAGCGATTCGTCATCGCAAAGTTGCCGATCTCGAAGGCAGCGAAAAGGTGTCGATCAGCGCCAGCGATGTCAGCGAACCGAACTTCAATTTCGAACGTGGCACCGGCAATCGCAACTACGTGCTACCGGGCAACCGCGGCTACCAACGCGGCGATCACATTCGTAAACCAAGCGGGGCAGGGGGGGCCGGTGGAGCGACCGGCAGCGCCGATGGCGACGGCGAGGACATGTTTGTGTTCTTGCTCACGCGAGAAGAGTTCCTCGACATGTTCTTCGACGATCTCGAGTTACCCAACTTGGCCAAACGCAAGCTAAAGTCGATGACGACGACGTCTCGCACCCGCGCGGGATACTCGGTCGACGGAGCGCCACAGCGATTGAACCTACGTGAAACGATGCGGCGATCCTTGTCGCGTCGCATCGCACTGGGCCGCCCCAAACTTAGCCAACTCGATGCGCTGTTGGCCGAACTCAGTCAAGCCCAAGAGGATGGCGACGAGGAAGCGGTTCGCCGGTTAACCGCACAGGTCACCCAGACGCGGCGACGGATGCAACGGATCAGCTATCTCGACACGGTCGATCTGCGATACAACCGTTTTGAACAACGATCCAAACCGACCACGCAAGCGGTCATGTTTTGCTTGATGGATACGTCCGCGTCGATGACCGAAGATTTGAAAGATCTGGCTAAGCGTTTTTACATGCTGCTACACCTGTTCCTAACACGCTACTACCAAGCGGTCGAAATTGTCTTCATCCGGCACACCTACACCGCGTCGGAAGTTGACGAGCAGACCTTTTTCTATGGGCGTGAGACCGGTGGGACGGTGGTCTCCTCGGCGTTGATCGAAATGGAGCGAATCATCAAAGCACGTTATCCGGTCGAGGATTGGAACATCTATGCCGCCCAGGCCTCCGATGGCCATAACTTCGACCACGATATGCCGCAAACCCTAGCGTTGCTCGAGCAATCCATTCTGCCAATGTGCCAGTATTATGCCTACATCGAAGTGGGCGATGAGCCGTTTCGAGACGAGAGCGTGCTGTGGAAACACTATGCCAAACTTGTCACCCCCTACCCTCACTTTGAACGGGCTCAGGTAAGCGAACCTTCCGAAATCTATCCCGTTTTTCACAAACTGTTCTCTAGCACGAAGCAAACAGCCTAACAGGCGGAGTCGCCGATGAACGGAAAGAATCTGATCTACCAGGGCTCGGAATGGGATTTCGATTCGCTGCACCGTGTCCATGAAGCGATTGAACAAATCGCACTCCAAGAACTCGGGCTAGACATCTATCCCAACCAGATTGAGGTGATCACCAGCGAACAAATGCTCGACGCCTATGCGGCGATTGGAATGCCGTTGATGTATCAACATTGGTCCTTTGGGAAACATTTCGCTCATGAAGAACTGCTCTACCGCAAAGGAGCTCGCGCGTTAGCGTATGAGTTGGTAATCAACTCGAACCCGTGTGTGTCGTATGTGATGGAAGAGAACACCATGACGATGCAGGCCTTGGTGATCGCCCATGCGGCCTTTGGGCATAACCATTTCTTTAAAAACAATCATTTGTTCCGCCAATGGACGCGTGCCGATCGGGTGTTGGACGACTTGGCCTATGCAAAACATTATGTCGCCGAGTGTGAACAACGTTATGGGTTGCATGCCGTCGAAAGCATTCTCGACGCCGCCCACGCCTTGATGGCGCACGGCGTCAGTCGCTACGCCCCCAAACGCTCGCTCCGTGCCAAGGATCGGATTGCCAAAGCGGCGCTGCGTCACGAGCACGAGCAATCCACCTATAACGATCTGTGGCGAACGCTCCCGAGCCGCAGCAAATCGCAACCGAGTGAACATCAGGATCATGACGCTCCCTCAGCCGAAAGCCTTCATTTACCCGAAGAAAACATCCTGGCCTTTCTCGCCAATCATGCCCCGAAACTGAAAGATTGGCAGCGTGAAATCTTGCATATCGTTCGTCGCACCGCCCAGTATTTCTATCCGCAACGACAAACCAAGATGATGAACGAGGGCTGTGCGACCTTTATTCATTACAAGATTATGAATCGCTTGTACGACACCGGCAGGATCGACGAAGGATCGATGCTCGAGTTTTTGCATATGCATTCCGCCGTCATCACCCAGCCTCAATTTGACGATCGACGCTACAGCGGACTGAACCCTTACGCGATCGGTTTTGCGATGATGCAGGATCTCGCCAAGATCTGCGATGATCCGACTGACGAGGATCGACAGTGGTTTCCCGAGTTCGCTGGCAACGGTCAAGCGATGGCGACGCTACGTGACGCATGGTCCGAGTACCGCGATGAAAGTTTCATCCTGCAATTCCTCAGCCCACGATTGATCCGCGACATGCGTCTGTTCGCCGTCGGCGACGAGAGCGGGTTGCCCTACTTGTCCGTCGACGCGATTCACAACGAAGAGGGTTACCGCGACATACGGCGACAATTGGCCGAGCAATACGACTTGCTCAAGCATGAACCAGAGATCGAAGTGACCGAAGCGGACTTAAAAGGAAACCGACGGTTGGTTTTAACCCACCGCGTCCGCGGTGGACGATTGTTATCCAAAAGCGATTGCAATCGCACCCTTTGCCATATCGCCAATCTGTGGGGATACCGCGTGCGTCTGATCGAAATCGATTCAGAGACCGGCAAAACTCTCAACGATTACGACGTCGTCGCGATGCCCTAACGCATGGCGATTGCTTGCTCTCTCTGTTTGGGCCAGACCTGATTCGGCCTGATACCCGGTCGGATCGCCCCTACAAACGCGACGAAAGAGCAGGGCAGTGGTCATGGGGTAAAACGAAAAAAAGGCCGCCTTCCTAGTAGGAAAGCAGCCTTTTCGATATTGAATTGGCCCTCATGGACCCTCGTGCGAAACCCCGCGACACTAAGACACGCGACACTAAGACACGCGACACTAAGACGCTCGGCAGCCCAGTGCGTATTGTGGCGGAGCCTATCGGGGAGGACGCCGCTGCGGACGCGCACTCAACTCAAATGCCAAATCGGTAGCCCCTGTGTCGGGAACCGTGGTATAGACCGGCGATTGATCGGGTTGGCTATACGCTGCGGGCAATTGGTTGATCAAATTCGCATCGGCTGCCGAGGTCCCGGGCGGGACAGGAGAGCCATCGGGCATTGCGTACTTTTGAAACAAAACAAGGTACCTGCCTGGAACCACTCCCTCGGAATCCGCTGACGCCTGAAACTTGAACGTTCCATCGGCCGCGCTGACGGCATAGCCACCGCGTCCCTTCACTCCTTCTTGAGGCACAAGCGTAAGTGAAACGCCCTCAATCGGCTCGTTCTCATAAAGCACGGTTCCGGATGCCGGTACCCCTTCAAGAGAAGACTTACTGCCGCAGCCGACACTTCCCAGCGACACGACTGCTAGCGTGCACAAAAACGGCTTCCACATTTGTATCACCAAAACTTTCAACAGCTCTCAAATGGATGTATCAACATAAGATGAAATCATCCGGCGGATCTTGAGAGACCCGCCGGACGAAGAGGAGGTTTATCGATTAAAAACCTTCAAGCACTTGATTATCCGAGACATAGGCCAACCGCTGCAACGTGATGTAGTCGGTCGAATCCGTAATGAAACGCACCGAACCGTCGCCCAACGTGTATTGGGCACCACCGGGATGCAAGCTGCCCGAAGTGGACCATTCCCCTAACCTGCTAGGGAGACTTTCACGTTGGTAGGGACTGGCATCCCAACCACAACATTCATTGTCGTTAATCCCACGGGCCCAGACCAAGTCGACTCCATTGCCGACCCACTTGGTGTAACCCCAAGTTTGCGCAACCCCGTCGATACAGGCACGAAGCGTCTCACAGATCGCCACGGTGTTGCTAGTACCATCGGTCAAATCTCGTATCCGCGACCAATCGTCGAAACCAAACATCCGTCGCGTCGTCATCGAATCTTCAGTCCATTTGGCAGCGGAACTCGAAGTCCGCCGGATGCTGAATTCATAGTTCGTGTACGCACCCTTGAGTGTGGTCGTGCCGTTGGAGATGGAGTACGCATCACTGTTGGTGGTTGCGTAGTTGGTGGGATTCGAATCGGAAGGACACAAGAACGCCTCCACCGCCGTACTGACGACAACGTCATTGACATTGCCAGGCTCTCCTGGCCGCGGTCCCCCAATGGAGCTCTGGCCTGAATCCCGCACATAGCCACCGGTCGCCATCGACAAATCGGCTTGGTCGTAGAGCGCTTGTTGCTCGATGTAAGGCAGCAAGCCCAACCAACCGCGGTGATTGCGCACATTGTTCATTCCCGGAATGGCACTGCCCGAGGTGATTGAACCAGCTCCTCCCGCCGAATAAGGGAACTTCTGAAAGGCACTGTGGTAATTGTGCAATGCCAATCCGATTTGCTTCATGTTGTTCGAACACGACATCCGCCGAGCGGCTTCCCGCGCTGCTTGGACGGCGGGTAACAACAACCCAACTAAAACCCCGATGATGGCAATCACCACCAGCAATTCAACGAGGGTAAAGCCATTTCTTGAACGAGGATTCATAAGAACTCACTCCCATAGAGATAGGTAAGGAAAAGAAATGCATAGCGATAAAAACGACTACGCCAAAGCAGCCAAGCCGAGTGATGCGAAAGCGAAAAACACTCTCGCCTACGATTAACGGAGTAGATGCGGAAGAAAAGAAAATCGAAGCCTCTTAAGGGGAGACCTCTCGATGTCCCCCAATAGGTTTCACCATCAACTGTACAATCCAAGCAAACATTAAGCAAGATCAACCTCCCTTAGCCACGCCTTAATGGATACCTCCTGAGCGTTAGCGCCAAACCACCTGGACGCCGTGGTAAATTCTTCCTCCCCCCCTTCCATTTCCCACATCGAACGTCAGTCACGATTGGGTTGGAAATCAGGCAGGTTGATTCGCCGTGCTGTTGGAGCGAGCCGTAGGCCGCGAACCGATGCAGCACGAAGAAACGCCAACTCCGCAGGGGGCACTGGTAGCCAAGCGAACGGTGCGGCCGACGGGCGCTAAAGTCCTGTCGACAAGCCTGTGCATTAAATTAATCCGTGCACTGATCCGTGCATCGCGAATCACTCAACCAGCGTGTCATTCGCTCTCTCGCTTGGAATAGGCGTCAAACCTTGATCGCCAGGCATTCTCACGTGAACTCGCCAACGAGATTCAAGAGGCCAATGGTGCCTCGATCAAGGATCAACGATTGCACGCTATTGCAAGTCCACTCGTCGTGCACGAAAACCGCCGATGGAACCCCAACAGACATTGCCTCCGACGCCAGTGGACGTGTTTTTGGACGGTCTCGCGCCCCCCCTACGCCTAGCAGCCTTCCAAAGTCGATACCACGTTTTCATAACAATGGTCTCACCGTAGCGGCGACGGAATTGACAGCGACGTCGACAGCCCCAGCGAGGACAGCGGATTGGAAAACGCTCGCCAGAAGACAGAAATCGAAACTTTGAATCGGAGGTTAGACACTTAGGATGCCGCTTCGCGTCACTCGACTTCACACCGGAGCAAGGTTCAATCAAGTGAGTGCAGCGTCCCTCTTTTGGGCTAGCTTCGCAATCGAATGCTTGTCATTACAGGCAGCGGCCAATCAATCCGACTCAGCCCAGGAACTCAACGAAGCGCAGTGGAACACGAGAAGCCATCGACGCCCCCCTAACGCCGAAACACACCACCTTCGGGCTAACCACCACCCCTCTAAAACAAGTAGAACCAAGAGGCTTGGTCATCGAAACACCGACTCCCAACCACCGAAGGACGACTCCAAGTCAACCCGCACGCCTCCTCTTGCAACACGACAATGCAGCAACCCCAAGACCTCCGTAGCGGTGCGTGGGCGCCCCCGCAGCATTCCTTGAGGCTAAACGTGGAACCTCCTTCCCTAGCGACCGGGCGGACATCGATGGCGAGAGCCGCGAAGCCATGTCGCCTCGAAGCCCCGTCGTCTCGAAGCCATGTCGTCTGGACATCGGCTAATCCACCCTTGCCTGTCGCATGAATGTGGTTAGCACCGCTGTCGCCGTTAGAATCATCGCCGAGCGAACGTGCCAACGTGACGGATTCCGGCAAAGGCCCTCCCGAAGCAGACAGCCCCCATTTTCCACGACGGGTAAACCCAAAAAAAGGGTCAGCTCCGAAACGCGGAGCTGACCCGATGCATTGGAGCACGACAACCAGCCTGTCATTTGCGATGGCAGGTAGAAAGCGCCGACGCCGATTTTCTTACCGTTACAAACGCCGCTGCGGACGCGCCGTTAGCTCAAACTTCAAATCGCTTTCGCCAGCGTCTGAAATGGTGGTGTAGATCGGCGACTGATCAGGCTGGCTATAGACTTCAGACAATTCGTTGCTGAAATTGGCATCCGCTGCGGAAGTCCCCGGTGGAATCGGTGAACCATCGGGCATCGTGTACTTTTGGAACAGGACAAGGTACTTGCCTGGAACCACTCCCTCCGCTTCGGGTGACGCTTGGAACTTAAATGTTCCATCGGCAGCGCTGACCGCATACCCACCGCGGCCCTTAACGCCCTCTTGCGGAACCAGCGTTAGCGTGACGCCTTCGATCGGCTGATTGTCATAGAACACGGTGCCCGACGCGGGAACCACATCGAGGGCGGGCTTACTATCGCAGCCGACACCTCCCAGTGAGACCACCGCAAGAACACAAAAAAACGGTTTCCACATTTGCATTACAAAACTTCCTCGAGAACTGGAAATGACGCCCCAAGCATAACCGATGTCAAACGGACGGAGCGATTCGAACCGCCGCATGATCGAGAATTTCAATCATTAAAAATCCGCCAACACTTGACCATCAGCGATATACGCTAACCGCTGCAACGTGGTGTAATCGATCGACTCGCTAATGAAACGAACCGAGCCGTCGCCCAAGGTGTATTGAGCTCCACCGGGATGCAAACTGCCCGACGTTCCCCACTCACCGAGCCGACTGGGCAACCGCTGCTGAGCGTACGGTGGCGATGTCCAACCGCAACACTCATTGTCGTTGATCCCGCGAGACCAAACGATATCCACTCCATGGCCAACCCATTTGGAGTATCCCCAGGTCGCCGCCACTCCATCAATAATGTTGCGCAGCGTCTCACAGACCGCCACGGTATTGCTGGTTCCATCGGTAAGATCTCGCATCCGCGAGGAGTCGTCAAAACCAAACATACGGCGCGTCGTCATCGCATCTTCACTCCAGATGACCCCCGAATTAAAGGTCCGCCGAATGCTGAAGTCATAATTGGTGTAGGCCCCCTTGAGCGTCGTTGACCCAGGGGAAATCGAGTAATGAGCACTCGACGTGTCGGAGTAGTGGGTGGAATTCGAATCCGAGGGACACAAAAACGCCTCCACCGCCGTGCTGACAACGATGTCATTGGCATTGCCAGGCTGCCCTGGCTTCGGCCCCGAAAGAGTGGCCTTGGATGTATCCCGCTCGTACGCCCCGGTCGCCAGCGACATATCGGCTTGATCGTACAACGCTTGCTGTTCAATGTAAGGCAACAAACCTAGCCATCCGCGATGGTTACGAACCTTGGTCAGTCCTGGGATCGCACTGCCACTATCAATCGATCCGGCCCCCGAGGTCGAATAGGGGAACCTGTTAAAGGCGCTGTGATAATTGTGCAACGCCAAGCCAATCTGTTTCATGTTGTTGCTACACGACATCCGCCGCGCCGCTTCACGCGCCGCCTGCACCGCGGGCAACAACAATCCGACTAATACTCCGATGATGGCAATCACCACCAATAATTCAACGAGCGTAAAGCCCCTTCTTGAACGACGACTCATGAGACCACTTCTCCAAATGAGTAACTAAATAACAAAACAAACACACGACTCGTAAAAAAGTTGTCATCGAGAAACCACGACGATGCGTCAACCAATGTCGAAATCATCAACGCGGTCGGACAACGAAAACAGCTAAAAAATAACCTTACCACCACCGAAACCGCGAACCGCCTTTGCACAGATGCAATCAAGTGCAACTCCATTTAAACTCAATGGCAACAAATTGACAGCAACAAACGCCCCCTCGCAATGAAAAATCCCTCTTCACTAACGTCGTCAAGCGGAAAACAAAACGCCACTAAAATCGAAAAACATCCTAACCAGAAGCAATGGCAATCCTCCAATACCTCCTCGTCTCCCTCGCCAACCACCACCCTCCCAGGCCGCAGCAAACCCCCACCGGAGTCGCCCTGCAGGATTTCACCAAGTGAATATGAGCGAGGGCCTTCAAAGCAGCCGATTCGGCGTGGACGCAGAACAACGAGGATGCACCGGAGACGGCATCCCGTTGGTGGACGGAGCGAAAAAAAAAGAGAGCCAGACCCGCACCCTGCGGATCAAACTCTCTTAAAAAACACCGAAATCAATCGACGATTTAAGGTGGAATCGGGTGAAGTCCGCCAGATAATGGGGCGGTGCAACGACTAGAACTCCCCAAGCACTTGACCATCGGCGATGTAGCCCAATCGCAGCATGATGGTTGACTCGGTCGAGTCACTTAGAAAACGGACCGAGCCATCAGCCAACGTGAACTGGGCTCCACCGGGATGTAAGCTTCCCGACGTCGACCATTCTCCCAACCGACTGGGTAACTGGGCGCGCGAGTTGGGTGGCGAATCCCAACCGCAACAGGCGTTGTCGTTGATTCCTCTTGCCCACGCAGAATCGACACCGCTACCGACCCATTTGGCGTAGCCCCAAGTCTGTGCAACCCCGTTGATCACGGAGCGAAGCGTCTCAGCGACTGCAATCGTATTACTAGTACCGTCGGTCAAATCTCGCATTCGTGACCAATCATCGATCCCAAACATGCGTCGTGACGTCATCGAATCTTCACTCCACTTTGGAGTCGATTCCGAAGCTCGACGAACGCTGAAGTCATAGTTGGTAAAAGCGCCCTGAAGGGTCGTTGTTCCGGGCGAGATCGAGTAATGAGGGCTGCTCGTCGTCGTATAATTCGTGGGATTTGTATCCGATGGACACATAAACGCCTCGACCACGGTGCTCACGACGATGTCATTGGCATTGCCCGGTTCCCCCGGCTTTGGTCCCGAAATCGTGGACTTGGATGTATCCCGCTCGTACGCCCCCGTCGCCAGCGATAAATCGGTTTGATCGTATAAAGCTTGCTGTTCGATATAAGGCAACAACCCAATCCAACCGCGGTGATTACGAACCTTAGTCAAACCTGCAACGGCACTGCCGCTCGTCATCGAGCCAAATCCTGCGGCCGAGTAGGGGAACTTTTTGAAGGCGCTGTGGTAGTTATGCAGCGCCAACCCGATTTGCTTCATGTTGTTGCTACACGACATCCGCCGCGCCGCTTCACGCGCCGCCTGTACCGCAGGTAACAACAATCCAACCAACACTCCGATGATGGCAATCACCACCAATAATTCAACGAGCGTAAAGCCCCTTTTTGAACGACGACTCATGAGATCTCACTTCCCAAATAGGTAACAAACGAAACACAAATTTTTGAATAAACGGTATCGAGTCACCACATGGAAGCGCCTTCAAGAACGGAAAGCATCCATGTGGTTTCCAAAGAGATAAGTACTGAGAAAGAAGTTCCGCGACCGAGAGAAACCCAGCCACTTCGTAATACGATCTGTACCGTTTGTAATGGCTCCGAGATCAACAAGCAACAAATTTGCAAAAAAACTCAAGAACTCACCGGAGCCCCTCTGCGACGCCAATCGACACCCCCCTCCAGTCGACAAGACAGGGTTTCCCAACCGATTTCAAGGGTATCGATGATGGACAGCTCCGATGCAGTCCACTGTCGCTCCACCGGGCCAGCGGGCCAGCGGGCCAGCGGCCAAGGTAAACCGACACTCTGCCGAGATGGAAACGGCCCCAGGCCGACCATTCAGCCGATTTGCATCATGTCCTCTGAACCCAACCTCCGTCACGCCGCTTCACGCCTGACTTGGCCCGGTGGCAACAAGCAACCGCCCAAGGGCACCGCCAAACATTGATGGTGCCCAACGATTACAATCGAGGCCTCTCGAGGGCGTTGCCGTCAATGCAATCTCTCATTTCCACAACCATCGGAATCCGTTTCCATGAAGATGTCTTTCATTGCGATTCTCGCTTGTCTGATCGTCACGACCACCAGCGCAGACGAGACGTCGCGTCTGATGAGCTACAACATTCGTTACTTAAGTCCAAATGATGGCAAGGATCATTGGGATCACCGAGTCGATGACGTTGCCAAAGCGATCCAGCAAGCCGATATCGTTGGATTGCAAGAAGCAACACGAAAGCAGATCGATGATCTCGCGGCGCGGTTGCCCGATTTTTATTGGTATGGTCTGGGACGCAGCGACGGCGCCGACGGGGGTGAGTTCTCACCTCTATTTTGGCGACGAGACCAATTTGACGTGGTGCGTAAGGGAACCTTTTGGCTTGGTCCCGATCCAGGAGCCATCGGTATGAACGCCTGGGGGGCGAATCTGCCGCGGATTTGTTCGTGGATTGAAATCCATGCAAAATCCAACCCTCAGCGGTGGCTCTTGATGAACACGCACTTCGATCATCAAAGTGCCCAGGCACGTGAAAACTCGGCGAAGCTATTGCGCAGCAAAGCCGCCGAATTGCGAGACAACCTTGATGTCGTCGTGATGGGCGACCTCAACGCGCTCCCCAAATCGAGACCGCTGCAACATTTGCTCGCAGGCGATCTCGAGGGGGTCACCTTTTTCGACTCCATCGCACAAAGTGCTGCCATGCCCACAGGCCCCCAAGGGACGTTCAATGGGTTCAAGAAGTTAAACTTGTCCGGCAGAATCGACTACATCCTGTTGAGCGATCCCAAAGCAAACGTGACCACGCATCAGACACTTGACCCGAGAACTTCATCGGGGCGTTTCGCCAGCGATCATCAAGCCGTGATGATCACGATCGCTTCGCCGGCGCAGTGAGCGGAAACCGAGGCCCCCGCGACAACATAGCGACGCTAAGGGAATCGTTTGGTCTCTCGCTAACGCGTCGGGCTATGAAAAACACGCAACTTAGGCACTTACGCGTCGGATCATGAACTATCGGGGTGGACGTCCAGCGGCTCGTGTTGCGGATCGACTGCTGCCCCGCCGCTTAGGAAATAATATCACGCCGATTTTGCACGTAATCCCAAACGACAAAACGATCTAAATCGCGACCGCTGGTAAAGAACACGCGGCCTTGGGTGGTCTCCGCAAGTCGGTAGGCAAAGCGAATATCCTCTTCGTTTTGCGACCAACTCGGGACCAGAAAAAGATTGATCGTGATGCCTTCCTTTTGGCACAAACGGGCTTCACGCATCGTCGCTTGCTCGGTCATCGGGTCGGGTGGATACAACATGTATAGCCACTCGTCCTCGAAATGCGCCGTCGGCAATCCATCGGTGATCAGCACGATTTGTCGATTGGGCGTGTCACTGTTAACAAGATTTTGCCGGGCCAGTTTTAGCGCGTGCTGGATGTTCGTAAAGTGAGGATGGACTTGGTGCTCACTGAGTTCATCATCACTCATGTCCGCTTTTAGCCGTACCCAGGGGTCATGAATGGTGACGGTCTTGGGCATCAATTCGATAATCTCGCCGGGCGAAACCAATTTTGCGAATGTATACATTTCGATGAAACGGAGGAAGTCACCGGGATACTCCGATTGAATCAACCCCTGCATGGCCAACGCCATACGTTTCACATTGATGTATTGGCCGTCGTACCGCATCGACCCGCTCATGTCCATGATCACGCAGGTCGCACACTTCGGATGGTTCCGTGTTTGATGCACAACAATATCATCACTACGCAATCGCAACGGTCGCTCGTCGCCTTGCCGCAACAGTGCATTGATGATCGTTTGTGGCAAATCCATGTTCGCAACGCTATCACCAAACTCGTAGGGTCGAGTTCGCTGTAGCTCGACGGCGCCTTCGCCGACCACGTCACCTGCATGCCGTCCGGAGCGGGAAGGAGCAAGTTGGCTAAAGATTCGCTCCAACAGCCGTCCTTGAAAAATTTTGTAAGCCTTGGGAGTCAAGCGAAATCCGCCTTGTTTGTTTGGATCCTTCTCCAACCCTTGACGTTCGGCTTGCTCACGGGCGAGGTTTTCCAATTGGCGACGCATCTCTTCGAGCTGCTGCATGTCACCGGGCTGGGTGAATTCGCTCAACAGATCCATATCGATGATCGCAATCTGAGCCGTCTTCTCCGCTTCCTCTAATTGCTTTAACAACTCATCGATCTTCTCTAACTCTTCCTTGACCTCCAACGCTTTGTCGATCGACATCGACTCGAGCCCAGTAAAGTGATAGCTCGAAGCCAGTTCTTCGATATGGTGCTTGTCGCTCATTCGCTGAGTCACTTTGAGCAAATCCCGGGCGGCGGCGCTTTGATCGTCGCCCGCTTGGTACCACAACGACTCCAACAGGTAAGGTTGTTCTTGCGCGATGGCGCGTTGAAAATGCTTGTCGAGCGTTTTCGGCAAACGAACCTGTTTGGCCGATTGATGGAACGCTTTGCGCGCCTTCTTTTGAACGGTATCGCATTCGTAGGTGGCTAGAATTTTGCGTTTACGTTCTTCCAAGATCGCGCGCAGCATCTCCAAGCTGGGTCCAAGGCTGGCAAGCTGACTAGGGTCCAAGCGGATCGCCCGAGCGAGCTCCTCTTCGGTTAACTCGTGATAGTTGCCGTACATCAACGCTTGTTCAAACGCCGAGGAAACCAGGTCTGGTGGCGGCTGAGAGGGAGACGGAAACTGTACCGGGTCATATTTTTGATAGGCGTGAATCACGCCCCCAAGTCGACGATCCATTCTGATTTCCTGCGGACGAGCAAATTAAAAGTTGGCATACCGATGTAGGCTGTGGTGTCGGAGAGGGGCCGCCGCGAGGCTGGTGTGCCACGCGTGAGTGTGCCGACCACAAACGAGGAAAGCCGATGTCGGGTCGGACAAGCTCGACACCGATCCGAGTTGCTTAGCACTCGTACTCAATCTTTCCAAATCGCTGTGAGCGACTAATTCGCTCCATGCTGAACAGCCCTGCTAGAACAAACTCGACGCAACTGGCCCTGACCGCATCATTCTCGCTGGCGTTGACCTCAAACGCCTTGTTCCAAGCGGGTGGGACATTCCGTAGTCGCTCGGCGTAGTCACGGCTAGGCAGCAAATCACCGACTTCCACGCGAACCCCGCCACGAAAGATTTCGGCGATCTCCGACAAACCATGCTCTTCCACATACTCTTTGAAGACGACTTCGATGGCTTTTGCCACGACGGCATCGAGCACTTGCCGCTCACTCATTTGATGGGTCCCCATCAAATCGAGCTCAAGCTTTCCAAGCGAACTGGAATAGAGATGTCCCAAATCACTGATTCGTGGGACGGCCGGTTTCTCGCCATGGATCACCCCCCGTTGTCGGGCCGATGCGACAAGTGTGCGAAAGTTTGCCAGTGAGAATCGAGCGGAAACACCAGAGGCTTGATCGACGTACTTGCTATGACGAGCTTGGTTGGTGATCTCTTCGACGATTTGGTACATAAAGTACGGCACTTGCACCGGATAATCGCTTTCAAGATCGTGTCCCACCTCCTGTTGTAGGATCTCAATTCCTTGATCTCGTTCACTCGGATAATGCGTCTGGACAATCGCGCCGATGCGGTCCTTCAGCTGCGGAATGACTTTACCACTACGATTATAAGTCGCTGGATTCGCCGAAAACAAAATCACCAAATCGATATCAAATTGAATGGGATAACCACGGATTTGCACATCGCGTTCTTCGAGGATATTGAACAACCCGACTTGGACAAGATCATCCAACTCCGGCAATTCGTTCATCGCAAAAATGCCACGATGCATGCGTGGAATCAAACCGAACGATAGCGCCTCTTCAGCACTCATGCTGACTCCGCCGGTGAGTTTGGCGGGATCGATTTCACCAATGATGTCGGCGAACTTTGTCCCTGGGCTGAGACGTTCAGCATATCGGTTACTGCGATGCCACCAAGCGATCTTGATGTCCTCCGCAGGGGTATCGCGGAGGAGTCGTTTTCCGGCCGCCGAAATGGGTTTTTCAGGATCCTCGTGCACCGGCAAATCGGGATGATCGATGTAGGGCACCCATTCATCCAAAAACCGAGTCAACATCCTCATGATCCGGCTTTTCGCTTGGCCTTTCTCCCCCAGGAACAACATGTCGTGTCCCGCCAGCAAGGCTAAGTTGATTTCCGGGATCACCGTGTCTTCGTAACCAACGATGCCGGGAAACAATTCCTCGCCACTGGCTAACATGCGAACGAAATTGTCTCGAATTTCTTGCTTGACGCTTTTCGACGCCCAAGAGGTTTCCCGCAATTCGCGTAAGGTAGACGGCTTCGGGGTTTCACTTACCACGTTCATTCACTCTCAGTCCAAGGTCTTGTGTCGTACACTCTCCATGCATTGTACGAGCTTGGCGAGGGTTATTGCATGGCATGCGGGCGAGTGAGATTCAATTCACCGCCGGTTAGCACCTCTTGCACATGAAAATGAGCGTTCGTCTGCGGGGTCACGCGGAGATTCCATTGGATTTCGTGACTTCCCGAGCCAAGCCAACGATCAGCAATCCCCGGGTCGGCCTCAAAAACAACCCGCTCTCCATCGATGCGAACTTCACCGTACGCTTCCTCATCGGCAACCGAAGCCAGCAAGCGAACCTCCATTGGGGTGGACAACCGCAGCTGTCCCGAAAATTCGATCTCAACCACCTGATCTTCTAAACTCCAAATCGCAGCCGATTGCTTCAACGCCTCGGGCGTCAGCAACTCACCTGGCAAGTAGAGCACTTGGAACGGCGCCGGTCGACCGTCAATCGTTACCTGCCCCAACATCCCGCTCATCGAACCGACCAACGTCGGCGTCGTAGCCAACTTGATCGAATCGGTAACCGGCGCCGATTTTGGTGTCACCGCCGCGCGCGTTTTCACCATATAAAACGGCAACTCGGATTCCAGTTCGTCGATCTCACGTTGCAGCTGAAGTTTTTGGAATCCATCCGTTCCTACCACAATCATGCGTTTTAACGCCAACACATGGCAACGAATCGAATCGGCGGTGCGACCATCGGCGTGATCCGCAGCGGTGCGCCAACGATCGGCTAGTGCGTTCCAATCACTGAGCGAGGACGTCTTCGTTAGCGCCAACTCTTGCTTGGCAAGATTCGCAATCCGTGGATCACTGACCTTTGCCAACCAGGGCAGACCATCCTCCCAATTGCGAATCAGCAAACAGTAGTAACGTCCCGCCACGCCACGCTCCGCGTCCGAGGCGAACTCGAGATTCTCTCTGCGAACAACGGTGGCCGACATCTTCGCCGCTTGCTCAATCGCCTGTGCCAGCCGTTGGGCATCAATTACCAGCGGCTCGTCGCCAATCTGCTTTGCCAATTCCGTCGCACTCGCAACGACAAGCCTGCTTTGCTGAAACGACTCCCTCGTTAACAAACGCTCCGCCAACACAAATCCATTGCGAGCCAAAAACTGTTTCGTTTCATCCAAATCCGCGATCGCAAAGGCGGCTAAAAACGATTCGACCAGGATCTCATCCTTGGTGATCGCGAAAACGTTCGTCAAATCGCTTACCTGGCTCTCCACGCTGACGGTGTCCTGCACCAACCACGCGTGCTCTGCGACCAACACCGTTGTGACGAAAGCCTCGTCACTGGCGGCTGCATGATCTGCCACCGAATCCTTTAACTGCTTGAGCAAGCCTGGGATTTGCCCCGGCAACAAGCGGGTTCCGAGCAAGGGGAAACGCGACTTCAGCAGCGTCCGGATGGCCGATCGACGTTCGGGGGAGGGCAGGGGAGGGCGTTTTGATTCATCATCATTCACGCCATTGGCCTCGTGAAAGGCTTGGATTTGCGCGGCCAAATCGTCTAACGACTTGAGCATCTCCAACGAGTTTGCCACCGCAAAGCCATGCGGCCCGGCGGCGCCACGAGCCCCAATTTCCTCGATTGCAAACGGGTCGGGCAGAAACTCCGTGGCGGAGTCCTTGCTCGGTTGGATCGTCATGGAATCAACATCGACGAGTGCGTCTTTTGCGGAGTCTCCCGTTGACGCAACCGCAGCAGGTGGCGGCGCGTGATTGGGCATTTCTCCCTTCGCGACGATCTCTTCCAACTGCGCTAAGAGCGTCGTGTCCTCGCTCATCGAGGGAGCGGGATTGACGGCCGAGCCTAATGGGTCGGCCGTAGCAACGTTGACCGCAGCGACGCCAGTCTCTTCCACCGTTGCGATCACAGCGTTAGCTTGCATCGAATCGGTCGCTATCGATCCCGCCGCTGGGGAATCCGTGACCGCAGCGATGTTATTCTTCCCAGCATCGTTACTCTTCACAGCGATGTCACTCTTCGCAACGTCAACCTCGGTTGCAACCGCTGGAGCCGGCGTCGCATCCGCTGCGGCGCTGGGTAATGCTGCAGCGCTGGGTAATGCTACGGCGTTGGGTAACGTAGCGGTGTGGGATGACGTTGCAGGTTCGACGTGGGTGGCCAGCGCGGTCGTGGGAGTGACATTTTCGTGAGATCGAAAATCGACGGTGGCAATCCCGATCGTAGCGGCGACAAACAAACCGAACAACGAGAACACCGACCGCGGGCGGCGGATCCAGCTTCGCACCTGGGCCAACCGCCGCCGCCGAACCCCTGCTTCAATCAGATCTTGGGAATCGAGGGACTGGGTCCAATTGGCGAGGGTACCCGATGTCCGAACCGCAAAGGACGTTTCCTTCGTTGGGTCAGCGTCAAACCGAAAAAGCTCGACTTCGTCGTCCGCTTGACTTTCAAACTCCGCGCGGCGGGATGTCGATGCCGCAGCGTCAATCCGAAAGTTCTGTTGGCCTGACCACGCAGTTTCGTTGGGCTGCAGTCGCCCCACCAAAATTCGCTGGACGAAGTCGGTGCGGTTGCGGGGATCGAGCACTCGATAAGCCGAGGTGACGACGAGCGACAACTCACGCTCACGTTCGGTCGAAGGCGAGGCAACCTGTTGATCCACCAGCGACTTGCTAACGCGCGACGCCGCCATCCGAATTACCGGCAATCGGCATTCATTCAGACGGACGCCGAGACGTCGAAATTCTTCGACCCCCAACTCGTTCGTTTCGCGGTTAGAAGGTTGCATCGATTCAGTAATGCCTTCACTCAATCCTGTCAAAACTTAATAGACCGATAAAAATGGATGGATCTGGCGAACTTCATTGCCCCTAGGCAAACCGCCGGACCGTGTCACAACATCATTGGATGTCAAACCTTCGGATTTGACACCTGCGAGCCTCTCAAGGATCGCGGTTTCTTCAGGGCACCTCATTTTTTGTGGCCCCCGTGGTTCTTTGCGAGCATCGCCTCGCCGCTGGAATCAAACGTTACAAAGATGAAACGCCTTTTCCAGCGAGTCGATGGGATCGTCGGAGGTGGGAATAAACTCTTGGGCAATGAATCCTTGGTATCCCGTTTGGAGGATCGCGCGGATGACTCCGGGATAATTGATTTCTTGATTGTCGTCCAGTTCGCCGCGACCGGGATTTCCTGCGGTGTGATAATGCCCCACCAGCGGATGGTATTGGCGAATGTTTCGAATCAAATCGCCATGCATGATCTGCACGTGATAGATATCAAATAGCAATTTGAATTGAGCAGACCCCATCTCCTTGACCAAATCGGCACAAAGGTGCAAATCGTCCCCCCAATAACCTGGATGGCCTTTCATGGGATGCGAATCGTCTCGGCTATTAAGGTGTTCGAGAACGATTCCGACTTTCCTTTCTTCGGCATAAGGTAGTACACGTTTCCAACATTCCAAACAGTTGCGACGTGCTGTCGCATCATTGATCCCCGGCTTCACCATTCCGGTAAAGGTAATGACGTTTGGAGCCCCATACTTGACCGCTAAATCAATTCCCGCGCGCAACTTTGCTTCAACTTCGGCATGATTTTCTCGATCGAGTGGCCCCTTTGCGAATCCATGACTGCCCGTGAGCGCAATTTTCAGCCCTCGCTTCGTCACCGCCTCGTAACTGCTTGCCGGAATCCCCTCCATCGCTTCGAAGCCTATCCGCTTGCAGTGCCCAGCCAAGGTCAATGCATCGATCCCAGCGAAGCACCATCCCATTACCGATTGACGAACTCGCCCCGATTGTCCGGCATTCGTCGGTTCCGCAGAGCTTGAATTCGACTTTCCCAATTCGTTCGAATCGGCCTGACACATGGTTTCCGGGGCGATCGCAAGGGCCGAAGACGCTAGCAAAGCCTGAGTCGTTAAAAAGTCACGTCGCTTCACCGTACTCGCTCCGGGAATGAATAAAACGCTTGGGGGACACGGCCATTGTAAGCGAAGTCTGGTAGTAAACCTGCTCAAATTTGAATGCCGCTAGGCGCTCTAAGTCCGCCATTCCCGAAAAAAGAACCTAAAAGGCACTTTGAGTCGGGTGCCCCCCCTTAGCCAATCCATCGCCTACCTTGAGACCCTGCGTCGCACAATGACAGTCCCGTGAGATGACAGTCCCGTGAAATGGCAGGTCTGTGGAATGGCAGTCCCGTGAAACAACGGGGCACTGAACCATGCCCTGCGGAGGGACGCGATACGCCCGCCGCCGCGCCGAAGGAGTGATCGCGAACGAAGTGATGGTGGATCGCGATCACACGTTCGCTCCCCACGCGGGACCACCCCGGCACATCACCCCCATGCATCACGCCACCGGTTTGCGGCGGATTAGGGCACTGTGACCACGGCCCAATAAGCGCGTTTTCGGTCCGCCCGCCGACGTGCGTCTTCGAGCAACGTCTCGACGGCCCCATCAAATTCAAACAGCACGCGCCGCGATCGATAGCGAATCGTTACCGGTTTGTTTAAATCGAGATCGCGCATCGGTCGTAGCCAGAGCGAGAACTGCTCGGCCGGCGCCTGGTTCACTCGAATTTGGTTGTCGGTTCCGATGGAAGCCGAAACCGGTGCAGCGCGAACCCGCTCGGCTTGATCCCACATCAACGGATCAATCGCCACATCGGGCTTGATTGGGCCAAGTTCCAACCACCAAAAGAAATTGTCACCTTCGCGCATCGTCACGGTGTCGATCGCGGTGGGAGCTTCTTTCCGAACATGCGCAGGCAAACGCATCCAATCGAACAACCGATGAATCTCTTCATAGAAAAACTCGCGTCCTCGGCCCCGATACATCACGACCATGGCATCGCTTTTAAACTTTACATAATCATCCATGACCGGTCCGTTACGCACCAGCGGCGTCGGTGCCCCATCGCGTTCGCCCATCACCAAGTACATCGGAACATAGGGTGCGTTGGGGTGATAATGGGCAATCGTTTTTGCCGGTTCGCCACTAATCGAAATCATGCCAGCCCAGAGATCGGGATGCGAATAAGCGATGTCCCATGCCGCAGCGCCCCCTTCACCATGCCCGGCGATAAACACCCGATCCGCATCGATCGAGGATCGACGCATCGCATCGCGTAGCGAAACCAGGACGCGTTCGTGTTCTCGCGACGTGTACTCGTACTCGCCTTGCGATGCACGAGTCCACAATGGGGCAACCACAATAAACCCGTAACGAGACGCATGGCCCAATCTCGCTTGAATCTCTTCGCTGTAAACTCCGCTCCACCAATCGATCTCCGACATCGGCGTCCCACGCACCGGGTGCAGCGACAAAATGCATGGATACTCGCGGAGTGGATTGTAATCCGGTGGTAGTTGAATGGCATATCGAGGCACCGGAGGTTGGTCAAGTTGCTCGCTTTCGTCTCCGACCCAATGCAGACCGGGGATCGACTCGTGCTGCGACCCTTCAGGCCAATCGAGCGGCGGAGATAACAGTGGCAACATGCGGTCGATGTATTCCGCTTGTGCCCCTTCGAGGTTTCGCATTTCCGCGAGAATCGCTTGACGTCGCGCCGGATCCGAACTGGCCAAATACTCGGCCACCAAATCACGAACTTTCACAAGCGAAATCGTAACGGTCAAGTTCTGTTCACCCGACCCGCTGCCGAGCAACCACCCGGCCACCGCCAACGCGACACGATTTTCCAGCGGCACTGCCTCGGACGTCCCCAGACGAATGTAATCGCTCATCCGGGCTAAGGTTGACGATGACAGCCCGGCCTTGATCTCCGCGAGAATCGGCTGAAGCTCTTGAGCCCGATTCAGCTGAGCAATCTGCGTCTCAAGCTGAGCGACCAGAGATGCCGATTGACGCTGGGTGCCAAGGATTTTTTCGGTCGCATCCTCGACTTGCAATCGCGTGACTCGGCCGAGCAGGTCCACAGGAAATTTCTCTAAGATTTCCAATGCCAATGTTTCTTGCCCCGATGCCGCCCGCAACTTTGCTTCGTCCAATAACTGAGTCGCCTGACGCTCCGTCAAGGCCACGACCTGACGTTGCATCTTTGCCGCTTCCGGGAACGTATCGATCGCTTCGCGAAGGATATCGATGGCGTCGCCATGCCGTCCCGCTTCCATAAAAAAACGAACGGCTTGAAGCCGTTGATCGAGACTGTCCCAGTCCAATCGTCGACGAAAAATTGCTTTGAGCTCATCGGATTTCAACGAACTGGTCGCCAAACGCATATCCCAGACATAAGACGTTTCGCCTTTGAGCCCTTCGACGCGGGCATAACGACCGTTGATTTCCGTGATCCCTTGGACCAAACGTATCGGCGTCCCATCGACCCCACGGACGGTCATCACGCGTCGCCCGAACTCGTTGAATGGCGAAACCCCTAGAATACTGCCAATCGCTGAGATCTCTTTTCCACCGAGCGGCGTGGGCTGCCAAAATTCGATCGATTGCTCAATATCACGAACGTCCACCGGTTCCGCGGCGGCCATCCCTTTGCCATGAAAGTAGATGCGGGTCAAACCGTCGTCGACGATCCAAATCGGACTCAATTTGATTTCGCCGGCGGCGGCAGCCGAAAACGCGTTGGCGTTCAGCGAAGCAATCTCGGCCTTGGTCCCGCGCAACGTCAAACCATTGCGAAGCTGAAACAATTGCTCCGCACTCGCCGGAGAGACCCCCAGGGCAATCAGCCAGCCCAAGCAGGTAAACACAAATTTCCGACGCAACTCCATTTTCAATCGATCCACGTCGTTAAGACTCAAAAAACTAGCCCCCAAACACATCCCTCTTGGTAGCCCAACCGATCACACGTTACCTACCGGCTAGCCATTTCCCGAAGTCGTCAACAGCGTGACGGCTCGCAACAGAGAACGGCCAATCGGTGCGACCCCCTCCCCAAACGACCGCACGGTTGGCATCGTGTTGCCCAACCAATCTCGCTGTTGGACATCCTGAAGCCATACGGCGGGATTGGTCTGCAATAAATACGTTGCGTTTTCAACAGAGTTCATCGGCCTCGCGTTCATCGGCACCACCGCACGCTCGGGAGCACGTGGTGACGACGCGGCTGCGACGACCGCGATCGCTGGCTCGGGGGAACGGGGAACAAGAAACGCAACCAACAACGAAGCCGCCATCGCCAAGATCGCCCCCAGCATCACGTTGCGATGCCCAAGCCGGCGGGTGGAGACGGGGTGACGGTGCAGCGAATGCGTCGGCAGCACCGTCGCAATTTGTTGCCAAGCGATCCATCGCCCTCGACATTGTTCACACTGCGATGCGTGCAGTTGAAGCCCCCGATGATCCAACAACGATTCTTGCTGGTCAAGCTGATCCTGAAGGGTCGCCATGAATTCGTCGCAAGTCATACTTGATCCTCTGAACGAACAAATGTCTTGGCGGAGTCGAGGTGGGACAGCTTCGCCATTCTTGCAGGAGGGTTGTTGACGACCACCACCTCGCGTTTGAGCAACTCGTCCATAATCACCAATCGGGCTCGATGCACCCAAGTCTTCGCCGTCCCAACGGGACAGCCCAGATGTTCGGCGATCTCGGCATAGCTCAGCGATTGCTCATGAAATAGCTCAAACGCACGTCGATGGTTTTTGGGCTGAGTGGCGAGCGCCAACCGAACCTCTTCACGCAACGAATCCGCTGCGATCTTCTCACTCACCCGATCGACCGCGGGCTCGACGGGGATCCCGGTGACCACTTCGTGGCGATGCCGCGAGAGTAGGGTGCGACAGCGATTTCCTGCGATCGTCACCAACCAAGGTTCAATGGGGCGTTTGGAATCCCAGCGTCCCAAATAGCGAGCTAAGCGCGAAAAGGTTTCTTGGGTCATGTCCTCGGCGTCTTGGCGATGACGCATGAACCGCATACAGACGCCAAAGACGAGCGAATGGTATCGCCCCACCAGCTTTTCAAACGCAGCGGGGTCGTTCTGACGATGACGTTCGATTAGAAACGCAGTCGATTCTTCCATCCCCATTTCCTAACGACCACTAAAGAATCGCTTGAGTGCATCGTCGGCAGCGTCACGCGAGTTCTCTTTCATATTCTTCTTCAATCCTTCGGGCAGCTTTTGTGGCTTCTGCTTTTCAGGAATCTTGCGTTTACGCGCTGCGGGATCTTCGTCGTTGACCGAAAGCTCGGTGCTATCGGAGTCCGTATCACTCTTGGCTTCCGCAGGATTGTCGAGCCGGAGTTGGCGTGTCTCAGGATCCGAGATCTTGCGCACCCGATCAATCTGGTCAGCCTCGTCCAACCACGAATTGACATCAACCTCTTCGAATTTGCTGTCCCCTGAACCTGCTTGAACGACACGTGCGGCCGCGTCTTCCACATTGGCAACCTGCGGTTTCTTAGCCGCCTGCAAGCCGTGCTCAATCAAGACTTCAAATTCCAACTTGCCGATCGTCAACTTGTCGCCCGGTTTGAGAACCTTCGCCATGTCGGTGGGCAATCGCTTGCCGTTGACCAACGTGCCATTGCGACTTTTCAAATCCTGGACGAGAACGCGTCCCTCTTTCAGGACGATAATGCAATGCTTGCGGCTAACGGATTCGCTCTTGGGACGTAGGGAACACGAGTCGCTTCGGCCAATCAAAAACTTCTCACTGGCAACCGCAATCTCTTTGCCAGAGTGACTTCCCGTCAAAACTTTCAACATTACTTTCATGAAGCACCTCTTTCACGATGGCTGACACCCACGTTGCAGACGAATTCACCAACCTCTTCAGCCCACAATCACCTTGGAACGCTCGGGTCCCCAGGCATAAAACTCCGCACCGCACGTCAGGACAGAGCCGGAAATTGAATCCCCCTCCCTCTCGACGCCACTGCAGGCTAATCCTGATCAATCCGTTTCCTGATCAAGAACTGTTTAAAATTACAGGAAGATGGCTTTCTCTGCTTGAGGCTTCCGCCCTCAAGCGTCCGAATCAATTCGCTAAGCCTGATTCTAAGCAGTTTCAAGGTCAGCAGAATGCCTGTATTTGCGTTTTAGTGCAAGTCCGGACGCCTTTGCGTCTATTTTAATACCCAGCCGGGCAAAACCCACCCCCACTGGGGGATGCCGCAGTGACCTCAAACACTAGATTCAGCGTTTTTCGTTCCAACTTTGCTGCCCAAACCGCTCTCGAACGACCTCGCGTGCCCTTTGCTGCACTTCCGCATCGAGGGAAAATTTTTCAAATTCAAGCTTAAAAACGCTCGCCATTGCCTCCGCCAACGCCACAGCGAGCTGATCGAGGGCGATGACTCGTGACGTTAAGTTCACAATGCCAGGGAGCTCGGGGGCGAACGGAGTCACGTCGAGCAGGATACTGCCGTGTTGTAAAACCGCGTTTCGACCGGTCCGTTGAGCGCTGCCGACGACCTTGTACCCGCTGACGATTAGGTCTTCTTCGGTGCGTCGCTGAAAACAAAGAAAGGGATCGCCCGACGAGGCGCCAGGGGTCTGCGTGGCGGAGTCGCAGGTGCCCGCGACCGACGCGTTCCCCCCATCGCCAAAGCGTGTCGCTTGGACGCCAAACGATCGAAGTGATTCCACGATCGCTTGATGCGTCTGTTGATACAGCCCTGCCTTGGCGCCCATCGACGCGTACTGCAAAGGCCAAACAAAGCTATAGGTCAATTCGTGGTGATGAACGATCGCCCCGCCGCCGGTAGCGCGACGCACGAACGCCGATGTCGAACTTGGCAGGTGCGTCCGACGATCCGTTGCCTTTTGGAAGTACCCCAGCGAAACCGTTGGCTCAGACCACGTGTAGAGACGTAACGTCGGAACCGCGTTGCAGTGGACGGATTCCAGGAGCGCTTGATCAATCGCCATATTCTCAGCCGGACCGCCCGCTGCTAACTCGATTAATCTCGCCTGCATGCCTGTCACGGCTCCCACTTCAAAATTAGTTTTCCTGCCGCCGGCGGCGTGAAAGCGTTTGCCTGACTAACCCGACGCTGCACACTGTTTCTTGTAGGCCGCTGCGTCCATCAGCGATGACAAGTTCGAGTCGTCACTAACCTTGACCTTAAGAATCCAACCGAAATCGTAGGGATCATCGTTGAGTTGGTCCAAGTTGTCGGGCAGCTCACTATGAACCTCGACGACTTCACCCGTGATCGGACTGTACAACGGACTCACCGCTTTGACCGATTCCACTTCACCGAACTCTTCCCCTGCGGTGACCGCTTTGCCAACTTCGGGAAGGTCCATGTAAACAAGGTCGTTGAGCTGCTCGATTGCAAACGCGGAAATTCCGATGGTTGCAATTTTTGCTCCACCTTCTTCGACCACATCACACCATTCGTGCGACTCGGCGTACAACAAGTTTTCTGGATCACGGGGCATGTGTAAATTCCTTCAGTGACGAGCGAAAGTTTGGGACGATCAAACCTTCTTAGAACGTTTGTAAAAGGGCAGCGGCGTGGCGTTTGCCAAAACCGACTTCCCTCGAATATCAATTTGAAACTGTTTGTCGTTTGCGTGTTGGGTGGCGACGTAGGCCATCGCGATCGGGTGCCCGAGCGTCGGCGACGGACCGCCGCTGGTGACACAGCCAATCTTGTTGCCATCCAAATCGAGCACATCACAACCTTCACGTGCCGGGCGTTTCCCCTCGGGAATCATGCCCACGCGAACTTGCTTTGGTCCTGCGGCTTTGATCGCTCGCAGCGCGTCGCTACCGACGAACGTACGATCCTGCAGATTACATGCGAACGATAAACCGGCTGAGATCGGATCGATCGACTCGTTTAGCTCATGACCATAGAGCGGCATCCCCGCTTCCATTCGCAACGTGTCGCGAGCTCCTAATCCGACCGCGGTAAAGCCTTCGTCGCGTCCGGCGAGCAGAATATTCTCCCAGACACGGTTGGCTTCTTCGGCGCGAACAATCAATTCGAGACCATCTTCGCCGGTATAGCCCGTGCGACTGACAATCACCGGTTTTTTAAACTGATCGGTAATCGTGGCTTGGTAATACTTCAAGCGACTTGGATCGAACGTGAATAATTTCTTGCAAACGTCGATCGCTTTGGGACCTTGGACTGCGATCATCGCGGTCAACTCGGTACGGTCCGACATCGTGACCGTAGGAAAGTCGGGCAGATGGGGAGTGATCCAATCGATAATTTTCTGGTGGTTCGATGCGTTAACGACCAACAAATGAAATCGTCGATCCGACGGGGTCTTCAAATGCGATACTAACACATCATCCAACACGCCACCTTCGGCGTTACACATCAATCCGTAGCGGACGCCGCCCACGGGCAAATCGGAAACTCGACGCGTTAGCAGATGATCGAGCAAGTGTTCGCTGCCATCGCCGTCAAAGCGAATGCGTCCCATGTGTGAGACGTCAAACAGCGCAGCAGAGGTGCGGCACGCTTGGTGTTCGCCGACGATCGACGCATACTGGATCGGCATCTCATAGCCCGCGAAGGGGACCATTTTTGCACCGGCAGAGCGGTGCCATGCGTCCAACGGGGTAGTGGCAAGCGATGTATTCATGGCAGGTCCGCTTGTAGCAGGAGTCTCCATCGAGTTTCAGCGAGACGCAATAACCGCGAGGCGCCGTCACCGCGAGTGTTCGTGCGATTGCGTTCGGGATCGGCCGTGATGTTAATGATCGGTGTGCGGCAACCGAATTGGCCAGCAGCCGTCAGTTTATCCATAACCGAGCAATCGAAAAGCCCACTCCGAGGAATGCCTACCGCTTTCGCCGCTTCTTGTTTTCCCGCGCCTGATTTTTCCGCTTCGTTCCCGCCCTAATTTTGTCACTTTTCCCACGCGTGGAGACGACCGGCGTGTGTTCCGAGGAATGATTTTTCACCAAGTCGACGAACAGTTGCCGCTCTTGCAGATCAATTTTCGCAATTTGGACCGTTAACAAATCCCCTAATCGAAAACGATGCCCCTCTCGGAAGCCCACCAATTGTTGGCCCTGTCGCTCAAACCGGTAACGATCTCGGGGCAACGATGTGACGGGCAAAAAACCGTCCACGGGAAGCTTGATGCAACGCGCGTGAATCCCATCGGGGAAAACGCGACTGACCACCGCTTCGAGCTTCTCGCCCACCTTCTTTTTCAAAAAGTGCAAAAGCTTTAGCTCGATCAAATCGCGTTCGGCCTGTTGAGCGTTTCGCTCCATGTCGCTGCAGTGATGCCCCAGACGCAGCAATTCCGAAAACGATTCGTCGGGTGTTTTTTTCCCTTCCAACAGTTTTTCGATCAAGCGATGGACTGACAAATCGGGATAACGACGAATCGGACTGGTGAAGTGACAATAATGCTCCATATCGAGCGCGTAATGCCCTTCACGCTGGGGCCCATAAACCGCCTTGTTCATCGACTTCAAGACCGAGAAATTCACCGCTTGTTCGAGTGGCGTCCCGGCGACCAAGTCGAGCACCCTTTGAATTTCAAAGCGACTCTCTAGCGAATCAATGTTCAAGCCGATATCGCGGACAAACGCCAACAGATCGCGGAGCTTACGCCGCTGAGGTGGCTCATGAATTCGGTGCAAAAAGTTCAATTCCAAATCATCGAGCCAGGTTGCCACGGCTTGGTTGCCCGCCAACATGAACTCTTCAATGATTTGATGGCTCTCGGTATTTTCAACCAGATAGGCTCCTCGGACTTTACCCGAGCGATCAAAGTTCAATTTGACGTCGGGCATATCCATCGAAAGGGATCCGCCTTTGAAGCGAGCCTTTCGCATCTTCATCGCCAACGTATGCATCTGAGAAAGCAGATCACAAACGGCATCCCCCCATGGCTCGCGATGGGAATCGGGGTTGGCCAAAAACTTGTCGACCTGTTCATAGTTCAAACGCTTGTCGCTTAGGATCGCTGCGTTGTGAACTTCCGAATGGGTGACCGTCAAATCGTCAAGGATTTCGATCTCGACCGTCTTCACCAAACGAATTCGATCGGGCTGAAGACTGGCGAGGTGGTTGCTGATAATTTCAGGGATCATCGGCACGACGCGATCGGGCAAATAAACGCTCGTCGCTCGATTTCGGGCTTCCTCGTCCAACGCACTGCCAGCCGGAATAAAGCTGCTGACGTCAGCGATGTGAACCCACAACCGCCACCGTCCCTCTTCGCGTTGGAGCGAAATTGCATCATCAAAATCGCGTGCATCGAACGGGTCGATCGTGATCGTCAACAGCTTGGTGAGATCCTTGCGGTTTTCCGGCACCTCTTCGTCATTGAAGGCATCGGCTTGGGCGCGTGCTTCTTCGAGCACGCGTTCGGGAAACGCATCGGGCAGCGCGTATTGCCGCATGATCGTAAGCGTATCGATCGCCGGATTGCTGCTGCTGCCCAATCGCTCTAGCAGGACGGCTTCGCCACCATGGCCATCATCGTCGGGATATTCAACCATCTCGACAAAGACTTTGTCGTCGTCGCTGAGCGGTAAACCACGCACATCGCCGATCGACACCGGTTGATCGTAAGGGGTTCCATCGAGAAACACCGCGGGGTGGCCGTTGATCATGCGAAACGTGCCTGTGAATTGACGTCGAGCGCGTTCAAGTACTTTGACGACGACGCCTTCTTGGCCTCCCTTGCGACTTGGTTGCAGCTTGACTTCGACCATGTCGCCTTCGAGGGCGCCATGAGTCGAACCAGGCGGTACAAAGATATGTTCCGCGATTTCGCTTTCGTCATCATGTTCGCCTGGGCGCACGAAACCAAAGCCACCGCCCATCGCGCGACGGAAGGTGCCGCGAACGTAATCGCTGCCTCCTTCAAAGGCACCCGCGGGAATCACCAAGTGATTCGATCCGTAGACCACGCGGCCTTCGAGCACGAGCTGTTTGACAACCCGGCGAAGTTCGCGATAGCCATCGGAATCCAGCTTCAGTGCCTTGGCAATATTCTTGGGTTTGCTGGGGCGGTACAAAGACGAGCTGATATGACGAAGCAGCTGGTCGGTTAATTCGGGTGATACATCCATTCAGGAAAAGATATCCGATTGATAGGTTCCGAACACTCCACCTGTGGAGGCCGGCGGCCTCTTACGACACAGAAAGTGCTCGTCAGGCATCTTATTGGGCTGAAAAGCACCAAAACCGCTTGCGATTTTCAGAAAAATCGGGGAATGCGGTCGTCACTAAGGAGCGATGCCGCGCGGAAAAGAGCCTGGGGATTGACTGTTTAGACGCAGCGACATCCCCAAAGGTTCACCATTATTTGCAGTGCGACCGCGACAAGGAGGGCCGCTGCGTGGCCCCACCCTGATTGGATTACAATGGTCCTCACGCGCCGCCCCCGACGCCAGCGTGAGGACACTAACCTTGATAGCGGCACAGCGCGAGCCCAATGCCATCTACTTTACCAGCCGCCCGACCCGCTCGAACCGACCCGCTCGAACCGACGAACTCATTTCGCCTCGCTTCGCGTTTGAGCACGCTGCCCCCGCCCCCCCAACGTAAGGCCGCCCCCAATGCGATGCACCTCCGCCTGTTTGGCCCTCTTGCTACTGATCACCTCGGTTGTGGCCGATGGCCCCCGCGATAACGTTGCCGACAACGTCCGTGCGGTTCCCCCGGTGGGAATTGAACTTAGCGAGGCCGATCGAAACGAACTCGATGGCGGATTGACAGAGCTAAATGCAAAAATCGAGCAGCTTCACCAATCAAAAGAGTTGCGAGTGCAATCGCTGATTCCGGATGTCGAGATTTTCTCGCGTGCGATCCGCGATGCGATTGCGCACCGCGAACTGTTTCATAAAAACGACATTGGCAAAGCTCGCCAAGTGCTAGCCGAAGGACACGCTCGTGCCGACGCACTCAAAAACGGCAACGCTCCCTGGACCACGCAAACCGGCTTGGTCGTCCGAGGATTTCGATCGCATATCGACGACACCGTCCAGCCCTACGGTGTGGTGGTCCCCGAGACGTATGAATTCAGCGGAGCGAGCGAGTATCGAACCGACATTTGGTTACACGGACGCGGCGAACGGTCGACCGAGTCGCTTTTCATTCACGAACGGATGAACCGTGTCGGACAAATCTCGCCCGCCAACACACTCGTCGTGCATCCCTACGGTCGCTACAGCAACGCGTTTAAATTCGCCGGCGAAATCGATGTGCTCGAAGCCCTGGCCCACGCCAAGTCGCAATATCGCATGGATGAAAACCGCATCAGCATGCGTGGATTCTCGATGGGCGGGGCAGGGTGCTGGCAATTCGCCGTCCACTATCCCAGCCAATTTTTTGCCGCTACGCCGGGCGCCGGTTTCTCAGAGACCCCTGAATTCTTGAAATCGTTCCAGGGCGAAACACTGACACCAACTTGGTACGAGAAAAAGCTGTGGCAACTGTATGACTGTACCGGGTACACCGCAAACCTGCTCAATTTGCCAACCATCGCGTACAGCGGCGAACTGGATATTCAAAAACAGGCCGCCGACATCATGGAACAAGCGATGGGCGAGCAAGGACTGAAGCTAACACACCTGATTGGCCCCCAAACCAAGCACGCCATCCACCCCGATTCGCTGAAGAGGATCGAAAGCAAACTTGCGAACCTTGCCATCCACGGACGCGACCGGGCGCCCACGTCAATCGACTTCACTACCTATACGCTGCGTTACAACCGTTCGTTTTGGTTGACCATCGATGAACTGGCCGAGCACTGGAAACGGGCGAGCGTCAGCGCCACTATGTCCGGTTCCGAAAATGCGATTCGCTTGACGGTCGACGGCGTTCGTGGGATCCAAATGGACCTCGATGCAGGGGACGCCCCGTTTGATCTTCGCCAACCGGTGCAAATCGAGATCGTTGAATCCAACGCCAACGATGGCAGCGAAACGGCGACGAACCAACAAATTCTGGTGGGCCCGCGTCCGGAATCCGACCGATCATGGCGATGCCAAATTCATCGCGTGGGCGATCAATGGAAAATCGGTCCCCGTCCCGCGTCGACTGACGTCCAAAAGCGACACGGATTGCAAGGCCCGATTGATGATGCGTTCATGGATCGATTTATCATCGTCGCCCCCAGCGGCAAAGGACTTCACCCCGAGACCGATGCGTGGGCGAAATCCGAACTGGACCATCTCGTGCGTGAATGGCGACGTCAATTCCGCGGCGATGCGATCGTCAAGAAGGATACCGAAATTAGCGACCAGGATATCGCGACAAGTCATCTGATTGTGTTCGGAGATCCCACGAGCAACTTGTTCCTAAATTCGATCCACAACGAACTTCCCATCACCTGGTCCAAGGACGAATGCAGCCTGAGGGCCGGGGAAGATGACAATCGCTTTGACGCTAAGCATCATGCACCAGTGATGATTTACCCGAATCCTAAAAACCCAAATCGTTACGTGGTCGTCAACAGTGGGTTTACGTATCGCGAGTACGCCTATCTAAACAATGCACGCCAAGTCCCCAAGCTTCCCGATTGGGCAATCATCGACATTCGCACGCCTGCGGACTCGCTATGGCCCGGCAAGGTCGTCGAGGCCGGATTCTTCGACGAAGCTTGGAAGGTAAAGTAGGGCCCCGTGATTATCACTGGCCAGTCACTCGATGTGTCTCCGCAAGCGTATTACCGCTATTGATCCCAACCCGAAGCGTCAGCGAGGGACCAGTCTCAACCAGCGTAGTCCCTCGCTAACGCGCCGGGTCGGGAGTGGGGGCGGGCCACGTTCACCGTCAGAAGCGGGATTTCCATCACCTTGCGTAGCCACGTCACGGGGAGAACCTATCGAACCTTCGCTAAACGCGGCTTTGCAAATCAGGTAAAACGGTAACTTGCTCAATGACACCTGTTTTTTTACGGAACCGACCCGACATGCTCTCTGTTAGCCAAGTGATTCGTGACCGACGGACGATCAAACCGACACAGTATTCCAATCGCGATGTCGATGAGAAAATCGTCTACGAACTGCTCGAAAACGCGAATTGGGCACCGACGCATGGAATGACCGAGCCTTGGCGTTTCACCGTGTTCAGCGGCGATGCGCGAAATCGACTGGCCGAGTTCATGACCGATACCTACAAGAGCTTGACGACCGAGGAAACATTCAAGCAAAAGAAGTACGATGGGATGCGAGAGAATGCGATCGGTGCTCCAGTCGTCATCGCGATTGGCATGAAACGCCAAGCGAGCGAAAAGATCTCGCTGCTGGACGAGTTGTTGGCCGTCGCTTGCGCCGTGCAAAACATGCACTTAACCGCAACGGCTCATGGGCTGGGTGGCTTTTGGTCGACCAACCTTGTCGCCACCAGCATCCCCATGCGCGACTTTATCGGTCTGGGAGAAAACGACCAAGCCCTTGGTTTGTTTTACCTAGGCTATCCCAAAGGCGATTGGCCGGAGAGTTCTCGCGGGGCAATGGCGGACAAAGTGCGCTGGGTTCGCGATTGAGCGAGTTGTGGATGCGATGACAGACTCAAAGCCTATCCCACATTTAATCAGCGCACCTTACTCAGGTTCGTAAGCCAAGTTCGGGCTAAGCCAACGCTCGATTTCCGAGAGCGGTTGCCCCTTTCGCTTGGCATACGATTCGATTTGATCCTTCGTCATCCGCTCGACGGTAAAGTAACGCGCCTCGGGGTGCCCAAAGTACAATCCGCTGACCGCCGCGCCGGGGAACATCGCGTAGCTCGTCGTCAGCTCCACCCCCGCGTTTTTCTCAGCGTCCAGCAAATCGAACAGCGTTCGCTTTTCGGTGTGATCCGGACACGCTGGGTAGCCCGCAGCCGGGCGAATCCCACGATACTTTTCGTCGATCATGTCCTCTTTGGACAACCCCTCGGTATTACCAAAGCCCCAATCTTGGCGAGCTCGCTCGTGCAACAACTCGGCAAATGCTTCGGCAAAACGATCGGCAACCGCTTGCACCATGATCGCGTTGTAATCATCCAGTTCCTCGCGAAATTTTGTCGCCAACTCTTCCGCACCAATCCCGCTGGTCACGGCAAAGCCCCCGATGTAATCCTGGCGGCCGCTTTCGATCGGAGCGATGTAATCGGCAAGCGAACGATAATCCGATTGCCCTTTACGCTCCCATTGCTGACGCAAGAAATGCAACCGTGTCAGCTCGGTCGTGCGAGATTCGTCGGTATAGAGAATCACATCTTCGCCGGTGCTAGCCGCAGGCCAAAAACCATACACCGCGTTGGCTTTGAGTGACCCCTCGGCAATCACTCGATCGATCAATGCGTTGGCGTCGTCGTAAATCTTTTTGGCTTCCGCTCCCACCACTTTATCGTCAAAAATCTTGGGGTACTTGCCTTTCAGTTCCCAGGTCATGAAGAACGGCGACCAATCGATGTAAGGCCGAATCTCCGCGAGTGGAAAATCCTTTAACACTTGCAACCCGGTGAACGACGGTTTGTCAATTCGCGTCGTCGCCCAATCGACCGTGAATCGTTTTTCGAGTGCTTCGGCATACGGCACAAGCTTTTGCTGACGATCACGAAAACTCGCAACCAACTTCTTTTGCGTCTCGGCATTGTTGGCGAGGAATTCATCGCGATGCTCTTTACTGAGCAAGCGTTCGACCACATTCACACTGCGGCTTGCATCGAGCACATGGATCACCGGACCGTCATAGGCCGGACAAATCTTCACCGCGGTATGTTTCGCGCTAGTCGTCGCACCGCCGACCAACAAGGGCATCGTCATCTTGGCACGCTTCATTTCGCGTGCGACGTGTGCCATTTCATCAAGGCTCGGAGTGATCAAACCGCTCAATCCGATCATGTCAACGTTTTGCTTGACGGCCTCTTCAAGGATCTTCTCGGCCGACACCATCACGCCGAGATCGATGACCTCGTAGTTATTGCATTGCAACACCACGCCGACGATGTTTTTGCCGATATCGTGCACGTCTCCTTTGACCGTGGCGATCAAGAACTTGCCTCGCGCGGCGTCGTTCTCAGTCCCCGCAAGACGCTTTTCTTCGTCCATGAACGGTTCTAAATAGGCCACCGCTTTTTTCATCACTCGCGCACTTTTGACGACTTGCGGCAAAAACATTTTGCCCGCCCCAAACAAATCGCCCACGACCTTCATACCGTCCATCAACGGACCTTCGATCACTTGCAGGCATTTATCAAAGTGCTGACGAGCCGCTTCGGTGTCTTCGACAATGTACTTGTCGATGCCTTTGATCAGCGCGTGCTTCATCCGCTCGGCGATCGATTCGTTTCGCCAAGCAAGATCTTCGCCCGATTTCTTTTTGCCGCCACCTTTAACCGTTTCGGCAAATTCGAGCATGCGGTCGGTGGCGTCGGGACGACGATTCAGCAGCACGTCTTCGACATGCTCCAACAGTGCCTTGGGCACCTCTTCATAAACCTCTAATTGCCCGGCGTTAACGATCCCCATGTCCAAGCCGGCCTTGATGGCGTGAAACAGGAACGCACTGTGGATCGCTTCGCGGACCGGATCATTACCACGGAAGCTGAAGCTGATGTTACTCACCCCACCGCTAGTCTTCGCACCGGGGCACTCTTTCTTGATCCGCGCCACCGCGTTGATAAAGTCGACCGCATAGTTGTTGTGCTCTTCCATCCCGGTGGCGACGGTCAAGATATTCGGATCAAAAATGATGTCTTCGGGAGGGAAATTGAGCTTGTTAACAAGCAAGTCATAAGCGCGTTTACAAATCCGCACTTTGTTGTCTTCATCGGCCGCTTGACCTTCTTCGTCAAACGCCATTACGACCGCTGCGGCCCCGTATTGGCGCACCAGTCGGGCGCGACGCAGGAACTCTTCCTCGCCGTCTTTGAGCGAGATCGAATTGACGATCGCTTTGCCTTGAACGTTGCGAAGGCCTGTCTCAAGCACTTCCCATTTACTGCTGTCGATCATCACCGGGACGGCTGCAACGACATTATCCCCTGCGATCAATCTCAGAAATCGCTCCATCGCAGCAACGCCGTCGAGCATCCCATCGTCAAAGTTGACATCGATGATCGTTGCCCCGTTTTCGACTTGCTCACGAGCCACCTCGACCGCTTCTTCGTACTTCTCTTCGCGGATCAAACGCGCAAACTTTTTGCTGCCCGCGACATTGGTCCGCTCGCCGATCATCGTGAACGGGACCTCCGGACGCATCACCATCGGAAGTTGGCCCGAGAGCCGAGTGTAAACCGGGCCGTGCGTCATTTGCTTCGGCTTGACCCCTTTGATCCGCTCGGCCATCGCACGAATGTGATCGGGCGTCGTACCGCAACAGCCTCCAAGAATATTGAGCCAACCATTGTCCGCGTACTCGCCGACTTTCTCAGCCATCTTCTTGGGACCGAGATCGAATTCGCCCATCTCGTTGGGCAACCCCGCGTTGGGATGACACGAAATCGGCACCTCGGCCACTCGCGAAAGCTCCTCGATGTGGGGACGCATCACGTCGGGGCCGAGGGCACAGTTCATGCCCACGGACAATAACGGAAAGTGATTGATCGCCGTCCAGAACGCTTCCACGCTTTGGGCGCTGACAAACGTACGTCCCCCATCCCCGAACGTGCCGCTCGCCATCACCGGCACCCGGCGTCCCCCCGCGTTGAAGAAATCTTGAATCGCGAACAAACACGCCTTGAGATTGAGCGTATCGATCGCCGTTTCGGGCAACAGGATATCGACCCCCGCGTTGACGAGCGACTCGACCTGAGCCCGGTAGCTGTCGACAAGCTCCTCGTACGTGGAACCACGATGTGCCGGATCGTCTTCGGTGCTAATCGCAAGTTGCTTGGTGGTCGGGCCGATCGACCCGGCGACGAAACGAGGCTTGTCGGGAGTGCGTTCGGTCCACTCGTCCGCCGCTTTGCGAGCACAGGCAACGGCGGCATGATTGATCTCGTCGACCAATTCGAGTGGCAAGCCAAACTCGACCATCCCCACCGGAGAAGCCCCAAACGAGTTGGTTTCGACAATGTCGCTGCCCGCTTCATAGTAGGCCGCGTGGATCGCCGTAATCTTCTCGGGATGAGTGAGACAAAGAATGTCCGAAAAGTTTTTCAGATCTTTATTGCTAGCATGGTCAGCAAATCGTTCGCCGCGAACCCCAGCTTCATCCAACCCCAATCGTTGGATCATGGTCCCCATGGCGCCATCGAGCAGCAGGATTCGCTCGCGTAAAAGCTCGGAAATAACGCTGGGAGTGGTTTCGGAGTGAAGCATGGTGCCGTGAAATTTTAGCGAAAACAGGCGGGTGGGTGCGATACTTGGACCTCCATCTTCGTACTCGATACTCAGTTTCACAAGGTGATGACTTCGTTTCACGAGGGGATGAGGTTTTGGTGGGTCGATTTCCGCTGGATCGAGCCCCACAAAGATGCCATTCCATCTTGATCAATCGGCAAAGTTTGACTATTCCGCAGATTCCTAAAGATCATCCATGTCGCGTACCGATCTAGTCCCGTAGGGTCTGGGTCAGTCCCACCATGGTTGAAAACTACTGCTTGAATCGCCTCGCACTCGTGTATCAGGAAGATCACATGACCGTCTCGCAAAAATTGACGCAAGACGGCAGGCGCCCATCGATCGGAGCAACGGCTTCACGATCCATTGGCGACGGCCACGCATCCAACGCACTTCCGCCCACCTTGTTTGAGCTGAGAAATCTATACCCGAGTCAGCCTCAAAGCACGTGCAAGAGCGGCGATTCCGCTTGTCAAACGCCAGCGGCCCTCAGTTCACACCCCACCGTGATCGCGCCCACCGAAGCGGGCAACCCACGTCCGGCACCGCAATCTGCGGAGCGGGTATCACGGGCCGATGAGACGGCGATTCAGGCTGCCACGCGTCAGCCGATGGCCCCGCCTCAGCCGACGGCCACCCCCAGCCAACCATCCTCGTTTACCGTGGTTCATGACGATGAACGGGATGACGCGGCGAACACACTTAACCAAGACCAACCCAAGCGAAACTGGAGAGAGTTGCTGCGTGCGAATGCACTTGTCATCGCCATGCTTTTGCTCGTCATTTTCTTTGCGTTAAAAGTGAGTCGTCGAGCCAGCGAGTCCTCAACCGAACCGGCGGTCGCTGATTCCGTTACGACGGAACTGACTTCACCTGAGGCATTGGTTGTTTTCGCAGACGCGGACTTGAAAAAAACGCAAACGGACAAGCGTGACCCAAGCCCCAGCGGTACCACGGCCCCCGAAGCAAGCGTTGCATTGATGTCCCCCAAATCGGTAACGAAAACGAAACCGGGCATGCCGAGCGTGGCAAGTCTTGATCAACCGACGGACCTCGAACTACCTGCTTTGTCGGGCGGAACGCAGGCCAACACCGTCAGCAGTATGATGGCAACGGGACCGGGACAAATTGCCGCAGCGAACGCTTCCGGCACGCAAGCCTCGACGCCGCAGACCGCCATTTCGTCGTACGCTGCGGGCAAGCCCACGCCAACGAATCAAGAATTAACGGGATTGGATGCATCGGGAGCGGAACCTCCTGAATTGCCGCCTACGAAAGCTCCTTTGGATTCGAGCTCCGATTCAACCACCTCCGATCACCAGGAGTCCGATACGCCTCGTGGCATCTTGAATTGGGAAAAATACCTGCCCTCGGCACCGGAAGTGAAATAAGCCCGCGTGCTCCGATTTCGCTGTAATTCCTCCATCGTCCCCACGTCTTCATCTCATTCATCGCTCGGTAAGAACCATGACCGCTAACAATCAAGTCTTTGTCAAAGCATTTGCAAGACGAAACCGAAGCGTGGCTACGGTTCGTCCTCACCAGCAGCAAAACGCGTCTACCGAAACCCCACCGCGATCCTCTGCGACGTGGTGGGTCGATGCATCCGATGATCAAAAAGTCCGAGCCGACCAGAAAACGCAACCGATCGTGCCACGACCGCATCTCGAAAGCGACATTCGCGTCACGAATCGGCGAGATGAGATTGCCGCAGAGCCAGAGGAGGCCATGGAATCGCCCTCCTTCCCTCGCGCCGAATTATTGACTTCGGTCGAGCACACCATCACGTCCATTCCAAGCGATTTGTACGCGGGCACGACCGACGTGATCGGCAGCGGATTCAGCGAGGCCAGCTACGCGGCGCTCGATTCGCTGGCTCCCCAGTCCACGGCCCAGGCGGCTCCGCAGCGGCACAGCGTGATCGCCCAAGAACCAGCCCCCACCGCACCGGCAACTCCAGCACCGGCAACTCCAGCACCGGCACCAATGGCTGCAGCCCCGGCGACGAAGCCCAAGTCGCACGAAGCATCAATTATCGAATTGCAGCGGATTTTATCGAGCAAAACCGCTGCGGCTCGCTCGACCCCGGAACTTAAAACCGAGAGCGACGCGGCCACCCACCACATTCACCCGGCTCACCCGACTCTCGCTCCCGCCGCTCCTACGACGCTTGCGCCCCCTGCGGCCGACCCCATTGTGGCGGCCGACCCCATCGTGGCGGCCGAACCGGACGTGGCAAGTGAGCCAGTCGTGGCCGCGACCACGCAGCTAAAAGCGGCTTGGGAGGTCGACCAATTTGATGTGCCTAGCAATGTCGCGAAGCTATTCTTTGAAGGCGAACTGTTCCAATTGGTTGCCGAACAGATGCTCAGCGCCGTCCAAACCGGACTCGACAGTGTGCTCGTCACGAGCGTGCATCCCGAAGAGGGACGCAGCACCGTTGCGACTGGGGTTGCGATGGCCGCCGCCGCCGCGGGCATTCGTGTCGCCTTGGTTGATGTGGACTTGGTCGCCCCGACGCTCGTCGATGATCTCTGCTTGGATGTCGAACATGGATGGCTCGACGCGATTCGCGGCAGTTTGTCGCTCGGCGAGATCGCCGTTCACGCGGTCGAAGACAACGTCACCTTGTTTCCGTTGTTCCCGAGCGAGCCTAATGCACAAGCCACCGAAGCGGAGATCGGTAAGCTGATCCACACGCTGAAACAACACTTCGACCTGGTCATCGTCGACGGCCCCCTCGGAAACACACCGGTCGCCCTGTCCATCGCAAGCCGCATGGCGAGCGCGATGATCGTCCGCGATGTTGAAAACACCAGCAACGAAGAAATCAACGCGTTGTCTCACCATCTGCTCGAATCCGGAATTCAAGGCATCGGCATCGTCGACAACTTTGCGGGTGACAAGGCGTAGGGTGACAAGGCGTAGGGTGACAAGGCGCAGTATGCCGGCACCGCGTCCATTCCAGGTCACATCATTGTGGCCAGGCCGAAAAGCCACAACAACGAAGTCAATGATGATCGGGGACTAACAACAATCGCCCGAGTCACAGCAGGCATCCGATCCACCAGGCAAACGATCCGCCGAGCTTTGCAATGGAAACGTTCGCGCCGGTTCGGCGATCGGCAAGCCGGGGGCATCCTGTTGCTTTGTCGCAGGAACACAAATGAAGTGGTCTACGTACGGCTCGCGTGACAACTTGGCGAACGTGTTTGGATAGACTGCGGTCATCTCACCACGTCGATATTCGACTCCTTGATCGTCATGAATCGTGGCGAAGGGTCCGCGATACATCACTTGGTCATCGCAAACCGCACCGGACGCATCCTCAGGTTGTCCCTTGTATGCGATCACGGTCGCCGATCGAAACTCAATACCTTCGACGACTTGCCACGGTTTTTCTTGCCGCACAACCACTTCGACTCCATCAAAGCCGGCTTGCACAAAGGCGTTGACGAACGCTTCGTTTTGTAGCGCCCCCGAAATACAACCACTCCACAACTCGGCATCTCGTTGCAGGTGCTCGGGGACCGGTTGATCGGACACGATGTCGCTAATGACCGCGCGTCCGCCGTTTTTCAGCACCCGATAGATCTCCGCAAACAACTTCGGCTTTTCCGCTGAATCGACCAAATTCAACACGCAATTGCTAACCACCACGTCGACCGACTCGTCGTGAACCATCGGGTTGACACGACGTTGCTCCGCGATGAACGATTCCAGGGCGCGAAACGAGGACTCGTTCGTGACCGGGTTCGATTGCAAATGGCGATCGATGGCATCGCGATCGACCGCCATGTCTTGAATGCGACCTTTACAAAAGGTGATGTTGTCGTAGCCAATCGCGGCGGCGACGACCGGTTGGCTGCCGCGGGCGAGCGCCAACATTTCGTCATTCATATCGACACCGATGACACGCCCCGAGGCACCAACCACCTGTGAGGCGATGAAGCAAATCTTGCCGCCACCGCTGCCAAGGTCCAACACCGTCTCGCCCTCGCGAACGTACTGTGACGGATCGCCACAACCATAGTCACGATCGATGACTTCGTTAGGAATGACCTGCAAATAGCGCGCGTCATAATTAACGGGACAGCACAGGGCCGGCTCCACCGCATTGGCTGCTGCCGAGTAACGTGACGTCACGGCATGTTCGGTATCAAGCATCTTGGACATGATTTTTTCCATTGTCATTTAAAAGTGAGGCGGCTGAAAACGCAGAGAGGGCGACGCTTGGTCACGGCATTTACGATTGCACGATCGCGCCGCCGCAACTGCTTCCCGCTCCGGCGGTGCATCCATAGCAATGATCCCCGACGGTGATTTTCATCGACACAAAATCGTCGAATGAGTCGATCGACCAGAGTGTGGGCCGATCGAGCGAAGCGGGAGCAAGCTCGAGCATCTGATTAAAATCGCAATCAAAAATGGCTCCATCCCAGCCGATCGAAATTAGCGATCGACACATCACCCGATCGGCCGCGGAGCGATTGAAGTGGTCGGCCAACAAATGCATGTACTCCTCGAATTTCCCCGCCTTTTGCAAATACGTTGCGTAACGCTTAATCGGGATGTTCGTGATCGCCAGCAAATGATTGAATCGGATTGCAAACCGTTCGAGCAACTCGCGTTTGTAATCTTGCTCGAGTTGGGTCTGGTCCGGCGGCAGCGATGGCCCGGTCGGATTGAAGACAAGATCCAACCGTAATCCCGAGCATTCGACTCCGTAGCCGCGTTGATTCAATTGCTGGAGTGCATCGATGCTGCGGTCAAACACACCTCGCCCTCGCTGGCGATCGACGTTTTCCTGCAAATAGCATGGCAATGATGCCACCACATCGACCTGATGTTCGGCTAAAAAATCGGCAACCCATTCGTAGCCGGGCTCGGACAAAATCGTCAAATTACAACGATCAATCACTCGCAATCCTCGCTTGCGAAACGCCACCACCAAGTCACGAAAAACGGGATTCATTTCGGGAGCACCGCCCGTCAAATCAATGGTAGTAAGCGAATCGCACTGCAACGCCAATTCGAGCATGCGGTTCGCCGTGCGCTGATCCATGTTCTCACGAGTCTTGGTCGGACCTGCTTCGACATGACAATGCGTACAAGCTTGATTACAAAGTTTGCCGAGATTGACTTGCAGATCCGTGAGCGCATGTCGCACCAAAGTCTGATTTGATGCCGCCAAACGTTTTCCAAACGGCTCAACAATTCCCAGCGGCAAGCCAGCGTCGATAATAGGCAATAACGAAGTCATCAATTCCAACTCTAGTGAGAAAACAAACGAATCCATCCACATCCTCAGGTTACATCGAGCTCCTGACGAAGTGCGACGACCAATCGTTTGACCTGTTCAAGATCGTTGTACGCTTGTAGCGAAATTCGCAGCAGTTGCGATTCAGGTTCGATCCCGGCGAAAACCGGACATTCGATTCGATAATGTTCACGAAGCCGCTGCTGAAGCGAGTCGTTTGCGTTTCCCGCTTCTGAGCCGGCGTGGAGTGGTAGCGGCACCGTAACGAGGCTGCCGATCATCTCTGCGGGCGTTGAGACATCGATCCCCAACCCCGCCGATAACAACGCTAACGAATCTAACGCTCGGTTGTGATTAATTGCCATCCATTCATCGATCCCGCCCGCATAAAATGATTGCAAAAATTCGATCGCATGGGGCAACGCCACTAACGGGGTCGGATCAAACGTTCCCTGCCAATCGAACTCAGCAAGAAAACGGGAACGATTCGGGCGCGGCCGATTCGCAGCATGGCTAATGATTGTCGGCCGGACTTCGGATTGCCATTGCGGGTGCACCCACAAAAAACCCGACACCTTTGGAGCACACAACCACTTGTGATGATTCGCGGTGTAGTAGTCCACGCCAAGTTCGGCAAGATTCAACGGGACCATGCCGGGCGCGTGCGCCCCGTCCACGAGCACACGAATGTTGCGAGCGTGAGCGAGATCGGTAATCGCTTGGACCGGAAAAACCAACCCCGTGGAACTGGTCACGTGATCAACCATGACCATCCGAGTTCGATCACTTAGCTGTTGCTCGATCGCATCGACCACTTGCCCAGGACCGCCAACGGGAAAGGGGATCTCGGCCGTACGCACGATGGCGCCCGCGCGCTCGGCAGCGTAGTGGGCCGCATTGTTACAGGCGTTGTAACCATGATTGGTGACCACGATTTCATCGCCATCACGCAAGGGAAATGAACGTAGCACGGCGTTCACCCCGGCGGTGGCATTGAGCACAAAGGCGAGGTCGGCGGCATCGGCAACGATCAATTCCGACAGCACGTCGCGTACATAGTCCAACTTGGGCTCTAACTCTCGCTCAGGCGCCAGATAACGAATCGGATCGCTTTCCAACTCATCGCGAAATGCTTGCTGAGCTTGCAAAACGACCGTCGGCACCGCTCCAAACGATCCGTGATTGAGAAAGTCAAGGCGCGGATCGATTTTCCAATGTTGCTTCATATCATCCGAGCCTAAAGGGCTTCACAGGGCAATCCAAACGCATCGGCGACCGGTTGATTGACCAGCTTGCCTTGATGAATATTGACAGCCGAACGCAACGGCGCAAAATTTTTCGCGGCCGTCATCCAGCCTTGGTTTGCGATCCGCATCAGCCAGGGAAACGTTGCGTTGCAGAGTGCAAAGGTGCTCGTTCGCCCCACGGCGCCGGGCATATTGGCGACACAATAATGCACGACATCGTCAACGATATACGTGGGATTGCTATGAGTCGTGGGATGACTCGTTTCGATGCACCCTCCTTGATCCACGGCGACGTCAACCACGACGCTGCCGGGCTTCATCCGCTTCAAATCCTCGGCGCGAACCAATTGAGGTGCCTTGGCTCCGGGGATCAACACCGCACCGATCACCAAGTCGGCTCGTTCGAGTTGGGCGAGAATCGTGTGTCGATCGCTATACAAACAATTAACGTTGGCGGGCATGATATCGTCGAGATATCTCAAGCGATCCAAATTTACGTCTAGGATCGCAACATCGGCCCCGAAGCCCGCAGCAATCTTGGCGGCACTGGCCCCGACCACACCGCCGCCCAGGATCGTGACGTGCGCCGGCGCGACGCCAGGCACCCCGCTAAGCAAGATGCCTCGTCCCTGCTGAGGTTTTTCCAGGTACTTGGCACCTTCCTGAATACTCATCCGCCCCGCCACTTCGCTCATCGGCGTCAACAACGGCAAGTGCCCTTGTTCGTCACGCAAGGTTTCGTAGGCCAGGCACGTCGAACCACTTTGCAGCATCGACTCGGTCAGTTCGCGGCTGGCAGCGAAATGGAAGTAGGTAAACACGATCTGGCCGGCACGCACCTTGGCATACTCTTGGACCAGAGGCTCTTTTACCTTCACGATCAAATCGGCGCGTTCAAAAATCTCATCCGCCGATGTACAGAGCTCTGCACCGTATCGTCGGTAGTCATCGTCGAGCAGCCCCGAGCCCAGCCCCGCTTCGGACTGAATCAACACTTGATGACCGCGAGCAACCAATTCCTCGACCCCCACGGGCAACATCGCAACACGATATTCGTCGCTCTTTACTTCGGTTGGTACGCCAATGATCATTTCGAATTCCTATTCAAGATCGGGCCAATTCAAGTTCGCAAGAGCTGGCACAAAAGCGGTCCCAGATCACAACGACTGAGCATATCACATTGAATCAATGTACGACTGATCTCCGCCCCCGTCGATTGCGAACGCATTTTTCAATCGATTGGACGCGATTCTTTAGACAACCGGGCGATCATACTGGACAATCGATCTCGCAGCTCGGTGATCAACGGATCCTCTACACCGCGCGGCGCCTTTTCCGCGGGGATCGCAATCTCCGAATCGAATTCGATCACCGCGTGCAGCTCAATGCCGACGTCGGCTTTACCCCACAATGACTCCTGCATCCGCTGGATCGTTTCCACGATCCGTGAATCAGTCACATCGGCGGACTCGAGATAACAATTGGGGTACGAGACTAATTCTTGAGCCAAGTCGGCGGCAACGACGTCGTTCCGCAGCCGCAACCTTTCTTGTTCATCCGGATTCTCAGTAAACCACTTTGCCGAAACCTTCGTGCGAATGGCACGGACTCGGGTTCGCACATCGGGATCACTCGACGGCATCTGCAGACGCGTTTCCGTCGTACTCAAAAGATACTCGATCAATTCATCGCGACGTTGGTGCAGTTCCCCGGCGCGCGAGCTGCCCAGGTACTGAACTTCGCGCAACCCCAAGAGCGCCTCGGCCAAACGGATGGTGCGTTGACGAATGGATCGACTCGGGGATGTCGTCCATCCCAAATGGGATTCCATTCTTGACAATTGGTGATGGGCCCAAGGATCGATCTTGGTTTTGCACAGGTACTTGATCGCGATCGGGTGCATGACCACGTTGCCACCTTGTTGCTTGGCTCGCCGCCGGGCGGAGGCGCGGGCCATGAAGGTGACCCCATCGAGCAACGGCTTGAGCACATCGTTGGTGCGATTGGTCGTGCCTTCGGGAAAGACGATCAACGGTCGCTCGGCTGCGGCTAAGATCTCAATCGCCGTATCGAGGGCTTTGCGGTCCGAACCTTCGCGAAAGATGCTAAACGCTCCCATCCGGCGAATTGCGAAGGAATCAAACCAGCTTTCGTTGAACAAATGCCAAGACGCCATCGCATAGACGGGCGTTTTGGCATGCCGAGCGGGCCACCCCATCACCAATGGATCCGCGTACCGACAATGATTCGGAGCCAGCAGAATTCCGTCACCGCGCGCGAGTGACTGCTGAAACACGTCGAGATTGCGGCATTCGTAAGAAACCACCCCTTCTTTTTTCCGCAGATAGTGATCGACGACGCGAAAACGCTGAATGAGTGCGGGCCACAAATTGCCACGGCTCGGTGGCACAAACTGATACGGCCGATCGAGAATCACGGTCACGTTGTTGAAACTCTACTCGCAGTATTCGAAATAATTCCGCAAAACAAGATCACGGCGATGCGTCGTTAACGATATCGCTTCACCACTTGCATCGCCAGACGGTGCTAGCGAGCGTGGCCCCATGATGGGTGCCGTGTGAGTCTCCACACGCGGATCAGGTTGAGGTCATGCGAGCCAAATAGAAGCCGATCGCAATGGCAACCACGAATAACGCAAACGCGAGCGCCCCCAACAACAGCGGATCGACCGAGGTCTCGTTTTTACGCCGCGAGGCCCCCGTGCTCCGCCCGCTGCCATTGCCGATGCGACTGCCCGAGGCATTGTAGATATCCGAATCGCCCCCCACATGCACACTCGAACGCCCCGAGGATGCGGGCGGAAAACGAGCGAATTCGCTGCCCGAATCTCCTTGTGGGGTCGAGATTCCACTATTGGGTCGGTAGCCCGACTCGGCCTGCAGGTCAATGAAACTTCCTCCCACCAAATCGGGCCGCGGGCGAACATTGACCAAACGCCCACTATCGCTGCTACTGATCCCTTCACTCTGGAGCAACTTTGCACGAGAGCTCGAAATCGTATCGCCCGACTTATTCGAAATCGTATCGCCTTGGCTCGCTGAGATCCCAGAGTCATCAAAGCCAATCGACGACGAACCGGAGTCGTCATCAAAGACAGGGGACTCGCCTAAACCGGATGTTACTTTTTGCCCCTTAGGAACTCGGGCGACAAAACGCTCGAGCACCTCAGCCACTTCCCCCGCATGTTGATAACGATACTTGGGATCTTTCTGGATCATCTTGACACAGATCCCTTCCAATTCGCCCGGACATTCAGGACGTAATTGGCGAATCGACTGCGGCATCTCCGTTTGATGCTTGGCAATCCGTTGGGCCAAGGTGCCATCGTTAAATGGAGGCTGGCCCGTTAACAAATAATAAAAGGTACAACCGAGTCCGTAGATGTCCGCACGATGGTCGACCGTATGGCTGTTGAGCGCCTGTTCGGGGGCTAAATAATCGGCGGTCCCTAAAACGTTCTCGTTGTTCGCAACCGTCAACGACTCTTCATCGCCGGACGCCACCAAGGCCAATCCCATGTCCAACAAACGGACACTGCCGTTCAAGTCCAGTAACAAATTCGCGGGCTTGACATCGCGATGCACCACCCCTTTGGAGTGGGCATGATCGAGTCCACGAGCCGCCTGGGCAATCAGATCGGCCGCGGTCGAAAAATCGAGCGGCCCGTCACGCTTGACGAGCATCAATAAATCGATGCCGTCGACGTACTCCATCACGATGTAGTGCACGTCGCCTTCATTGTCGATGTCGTAAGCCAGGACAATGTTGGGATGATTGAGCGATGCGATCGCTTTGGCTTCGAGTTGAAATCGAGCCAGGTATGTCGCGTCATGCACCCGTTTTTTGGGCAGCACCTTGATGGCTCGCTTGTCACCCAACCGCATGTGCTCAGCCAAGTAGACGCTACTCATTCCACCGGAACCAATGTGACCGAGCAGCTTGTACTTGCCGAGAAAGAAGCCCTTGTATTTCCCAACCAGCAATTTATCGAGATGCCACTGGGTCAATAAACCCTGCTTGCGGAACAGCGTCGCGAGTTTGTTCGCATCCGAAGGAAGTTGCCCTTCACACTTTGCGCGGACCTTCTCTAACAAGCGATTCAATGTCACCTGCTCGATGAGACCACTCATCTCGACCATTTCGAGAAATTTTTCCGTGGAAATCTTGGACATAACGTCCCGACGTCTTCCTTCAGGTTGTTAATGGCACGGGCGAACGAGCATAACAATTTATGAACCATGCGAGTAACCTTATCGTAGCCGAAAATCCACAATACGCTATTTTTTCGTTTTTTCGTCGTCTCGATGAATGAACGAATCTCCACCTGCCATTGACGGATTGACTGCGACGCCCCTGATTGGATCGCTCCTTCGGCCCGCCAACCCCCGCTCGACTGCAAGCTGCCGATCGAGCGCGGACCGGATGATTTCGGACGCGAAGCCGAGCCTCGCCCCCAGACGGAGTCTCGGCCCAGCACAAAGTCTCGGCCCAGCACAAAGTCTCGGCCCAGCACGGAGTCTCGGCACAGAACAAAGTCTCGTCCCAGAACGTTCCCCGGCATCGGCTTGGCAACGGGGCCAAAACGTTGCCTGGCATCCGCTCGGCAACGGAGAGCGCTGAACGCAACCGCCTCGCCTGGCCTTGTACGCCCCTGTGGAAAGTTGGGCAAAACATCCCGGTTATGCCGCACCCGCGCTGCACAGTGCAACGAAAAGCCCTCCTTTTCCTTTGACTAACGCGGCTTGCGACTCGACTAAACAGATATCCCCCGGTTCACCAGTCGCTGCCCCCCCTTGGCCAAACGTATCGTGCAAGGCCAGTCGTGCAAGGCCAAACGTATCGTGCCCATCGCATTATGATCCGTCAAAAAACACTCCTGCTGATGCTGATGCTGGTCACCGTGGTCTCGGGTTGCCATGGATTCGATCGCTGGGCTTGGCGTCGCGACCAAGCCTACATGGGGCTGGCGCTGCGCTCAAATCAACAACACTCCGAGCAAACACGTCGCTCAACTTCCATTCCCGAGCCGCCGGTTCAGCTCGCCTCGACAGCGATTCTATCCCCCGCCAACGCAGCATCCTCGACGGAGGACGAAAAACGCGACGCCGGGGAGAGCCCGTCGGACGTCCACGACGGTGACGATTCCGAAACCGCGTCTGCGTCCGTAGCCGCACCGGCTTCGGAACGCGAAATCAGCTTGCATGAAGCACTACAAACGAGTCTGGATCGATCCCGGATCGCGCGAGTGACGACGGGCGGAACCGTCACGACGGCGGTGACGACCTTCTATGATGTGGAAGCGTCCGAAGCGCGTCTGCGGGCAGCGTTGGCGGCATTCGACACGCGATTTGAGTCACAATTTTACAGCAACCAATTCAACAATCCCCCCAACGCCTTCTTTGGCCCCGGGCTCTCCAAACCGGAAAGCCGTGACGAAGCGGCAATCACCGCTGGATTGTCAAAGCCGTTATCGCACGGCGGAACCGTCTCGGCAGCCTACAACCCAAGCCCGGGCTATTTATTCGTGCCCGGTTCGAGTTCATCGGGATTCAATCCCACCTACGTGAGCGAGCTCGCTTTGTCGCTTCGCCAACCGCTGCTTCGCAATGCGGGGGTGCCCGTCAACACGGCTCCGATCCAAGTCGCGCGGCTCGAAGTCGAACAATCCGCATGGGATTTCAAAGACTCGTTGATGTCATCGGTTCGTAGCGTTACCGAGGCCTTCTGGGATCTATACCTCGCTCAGGTCTCCGTGGCCGAATACCAAAAGGTCATCCCGATCTTGGAAGAGATCGTGCGGATTCAGCAGGAATCGTTGAGTGCAAAATTGGTCATCCAAGCCGATGTTGCGAAGGCGCGCGCCCAATTGCATGCCTATCAACAAGAGTACATTCGCTTGCAATCCGAGCTCGCCTCGAGTGAATTGCGGTTGCGGAATTTGATCCAGTTGGCTCCTAGTGCGGGAGGCAAATTGGTTGCGATCACGCAGCCCACGCACCAGAAAATTGAAATGGATCCGCAGCTCGCTTACTTCCAAGCGTTGGACAACCGCCCCGATGTGGTCCAACGCCGATTGGACATCAGCATTCGCCGACTCGAAGTCGTGGTCCGCAACAACCAACGCAAACCCGACCTCGATTTCACTGCGCTCTACCGGCTGAACGGGCTCGGCGAGAATCTCGGCAATGCACTCGAGCAAATGAGCACCGCCGAATTCACCGACCTTCAACTCGGCGTCTCCTTGGCGATGCCGGTGGGCCTGCGTCAAGCGACTGCGTCGGCCCAGGAAGCACGAGTAAAATTGGTGCGTGCCAGCCGGTTGCTCGAACAACAAATGTTTTCGGTTTCCTATGAATTGAGCCAATCGGCGCAAACGATTCATTACGCCTATCTCGAGTACGAACAAGCGAAACTCGAACTCGAAGCCGCCAACGAATGGGTTCGCGGAGCGCGCTTGCGTTATCAAAATCCGGCACCCGATGCGGGCGACAGCAATTGGATGCTGCCGTACCTTGATGATTACTATCGCGCCATTCGCGCCCGCACCGATGCCGCCATCGCGGTTACCGAAACGTTGACGAAATACAATTTCGAGATCGTGCGTTACGAAGAACTCAAGGGCACGCTGCTAGACTTTTTTGCCATCGATTACCTTGGCGACCCTTGCCGTCAATCGCTGGCACTACCCAAAAACGCTGAACCGGTTGCCAATCATCCCGTTCGCAATGAACTTTGGCCTAGCGACGACTTCGATCGATTTACCGAGGCCGTTCAAGGAACGACATCCGATCCGCCGCACCGCTTACAACAAGAACTCCGTCCTCAGCAATCGCGCCGCGGCATTGAATAGAAGCAGGCCGAGTGAATGTTTTTCCGATCGAATTCTTGCAAAACCGCTCATCCCGGTGCGCAAGGCTCCGTCGCGGTTGTCGACGGTGCAATAGACTGTCACCGTTCGCGTCGCGTTGACTAAATTGGGCTGTGCCGCCGGGGCGATCCGATCGACCGATGCATTGATGCTGACAAACGGAAGCGACCGAGGCCGAAGCGTGATCGGTTGTCCGGTCACGAGCACGCGAGCGTCTTTTTCCGAAACCGAGATCTCCGCCTCAAGTTGTTTCAAATCCTCGATCACGCAGAGTGGCGTTCCACGCTCGACAAAGACGCCGATATTCTCCTTTAGCCGTGGCGTCACGATGGTGCCTCCCACGGGACAGCGAACCGCTTCCTTGGATTGCTGGTGCACAAAGTGATTGAGTTCTTCCTTTAAACGCTGCAAATGGGCCTCTTCGGCGTCGATATCTTCACGCCGGGAACCGGCTTCGAGCAACGTCAGCGTGGCGACGGCATCGGCCAATTCTTTCTCGCGGCGTGCCAATTCCGCTTCAAAGCTAATCACTCCCTCCGCCTCGCGCGCGCGCATCTCTGCAACCGCTTGGCTGGCATCGAGCATCCCATCGATTTGTTTTTGTTGATGCGTTAACAATTGTTGTCCGGCCAATCCGCCGCGATCATGTAACGCCTGCATTTGTTTCAAAATTTCGCTGCGATAATCCGCCTGAGCCTTGGCACGTTGAACCGACAAGTCGAGCGCTTCCAACTCCTGCTTCAAACTTAGACGTGATTTGACGAGGTCACTCTCCGCCAATTCTTTCCAATGCCTTGCGCGCTCGATGCGTTCTTTTTGATCGTCAATTTCTTCTTGGCGAGGACCACAATTCAAACGACGCAACATCGCTTCGGATTCCGCAATCTCCGATTTTTTACGGGCGATATTGCTAATCAATTCAGGAACCTCGATCATCGCCAAGAGCGAATTGTCGGCGACGAGATCGCCTTCATCGGCATGAATCTCGCGCAGAAAACCCGCGATCGGAGCGCGCACTTCACGACGAACCACCGGACGAACATGAAATTCACCGCCAGCACGATCGTGAATCGGGATCGCTAGGATGCCAGCGATCCCGGCCAACCAAAGCAAGACGCGGAGTTTACGTGAGCGAAACATGGTACTGAAATTCTCCCCAAGAGTTCCTTTGAAATAACTCTTCGTCAGCACGGAAAAGAAACCGAAGGCTGCCACCACGCCGCCAAACCCCATCATCGAGCGCAGATACAACGACACCTGGAAGCTCATCACGCTCAAAAAGCCAACGACAAAAATCCAATTCGCCATTCCGTACAAAAACAATGCAGTGTGTTCACGACTGGGCTCCGGCTTCGCGCCTCCCCATAGCCACCACCGCCCATAGCCAACAAAACGGTCTCGCGCCCGACGACGGAGATTGTGCATATGAAGCAAATCACACAGTGCATAATAACCGTCCAACCGCATCAATGGATTCATATTAAATGCGACTCGTAATCCACACGTCGACACGATCACCCAAACGGCAAAATTCAACACGCTCTCAGGCGACGTGATTCGCCAAATCCCCACCGCCACTATCCAGACCAAAAAGTCGACGTAGGTCCCCGCCAAGCTGATCAGCAGTCGCTGCCAACGACTCGGCAACAACCACGCATCGGAAACGTTGCAGTAGAAACAGGGTGTAAAAAAAATCCACAACGCCCCCATTTCATGGACATCCCCCCCGTAACGTTTACAGGCAAGTCCATGACCAAATTCATGACAGATCGTGATCACCACCGCCGTCAGCCAAGCGACCAGCAACGCCTGCCAGCCAAAGTTGGCGGAAAATTGTTGGACAAACTGATCGCGTTCAATCCACACGGTGCCCATGGCCATCATGCCCGTCACGAGCGCGACGACCGCTAACACCGGGCTGAACAGCCATCGCGTTTTGGGCTCCAACCAATTCAGTGTCAAATTGGGATCGTAGAGTTTGACCCGGAAAAACAACGGGCTCTGCTTTTTGGCAGCCTTGACGCTGCGGCGAAAAAGTTCTCTTACTCCCAACCGCTTGTTGGCTTGCACGCTTGACTTTTTGGCGGAGCGGCGTTGCAGCAACCCTTCGCGTTTAACCAACGTGATGAATTCACCGAATTCATCGAAGGAGATCGGTTCGCAAAAGTTCGACTCAAACCGCGCCGCTGCCTCGCCGTAAGTCGTCTTGCCGTCGAGCATCGACAGCAAGAATGATTCCTGAGGCCCCAATCGCATATAACGATTCTTACGCTCGCTCTTCACCACCCTAACCCCGTCTTGGTCCGGTTTGGACATGCGTATGTCATCACTTAGGGAGGGCGGTATCTCGCTAGCGACGGGGGTTTCAGTGCTCATGGGACGGTGGCCACAGCGGGAGCATTGAGGTTGTTCATCCCGGGGACACGAACAATCACTCGAGGACAGGCTGAGGTACGGAAACAAGGTGTTCCGGTTTGGAACCTTTCGGTGAACGTATCAGAATTGCGATGCTCTCTTCCTCACTCAACACATAAACGTGAAACGGCAACCCCGCATTACGACACCGAGTGGCGCGATGGTGACCATCAATCAGCCGGTGCGCATGCACGATCGTTCCATCTTCATCCGGATAAAACACATGCCCCACAATCCCTGGGATGCTAGGGTCGACGTGCTCCAGATGCCCTTCATTGATTTCAGCACGGTCTACCGAATAGTCGACGTCGTCCGGTTCGAGCTCGAAGGTCTCTCGACCCTCGCCCACCATGGTTCGGGCCATGTCAATGTCGAACACGAATTTCTTCTTAAAGCAATAGAAGGCTTCTCCATTACGTGTGCATCGCGAACACGCTTCGGGAACCTGCCTGATTTTGCTCGTTCGACTCTTCTTTGATTTGCTGCTCTTGTTGTTGCGACTCATCGACCGCTCACCCGTAAGAAACGAACGTCGCTTGGGGTTCACATACCGAACCGTGCGACAGGGAATCCAAAACAGGGTGGAAGAAAGAGCCGCATGCAAGCTCCTTCCTCCACCCTCAAAATCATGTTCGCAGAACGAGCAAACCGATCCGCCAGGACAAGACGATCCGTCAAGCTGAGACAACGGCGGCAACGATCTACTTACGATTGGACTGTAGCGGACAAAATCCAATGCCCCCTACCGGCCCTTGGATCCGCTCTTGCTCTTGCTCTTCGATCCACTCTTACCCTTGGATCCGCTCTTGCTCTTGCTCTTCGATCCGCTCTTACCCTTGGATCCGCTCTTGCTCTTGCTCTTCGATCCGCTCTTACCCTTGGATCCACTCTTGCTCTTGCTCTTCGATCCGCTCTTACCCTTGGATCCACTCTTGCTCTTGCTCTTGCTCTTCGACCCGCTCTTGCCCTTGGATCCACTCTTGCCCTTCGACCCACTTCCACTTCCCGATCCAGAGCCACTATGGCCTCCCGATCCTCCCGACCCTCCCCCAGAAGAAAACTTACTAGGTGCAATTCGATCCTCAAGTCGTTCCAGTTTGAACTTTTTCATCGCATCGACTTTCGTGCTTAGGTTTACGTGCGGGCAACCACAATGGGGTACGCAGAAACAGCCCGTTAAGATTCGCCGATTCTACCGTTTGGGGGGGGGCTGTCAAAAAAAATCACTTAAAAATCAGCGAAAATTCATCCCCCCAATCACCACTTGCACCAATTCGCCTTGCCGTTGGCCGGGAAAGTCTCAACAGATTCCGCCGCTGCGGGGGGCTTCTCCAGCACGAAATTCTCGAGCTCCCATCCCCCTTCTTTTCGATTCGCCCTGCGATAAAGACGGCGACAAGGCGGTCGAGCGAGGTCATTTATTCCGAACGCGACGGCGACCATTTTGGCGACTCTACTAGCTCCGATTCGTGGCTGGGGAGCAACAGCGGAGTGCGATTGGGGCGTTTCCACAATCGCAGGTGCATGCCAACGACGAAGTCATTTTTTTGCTAATGTTTACACTTCTTAAGTGACTTTTCTCGTTGAGAATCGCAACGTTTTGCGGGTTTCCTCTGCCGCGTTTCTCACCTCCTGTTTCTTGCGGATGAATGCGTTGCCAACCGAAAACAATCTCACCGATCAATTGCACCCGCCCTCTACAACTCCCTTTGCAACCCTGGCGATCATGGCCAAATACTGGACCCCGGGCCGGGTAAAAACTCGCCTGGGTCATTCAATTGGCATGTCAGCCGCTGCGGAACTTCACCGAGCCTTTACGCTTCATTTGTGCGAGCGATTGGCGGCCGCTGGAGATCGCCGCGTGCTTTCGATCGCGCCCGATTCGGCGGTCAATTTGCTGGAGCAAGAACCGACATGCGATCCCTGGGACATCCTCCCCCAGGGGGACGGCGACTTGGGAGCACGAATGAGACGGCTGATCCAGACGCACCTGGATTGTCGTGAGACGGATCCCGCTGCGGCACCTCGCCGGGTCATCGTGATCGGTGCGGATTGCCCCATGATTAGCGTGGAGGAAATTGCGATCGCCGTCCAAAAACTTGAAACGTACGATCTCGTCCTCGGGCCCGCGAACGATGGTGGCTATTACCTGATCGGCATGAACGGTCCGTGGACCGAGCCAATGGGATGTTTGTTTGAGTCGATGCCTTGGAGCACGGCTGAGGTCCTAGCGATCACGAAGCAGCGTGCCGCACGAGCAAAATTGTCGCTCGCCGTGCTTCCCCCCAAAGAAGATATTGATACGATCGAATGTCTCGATCGACTGCGAGCCGACCTCGAGAACTCACCGACGCAGAACCCATTGGATAGCGTCTTTGCCGATCGAATCGAAGCCATCCTTCGCAACAGCCAATCCGATTAACCGGTATCGCATGGACGAACAAGTGTCGGCGGGGCATTCCCCGCTGGCCCTTCGTAATGGCCTCAGTGGCCGGACACCTCGGGAAGCCCATTGCCGCGTTGCCCGCCGACCGATCTTTCTTAACCCGTAGCTCACCTGAAAACGAACCCTAATCGAAACGCGTCATGACCGCGAAGACAGCAACGATCGTTGGCGGAGGCGCCATTGGACTCAGCTTGGCCTGGGAATTATCGCGGCGCGACATTCAGGTTCATGTCGTCGAGCAACGGCGAATCGATGAATCGACCTCGACGATCGCCGGAGGGATTTTGCCGCCGGCTAACCTAAGCCGAGCGTCCGATCCGATTGACCAACTTCGCGGACTCAGTCATCACTTGTTTCCCGAGTGGTCCGAGCGGCTAAGTGACGTGACGGGGATCGATATCGGCCTGCGACGTTGCGGCGGTTGGTATCTCGCCAACTCGCCTGGTGAAAAAGCAGTCATGCTCGGGATGTCGGACTACTGGAACGAACTCGACATCGAGTGTGAACGTGTCGCAATCGACCGCTTGCAAACTCTTGAACCGTCGCTGCAAGCTTGGTTAGCGAACCAAGCGAAGTTGGATGCATGGTGGGTCCCCGATGAATACCAAGTCGACTCGGCCCGATACATCAACGCCTTGCATCAAGCGTGCTTGGGGGCCGGGGTCACCGTGTCCGAACAGACTGCGGTTCGGGATCTTCGCTTTGATTCATCCTCGGCGGCCGTGCGGACCGATCAGGGGTGGACCGAAAGTGATCTGGTCGTCGTCTGTGGCGGATCATGGACGGGGATGGTGGCACCGCGTTTGCGTTTAACGCAAAGCATGATCCCGATCCGAGGTCAGATCTTGGTCTTGAAGACGGAGCGTCCTTTGCTTCGTTCGGTGATCAATGTCGGAAATCGCTATTTGCTTTGCCGTGGCGATGGACGCACGTTGATTGGATCCTGCGAAGAGGAGGTCGGCTTCGACAAGGTCACGACCGATGAAATGATCGAGACACTTCGTCAATTTGCGGTCGAGCTCGTCCCCGAACTGGCAACGGCCAAGACGGCCGAGCGGTGTGCCGGATTGAGGCCGATGACGTTTGACGGATTCCCGATGATCGGTCGTGTTCCCGATTCGGCGAATGTGTTCATTGCTGCGGGCCATTATCGTAGCGGCATTCATTTGTCCCCTGCGACCGCGGTTTGCCTCGCCGATCAAATCTGCGGTCAAAGTCCTCCCATCGACCTGACTCCCTTTCGCGTGGGTAAACAACAACGTGGGATTGCGAACGCCGCCGAAGTCGCAGAGACTTTCGGCGATGCCCCAGTGCGGTGATCGAGGGCGATCGTGTTCCGTTCCGCGACGCATGATCCTCCGCTCTCCGCTCTCCACCCCAAACTCGCTCTCCAGCCCCCCCGACTAACTGCCCATGACCTCCGCAGCCGCCACTCTCGATCCTCCTGGCAGTATTACGATCATTGGAGCGGGACCGCTCGGGGTTGAAGCCGCACTCTACGGACGATTCCTGGGCTATGACATCCGTTTGATCGAAGCGGCCGGCATCGGTCATTCGCTGCGGGTTCATTACGAATTGCCCCTTCCGGTGATGCCGCACGAGTGCTTGTCGCCGCTGGCCGTTTCGGCTCTGCACGCCCAAGATCCGGAACTGCTTCCGCAAACATTGCCGATGACCTACCGCGATTGGGTTGAAAAAGCGCTCAAGGGCATCGTCGCTGGCGACCTCCTTGAAGGGCGTCTACACTGTCCGCTGCGAGCCACAAAGATTATCACGGTGCCGATCGAACTCGACGAAGAGGACGAGGAAGAGGACGAGGAAGATGACGAACCGATCCCTCCAGATTTCCGCATCGAGTTCACCCACGTCTCCGGCCAAACCGAACCGTTAGATTCCGAAGCGGTGATCCTGGCGATTGGCAATGGGGCTGAGATCCCCTTGGATTTCTCGCTTCCGGCGGACTATTTTTTCCGCATCGGAGCATCGCCCAGCGGGGACCTCGCCGAAGATTTGAAGCAAGGCCGTCGCGAAATTGTCGCGTTGTTTGCCGGTTTGGCGGGGCGTGATGATTTGGATCTCTATCGGCCCCGACGAAGCGAATAAGCCCCCGCGAATAACCCCAGCGAAACGACGCCGATCGGAAATGACCTGGGTTTGAAATTCGTGCCGTTGCGTTGTGGCCGTCGCCCCTCAGCGACTCACCACCCGACGCGTAAGCGAGGAACCTCCCTGGATGGCCGCGTGCTACAGTCCCTCGCGACTTCAAAGCTTACGTGTCGGGTAAGGAAAGACAGGCCACTTTAAAGCTTGAAATCAATACGTCATCCATGCCCGCCGCCTGATTGACGCCCCGATGCCGCTCTCAGGCCGCTCTAGCAATCGCAAGCGCCGCGCTGGCAAAACGTTCGGACTGCAACGATTGCACCGTTTAGGTGATCCGCTTGCCTCGATCGCGGATCCGAACGCGATGTTTCTTTTTCGCAACTGACGTCTTGTTGCCACAACGTGATCTAGCTTTGAACAGATTCACGGGGAATCTCTTTGCCCACGGGGGCGTGTTCATTGGGAGCGGGGAACGATTGATGATCAAGTTAACGCGTCTTGACGGCGAGCCGTTTGTGCTCAATGCGGACCTGATTCGCTACGTCGAGCGGCGCCCCGATACGTTTGTCACGCTGACCTCGGGCGACCGGTTGGTGGTCAAAGAATCGATGGACGATGTGATTGAGCGCGCGGTGGAGTACCAGCAACGCAAAAACTTTATCCCCACGCCACGCGTCGCCTTGAACGTTCCCACGCCGTAGCGAGACTCACTCTCGACTCGACGAAACCAAAAAACGCTGAATTGCTTCGGAAAAAGAACACATGGATATCGCCAGCCTCATTGGGTTGATTCTCGCCATCGGATTGATCGTCGCATCGATCGCGCTTGGCAATGCACCGTTCTCGGCCTTTATCGACATCCCGTCGCTGTTGGTCGTCGTCGGGGGTGCGGTCGCAGCCGCCCTGATTTGCTTTCCGATGGCAAGCATGTTGAAGTCCCCGTTGATCGCACTGAAGGTGCTGTTGAACAAAGGCGAAAACCGCTTGGAATTGATCAAACAAATCGTTGAACTTGCCGAAACCGCACGACGTGACGGATTGCTGGCACTGGAGTCCAAGGTGGACGAAATCAGCAACCCCTTGGTGAAAACCGGAGTCCAAATGGCTGTCGATGGCAGCACGCCGGAAATCGTCGAAGAGGTCTTACGCACCGAAGTCAACGCGATCGCCGTGCGTCACCGCGAAGGCAAAAGCATCATGGACCAACTCGGACGTTTCGCGCCGGCGTACGGCATGATCGGAACGTTGATGGGATTGATCATGATGCTTCAAGACATGAGCGATCCATCGGGGATTGGTGCCGGGATGGCGGTTGCGTTGATCACGACGCTCTATGGTGCGATTGTCGCGAACGTTTTCTTCAGCCCCTTCGCGGAGAAATTGGGGCTGTTAAGCCGTAACGAAATGATCAGCATGGAAATCGCCATTCGAGGGGTAATGGCGATCCAACAAGGCGAAAGCCCGCGTGCGATTGACCAAAAACTTCGTACCTTCCTCCCCCCAAAACAACGCACCGCTGAGTAACCCCCTGACTCACCCGCGACCTAAATAATGCTCACCCGAGAAATGATCCATGGACGATGAACCCGAAGCCATTGCGATACCCGAATGGGTTGTCACGTTCGGCGACATGATGAGTCTATTATTGACGTTCTTTATCATGTTGGTTTCGTTGAGCGAAATCAAAGAAGAAGAAACCTACCAAGCGCTTGTTGATTCGATGAAACAGCAATTTGGTTACTCGCGCACGATCGATGCGTTGACGCCGGGAGACTCGCGTCCGCGATCGAGTAAGTTCAGCGTGCTGTCGACCACCGGACGGGCGAAGAAGAAAGACACCGCCAAAGGAGGCGTGCCTGAAAAAGCCCCCTCCGGCGAAGAACCGATTGTACGGATCATTCGCCCAGGACAGGTCACGGCGGTCGGTTCGGTAATCTTCTTTGATGTCGGCTCGGATGAATTGACCCCATCCGCGCAAGCGGCGATCAAGGACATTGCCACCCAAGTTCGCGGTAAACCTCAAAAGATCGAGGTCCGCGGCCATACCTCCACCGAGTTTGCCGCTCGTACCGCTGGGACGGATGAAGCGATCCAATTGGCCTTCCGACGGGCGACGGCGATCCGCCAAGCGCTTGTCGAGCGAGAAGGAATCGAGGCATCTCGATTTCGCATTTCATCCGCCGCCGATAGCGAACCGATGCACCGCGCCGGTGGGAGCGTTGCAATTGCTCGCAATCCTCGCGTCGAAGTCTTCCTCTTGGATGAAACGGTCGAGGATCTCTCGGGAACCGCCGATGAACGCAATGCACAAACAATTGAAATGACCGATTCCCATGGGGAGGGCAACTAATGGCTGAAACAAAAGAAGCTAGCAACGAAAACACTCCCCCCCAAAAAGCAGGAGTCGGGCGTGGGCTCGTGATCGCGTTTGTGGGCGTGATCGTGTTACTCGAATCGGCGATGTTCTTTTTGATGGTGCCGAGTGCCGAAGAGGTCAGCGCGTTGGCCGAAGCGAAATTGATCAAATCGGTGCAAAAGGACGAGGTCGAAGCGGCGGAAAAGGCCAACGACGAGAACGAAGTCATGGAAATCGACCTAGGAACGTTCGGCGAAACCTTTAGCCCCATCGATACCGAGCGTGAATACACAATTGAATTGCGGCTGTACGGCTTGGTCCGCAACAAGAACGCCGAGGCGATGAAGGCCGAATTGGCGGAAAAACAGGGGCGTATACGACATGCGATTCGGATGAAAATCCGCACCAGCGCGCTAACGGAACTCCAAGAAAACCAATTGGGGTTGCTTGAAAGACGGATTTTGACGACATCTAACCACTTACTCGCCGAAGATTATTTGCTCGGAGTTGGATTCCACGACTACCAGCTACGCGAGGAATAAAACGCACGCGATCCGCCACATCGCCATTCAAAAAGCGAGCGGGCCGGGAAACGCTGCGTGAAACCCGTCGTCCACCGAAGGACCTAGCCAGTGCCTGATCCAACCAAGCCTGACCCCGACACGACCAGCGATCCTTCCGCGGCGAAGCAGATCGAAACACCGACCTCGCCATCCCAAGAAGAACATCTGGGTATGGATGACATCGAAAAACTGCTGGCCGAAGCCTCGGGTAATCTCGACCAAGCCGCCGGTCAAGGCGTTGGGAATTCGGGAAAGCCAGAACCCTACAACCTGGGCGATCTCGAGCAGGATCATTCGGTGGGCACGCGTCAACCGATCGACTTGCTAGGCGAAGTCGAACTCGATCTGCGCATCGAACTCGGCCGCACCCAAATGCGACTCGAGGAGGTGCTCCAGCTTCGCAGCGGCTCCGTCGTTGCGCTCGACAAACTCGCGGGCGATCCGGTTGACATCTTCGTCAACGGCAAACTCATCGCTCGCGGTGAGGTGCTGGTCATGAACGATAACTTCTGTGTTCGCGTCACGGAGTTGATCAGTGCCTAAGACTTGCCATCCCAAGCCACGTCCGATCATCGGTTTACTCGTCATTTGGGTCGTCGCGTCAGCCGCCTGGATCTCGCCCGCGACCGCGCAACAGTATTCTCAACCGAATGCGCAGGCGGCTCCATCTGAATCGCCCCCACAAACCGCTGCCTCGCCGACTGCGAGTTCAGGGGCACCGGCGGTCATCGCTCGCGGCTTTCCAGCCTTGTCACAGCGAACGCGCGCGACGACGAAGCCCAACGAAGAACCCCCGGCGAAAGAAAACCAACTTGCCGTGCCCGGATTCACCGTCGCATCGAGCTTGGCTGTGGTCCTCGGTTTGTTCGCAGGCTTCGTTTGGCTCACCCGCCGCTTCGGTTCCGGTGGGTCCTCGCACGGAGTGATCCCCAAAGAGGTCGTTCAAAATCTGGGCAGCACGTCGATCGATTCACGCACCAAGGTTTCGATGATTCGCTGTGGCAGTCGCATTATCGTTGTCGCACAAACGGCGACGGGGATTCATCCGTTGTCGGAAATCACCGACCCCAATGAAGTCCAACAACTAACGGCTTCATGCATCGGTGACTCGAAACGCAATTTCGCGAGCACGCTTCGCGAGTTTGAACACGAACCTGTGGAAAAGGGTTTTGTCGGCACGCCGCCGGAGTCGCCAGAGTCGCCCCGCAGTCGCGGCCGCTTGTTCGCCAGTGCGTAAGACGCGTTTTTGTTCGTGGAGTGACGCGTTTCAATCGAACCGAAACCCGATACAATCGCGGCCATGATTGCCGCACTTCTCTTTGTCACCTTTCTGCTGCTAGTCGGAGTCGCACTGCGTGTGCGATTTGGGATCTTCCAGTGGCTCTATATCCCCGCATCCGTGATCGCGGGAATGCTAGGGTTAGCGATCATCCAACTCGCTCCGGCAACCGCCAGCGTCAGCACCGCAGCGATTGCCGGCACGTTGAGCGATTGGCCGAACGTGCTAATCGCGGTGGTGTTTGCCGGCATGCTGCTAGAACGCAAACCTGCACAACACAGGGAAAACGTGGGCGACGTGGGCCGCGAAGCGTTGATGGTGTGGATCATCGTGCTTGGACAAACCGCCGTTGGCTTGCTTGCCACGTGGATCTTTATCCAACCTTTTTATGATCTTCCCAATTCGTTTGGAATGCTGATCGAAACCGGGTTCGCCGGTGGGCATGGTACGGCCGCGGCGATGGGCGAGGTGTTCACACACGAATCGATCGCATTAATCGGAGGCCGCGATCTCGGCATTCTGATGGCCACCGTGGGACTCGTGTACGGAGTGATCAGCGGGATTGGATGGATCAATCTGGGGGCACGGCGAGGATGGTTTCCGACAACCCGCATCGACAAAAACGCTCCGCTGCTCGATTCGCCGCTCGATTCGCTTTCCAGCGACGCTACCGCGCCGCCGCCGCCCCGCGTGCCCATCGGTTACGCAACCATTCGCGGTGAAACTCTCGATCCACTGCTACTGCAAGCGTTGTGGTTGATGACGGCGTTTGGGATTGGGATGGCGATGCAGCAAGTGGTGCTGATGGCCGCTGGGGCCGCGGACAACTGGTTTGCCAGTGACACGTTACGCGACGCTGCCAACCAACAATTGTCCACGCGGTTGTCGTTTTCGCGAATCCTCGACTTTCCGCTGTTCATCTACACCTTGTTTGGCGGGCTGATCGTCCGCCGCTGTACCCGGTTGCTGGGATGTGAAGATCGAATCGACAGCGAATCAATCGGCCGGCTCTCGTCCGCGGCGATGGACGTGTTGGTGGTCGCCGCGATTGCGTCGTTGAACATTGCCGCCGTGGCGACGATGATCGTTCCCTTTTCGATCCTGGCGATTGTCGGTGCGATCTGGACCGGCGTCTGCCTGTTGCTGATTTCCCGCTGGATTTTACCGCGTGACCACTGGTTTGAACTCGGCTTGATCAACTACGGGATGTCGACCGGCGTGACCGCGACCGGGTTTGTTCTGCTGCGTCTGGTCGATCCCGATCTGGAAACCGACGCCGCGGAGAACTACGCACTGGCGGCCCCGCTTTCCGCCCCCTTTATCGGAGGCGGAATGTTGACGATCGGGTTGCCGCTACTGGTGCTCGAGCGAATCCCACTGGGTATCACGTCGCTGGCGGCCGCTGCGATCGTGGCCTGTCTGATTGTCGTGGGACGGCGCTGGCAACAAACCGCTACGGTTTGACCATCCCCAGACGCGTGAGCCAAGTTTGACACAGCGCTGGCCACTGATTCGCTCCATCCACCTTCTTGGCCAACCCAAGCCCGTGGGAACCATCATTGAACAAATGCATTTCGACCGGCACTTTGTGCTCCACACAGGCCCGGTAGTACAGCAAGCTGTTTTCGACCGGCACGGCGGTGTCTTGTGCGGTGTGAAACAAAAACGTGGGTGGAGTCTTGGCGCTGACTTGCGTCGGCGTGTCGAGCGAAGCAAGCAGTTCTGGAGCAGGATTCACGCCTAACAAATTCCGCTGACTTCCCTTATGCGTGTGCGGCTTTCCGAGCGACAGCACGGCGTAACACAAGATGCTAAAGTCGGGCCGCGAAGAGACACGTTGGACCGGATCTTCGGACGCCTCGTTCGCTTCGGCAAAATGAGTGGAAACGGTCGAACAGAGATGACCGCCAGCGGAGAAACCGATCACGCCAATCCGATTCGGGTCGATGTTCAGCTCCTTGGCGCGAGCCCGCAGCGTTTGGATCGCACGCTGAGCATCCTGCATCGGGGCGGGGTGCCCATAACCTTTCCCGTCGTTCCCCTTGCCACGCAAGCGGTAGGTACAGATCGCCGAGGACATTCCCATCGAATGAAACCAAGCGGCAAATTCATGCCCCTCGTGTCCCATCGCGTGACCTCCGTATCCGCCGCCCGGCAAGATCACAACCGCCGCGGTGGGTGTGTCCGATTCGGCCTTGGTGATGATCAAGCTTGGAACATCGCCGTCCCCGGTCAACTCGACTCCAGGAATCCCAGCGGGCCAAAGCGGCTCGGTCGTATTCGCCGGCTGTTCGGCGAATACGACCGAGGAATTTGCCAAGCACAGGCAAACTAAGAACGAGAGGGATTGCAACAGGGGCGGTCGGGTCATGGAAAGTCCTTGCAGTAAAAAACAGGGGAGGGCAGGGCAGGGCATTATAGTCGTTGATCGCTCCGCGATCATAACGCGAAGCAAGAATCCTCTTGCCCCGCTAACGACCAGTGTAATCCCCGCTTTGATCGCAGGAGCGATCAACGACATTCCCACGTTTTGATCGCGGGAGCGATCAACGACTTTGGCCACGACGGTAGACGTACTCGCCGGGCTTCAAGCCCGCCTTCTCTGGATTTCTTTCGATGTACTTTACCAAGTACTCGTATTGCTTGAGACTGCGGACCAAGTGGTCGAAGGGCTCTTGTTGCCAAAATGACCTCGTTCACCGATTGCTTGATGGATGCGAAACGCAGTGAAATGAAGCCACGAACCAAACTGTTTTTCCATGGCATCCGCATCCGGGAATGCCGCCAGTAAATGCACATGATTGGGCATCACGACAAAGTCACCCAAGGCGTAACGTTCGCCATCAAAATGCATCAGTGCGTCACCAACGATCCTTGCCAACTCAGGTCGACGCAACAGGCAACGACCGCGACAAGTGACAAGGAATCCTCCCGACAGCGATTAAATTGCTTGCTAAACTCCACATACCGTGGTGCTTCGAGCGTCGAGAGAACATCGGACCAGTGCCGTGACTTCAGTAGGCCACGTCGGCGGAGCCAATCATTTTTTTCGCGATCCCATCGCTGCAGCACGCTTTTGGGGATCGAATCGATACAGCGAAACGTGACAAACACAATCGCCCCCGACTGAGACCAATGCGGCCGCAAGCGATCATGCACCAACAACTCCGCCTGGGGGTCAAAAAGCTCGCCATGCATGACGGTCCTTTCAAAGTCGTTGTCAAAGTCGTTGATGGCTCCCGCGATCATAACGAAAAGCAAGAAAAATCGTTCCACTCTCAACCGATCATTCTACCCCACGTTTTGATCGCAGGAGCGATCAACGACATTGCCACCCGGGGGAGTGGAACCAAATTTGTCGCACTTATTTTCTGAACGCGGCTTGGGTAGGATACGCGAGCAGCCTCGCTGTTTGAGGATGCCTTCCAAGCCATTGACCTTCACAAAAATCGCCCTTTTATGTCCGCCACCGCCGAAGAAGCATGGAGCCCGCCGCATCACCACAGCGGTTTGCGATGGCGATTGTCGACTTGGTGGGTGATCCTGCGAACCGCGCTCGAAGAACGACTGGTCTATCGAGGCGACTTTGCCCTCGGCACCCTGATGCGGTTCTTGCCGATCATCACGCAAGTGTTCCTGTGGTACGCCGTTTTCGAATCGATCTCGCCAAACAAGAGCGGTGAAGAGGTTACGATTGGCAAATTTGGCTTTCGGGAAATTATCGCGTATTACTTGCTGACCATGATCGCACGCGCCTTTTCCAGTATGCCAAACCTGGCCTCTGGGATCGCACAACAGATTCGCGAGGGAGAAATCAAACGCTATCTCGTGCAACCGATCGACTTGATTGGATTTCTGTTATTGACACGGATCGCGCACAAATTGACCTACTACATCGTTGCCGCGGCGCCGTTTGCGTTGGTGTTTTTTCTGTGCCGCGGCTATTTCGTCGACGGTTGGCCTCCCCTACCCATTATTGCCGCGTTCGTGACTTCCTTGATCATGGGTTTCTTGATCGGCTTCTTCATGGAAGCGGCGATCGGCATGATCGGTTTTTGGTTCCTGGAAGTTTCGTCGCTGTTGTTTGTGTTCATGCTATTCAGTTTCTTTTTGTCGGGGCACATGTTTCCGCTGACCCTGCTGCCCGACAGCATTGAACCGTTCGTCCAGTTTCTGCCTTTTAAGTATCTAGCGTATTTCCCTGCCGCCATTTTCTTGGGCAAGGTGGATGCGGACGAATTGCCGATGGAAATGGGAATTCAATTCGCGTGGTTGATCTTCTTCATCGTCGTATGCCGGTTCGCTTATTCGCGTGGCATGAAACGTTACAGCGGATACGGAGGTTAACGTCATGACATCGAAACCCGCGGAAACTCCCCCAAAAATTGCTCCCAACTACTGGAAAGTCTTTTTGACGTTTGCACGCAATTCGCTCGTGCGTGACATGACGTTTCGCATGAATTTTTTCCTGCAGTGCATCAGCAGCGTCGGTTGGACGTTGATGAACGTTGGCTTTTACATGATCATTTTCCAGTACACCAATACGATCGGGGAGGGATCGGGATGGGACCGCGACAAGTTCTTCGTTTTTCTCGCGACGACTTGGTTTATCAATAGTTTGGTGCAAGCGTTCTTCATGCCCAATGCGGAAGAGTTCAGTGAATTGATTCGCACCGGGGGCTTGGACTTCGCATTGCTTAAACCGATTGATACTCAATTTCTGATTTCGTTCCGACGCATCGATTGGAGCGCGCTATCGAATTTCGCAGCCGGATTGGTAATTTTGGTGGCCGCGCTCTACTCCTTGGCGACGCGTGAAGTGAATCCGATGGTTCCTACGTTATTATCGGCGGTGTTGTACGTCGTGTTTATCGGCTGTGGTGTGGCGATTATGTACAGCTTGATGATCTCGTTGAGCGCGACGAGCATTTGGTTGGGTCGCAACCAAACGCTGTACAATTTTTGGTTCTACATCACCAATTTCAGCCGCTACCCGATGGAAATTTACAATCGTGGTTGGGGCACCCCGCTCTACGGATTCTTTACCTTTGTGGTGCCAGTGCTATTGGTGGTCAACGTTCCCGCTCGGCTGTTAGCCAAGCCGATCCAGCCGCGCACCGATTGGGAGATCATGCTAGTCGTGTGGGCCGTGGCCGCCACGTTGATGAGCGTCCTGCTAAGCCGCTGGGTATTTAAGAAAGCCCTGTTGAGCTACCGCAGTGCCAGTTCGTAACGGGAAGGACTACTAAAACCACTCGCCCCCAAACAGGCCCGTTGCCAATTTTGGCCATCCTGACTACCAATAAGGGATGCCTATCGAGCCAAGCCGCAGCCGTTTTTCCAGTTACCGCGAAAAAATTCGCCAGCGCCAATCGCGCGCCAAAACAGCCGAGAGCCATTCCCATCATGGCTCGGGACGAAGCGCCCGTAAACTCGGCACCCGCGAGCGAGGTTTCTGGGAACTGTTTCGCGAATTCATTCGCCTGATCAGCAGCTATCACCGACAAATCGCTGGGGCGATTGGGTTGTTGACCGTTGGCATTGTGCTGCGGTTGATTCCGCCGGTCGGCACAAAACTCGCCATCGACTCGGCTCTTTCCACGCCCCACAAACCGCTGCCGGGTTGGACATCGGGGCTCGGCTTACCGAGCGAACCGTTTTCGCTGCTATTGGCGATCGCGGGCATCGTGACCCTCGTCACGATCCTGGCCACCATCGCGCATCTATCGAGCCGCTGGATCGCGACCAAGGCCGTCAACCAGGCCCAAGTCGGCATCCGTCGCCGAGTGTTTGATCACGCCATCCGATTGCCGCTGCAAAACGTTTACGACATGAAGAGCGGTGGGGTGGCCAGCCTGATTCGCGAAGACGCCGGCGGTGTCGCCGAACTGATCTTCAGCATCCTGTATAACCCCTGGCGGGCAATCGTCCAATTTATCGGCAGCCTCGTGATCCTGATGCTGGTCGATTGGAAATTGATGCTCGGCGGACTGCTGTTGCTGCCCGTGGTGTGGGTCACGCATCGGACTTGGATCAACCGCATTCGGCCGCTCTACAAAGACATCCGCATGCAGCGGCAAAAGATCGATGCCTCCGCGACTGAAACGTTTGGTGGCATCCGAGTCGTGCGAACGTTCGCGCGCAGCCGTAGCGAATCGACTCGCTTTGTGCGTGAGGGCAGCTATCTAGTTCGCCAACAACTCTTCACATGGTGGTGGACACGGATCATCGAGACCGTTTGGGAAGTCATCATCCCATTGGCTTCGACCGGGCTACTACTGTATGGCGGTTATCAAATCATCCATTCCGAATTGACGCTCGGTGATCTGATGATGTTCTTGGTTTACTTGACGATGCTGCTCGACCCGCTGGCCACATTGGCCGGCAGCGCCGTCGGTTTCCAAAACAATCTGGCCGGGCTCGATCGCGTGCTCGATGTTTTGGAGATCGAAGAAGAGTTGCCGAGCCGCGCCGAAGCGGTCACGCTCGATCGCAATCGAGTCGAGGGAAAAATCTCGATCACCAACGTCTCATTCTCGTACCCGGGGTCCGAGACTCAGGTGCTCAGCGACATCACGCTCGAGGTGAATGCGGGCGAAACGGTGGCATTGGTCGGACGCAGCGGCGCAGGCAAAACGACGCTGACCAACTTGATCGCTCGCTTCTACGATCCCAACACCGGCTCGATCCAGCTCGATGGGCGTGATTTAAAGGACATTCAACTTGAAAGCTATCGCCGACTGCTGGGCATCGTCGAGCAAGATGTCTTTATGTTCGACGGTACGATCCGTGAAAACATCGCCTACGCGCGACGCAACGCGACCGATTCACAGATCGCCGAAGCCGCTCAAGCTGCCGCGGCGGATCAGTTTATTAACGCATTGCCGAAGGGCTACGATTCGATCATCGGTGAACGCGGCGTCAAGCTCTCCGGAGGCCAACGTCAACGGTTAGCAATCGCACGCGCGATCCTCGCCGATCCGCGAATCTTGATTCTGGACGAGGCGACCAGTAATCTGGACAGCGAAAGCGAACGGCTGATCCAGCAAAGTCTCGGCGATCTATTGAAAGGGCGCACGGCGTTTGTGATCGCACACCGCTTGAGCACGATCGTGGGCGCCGACAAGATCGTCGTGCTCGAAGATGGCCGGATCGCCGACGTGGGCACCCACGAGCAATTGCTCAGCCGAGTCGGTCATTATCGCGACATGATTCATCTGCAAATGAATGAGTCGGTTCCCACGCTTTCGCCTTAAGTCCCTCGTTCGTCTTGAACAGCCATTTGTGTTGGGCAACCAAGATCGAATCAGCAGTGCTCCACTGCCGAAAAGGGACTAAGATATAAACGCGATCACTGTTGCGTTCTCTACTTTTCTGCATTCCCATTGCCTCCTGTTTGCCCTCCGCTCATGAAGATCAAATGCCCCGCCTGTTCTGCGGTCTTGAATATCCCAGAATCCGCTGCGGGAAAAGTCGTTAAATGCCCCTGTGGAAAACAGTTACGGGCTCCCGGCGGTGCAGCCAAACCAGCCGTAGCGGCACGCCCGTCCGGGGCCGCGACTCCCTCGCGACCTGCCGCGGCGCGTCCCGCACCGCAATCCGCCGAATCCTCGATGGGCGACCTTGACCCGGCGATGTTTGACGAGTTGACCGACGACGACTTGCAACAACCCGTGCGTGCGGCATCGCGTCCGGGGGCCGCTACGGGTGGCATAAACCCTTACGCAGTCGGCGCGGCGGGATCGGCACATTCGCGAAACAGCGGAAATATCGCCAGCATCGGCCAGCGAATTGCGGGCGCCGTGATTGACGGCTTGTTCAACATGACCGGATTCGTTGCGGGAATGCTCGTCGTCATGTTAGTGGCGCCGGCGGCAGACGGTGCCGGCGATGAAGCCGCGGCCGGAATCGGCCTCGTCTTGATGTTTGCCTTATTCTTCCTAGGAAGCATTCCGTTCATCATCAATATGGTGCTGATCTCGATGTCCGGGCAAAGCCTCGGCAAGAAGATCGTAAAAACGCGAATCGTGGACAAACAAACCGGGGTCCAAGTTGGCTTCCTGCATGGCGTGCTGATACGAAACATTGGCTTTGGCGCGATCACAGCAATCCCCGTGATCGGCGGATTCATTGCGATTGCTGACCTCGTTTATTTGTTCACTCAGGGGCACGAAACCTTGCACGATAAACTCGCCCAAACCATCGTGGTCGAAGCCTAATCCGCGATCCCTCGCTCGTCACTCTCGCCGCCTACGCTGGCGGATGCGCCGCGGCCGAAAAGCCGTCCTCCGCGTTTGCCATGCACCGCCCCCGAGCATCCCCGATGCATCCCGATCTCGCTGGCCCACCAGACCTGGGGTTTGGTATAGTGGGCACACTCGACACCCACCTCTCCATCCCTCCCTGAAAAACTCAGCCGCCCCATGAAATCGATTGTCAAAGTTGCATGCGTTTCGTTGATCTGCGTTTCGATGCTGAGCGCATCCAGTCTGTTGCTGGGCACTTTCGCGGTTGCCGGCGATGCCGATTGGTCTCAATGGCGAGGCCCGAACCGCGATGGGCACGCCGCTCCGCAAGAGCTGAAAAAGTCATGGGATGACGACGCCCCTCAACTCCGCTGGTCATTCACCAGCGCGGGCCGCGGCTACTCGGCCGTTTCGGTGGTCGACGGACGGCTCTATACGATGGGAACGCATGACGACAAGTGCTTTGCCATTTGCATCGATGCGCAAACGGGCGCCCCCATTTGGGAAACCGAAGTCGCGCGTGCTGGCACCGCCGACGACTACAACCATGGCTGGGGCGGCGGACCACGCAGCACCCCGACCGTCGATGGCGACCAAGTCATTGTCTTGAGCGACATTGGACAACTCGCGGCTTTGTCGAAGTCCAATGGAGACGTTCAGTGGACGACCAATTTCGTCGCCGATCACGCTGGCAAAATCCCGGTTTGGGGATACAGCGAATCCCCCCTCGTCGACGGCGACCGCGTCGTGGTCACGCCCGGCGAAGCCAATTTTATGGTCGCATTGGATCGCAAGACCGGCGAAAAGGTTTGGTCCAGCCAAGGCGTCAACGCTCCCGCCCAATACAACTCGGTGATCAAAGGCAAGCTCGGCGACCAGTCGTTCTACGTCAACGCCAGCAAACCGGGGCTGTTCGCCTTCGACACGAAATCGGGCCAGGAAGTGTTCAGCGACACCACGACGGGCAATACGGTCGCGGTCATCCCAACCGCCATTTTGAGTGAAGATCTGCTGTACCACACCAGCGATTACGGTGCCGGCAACACGCTGTTAAAGCTAAAACCCAATGCGGCCGGAGATGGGATCGACGCGGAATCGATTTACCATTTGGCGGGCAAATCGATGATGAACCATCACGGTGGCGTCGTGCTTCATGAAGGGGTGATCTACGGATGCACCAAGGCCAATGGCGGCATGTGGATGGCCCAAGACCTACAAAGCGGCGAAACGTTGTGGGAGAAAAAAGCACGCCCTAACCACAGCGGTTCGATCTGTTTTGCCGATGGCATGCTGTATTGCTACAACGACGAGGAGGGCTCGGTGAACCTGGTCCAGCCCAGCCGCGAAGCGTGGACCGAAAAAGGCACATTGACGCTGCCACGCGAAACCGAGCTTCCGCGAGACAAGGGAGCCATTTGGGCGCATCCGGTAGTCGCCGACCAGATGTTGATCATCCGCGACCAGGACTTGATTTTTGCGTTCGACATTGCCCGTTAATGTGATCGCGCGTTAACGTGATCTCATGCTAGAAAAATTGCCAACCTATAGGTTGGCGTAATGGATCTTGTTAAAGAAGATCCTGGGCAACCGTTCATAATCTTAATCCTACTCTTAATCTTAATCATCAAGAGTAGCGACGCTGCGTTTGCATCGAGGTCACGGAATCACGATCAATGTTGCGTCCGGGAACAATCAACTGGCCCGAACAATCAACTGGCCCGAACAATTAACTGGCCCGCACGTTGCCGTCGTGGCCATCGTGCGGATTATGATTAAGAGCAAGATTAGGATTAAGAAACTTCGTTCAGGGCCGAAGGCCTTTCCCACATTGCTAACGCTGGTAGATCGGCAAATAGCCGTGGTCCAGCTGCAACATGATCAAGTTGCATGCGGTCACGTAGACCGGATGAATCTGGCCCTCCCAGAACCCGTCGGGACGCTGCTCGCTGACGATGCGATCGTACAACCGGTCACGGAACGTCGTCCATAATTCGTCGCCTTGGCGATAGACCACTTGGCTGTAATACAAATACGTGTAATGCCAATGGCCAAACGCGCGAGTCGAATCGCTGATGTCATGCAGCGATTCCTTGGTATAGGCCAACATCTCGGGCACATGCTCGCTGTCGTAATCGCCAGCATTGTAAAGCGCGGCGAGCGCGGCAGCCGTGATCGCCGGCCGGCTGCTCCCCTTTTGGCGACTGCTATAACTGATCCCGCCGTCGGGATTCTTGCATTCGTAGATGTACTCCTTCGCTCGCGTGATCACATCGGCGCTGACGGGAATCCCTGCGTTGCGACAACCACGCAGCCCTTGCACCTGAGTGATGGTGGTCGAGCCCTCGTCGAAATCGTTTCCTTCACGCGCCGAGACGTAGCCCCATCCGCCGGCCGCCGTTTGTGCACTGCCGCTGAACTCAACCGCCTTGGTCAACACCTCGACCAATTCTTCGCGACGATCGAGCAATCCTTCTTCGCCCAACACTTGCGACAAGAACAGCATCGAAAAACCGTGTCCATACGTGTAGCGGGGATCGGACTGGGGGTCACCGATCAAACCGTTATCACGGCTTTTGCTGATCAAATAGTCGGCCGCCCGCGCGATCTCTTTGGCGTACGGCCCCTGAGTCGTCGTCGATCCGCTGCCGATCATCGCCGTACCGGCCAGCGCCGCCAGGGCGGCGGGATAAGCCTGGGTGTTCCATTGGCCGCGAGACGATTGCGTGCGGCTGAGCCAATTGAGTCCCTTGGTGATGGAGTCGTTCCAGCGTGGATCGCGCGCCGCGAGTGCCGGCCGGGCACTCGCCGCAGTGGCTCCGACAGCCGATAGCATCGCGGCGGCGCGAAGCCAGTCTCGACGTGATGTTTTTTGCGTCATAGGGATTACGGTGACGTTTTAAAGGGACAAATTCGTGAATCGGCAGCAGCGATTCACGCACGCTCCTATTCTAGCGATTCACCTCACCGCGACGAACGGCAACCTTGATTATTCGCAAAAACGGGGGCAATGCGTTCGCCGAGCAACTTGGTAACCCGCCGCTAACGCGAATATTGCATCGCCGGAAGCATCCGTTTTGACGTGGCGCATTTTCCATCCCCCGAAGGGTGAGCGAGGGAATATCGATTTTGACTCAGTCCCTCGTTAACGCTTCGGGTGGTGATTTTTGAGCGGGGTTCTCAAATTTAACCCTAAATCGGCACGACGAGACGGTGTAGACCACGCTTTTGCTGGCATACGGGGCAAAAGAACGTGCTGCGTTGGGCTTGCACGATTCGCCGAATCACGCCGTCGTAACAGCGTGGGCAAGGGTCCCCGGCACGTGCATAAACCTGATGATGGGCTTGGTAGCCGCCTTCGCCATTGAGCGCATTGCGGTACGTCCCGTCCCCCAAAGTGCTGCCCTCATAACGAATCGCTTCCTCTAATACCTGACGCATCGCCGCTTGAATCCGCCGCCATTGAACTTGGGTGAGCCGATCACAACGGGTGCGAGGATCGATGCCGGCGAAAAACAGCAGTTCCGCGGCATACAAATTCCCCACTCCCGCCACCACGGCTTGATCCAACAATGCGACCTTGATGGCGCGTTGGCTTTTGCCGAGTTTCGCCTTCAACTGTTCCGCCGTGATCGCGAGCGCATCGACTCCGAGTTTGGCGTCGACAAGCGTTTCGACTTGCTTGGGCGTTAACAATCGCACCGTCCCCAGCCCGCGCCGATCCCAAAACAACAATTGGTCCCCCGCAGGCCCCGAGAGTGTGATTCGCAACCGCAGATGCTCGAGTGTCGGCGGATCGGCCAACAGCACCAAGCCGGTCATTCGCGGCTCGATCACCATCGTTTGCTCGTCTTCGATGTTGATCATCACGCGTTTGCCACGACGACCGACATCGACGATATGTTTTCCGCGAAGCCGGCGATCCATGGCATCGATTCGCGGCGTCATCAAAATCGGTTTACGATCGCAGGGGGGCCGAATCACGGCATCGATCCGGCTGCCAACGATGGGCAGCACCCCCCGCCGCATCGTTTCCACTTCGGGTAGTTCAGGCACAGATTCTCTTTCGGCTCGCGATCGCTGCATTGACCTTCGATTGCCCTCGGGTGACAATCTCTGAGCACTCTTATAGAAAATGGATTGCATTTGATAGAGCCCCCGTTTTTGAGATCCCGATTTAGAGCCCCAATATGAGCCTGCAAGAAACCGCAGCCCCCCACGCCAGTGCGTCGGTTCCCGATGAACGGGGGCGTTTTGGTAAATTCGGTGGACGTTTTGTCCCGGAAACGCTGACTCGTGCCCTCGATCAACTGGCCGAAGAATACGATCGAGCCAAAAAAGATCCTGAATTCCAACGCGAACTGACCTCGCTGCTCAAGACGTTCGTCGGACGCCCCAGCCCGCTGTACCACGCCAAACGGCTGACCGATGCGGTCGGCGGTGCCCAAATTTGGCTCAAACGCGAAGACCTCAACCACACCGGCGCCCACAAGATCAACAACACGATTGGCCAAGCTCTATTAACCCTGCGGATGGGTAAAACGCGAGTGATCGCGGAAACCGGAGCCGGCCAGCACGGGGTGGCCAGCGCCACCGCATGTGCCCACTTTGGGTTGCCTTGCACGGTCTACATGGGCAGTGAAGACATTCGCCGGCAAAAGCCCAACGTGTTCAGCATGAAGTTGCTCGGCGCCACCATCTGTCCGGTCGAAAGCGGCTCCAAAACGCTTCGCGACGCCGTTAATGAAGCGATGCGAGATTGGATGGCGTCGGTCGAGAACACCCACTACATCATCGGCAGTGTGATTGGGCCGCACCCGTTCCCGATGATGGTACGCGATTTCCAATCGGTGATCGGCCGCGAAACACGAGAACAGTGCCGCGACACGTTCGACCGACTACCGGATTGTGTGGTCGCCTGCGTCGGCGGTGGCAGCAACGCGGCCGGCATGTTCTATCCGTTCGTCGAAGATGACGGCGTTCGCATGGTCGGCGTCGAAGCGGGCGGCCGTGGCACCGCTCCAGGCGACCACGCCTCACCGCTCACCTACGGAAACCCAGGCGTGTTGCACGGTAGCTACAGCTACGTGATGCAAGATGACGATGGACAAACCTGTGACGTGCATTCGATGAGCGCCGGATTGGACTACCCCGGCGTTGGCCCCGAGCACAGCTATTGGAAAGACACCAAGCGGGTCGACTACCTCGAATGCACCGACGATGACGCCATGAAGGCGTTCGATCGATTGGCGCAATCCGAGGGAATCATCGCAGCCCTTGAATCGAGTCATGCGATTGCCAAAGGGATGACGTTGGCCGCCGAAATGAAACCTGACCAACATTTGGTCATTTGTTTGTCTGGTCGCGGTGACAAGGATGCCATGGAAATCGCTCGTCTCCGCGGCGAAACCTGGTAACCATTCTCCGTTCTTCCGCTTCGCAGCGAAATTCATGATGCTTAAACTAACTTGGCTCTCCCACGCCTGCTGGTTGATCGAAACCGGCGCGCATCGCATCTTGCTCGATCCCTTTTTGACGGACAACCCAGCCGCCAAAACCACGATCGAGGACCATCCCGAAATCAGCCATCTGCTGATTTCCCACGGCCACTTCGATCATGTGGCCGATGCCGCTGCGATTGCCCATCGCGACGACAGTACCGTGGTGGCGATCTTTGAGATCGCCCAGTGGTTTGCGGAGAAACAGCAAGTGCAATCAACACTCGGGATGAATCTCGGCGGCGTGGCAAAACTTCCCTTCGGAACGGTGAAAATGGTTCCCGCACTCCATAGCAGCCAATTGCCCGACGGGTCGTACGGCGGCAATCCGGCCGGTTTTGTCCTTGAGATCGACGGGAAACGGATCTACTTTGCCTGTGACACCGCATTGTTTTCGGACATGCGTTTGTACGCGCACCGAGTCGATGTCGCGGTGCTGCCGATCGGTGACGTGTTCACCATGGGAATCGACGACAGCATCGAGGCGATCAAATTGATTGAGCCCAAATGTGTCTTGCCCACCCACTACAACACTTGGCCTCCGATCCAACAGGACGCGGCCCAATGGGCCGAACGCGTTAACGCCCAAACCGACGCGGTCCCGGTCGTGCTGGGCGTCGGCGAAAGTTTTACCGTCTAAGCAAATCAGGGGCTAACCAAGAAGCATCCTCGAATCGTTTCTCGCTTGATGCAAGGCAAAAGCTTGAACTAACGCCAAGATCGCGAAGCGATCAGCGACACTTATTTCTCGCGAACTTGGACGTCATCCCCCACGACTTTGACTTCAAAGCAATCGACCTTCACTCGCGGGTTATCCTCCCACGTTCCGTCGTGAATACAGAAGCGCCATGCGTGCCAGGGACAGGTCACCACGTCGGTTTCGGGATCGACATGGCCTTCGGCCAACGAGGCTCCCATGTGAGGACACAGGTCGTCGATCGCGTACCACTCCTCGCCCTTGCGAAAGATCGCGACCATTCGGCCAGCAACCGGAACCGCGCGTCCGACGCCTTCTTCAAAGTCACTGACCTTGCCCACCGTTTCAAAATCGCTCACGCAAATCCCCTTCTATTTTGTTATGGTTTTAGATTAAGCCCAAGTCAATCAATTGAGCTCGATCCATTGCTTATCGATACTTCATCTACTTTAGCGATGAAGCCGCGATCACCCTACCTGACAAGGAACGGAATTCAGCGACTATGATTAATCACCCGCGCCGCCGATTGCTAGAGTCCCGGGTTTGGCCGCATGTTCAGACGCCCGCCCAATATGTCGGGGGGGAGCGAAACATTGTCGTTAAAGATCATCGCCAATTGCGAGGCCGTTTGTGCCTAGGGTTTCCCGATGCTTACACGATCGGGATGAGCCATCATGGACTACAAGTCCTGTATTCGCTGATGAATCGCCGCGCGGATTGGTGTGCCGAACGCGTGTTCACGCCGTGGCCGGATATGGAAGCGTTGCTGCGAAAACACGAAATCCCGCTCTATTCGCTCGAAACGTTCACCTCGCTTGCCGATTTCGACGTGATCGGACTGAGCCTTCAGTACGAAATCAGCTCGCCCAACGTGCTGACGATGATCGATTTAGCGGGAATCCCGCTTGAATCGGTCGATCGCACGATGGCCGATCCGCTGCTAATCGCCGGGGGCCCTTGTTGCCAAAACCCCGAACCGATGGCCGATTATTTTGACGTCATGATCATGGGCGATGGCGAACCGGCGCTGCCCGAAATCTGCGATCTTTGGATCGAGTTGCGAGCGCGTTATCGCCGCGACGATGGCACGTTTGCCGAGGGAGCCGAAGGTCGCTCGCAACGCGAAGAGGCGGTTGCCCATATCGCTCAAAAACTGGCCTACGCCTATGTGCCGCGGTTCTATCAACCCGAGTACGATGGCAATCGCATCGTCTCGCTCACTCGCACCCGAGACGATGTTCCCGCAACGATCGCGCCGAGCGTGATCAGCGATCTCGACGGCATCCCGCTGCCCACCGCGCCGATCGTGCCCTACATCGAATGCGTGCACGACCGCATCGCTCTAGAAATCATGCGTGGGTGTCCCCATCTTTGCCGATTTTGTCAAAGCACCGTGATCAAACGTCCTTTGCGAATCCGCGAAGTCGATACCATTGTCGATGCTGCGATCGAGAGCTATCGCAACACCGGCTACAACGAAATCAGCGTGCTCTCGCTCTCCAGCAGTGACTATCCTCACTTTGCACCGCTGATCCATCGTTTGCATGAGGTCTTTTTGCCTCTCGGCGTGAACATCAGCGTACCGAGTCTGCGAGTCAACGATCAACTTCGCACGTTGCCTCAATTGATTGGCAACAAGCGTCGCAGTTCGCTCACGCTGGCTCCCGAAGTCGCTCGCGACGACATGCGGGAACAGATCCGCAAGAAGATCAAAAACAGCGATTTGATCGAGGGCTGTCGTGCTGCGTTTGAGAACAACTACGATGCGGTGAAGCTGTACTTCATGTGCGGATTGCCTGGCGAACGCCCCGTCGATTTGGATGGCATCGTCGACCTAGCCGAAGAGATTGCGACCGTGGGCAAACAGGTCAAAGGCCGCTACCCGCGCGTGACCGCGTCGGTTTCCAACTTTGTTCCTAAGGCTCATACGCCGTACCAGTGGAATGGGATGCAGCGACGCGAGTATTTCCAGTGGGCTCACAAGTACTTGTGGCACCGTCGCAAGATTCGCAGCGTGAATATCAAGTGCCACGATATCGAAACCAGTTTGCTCGAAGGAGTGCTGAGCCGAGGCGATCGCCGCACCGGAAAAGTGGTCCGTTTGGCGTGGGAGCGTGGTGCCCGCATGGACGGATGGACGGAATACCTCGATCCCCAACGTTGGTGGTCTGCGATTGAAGATGCGGGGCTGGACGTCGAGCGGCAAGTCCATGACAAGTACGAAATGATGGACAAATTGCCGTGGGATCACGTTAACGTGAAATTCGGTCGAGCGTACTTAGAAAAAGAGCAGGGCAGGGCAACGGTGCAATTGGCCGCGATGGCCGACGCGACCTAAGGCAAGTGGCAAACGTGCTCGCTGCTCGCTGCTCGCCCCCCAAAACAATCAACCGCTTGCACCGGACCCGGAGTGATGCACGCCGTAAAGATCACAACCCGAAGCGTCAGCGAGGGACTAAACCAAGCGGAGACGATTAGGGTTGAGAGCAAGAATAAAAGGTGGGCACAGCCATGCCACCGTTTCGACACGGAAAGCTACAACCAACTGCACCTGCGCAAAAAACGACCTCAATCGCTGACTCCGATACCATTTCTTTCCAAACGTTCGTTTGTTTAAAGGCTAGCGCAGCCGCCTGGGATTCCGGCTCAGTCGGACACGAGGCCGCCCCCCTGATATGGAAAAAGGGGTGTTTGTGATAACATTCTTTCCCCATTCCCGCGAGTTGAACGATGAGGTGTCGCGGACAAGCTCGTTTTATCCTCTACACAACCACAAACCTCCCTACGAAAGAAATTTACGGATGAGCGTCGAAAACGAACTACAAGAACGATCGGGATCCAAGTGCGAATTATGTGGATCCAGTGAAGGGCTAGTGGTTCATCCGGTGGATGTTGCCAGCGAAGCCGACGCAGCAAAATGCGTCATGACATGCAGCGAATGTCATAGCCAACTCGACAATCCTGAATCGGTCGATCCGAATCATTGGCGGTGTTTGAACGACAGCATGTGGAGCCAAGTGCCGGCGATTCAAGTGCTGGCTTACCGAATGCTCTATCAACTACGCGCCGAAGGCTGGCCGCAAGAACTGCTTGAGACGCTCTACTTGGACGACGAAACGAAAGCGTGGGCCGAAGCTGGAATCGCCAACAATGATGATTCCGACCCACCGACGCTGGACAGCAACGGCACTCCACTGCTGGACGGTGACAACGTCACCCTGATCAAAGACTTGGTAGTCAAAGGGGCCGGATTCACTGCGAAGCGAGGCACGATGGTGAAGAACATCTCGTTGACTTCGAATCCCGAGCACATCGAAGGCCGCGTCAACGGAACCCAGATCGTGCTGGTCGCCAACTTCCTCAAAAAAGCCAATTAAGCCCAACGTGACGGGATCAGAATTTGGGAATCACTCGCAGCGACTTTCGGCAATCGCCAAGAGACGGGATCGGTTAGGGGGATGTCCCATTAATTGTTAAAACTCTTGAACGATAGGTTAAAAAATCGAAGGTTAGAAAATGGGGGACCGATAACGGCAGTGTGGATGGCATGGCTGCCTATTTTCGAACCTGCCATTTTCTAATCGATTGGGGCGCGTGCAGGCGCAAAGGTCCCTCCATGCTTGCACACGGGCTTATATGCTGTCGCCGCTATTGCGGCAACCGTGAATAGGCTAAGTCTTCGCCTATCTTTACCGAAGGCAAAGCGGCGAACGGAGCCGCCTAGGGCAGATTCGATAAAATGCATCTCTCCCGCTTCCTTTGTTTTTCAAAACATTGCATCGAGCCGTCATTCCCCTCCGTTCGCAGTCGATCGGAATAAAACACGGGCTGAAAAGATTGGAGAGACGGCCAGTTGAGAGAATGACCATCGCGACTTGAGCATGGCATCTTTTGCCCCTATGTTTCAGCCTAGCTTCGGCCTGCTTTATTCGAATGCGACTTGGCCCCCAAACAACCGAAAGGCTAGAAAGAGGAACCGGGTCGTTTGCAGCTGGTTCAATTGGATGCTCCTTCTCGCGATTCCCCTGCTCAACACTTGCATTTGGAAACCGGAGTTCGTACGACGATGCCGTTGCAGAACCGGGTCACACCCGCCAGTGAAATCATTGCCGTCGCAGATCGCGGATTGTTCATGGGCAACCGTGGCTGTTTACACAACGATCAAAAGCAGTTGGTTCGTCCGGTGTGCAGTGTGAAACGGTGGATCATTTGCCAGTTGCAGTTCAGGGACCGACGACGCTCACTGATGACCCCGAATCAGTACACCGAACTGTTCTTTCTTGATGAAGCGACTGCCTTGGCCGCAGGGCATCGACCGTGTGCTGAATGCCGCCGCCAAGCATACAACGATTTCAAGAAAGCTTGGCTCACTGGAAATCCTCAGCACCAGCTAGGTCACCCATGCTCGATTGACCAGATCGATGCCGTGCTTCAGCAAGACCGGTGGGATCAAGAAGTCGGGCAGAAGACCTTCCAAACCGAACTAGGAAGTCTCCCCGGTGGAGTAATTGTCAGCCTCCCAAACGAAACCGCTCCCTGCCTTTGGGTCGATCGAAGCCTGTTGCGTTGGTCAGCGGGTAGATACGATCGACTCGGACCCGCAACGCAGGATCAACAGGTGAAAGTCCACACGCCGAGGAGCACGGTCCAGGCGCTCCGAGCCGGTTTCAAACCGATAATCCATCCTTCAAGGCATGGTTCGCGCTAAGTAGCTGCTTGAGAAAAAGAGCTTGCCCATCGGGCTGCTGATTACCCAATAGCAGCCGGTAGCGATTGCGGATGCTAGCCGTAGGTCACCGCAGCGTCAGCTGCGGTTATCCCTCCAAACGAATCCCGTCGCCTGCCAAAAATCGCAGCATCCTTGATGATGGATCTGCGACCACCTTCGGGACCGGCGTTTACATTTCGATCGGCTTCCGGCGATTCTCGCTTCGTTCGACCGCCGGCTAGTGCCTGGCAACGCCTCCGGCGTAATCGATTTCGTGGGTAATCAAAAGCCAGTTGGACTTGGCTAAGCAAATTGCTGGGGCTTCGACCCGGAACGCATAAAAAAACGCAACTTCAAAACGGACGCTTTGGATGGTGATTTTCATGCAAAAGCCGTAACGCTTTGTTAAGTGAACGATGAAGACATTTTTGGTAGTCCGGGTGCACCCGGCGTAAGAAACCTCGTCATTCCTGCAGCCGCTGAGCAATCACCATCATAACCCGACGCGTCAGCGAGGGACCCAAACAAGATCAATATTCCCTCGCTCACGCTTCGGGTTGTGATGTTCATGCGAACCGGTTTTCGTAGTCCGGGTGCAAGAACCATCCTCAAGCAACCGGCAAACTTTACGTAGCCCGCCCCAGCGCAATTTGCGGTACGACTCTATCGGTGCTGAGGGTTGTTGCCGATGAAACGAAGAGTCGCGTTGTTCCGACTTTACCTATGGATGTGGTTTTGCGTGTTCTCGCCGCTCTAACGATTTGCTGTGCGCTCATTCTCTTTGCGTCTCGATGCAGTGGGCAAATGGGCAACGCAAACGCGGCGGTGACGGAGCTTGGTTTGATCGAAATCCAACCTTCGTCGCCGATCACGGACGAGCCCGCACTCGACTGGTTGGAACGCGTCCAAGTGGGTTACGACAACGGTTTCGTGATCGCCAGCAGCCGTGCACTGGAGTTGGATACCGCGCGCTCGCCCTACCTTTTAAAAATCAACGGTTGGGGACAGCTGCGACACACCGTCAGCGATTTTTCGCTGCCCGAAGATGACCTCAACCAACTGCAACTCAAACGGGGGCGTTTGGTCTTCTCCGGAAACGCATTCAATCCCAACTTCAGTTACTTTATGCAGCTCGATGGGCGCAGCACCGATGGCGATGACATTCGGCTGCTCGACTATTACATTGATTACGACTTGGGCAACGACCAACTCGAACTCGAGCCAGGCACGATTGCATTTCGCGCGGGCAAGTACAAGATGCCGTTCACGATGTCGCGTTGGTTGTCGGGGCGAGATTTCGAGTTTGCCGACCGCAGCATGTCCAGCATCTTTTTCGACGTTGATCGCAGCTTTGCAGTGGGATTGCACGGCACGGCGAAGCAATGGGCGGTGCCGATCCACTGGGACGTCGCGCTCTTCAACGGCATTGCCACGGGTGGCGCCGCAACCGGCAACCGCGGTGGCTTGGACGATAACTTTGCCTACTCAGGACGCGTGCACGCCCACCCGATCGGCGATTGGGGAAAGTCTAAATTAGCCGATCTCGAACATCACGATCGCTTGGCAATGCGGGTCGGAGGCGGATTCGCACGGTCGACGATTGAACGCTCCGGAAACACAGAATTCAATCGTCTTCGTGTCGTTGACTCAGGGGCGGCCTTCGCAAACGTTGCCCCTGCGACGGTGTCGGGCTACGATGTCTCACTTTATGCGGTCGACGCCTCGTTTAAATATCGAGGTTGGTCTTCGACGCTTGAGTACTACTTTCGAAATCTTGGCGACATCCGCGGCGCCGCGATCCCCGAGTTACTCGACCATGGTTTCTGGTTTCAACTCGGAAAGTTCGTCGTGCCAGGAAAGCTCGAACTCATCACCCGTTGGTCCCGCGTGCAAGGGGACTCGGGCACACTCGGCCTCGGTGACCAGAGCTCCGAAGAGGTTGCCGGGGCAGTTGCTTGGTACTTTCGCGAGAACCACGCCAAGCTAGTCGTCGATGCAACCCATCTGAACGGAGCCACCCTCCGTTCGCAATCGCTCGATATTGAGGCGGGAAATCGCGGCTGGCTCTTCCGGTCGCAGATCCAATTTAGTTTTTAGCTGCAATTTAGATTTCAGCTCCGAGCGGACATCGCCGCTCGGCTTTCCACGCCATCAAGAAGAAACGAACCGAGCCTGAGTGATTGCTTTACGACACTCCGCTGTGGGTGTCGGGTTCGATATGGACGTGGACGTCGCGGACTCGCGGCATCTCGATGAGCAACATGTCTTTGACATCGTGGCCGATCCGATGGCCTTCTTGAACCGACATTTCGCCGGGAACTTGCACATGGATCTCGACGAAAAATTCGAGTCCACTTCTGCGGATCCGCAACTTCTCGACATACGACACCCCGGCGACCGCTTCAGCGACTTGACGGGCGCGTGCCACGGTCGCCTCGTCCGCTTGCTGATCCATCATCTCGCGTGCGGTGCTGGTAAAAATCCGAATTCCGGTGACCATCAACATGGCACAAACACACAATGCCGCAATCGGGTCGATGTACGGTCCCCAGGCACCGAGATAAGGCGAGAGAAGCAGCGAGGCAGCCACGGCGGCCGAACCGAGCGCGTCGCTACGATGATCCCACGCGGTCGCTCGCAGCGCCGATGAATCGAGTCGCTTCGCAACCCGCGCGGTGAACCGATACGTCACCTCTTTGACCAAGGCACAAAACGCCGCAATCCACCCCGCCAACAATCCGGGGACTCGCAATTCACCACCGAATCGCTTTGCCGTTTCGATCGCTAACAGCGCTGCGCTAAACGCCACCAACAACGCCACACACAAACCGGCAATCGATTCCGCCTTGGTATGACCGTAGGGATGATCGTCGTCCTCTTCGCGCTGGGCGACGCTTAATGCTCCGCGGACCGCCAACGCGCTGGCGACGTCTCCGATCGAATTGACGGCGTCGGCAATCAACGCGGCGGATCCGGTCACGATCCCGCCCGTCATCTTTGCGATGACCAAGACAACATTGACGCCCAATCCCCAAACCGCCGCGCGGCCCGCGTCGACGTACACGCGTTGACGCACCGCAATGCTGGCTTCGTCTCGAGGAGGTGTAATCGACAAAGGCGAGAACTCGCAGGCTGGGGTGGACGCTCGACGCGTTCGATGAACGTCAATTTTCAGACTTATCGTACCGCCAAACGATTTCAATTGAACCAGGGCGATTTCCGGATTCATCCCCCCACGGTGGCGAACCGTAACCTACCTTTTTTCAACGTGTGTCCGCATTTCCTTACATTGCCTGCCTCTACCGTTGCTTGCGAAAACAAATCCATGAGCCATCGCCCCTCCCAGCCTGCAAAACCGGAACAAAGCGGTTTGCCCACCCTCTGGTTCGCCGCCACCACGCTGCTTGGCGCGTTCTTGGTATTCCAAGTCCAACCGGTGATCAGCAAATGTGTGCTGCCTTGGTTCGGTGGCACGCCCGCGGTCTGGACCACGTGCATGCTGTTTTTTCAGCTGCTGTTGTTCGCCGGCTACCTGTATGCCCATGTACTGAAAAGTTATTTTCGACCTGGCATTCAAGGTGCGATCCATTTATCGCTGCTCACCGCCGCCGCACTCAGTTTGCCGATTGAACCCTCGGACGCTTGGAAGCCCAATGGTGCGGAGTCCCCAACGCTGTACCTACTCTGGATGCTGCTGTGTCACGTCGGACTGCCTTATTTTGTACTTTCGAGCACCGGGCCGTTGATCCAAGCTTGGTTGAGCTATCAAGATTCAAGTGACAAGATCTATCGACTCTACGCGCTCTCGAACGCCGGGTCGCTATTAGCCCTATTGAGCTATCCATTTGCGGTGGAACCCTTTTTATCGGTTTCGCATCAATCGGTCATTTGGTCGTTGATGTTTTGTGCTTTTGTTTTAATCCAAGGTTTCGTTGCCATAGGCCAGTTTCGCGTGATCGATCGCCGACGCAACGAACCGGCCCCACCTGTGGATGACGCGTCCCCAGCATCTCCCATCCTGTGGCAACACCGTCTCAGCTGGGTTGTGTTACCTGCGTTTGCCTCGACCTTTTTGCTGGTCGTGACCAACCATGTTTGCCAAGACGTCGCCGTGATTCCGTTTCTGTGGGTGCTACCGCTAAGTTTGTACTTGCTCAGCTTTATCATCTGCTTCGATTCGCCCCAGTGGTACAAGCCAAAATGGATCGCTTTGGTCAGTATCGTGGCCATCGCTACGATTCAAACCAAACAAATGCTGCCGTTTTCGTTGCAACTGATCAGCGAAGCGTTGTCCTACATGGTGTTGTTATTAGGGGTTTGTTTACTGTGCCATGGTGAAGTCGTGCGCATCAAACCCTCGCCTCAGTGGTTGACCCAATACTACACATTGCTGTCCGCCGGCGGGGCGATCGGCGGCATCATTGTTGCCATCGTTTGTCCCTTGGTGTTCAACAACTTCAGCGAGCTTCCACTCGCGTTGTCAATTGCATCGGCGCTGATCATGGTGATCTTTTTTGCCAGCCGCGGCTGGCGTTTGACCGACTACGATTGGAACGCGGCACGACGAGTTAAGATCGTGGTGGCGGTGGTGATGGCGCTGCCGATCATTGACATGTCGATGAAAGATCACGCATCCGCTATCGCATCGGATCGAAATTTCTTCGGAGTCCTGCGTGTGCATCGCGACGACCAAGGCACCCACTTGGTACATGGCCGAACGATTCATGGAATGCAACGTGCTGGCGCGGCGGCGTCGGAACCGACCGCCTACTATTATTACGACAGCGGCATCGGACGTGTGATTTCGGTGTTGCAAGAACGATCCCCTGCGATCAAAACCAGCGTGATTGGTCTCGGCTGCGGCGTGCTTGCCAGCTACGGCCGAGCGGAGGATGAATTCGACATGATCGAAATCAATCCCGCGATCCAACGAATCGCCAACGAGCACTTTACGTTCATGCGAGATTGCCCATCGACGATTCGGCACCATCTAGGGGACGGCCGCTTGGTGATGGAGCGGATGCAGGAGCAACGCTTTGACTTGATCGTACTCGATGCGTTTAGCAGCGATGCGATTCCAGCCCACCTGCTCACCACCGAAGCATTCGAACTCTATCGTGAGCGTCTTGCCACACAGGGCGTCTTCGCCGTGCATGTCTCGAACAACCATCTTGATCTCGTTCCGTTGGTTCATCGGCTGGCGAAACATGCATCGCTCGAGAGCCGAGTCGTGTACGGGACCGGAGACGATTCGATCCACGTCCGCAATTCGAGCTGGGTCATTTTGGCGGCCCCCAGCAATCCGCTCTGGGACCACCCGACGATGGCAACGGCTCGACCGGCAAGTTCGGACGAACTACAACGCGCTCCGTTGTGGACCGACCAACACCACAACTTGGTCAGCGTGCTCAACCTATGGTAGAGCACGCTTAACCTGTGGCAGGGGGTGCGCCCCCATGGCCAAGCGGGCGCGGCGTCGGCAGGAACCTTGCGTCATTCCCCATGCCCCCCTCTATAGAGACGAAACGTCGTCATTCTTGTCACATGCGGGCGATCCGTCGCTGGTTGCACCGTTAAACGGGCACACGGTTAAAAAGTTTGGGTACAAAAAAAAGAGTGCTTATTTTTCTGAATTGGCTCAAGCAGCTCTAAAAAACGCTCTTGCCCGCTGTTTCACGCATTTGCTAATCTCCGCAGTGTTCCGAGGATTCAATTTGTGCCCCGCAGGGTGATCATTTGATTGAAGTTACCGCGGTCGATGGACGATGAAACAAATGTTTCCGCCCGATTCGCGCTGACGAAAGTCTCTTTTCGCTACGACGGATTGCATCCTGGGACAAGGATAGCGGCGCTGACGACCGACGCGGAAACGGTCACATTTGAGTCATCTCAAGGAAGAGGTTACTTGATAGGCCCGGTCAATTAACGCGCTTTTGCATCCATTAAACCGACCCATGGCGACTCCAAACGGAGTTACGGATGGTTTAATGGGAGTCACTCGTCCCAAACGGGAGCAATCAGATCATGCAGATTTATGGCCCATTTCGTATGTCCGCCTCGCAAAACGCAGGCGGAGCCCAGCGAACCCAAACCCCTTCCCCCAACCTCACGACGCCGAAAAAATCCGCATCTCCTGTGGATCAGCTCGACCTCAGCAGTGCTGCCTCTGGGGTCAACCGACTCGAAGGCGCCATCGCCGGTGGTGGGGAGATTCGCGTCGATCGCGTCGCCGATCTTCGTCGCCAAATCGCCAGCGGCAACTACGACACGCCTGAGAAGTTGGACGCCGCCTTGGATCGGATGTTAGACCAACTCGCGTAGCGATTCTCACGCCGCACGCCCCCACCGACTCGGTTTCCTCCCGATTCGGCGTGGTCAAGGTCCATGATTTGCGGTAAGACAGTGATAGGCATTCAAACAGTTCGCAAATGGTGTACCCTTTGAGAGTTCACCTGCGAGCTGTTTCAACGTTCTGATAGCCGCCCGCTCTCTCTTGGAGGCGGCTATGTCACTGTTAAAATTTGTTGCCGTGTCTGAATCTTCTCCTTCGCTTCAACCGATCGACGTCTCGCTCACTCCTCAAGAACGTTTTGAAGAGTATCTGCAGACGCGTGGACTGAGACAAACGAGCCAACGTAAAACGTTGGTCGATCAAGTGTTTAGTCATCACGACCATTTTGATGCCGACGAATTGATCGACCGGCTGCCTCGCCGCGGGGACAAAAACTACGTCAGCAGTGCGACGGTCTATCGCACCTTGCGTGAATTCGTCGATGCAGGGCTGCTAAAGAGCTTTCAGCTCGAAGGCCGTACCGTTTACGAGCATGATTACGGCTACCCCCAACACGATCATCTGTACTGCACCCGTTGTCGAAAACTCTTCGAATTTCAAAGCGAAGCGTTAACGAAGTTGCGTGATGAAGTGGGATCCGAGCATGGATTTCGCATCGCGGGCCACCGCATGATCATTCACGGCGTCTGTCGTGAATGCAGCAAGAGCCGCCGCAAAAAACGCAAGCAAGATTTGGTCTAGCCGGCATCGCCGATGCTTCGACGCATCAGTTTTGAAATTGCACTGTTGCCGTTTCACCTAGCAAATCTGCACCCGACGCGTCAGCGAGAGACTGAGCCCACGGTGATCTTCCCGCGCTGACGCTGCGGGTGGAACACACGCCACTTCACAACGGACGCGTTGGGTTAGCGCAGCGGCCCAGCGCGCCGGAACATTGCTGCGGCGAGCCGGAAAGCGAGCGGGACTACAAATCGCACTCCCGGAGCTGTTTCAGGATCGCCGCGAAGACGGGCTCATTGGCGTCAAAATCGCGGCTCTCGGCTTGCAATTGGATGACGAACCGTTGCCCCGCGATTCGAGTCACGATGGTCCGTGAGATGATCAGCAAATCGAGATAGTAAAATTTGAGGTCCAACGCTAAACCCGCGTCGAAAAAGGGTTCAATTTTCAGCAGTTCGGTCTCCACTTCGTTGTAATCGACGATGATCGCATCGCGAATTTGATCGACGATCTGCTCGTTCGAATCTTGCGTTTGGTCGCGGAGAATCGAACAAAACCCGCCACTGGGCAATTGCAAGGTGACGCTATTTCCACCGTCAACCTCATCGACCACAGCCTGCCAGTTGTCGGGATACAGAAAGCGGACACCGAAGTCGTCAAAGGTTGCTGGCATAGTCTCTTTTTGAATGTTTGTGTGGTGCGAGCGGCTCGCTTGCGATGCCGGTAGTGAACGGGCTAGAAAACCGCGTTGAAGCGTCATCAAGGTTGAAATCACGCCGAATCACGTGGCCCCCCTGCCTCCTAAATGTCTCCGCTTGGATTTGCATGTCTACATTGCTTTAGGCGGGGAAAACTTGCTAAAAGGGATCAGGAACGTTCTTTTCAACGCAGTCGACATTTTATGAAATCGAATTTCGCCCTCATGATACTGCTGATCACGGTGCTGGCGTTACCCGGCTGCCGCTCGATTCGGCGGATCGGCGAGAGTCGGCAATCGATTGCCGCTCGTCGACTCTCAGGGCAAGGCTTCAAGGCCATGCACAACAACCAATGGGACGTTGCCGAGACGCTCTTTAGCGACGCACTGGATGTTTCACGGGCCGATGACCGCGCTCATTGGGGATTGGCTGAATCGCTTTGGCAACGAGGCGAATATGATCTGGCGATCGAGCACATGGAACAAGCCGTCCGCTTAAGTGCAAGCGACCCTAAACGTGTCCAGCGACTCGGACGGATGTACCTCGAAGTGGGACGCGACCAGGAGGCTCAAGAGCAAAGTCTGGTGGCCTTGGCCACGGCGCGCAATTCCGCCGACGTGTGGGCGTTGCGAGGGGATTGCTTACTTGCGGCAGGACAGTTGCCCGATGCCTTGGCGGCGTACCATCGCGCCCTCGCACTGCAACCCGACTTTCCCGAGGTCCAATTGCAAACGGCCGAGATCTATCACCAATCGCAACGATACGGCCGCTTGCTGGCCACCCTGGACCGCTTGCAAGATGGCGTGGGCAGTGACGCGACCCCCGCCCGCGCCGACGTGCTGCAGGGCATCGCGATGCGACGGTTGGGGCGGATCGACGAGGCGCAGAAGTGCTTCGCTCGCGCCACCGAGAAAGACCCCAGCGATGCAACGCCCCACTTAGAGCTGGCCACGTTGTCACTCGACCAGGGAAACGTTGAATCCGCAAAACAGTCACTCGCGATGGCGCTCAAGCTGAACCCCAACTCGCTCAGCCCCCATACCCTCAATCCGAATGCCTCGGCAGACCCTCATTGGGACAACGAAATCAAAAAGCAACAAGCGCGTCTTGCCAACGAAGAACACGGGGTCAACAACTCCGCCCGTTTGCGATAGTCCCAGACCTATGACCGGTGGCATTTTGTGCGGTCGTTTCATCGCGGAACGTCTGCAGCGAACGCTCGGTTGTGCGGGTAATTCTCGATGTTTCGGTTATGCCGAAGGATCCCAATGGATCGGTCCTACCGGTGGATCGCGGTTAAGTCTTAGGCGGAAACACAGTTTCACCTAATTGCAACACGACACCGCTCCATTTTGCGAGCTAGGGTTTCAACGGACTACTACGCTCCCTCAGCAGAAGAGTTAATTGATGTCACACTCGAGTCTACCCAACAACTATTCAGCGGCAGCTCTGGGAAATTTTTCGGTTTCGAGCCAGCCATCATCCGCATCGGAACCCGTGGTCGATCGCCGAACGAGCAATGCCGGTGCCACGGGTGGCGAACGCCGTCAATTCGGCAGCGCGCACAACGAGCTGACCGATAACGGTCGTCAATTGGCAATCGCGATCGACCAATACAAACTCGAACATCATCGCCGCTACATCACCTGTGATGAGATGTTAACGGTGATCGAGAAGCTGGGTTATTCCAAGTAGTTTTAAAGTCGCGGTGTCAACGTTCTGCGACGCAGCGTGGACCGCACTCTCGGGCGAGGCTACTTGATCAAGGGTTGCAGCAATTGTCGACGGGTCACCACCGATCGCATATCCCCATGATCATCGAACAACACTGCCACATCGCTTGCGGCATCGTAGAGCCGCAATAGGATGCGTAGGTGTCGATCACTGACGCGGCCGCGGATAACCGGTTTGATCTCGACCTTTGCGTTAGCAACACAGAGGTCGGCATACCGTAGAAATCCGATAATTCGCCCCCCACGCTGGACCAACAAGATTGGGTGATTGCGACGTCTGGCCTGTTGCTTTGCTTCCTTCAGATTGACGGGAGCCTCCACGACCGCCAACCGTTGCGGCGGCACCCCATAGGAGACCGCAGGTTGGCTTCCGACTTCGAATAGATTTTGAGCCAACACGCGTTGACCGGCGGCCAGAATCCCAGCTTCATGCCCATCTCTCAAGACTTGATCCAATTCACCTCGCGCCATCGCCAAGCGGACGCGAAAGGGAGTTTCCCCCGTGATCATCCGCAGCGCATTTCCGAGAAAGCCAAGCAAGATCGTCACCGGTGCGAACAACACGGTCGCGAGCAACAGGGCAGGGCGGGTCGCGTGTAACAGACGGTAGGGTGCGTGGAAAAACAAATACTTGGGTAACAATTCGCCTAACACGAAGACCACCGGTGTCATCATCACGGGGCCGATAATCTCGGCGCTGGTGTTCTCACCAAACAAAATCAAGACCGCCATCACGATGGCAAAACTGACGAGATAGTTGGCAATATTGTTGCCAACTAACATCGTGGCAACAAAGATCGCGGGATGATTCAACAACCAAACGACCCCGCGAGCCATCCTGGATCCGCTCAATCCGTCGAGCACCAAGCGGGTCCGTGAGACACGATACAACCCCGTTTCGCTGCCGCTAAAAAAGGCGCTCAGCATCATCCCGACGACAAAGACAAGCAGTGCCACGATCATGAGGGAGTCTCCGACGATGAGGGGTGACTCGGATGACAATTAACATCAATCCAGAGGGTGTCGTCGTTTTCTTCAATCACCTCTAACGTAAAGCGGTCTAACGGAGCACGATCGCCTACCCGCGGCAGTCGTTCATTGTGACGCTGAATTAAACCAGCCACCGTGGTGACGCCCTCTTCGATCGTTTCAATCCCCAAGCGTTTGGCGAGCGCTCGAGCACTGGCGGAACCGTGAACACGGTAATGGTTTTCCGCGAGCAATTGAATCGATGCTTCTCCCATCGTGTCATCGTCGACGTTGTGTCGAGAGGTGAATATCGATTGCAGGATATCGTCAATCGTTACGGCCCCCAACACTTCACCGAACTCATTGACGACGATGGCAACACTGCGGTCATCATCGTTGAGTTGATCGAGCACTTGCGACACGCGGGCGGACCAGGGCACGTAGATTACCGGCTCCATCGCAGCGGTGACATCGTCGATCTGACTGGGCCGCAGTTGGCGAATCCCAATCGCTCCAATGATGACTTCGCCGTCATCACCGGTGATTAACACGTAGCCACTCGGAGGCATTGGCTCACTAAAAATCTGCTGGACTTCGTCGGCGTTGCAGAGCTGCATTTTGCTTCGCAACCGCATCAATTCACCGACTCGAATTTCAGCCATTTCGACCAAGCCCGAAAGCACGATCCGCTCGCGTTGCAACAACGCGGCATCATCGGTGCTGAGTTCGATCGCGCGTTCAATATCGGCGAGGTCGATTTCAGGTTCGGGGCGGAACGAGGGCCAAATCAAACGGAGGACCGCGAGATTGGTTGCTTTCACCAATGGTAGAACGGGGCCGACGATCTTGACCGCGATGTTCATGGGCGGGGCCACGAGCAAACAGAGCCGAGCGGGAGCGAGCACCGCGATACTTTTGGGCAACATTTCGCTAAAGAAGATGATCACCACCAAGCTACCCGCGGTGAAGCCGATCGCCAACGAGGAACCACCCCCAGGATCTTCCTGCAACTTGGTTCCCACGATCGATGCGATCGCAAAGTAGGTCATATTGATCAACAAATTCCAGAACAGAATTGCTGACAGCAAACGATCCGAATCATCCAACAGGGACGCTGCCATGCGGCCACTCACGCCGCGGCGTTTCAGCCGTACACGCTCTGGATGCGGCAACGAAAAAAACGCTGCTTCGCTTCCACTAAACAGTGCACTCAGTAAGATCAGCACTCCCATCACCAGGAGCCATCCCCACGCCGCCAGCAGAGCACTCAAGCGGAATCTCCCCCGGCGCCGCGGTCTCGCTCAAGCGACACATCAAATTCACTCAATGCCGGAATCATCATCGCCGCGGTGGTAAATCCATAACCGACCACCAATGCGAAGACGACAAACAGATGGTCCGTTTGCAGCAAAAATTGAGTGATCGCATAGAACGTAATCAACGGCAACAGGAATGAGGCGGCAAAGATTGCCGAGGAGGGGTTTCGCCAGCCGAGCGAAGCAAACAAGGCTGCCCCGCCCCCGAGAATCATGACTAAAAACGGGGCCAATTGAAGCTGAAACGCGCCGCGAAAACTGACCATGATCGTCATGCAAATCGCGATGCCGACACAGAGAAAAAAGACGGTTCCGAGGCTTGCCAGCGTGGCGGTGCGACCGGCCACGTAATTCAGCCCCGAGTGGATACCAAGCATTGAAACAAACACATACAGCGTCATTGCCCCCACAAAAACATACGCCGCGTTTTCAATTGTCATCACCCCGTTGGCGGCCATATAAACGACCAGCGCCAGCGGCAACAAGATCATCTCCTTGGCCACATACAGCACCCCCAACAACTTGCCGAACACGAATTCGCTCGGCGAGAGATCCGTCACCAGCAACAAGTCAAGTGCGAGTCCGTCACGCTCCCCGGTAACGGCGTTGACGGCGAGCGCGTTGACGAGCACCAAGCTGACCACACCGAGTGCCGCCAACGGCAACGTTGCGGTAGGAAGTGCACGACCGATCCGACCCGCCGGTTCCATCGCCACGCCACTTTGAATCTGAGCGTAAAGGGCTCCGGCAACCAACAAAAACAATGCCACGAACGCCACTCGAATGACCACAACTTTGCGGCCATAAGCCCAGGTCATGATCTCGCGCCACAGAATGGGGTTCTTCCATACTGGGCGTGCTTGACGCACTTTCCAGCTCGCCGGTTCCGCTAAACCTTGCATCTCCTCGGACGTCTCCACCTCGGGTGCTTTCAAACGAACGTCACGCGAGGGATTCCAAACACGAACCTTGAGCACGCCGAAAACCAAGATCGCGATCGACATCAAAATCGACACGACCACAAAGTAACCAATCCCGATCGCAGTCTCGCTCGATAGACTCGCCAAGGGAGACGCCGCCGCCAAAAGGGCTCGCGGAGGACTGAGCGCTAACGCCACTGAATCCGCGAACCGACCGCCGATCGTAAGGAGCTCGGCAATCGCCATGTACATCAAAAGCAACAGCACGGTCAGCGCGATTGCTTGGAACGTCTTCTCGCGCCATAACCCGACGACGGTGCCGACCGAGCCGGCAAACACAATCGTCGCGGCCGTTACGACAAAGACGCTTAGCACTTGCGCCGGCGAAACACCGCCGAGCAGCGGCAGTACCAAAAATAGCGGCAAGGCACAAACCAGCATCGAAAGCGGACTTAGCAGACTCGCGGTCAACTTTCCCACCACCACTTCAAATCCACTGAGCCGCGTCATCAGCAGCAACAGCAACGTCCGGCGATCTTTCTCCTGAGCGACGCTACTCGCCGCCCCCACGGCCGCCAAACTGCTGAGCACCAACAATTGCAGTGGCGACAGCAACGCAAACATCCAACCGCCAAAACGGGCGGAATCCGCAGTCGTCTGCAACGAACGGGATCCGTCCAAAACCAAGTACCCCGTGCAGAGCAGCAAAAACAGCACGAGCACATATACCCCTCGACTGAGGTAAGTCTTTGGCCGTTTCGGAACGACCATCGCTTCACGGTTAAATACGGGTCCGAGCATGCTGGTTTTAACGCGACGGTTGAAAGGAGGAAAACGAACGGTACAGATTAACAAACAGGCCGAGACGATACAGCCACCAGCGGGATTGACGGTAGAAAAGAACTTGAGACCAACGGACACCCCCCACGGGACTGCCATGTTGGCAAAACGGGCTCGCGAAGGCCTGGGCTCGATCGCCTTTGTTCCATCGCCTTGGTTTCATCGTCTTGGCTCCATCGCCTTGGCCGGCGGGACGCGCTTCCCGATTGACCCGCTTAATCCGCAAATCGAGCCTAGCCGAACCTACACCGCTCAAAATCAATATGACCCGTCACGAGTAAACCGTTACTACGCGCCTCGGCGCACTATGGTTTCGATAACAGGAGCAAGTTTTACAGAAAGCAAGTGAGCGCTTTCCACTTAGCACTTGGGGCAAATCAACACGCTAAGCAGAATACGGATACATGCCAACATCATGAATGAGCCATCTCGAAAAAGTCGAATCATCGAGTTTCTACTCGAAGAAGACGGGCCGACCGCAGTCGAATACGCTGTGATGCTTGCTCTCATCATTGCCGTCTGCATCAGCTCGGTCTCGGTCATGGCGACCAAGACACAAGAGAGCTTCGTCTCCTCGGGAGATGCGATCACCGGCGCATTCGGTAGCTAAAGAGCCCCGTGCGAAGTCACGTCTTCGCCCTACGGATAAAACGCGATGAACCTCAAGCAATTTTCGTCGAACTCGACTCGCAGATACGTTGTCGCCGATGGTCACGTTCAAGGCGCCATTCTACGCCGCGTCGGACTCTATGCGTTCGCTGCCATTTTGTATTACTGCGTCGTATTTTGCTTTACCGTTTTCGGCTCTCATCCCGAGGGCACAGTGACGGACCAGATTTTGCTTTGTTTGGATGACGCGATTTCTTGGATCCCAGGTCTGTTGGTGATCTTGCCGATTGCCGCCTACGATCTGCTCGCGACCACCAATCGATTCGCCGGTCCGATCTGTCGATTGCGAGGCGAATTGCAACGGTTGATCGAGGGGCAAAGCCCGCAGCCGTTAAATTTTCGTGAAAACGATCACTGGACCGATATCGCTGAATTGTTCAACCAGGTCCGCGAAGAACTACTCGAATTGCGAGCTCAATCGAGTCCAGACGTTGAACCGCGATCGCCCAAGAGTGCTCCCAAGGAAGTCGCGGACGTGCTGATCTAGAACCGCCATCGGCCCCTACAATCGCCGTATGCGGCTAAATATGCCATACTCGCGGTCATTCTTCTAAACGCCCCAACGCGACCGTGGACAAGACTGCATGGAATTGCTCGAAAAATCGTTCCGCGCGGATCGTTGTGTTCTCGATCTCGAAGCATCGGGTCTCGACGATGCCTTGGCTAAGATTGCCGACGAACTCACGCGCCGCGGGATATTGACCCCGGATCAGCGTGACCCTCTCGTCTCGCAGCTTTTACAACGCGAACGAAGTGCTGCGACGGCGATCGGACAAGCCGTTGCGGTCCCTCACGCTTACAGCGAAGTGTTGACCGAACCGCTGGTTGCCTTCGCTCGTCTGAGTCACCCGATCAATGCCGGCGCGTTGGACGGTGTCGGCGTCTCCTACGTATTCATGTTGGTCGGTCCCGAAAAGGCGGCACGACAACATATCGATACGCTCGCGGCCATCGCCCGTTTGATGAGCGACTCGGAAGCTCGCTATGAGCTTCGCCACGCAAAGGACGCCACGGACCTTGCCGAAGCCTTTCTCCATTTCAAAGCTCGAGTCGCCCCGAGCGAAGAACCTCGTGAAACCGATTTTCACAAAGACGAGATGCATTGGACGGGGCGATTTGCGGGCGGGTTGCGTGACGATCTTCGCCGCCGGCTACCATCCTACGTCTCCGATTTCCGCGACGGTTTGCACGCCAAGAGCATCGCGTCGATCATGTTTCTGTTCTTCGCGTGCTTGGCCCCCACGGTCACCTTTGGCGGCATTATCGGAGTGGCCACCCACGGCCAAATCGGGGCCGTGGAAACGATTCTGGCGACCGCCATCGGCGGCATCCTCTACGCACTGTTCTCGGGGCAACCGCTCAATATCATCGGGACCACCGGCCCGTTACTCGTTTTTATCACGACGCTCTACGGCTTGTGCGTGCAACTTCAATTGCCATTTTTACCGACCTACGCTTGCGTCAGCTTGTGGGCCGGCGGATTGACGCTGTTGTTCGCTGTGACCGACGCCAGCGTCCTGATGCGTTTTTTCACACGGTTTACCGATGAAATCTTTGCCGCGTTGATTTCGCTGATCTACATCTACGAGGCGATCGCATCACTGGCCCGAGAGTCACAAGACATCAACGACGTTGCGAACCCATCGCACGCGTTACTAACGCTGCTCTTGGCGCTGGGCACGTTGTACCTCGCAATGAACCTACAAGCGTTTCGACGCAGCCGATTCTTGTTTCCTTGGATGCGAGAACTGCTGGGCGACTTCGGCCCTACGATTGCCTTAGTAGCGATGAGCGCGGTCGCAATCTGGCTCAACAACGTGCAACTCGCCAAACTCGATATTCCCAGCCAATTCGCTCCCTCGCTGCATGAGGGTCGCGACTGGTTTGTCAATCCAATGGATGCCCCGGTGTGGGTTTGGTTCGCTTCGGCAATCCCTGGACTGCTCGGCGCCGTGCTGATCTATCTCGACCAAAACATTACCGCTCGCTTGGTGAACAGCCCCGACCATCGACTGCAGAAAGGCCCAGCCTACCACTGGGACTTGGGCGTGATTGGGATTTTGACCGCGGTGTTCAGTCTGTTCGGACTGCCGTGGTTGGTCGCCGCTACCGTGCGATCGCTAAACCATGTTCGCAGCTTGGCCGACGTTGAAGAAGTGGTGACCCGTAGCGGCGATCGACGCGACCGTGTGATCCATGTTCGCGAAACACGGCTGACCGGATTGGCGATTCACATGGGCATCGGAGGCTCGTTAATTGCCTTGTCATTGCTGAAGATGGTTCCGATGGCGGTGCTCTACGGGGTTTTCCTATTCATGGGATTAGTCTCGATGAAAGGCAACCAATTCCTGGAACGCTTGGCGCTGTTTCCGATGGAAAGCAGCCTGTATCCTCAAACGCACTACATGCGACGCGTTCCGCAGCGGACCGTCCACCTTTATACCACCCTCCAAATCACTTGTTTGGCGGTCCTGTGGATCATCAAGAGCAGCGCCATCGCGATCCTGTTTCCGCTATTCATCACGCTGCTGGTGCCGATTCGCATCGTCGCCGGTCGCTTTTTCAAGCCCGAACACCTCGCCGCACTCGACGCCGCTGAAACGCCTAACGAATCGTCGAGCAGTCTACCGGGCTAAGCGCATTTAAAAAAACGCGGGATTCAAATCGCCGCTGCGTTCCCCAGAACGTGGCCCACCGCGAACGCGACGGTAGCGACATCAAAATTGAAAATGCTCTAATTCGACCGTTTTGCTTGCTGAAATCGGACGGTTCGCACTGGGCTGCTAAAACTCCGGTTTTGACGCGGGATTTGCTTTAATTCCAAGGGGCGTTTCCATCACGCCTCGTTTCGACTTACGCCAACGGCGTTGAACAACCTTGTCCAGGGTAACGTCTTGCGAGCGCAGCGAGTAAGCCGCAACCCTAGGTTGCGATCGCCCGCGTCTTTCCCGTCGCACCGCCACTCAAAGGAGTGAATAAAGCAGAACAGCTTTAACCGGTCGAAAACCAGCCATATATTTGAATCCTAACGACCGTGACCAAACGTGTCACTCGAGGTGGTACACTACGTTCACCCATGCGGCAAATCCAAGCACGAAAATGATTTATTTTCGCCAAATTTGTCGCACATCGCACTTCGAAATATACCGATGCCAGAACGTTTGCTCGCGAAAAGTGTTGAAGGAACCGATCTTTATCAACATGCCACATTGCAACAGCACCTTACAGATGTCTTCGATTCAGCAATCGGTATCATCAGCGCGAGCGGACACGATCAATTGTCAGCGTTTGGACTGGCGCCGAGTCAGTGGCAGGACCGTTTTCGTCAGACCGTACTTTTGGCTGCAGCGATCCACGATTTAGGTAAAGCCAACAATCAGTTCCAGCAAATGATCGGAGGAAATCCGCAGCAACAGGCGGTTCGTCACGAATGGATTTCGGTTTGGCTGGCTGAGCAACCCGCTGTGAAAGCTTGGCTCTTGCCTGCCGTTGACGGCTGTCAGCGATGCTGGCACGTCGCGATGGCAGCCGTTGCGGGACATCATCCGAAACACGGTAGATGCTCACCGAAGATGGATGAATTCAATAGCGAGCCAATTGAAGTCTTTGTCGAACACCGGGATTTTCACGCTTGTCTATTGCAGATCCAAGCGCAGTTTGGGCTTAACAAACCGCCCTCTCAAATACCATCCATTCTTTTTGGTGGCGTTAAAGACCATAAAAGCCCTGTCCAGTTCTGTGCAATGGTTGAGCGGCTTACCGATTTTTTCATTAACGAAATCAATTCCGATCCTACGTGGCGACGGTTTTGTGCATGTGCGAAAGCTTGTCTTGTCGCCAGCGACGTCGCTGGGTCCGCTTTGTGGGAACACATCGACACCGCGCCGCAGCGACAAAGTTGGATCGCTGAAACTTTGAATCGACGCCCAGCACCAGGAGAAATCGATTCGATCGTGACCAATCGCCTCGGAAGCCATTCCCCACGTGAATTCCAAAAAGCGATTGCCGATTCTGACGCCAGTATTACGCTGGTCGAAGCGGGATGCGGTAGCGGCAAAACAGTCGCCGCCTATATGTGGGCCAACCAACAACAGACTGGGCGGCGGCTATGGTTTTGCTACCCAACGACTGGCACCGCAACAGCAGGGTTTCAAAGCTATCTATTGGAAGCGGAAACAAATGATCCGTCCAAGCAATCGGTCATCGATGGGGCGGATTTGTTTCATAGTCGCCAGCAATACGACAAGCTGCAGATACTCGGGACGCGAGAACTCGACGACAACGTCGATGATGCCTCAGTGCGAGTCGAATCGCTCAAGGCTTGGGACACAAAAATCGTTGCTTGCACAGTTGATTCACTGCTCTTGATTCTGCAAAACCAACGACGCGGCTTGTATTCCTGGCCCGCAATTTCGCAGTCAGCAATCGTGTTTGATGAGGTTCATTCTTATGACGATGTGCTGTTCGGAAATCTATTAACGTTTCTCCGTGAGCTGCCCGGGATCCCGGTGCTCCTGATGACGGCGAGTCTTCCGATATCCCGTCGAGAAGCCATTGAAAAAGCTGCCAAGAAAGCCAAGCGGAGCTTTCGCTGTGTTCCTGGGCCGAGAGATCTGGAGCAACTGCCTCGATACTTTCGCCATGAGTCAGACGTGTCGTTTACACGAGAGGATGCAATAGAGCTTGTTCGCGACGAGTTTGATTCCGGTGGACGCGTGCTCTGGATCAGCAACACGGTCGAACGAACCCGAAAACTCGGCATCGAACTCGCTGATTGCAATGCCAGTGTCTACCACAGTCGTTTCATTTACAAAGATCGAGTTGACCGACACAACGAAGTGACCGCCATGTTTGATTCGCACGACGGTGGCTGTGCCACGACGAGTCAAGTCGCCGAAATGTCATTGGATCTGAAGCACGCGACCTTGCTTGTCACCGAGCTTGCGCCGATTCCCGCACTGATCCAAAGACTCGGGCGACTCAATCGTGCGATCCACCCAGGACAACCCGAGGAGGAACGTCCACCTCGACCATTCGTCGTAATCAAACCAGTACGAGACGACGGTGAATTTTCCTCGGCACCGTATGACGAAATTGATCTTGAACTGGCGCGAGCATGGTTGAGCAGGTTGGGCGAGGAGCCAATCTCTCAATCGCAACTCGTCGACGCTTGGCGAGCGATCGACACCACGAGCAAGGTTAAAGCCGAAATAAGCGGTTGGCTCACTGGCGGGATGGAAACCCTCGTCGACTCGATTCGCGCCGCCGGATACGGAGTTACCGTGATTCGCGAAAACGATTTGCCAGATGTTAAACGCAATCGTTCAGTCGTCGCCTACACGCTACCCATGAACTATCCCGTCAGTGACAACTGGAGACTGAATAACTTTCGACAGGGAGGTTTTCCTGTCGCGTCAGAAACCGCAATCGATTATTGCCCCAAAACTGGTGCCGTCTGGAGCACGTTCGTGATTTTTTGACCGCCGAAGGTCTTTACGCCTTCTGGGCTTCATAACATGAACCTTGACAACCGAATTGCAGGTACTCGACACATGTATAAATCAAACCAAGGATTGCTGAACCTGATGCAATTAATTGAACTCTCGTTCCCAGCGTTGGGACAATCTCCAATCCCGGCTGACCATGGCTATGCGTTGTTGGGAGCGGTCACTCAATTAATCCCAACTGTTCACGGTGGTAACGGGTTTGCGTTGGCCCCTATCCCAGGTCGACAAGTCGGCGGGCGGCAGATGGCGTTGACAAGGTCTAGCCGCTTGATCGTTCGCACAACGGTCGATCGTGTTGGCGAGTTTCTTCCGCTCGCAGGCAAGCAGATTTCGCTAGCTGGACGCTCTATCACCCTTGGCGTTCCTACAGTCCAGCAAATCGCCCCCGCTTCGCAATTGCGTGCTCGACTGGTAACGATCAAAGGTTTTTTTGCACCAACGGAATTTACGGAAGCCGTACAGAGACAACTCGACAAACTAGAAATTGCGGGGGCGGAGATCAGCGTTGGGCGACAACGAACGATTCGCGTCAAACAGAACGAAATCCTCGGTTTCGAGACGACGTTATCCAAACTCGACGATGAGTCTTCGCTAAAAGTGCTCGCCGACGGAATCGGTGGGCGGCGGCATATGGGGTGTGGCGTATTTGTTCCTTGCCAGGAGACCAGTGATGTCCAAGATAGCTAAATTGAAAACTGCACCTCCAGATCATTTGGAAGTCAGCCTGTTTGATCCTGAGATGGACCTATTACTTCGCGCGGGAATCGGCGGATTGGCAACAACGTTGCTTTGGATCGAACGTTCGATTCAGAGCGAACAATGCGATGACGATGAAATCCCGGCGTCTTGGGTTGATCAAGGTGTTCCATGGAAATTGCATTCAGACAAAATACTTTTAAATTTCGTTGATCCAGGAAAAGTCGAAGATGTTTTCAAGCCCATTTTCCGGATTGCCTTCGGTTTGAACGAGCGAGCCATCGACTTGCCAACGACCTATATTGGCAAACAACCACAATCAGTGCGAATCAATCTTCAACGCGGATTGATGCTGACATTTCTGCAGCACGGAAAGACGCGTACCGGTGACAAAAAAGACTCAGATCTCAACCTCGATATCGACGGTAAACCGTATCAATTCAGTACACGATGCATTGACTGGTACAAGCACCAAGACGGCTACCAAGATTTAGTTAACAAAAAGAGCGGAACGTTATCGAAAAAAACTGCCGAGCTTCCTGGAACGCTCTATCCAGGTGCAGCCGTACGACACAATGGATTCGCGGGGCAAACGAAGTACGAAGGTAGCGTGTCGCAACTGCTGGCTGCATATTTCGCCCCAATCGGAACGTTGGCTTTGCCGATCAACCGTGGCTCTGCCGTATTGCTGGTGCCGGATGTACAAGATCTGCTGCTGTTCGCTGACAACCGACGCAAGATCACACCTCTGAGTTACCGGGATTGTCTGATCGGCGGCAGCGGCGACGCAGTTTTACAACTCTACGCTCGGCTGCGAGGCGATGACACGCAACAAAAACTTGCCGTCGCCTCCGTGACGGCGTTTGTGTTCCGACCCACTGCTTGGGCCAGCCAACAGAAATCGCGAGTTGCTGCCGACAAGATCGAGCCGCTGGACGCCCGACGACTAGAAATATTCCGTTACGCAAAAGATTACTTTGCACCTCGGAAAGCCTCTCGAAAAGTGACCGAGAAAACCGGCAAAGGCAAATTGGCCAAGTCTACCGAACGCGACGAGTTCTTTTGGAGTGATAGTATCGTGCGGCCTTTAATCGCTGACAATTTGGCTCATCGTCGCGATTGGTTTGCTGGATTTACAAAACTGTTTGTTGACCGCGATCCGGCAAACGGAAAACCATTTCGTGATCGCTTGCCTTTTGAACGAACAGGATTGATAAACATGATCAAAGCAGACGTCTGGGACAAGCCTGGACAGATGGCCCTAATCGGAGCCGTCCATCACGCGCTACGTGGACGATACGGACAAATTGCCAGCGAAACGGCAAATCAGAAAGCCGCCATGCAAAATCGGTTTCGCGGCGAATACGATCGTTGGCGGCTGGCCTTTTCCGGCGCGAAAACAGCCGACCAATTCCGCCATTCAATTTGCGATCTGTTTAGCCGAGTGCCAGCAAACAAAGAGTTGCAAGCGAACTGGACCGACGTGCTTCCGTGGCTAGACGAATCCGGTTGGCAGCACGCACGCGACTTAGCGTTATTGGCGTTAGCGAGTTACCAAGGTAAAGGAGCGAAGGAACTCGCTGCGGTGGCTGAAGCATCAGAGGCAGGGGATTCATTGACCACATAAGCGAAATCACAATCTAAATTATCATTTCAATTTTCAAGGAACCTTATTAAATGACTCTGCATATTTTTGCCAATATTGTCACCGATTATGGAACCGCCGCGAACAACCGCGGTGAAACCGAAGGTAACACAACCACGCTGCAAAAACTAATTTGGAAAGGTGCTGTTCACACCACCGTCAGCGCTGAAGCAATACGGTTTGAAACACGAAAACATCTCGCCGCGATGGAGCCCGGCGGCACGAACCGAACTTGGAACGAGGACACGCGAACCAACGACTGGCAAAAACCTGGTTTCGATGGCTGGGGTAAGAAAGGTGGTGATACGTTCATCGACGATGACCTGCTTGGATACATGTCAGCGGAAGCCGCGAAGGAAGAAGGCAAAGCTGGATCGGCAAAGGTGCGTCGTGCCGTTTTAGAAGTTACTCGTGCGGTCAGTCTAACACCATGGCCTGGCGACACGACCTTTAACGCCGCTTCACCTGGCGCAACGCCATCAGCCGCAAAAAAGGGCAATAATCCGGTTCCCTATGGGGCGGAAATTCATGCGACTCGCTATCAATACGGGATCGCAATGACCCCTGATCGTCTGAGACAAAGCGATCGTGCAACCAAAGCACTGCAAGCGATTGCGAACCTTCGAACCGTCGCAGGAAACCACGGCCGATTCTTGTTCGACTTTTCCCCTGCTGCGATTGTGTTTCGAGTAACTGAAGATCCTGCACCGCGTTTGCTGTATTGCTTCGGGACTCCGGATGCAGGCCATACGCTGTCGGCGGACGAACTCGTCCGTCGTGTGCGATCGGGCGACATCGAGGCAAGTGAATTGATCATTGGCGGTGAATTAGCCACTACGGATTCTGGCAAAGCTTTAGCCGAACTGGGGGCGGACGTAAAGGAAGGCATCAAAGCGGCCACGCAAGCAGTTTGTGATCGCGTCGCGACGGTGTCGGCATGATTGGATTGTATGTGACCGTGCCCATTGCGTCGTTTCGTCGCGGTGCGGCTCGCGAGTATTGGGAAACGCTCCCGCTTCCCGCCCCCTCGACGGTTTACGGTTTCCTACTGTCGATGGTTGGTGAAGTCGATCGTGAACGTCATATCGGTGCTCGTTGCACAGCGGGCGTGATCGGCCATCCTCACGAGAGTACCGTTCTGCGCAAATTATGGCGAATTAAAGATAAGAAACTCGGATTGGGAAACGGCGCGAATGTGCGTCCGGATTACCAAGAACTTTTGACCGATGTCCGTCTAGTCATTTGGCTGGACTCAAGTGAAGAAGAACAGCCAGCCGTCGGCACATTGCAGCAACGAGTGGCCGAGTCCTTGACAAACGATGGCCGCCATCGCATCACGCGTTTCGGTGGACTGAGCTTGGGGGAAAGCACGCATATGGTCGACGAAGTATTGCCGATCGAGCGTGCTCCAGAGCTGGCTGACGAATCGGTTCGTTTGTTCCTGCTCGACAAGAGTGGGAACTTCACGCTTCCTGTTTGGGTCGATCACGTCGGTTCTTCCGGCACACGAAACGCCTTGGGGCGTTTGATGGACGCAAATTTCGAACCTCCCAATGTCGAGAGATTACCTCAAATCAAAAATCCAATGATGGTCACAAACAAATGACCGCCAATTTGGATTCTAACGACACCGTTGCTGCTCCCGAGGAACCGCCGATTCGGGTGATGGCTTTGCATGCGCTGTTGTATTGTGAACGGCTGTTTTACTTGGAAGAGGTCGAAGGACTATACGAAGCCGATGAACGAGTATACGCGGGGAGGCGATTACACGAGGAACGGGTTCCGAAACTCGACGATGACTCGCGAGAACTGCGGTCGTTCGAGGTCTCCTCGGAGTCGCTCGGATTGTTCGGAAAAGTCGATGCAGCGCGCATCCGCGATGGCGACTGGGTCGCCTACGAACACAAGAAGGGACGCTGCAAACGAGTGAGTAGTAGTGACAAAACTCCGATGGCTTGGCCCAGTGACCGGTTGCAAGTTGCTGCCTATGCAATGCTGCTCGAAGAACAACTCGGACAAACAGTCACCCAAGGTCGGATTCGCTATCACCAAGACAACGTGACTGTTCGCGTGCCCATTGACGATTTGATTCGAGCAGAAGTTCGTGCCGCCGTCGAGATGATGCGCAGGCTTCGTCGCTCGGGCGATCGACCGCCCGTGTCGGACAATGAAAAACTTTGCCGTCGATGCAGTCTACGTGTTATCTGTCTTCCCGAGGAAGAACGCATTACCGTTCAACCTGAGGGTGCGCGGGATCGCGCGACGTTGTTTCCCTCCCGACGAGATCGCCGCACGTTGCACGTGACCACCGTGCCCGCGACTGTCAAACGATCGGCGAGGCAATTGCATGTCGAAACCGATGAGGGCACCAAGAAAATCCCAATGGAACAAGTCGATGCAGTGGTGCTCTATGGAGGTGCGCAAATCACTTCGCAAGCCATCGCGGCCTGTGTCCACGAAAAGGTCGCAGTTCAGTGGGTGACCACTGGCGGACGGGTCACTGGCATGGTGGAAACGCCAGGCCGAGTCCGGCAGCGAATCCGACAATACACCGCACTTACGCAATCAGACATTTGTTTGCAGTTGGCTCGCGTGACCGTCGTGGCAAAAATTCAGTTTCAGCTCCAGTATTTATTGCGAGGCACACGCGGCAACGAAATTGCTCGCGCTGCAGCGCAAGCGGATATTGAGATGATTCGCCGCGCCGTCTCACGAGCGGAAAAGTCGGAATCGCTCGATTCGCTACGAGGCGAGGAAGGCATCGCGGCACGTCACTATTTTTCGTCTTTCAATCAACTGCTTTCTGATCGTGTTGCCGCATCCCTTCGCATGAACGGTCGCACCAAACACCCGCCCCGAGACCGACTGAACTGTTTGCTTTCATACGGCTATTCGATGATTTTTGGGCTTGTCCAGCGGACGATATTGGCGATTGGACTTGAACCGGCATTCGGCTATTTTCATCAACCACGAACAACCGCGCCACCGCTAGTGATGGACGTGATGGAGTTGTTCCGTACGCTACTCTGGGAAATGCCGCTCGTGGGCAGTCTCAACCGAGGCCAATGGGACGAAACTTCTGATTTTGAAATTTACCCAGGGCACGTTTGGCTATCCGATGAAGGCCGCAAGAAAGCGATTACTCTATTTGAAACACGTTTGACCGAATCCTATCGCCACCCGTACACCGACCAGTCTTTAGAGTACGGTCGGATGGTGGAATTAGAACTGCGTCTGCTTGAGAAGGAGTGGAGTGGTAGCAGCGGTGCGTTTGGTCAGCTTCGAATCCGATAGAACAGACTGCCTACATGAGCTCACAACAAAAGTGGAACTTGGTGTCGTACGACGTCCGCGATCCCAAACGCCTTCGCCGGGTTGCGAAACTGCTCGAAGGCTACGGTGAGCGGGTGCAATACAGTCTATTCCGTGTCCGCGCAACCACGGAACGATTGGAAAAATTGCGTTGGGAACTCTCCGAATTGATGGCCATCGAGGACGATCTGCTCGTCATTCCACTATGCGACCGCTGTGCCACGAAAGTAGACGATCACTCACGCGGCGACCGCAGCGATTGGGGTGACCCTCCCCCCAGTTTTGAAATCTTCTAACGATCAAGCATTGGGGTTTGGCGGGCCAGATCTGGGTCGCTAATAGCATCGATCTTTGTTAATCTGGTTGTTTCTATCATTTTTTAATGTCACCTTTCGCATCCCGATCCATGAATGGATTGTAAGTCGTTGGTGTGAGGTCACTTATCCCGTTTCGAGGTAAAGCATTTGCGAATGCGTTGCACTCCTGGTGTCGTCCATACCGACATCCATGAAAATGCAAACAATAAGTTGTTCCTGCACCGTTACTTACGTGAAGTGCCGTGATTGATCCGATAACGCCAACCGGCGTTGAGCACTTGCTCGGTGCGTTTGATTGGATTGCAGCAATGGCGTGATTGATCCGATAACGCCAACCGGCGTTGAGCACTTCCCACCAGATCGATTTACGTTGACGAGCCACCCGGTGATTGATCCGATAACGCCAACCGGCGTTGAGCACAATTGGATCGGCTTCGCTGAGACTCCCGTCAAGCAGTGTGATTGATCCGATAACGCCAACCGGCGTTGAGCACTCGACCAGAGACGTCGAACCGTTTTTGAGCTTCGGGTGATTGATCCGATAACGCCAACCGGCGTTGAGCACTCGATCTCGTTTGTCGTCGCAGAAATTGTTTGACGAAGTGATTGATCCGATAACGCCAACCGGCGTTGAGCACAGTTGCAAACGCTGATTCGTCAACATGCACAGGCCGAGTGATTGATCCGATAACGCCAACCGGCGTTGAGCACTTAGATCCTTTGTTTCTTACGCGGACGGGAAGTCTGTGATTGATCCGATAACGCCAACCGGCGTTGAGCACAGTCACGCGACGCGATCAAGCACCGAATCCAAACAAGGTGATTGATCCGATAACGCCAACCGGCGTTGAGCACTCCAACTCGGCCGCGTAGGAAAACGCCGCCCGCAAGTGATTGATCCGATAACGCCAACCGGCGTTGAGCACCAAAACCGCTCGACTGGTTGCGAAGCCCACGTTTTGTGATTGATCCGATAACGCCAACCGGCGTTGAGCACAACGTCTCGACCGACTTGGCCACCATCACCTGCGGTGATTGATCCGATAACGCCAACCGGCGTTGAGCACTGAAGAACTTTGCTATTTGAGTCATTCGTGGTGGCGAGTGATTGATCCGATAACGCCAACCGGCGTTGAGCACTGATGCCACTGGTCGACTACGCGGCCAGCCTGCCACGTGATTGATCCGATAACGCCAACCGGCGTTGAGCACAGTTTGGTTGCCATTGTGTCTCTCTAGGCCAGGAGTGATTGATCCGATAACGCCAACCGGCGTTGAGCACCAAATGCTACTTTTCCCTGCCGATTGCTTGACCCACGTGATTGATCCGATAACGCCAACCGGCGTTGAGCACCACTCAGCACAAGGAAACGGAAAAGCCCACCTCACAAAGAGTGATTGATCCGATAACGCCAACCGGCGTTGAGCACTCGACTCGTCGTCAACGTCGAACGTCAACGGATCGGTGATTGATCCGATAACGCCAACCGGCGTTGAGCACCTGTAACGACTGCCGAGCGCCAATAAGTTTTCACCGTGATTGATCCGATAACGCCAACCGGCGTTGAGCACTTGCCCGACGCGTCGCGAACGCATCGCGTGAACGGTGATTGATCCGATAACGCCAACCGGCGTTGAGCACTAGACCACTCCCTTCGACTCGTCGATCTCTTCCGCGTGATTGATCCGATAACGCCAACCGGCGTTGAGCACCTTTCGGATACCAAAGACAAGGCGATCCAAACCGGTGTGATTGATCCGATAACGCCAACCGGCGTTGAGCACGCCGATGGTTATGTCGACCCAGTGCTGCCCGAAGGTGATTGATCCGATAACGCCAACCGGCGTTGAGCACTTTTTCGGTTGGTCCTCGTACACGACGGGTACGAGTGATTGATCCGATAACGCCAACCGGCGTTGAGCACATCCCTTGGCCCTTCGGCTTTGATCCATCGACCAGGTGATTGATCCGATAACGCCAACCGGCGTTGAGCACGCCAAGAAGGCTGGGCTCCTGAAACCAAACAGTGTGATTGATCCGATAACGCCAACCGGCGTTGAGCACGATGTTCGCGGCACGTCCTCGCGGATGCCATGTGCGTGATTGATCCGATAACGCCAACCGGCGTTGAGCACAAAATCAACGAACTAGTTTTGACTATCAACAGTTTCGTGATTGATCCGATAACGCCAACCGGCGTTGAGCACAAAAAATCGCATTGATTCTCCGATCGCGGAATAATCCGGTGATTGATCCGATAACGCCAACCGGCGTTGAGCACGAAAAGCAAATCATCTACGGCACGAGCAACGCCGCGTGATTGATCCGATAACGCCAACCGGCGTTGAGCACATTTGCGGTGGGCAAATGTTGAGTGGTCCGCGTCGGTGATTGATCCGATAACGCCAACCGCCGTTGAGCACGTCTTGGCCTCATGCCTCTCCGCCGTGGCCCTCGCGTGATTGATCCGATAACGCCAACCGGCGTTGACCACATTACGGGCAGCATCGTCATCATTGAAGTCAGCGGAGTGATTGATAGGTTGAAATATCGAAGGGCCAAAATATGGGGGACCGATCCCGGCGGTGTGAATGGAATGGCTGCCTATTTCCTCACTCTCCATTTTCTTATCTATTGTGGCACGTGCCGGCGCAAAGGTCCCCCATGCTTGCAAACGGGTCTATATGCTGCTGCCGCCATTGGGTAACCGTGAATAGGCTAGCTCTTCGCCTACCTTTGCCGAAGACAAAAATAGCGAACGGTGCCGCCTAGGGATGACTCGATCAAGTGCATCTCTCCCGCTTCCCTTGTTTATCAGGACATTGCATCGCGTCAGCATTCCCCAAGCTCGCAGGCGATCGAGAGAACACATTGACTGAAAAATCGGAGAGGCCCCTCGAACGATTTTGACAAATGACGCGGGATTCAAACCGTCGCTGCGCTCCCCAGAACGTGGCCCACCGCGAACGCGACGGTAGCGACATCAAAATCAAAATCAAATTCAAATTCAAAATGCTCTAGGAAGCCGATGACTCGCGTGCTTGGCGACGCCGCAGGCTTTGCTGAAGGATCCTTTGCTTTTCCACTTCGGCTGCGGCTCCCCAACAAGCAATCTCCATCCGGCTGCGAAAACAGCCGACACAAAGATCGCTTTGATCGAGCACACACGTTCCGATGCACGGCGATGCAACGCAGCGACCTTCATCTTCGCAGGGATTGTTCATGATGAATTACTCGGGCAATTGATAATCGAGCATCTCCCACGGCGAATCGAAGCCATCGACGTCATCGCTCTCGAACTCTCGCATCACTTCATCAATCCCCGCGACGACACTCATTCGTTGCGGCGACGCTTCGGAAACCGCTACCGAGCCTCGCGTGTCGGCAACCGCGACGAACTCTAGCGGGTCGGCTTGTCGAGCTTCGCCCGCATCAACGGTGACGGGCGACAACAACACGGGGATCGCTTCCGGCTCGGCGGGCGTTTTCGGCTCGGCGGGCGCTTCCGGCTCGGCGGGCGCGTCCAGGTCGGCGGGCGCGTCCAGGTCGGCGGGCGCGTCCAGGTCGGCGGGCGCAGTCACCACGCTTCGATTGAGTCGATTGATCACATTCAGTGCATCCAGAGGTGTCACCTTTCCGTCCCCTGAAACGTCGTAGTACATCCCCACAAAATCGCCGATGGACTCAATCACAGGCAGCCTTGCGTCGATCTGTAGCGGCAACCGGTTGATGATCGCCAGGGCATCCGCAGCGCTCACCGAACCACTGTTGTTCACATCCCAACGATCGCGTGCATTGCGCCACGGCAAATCGCTGACCACCATGATTTCAACATGCTCAAACCGAAGCACTTGAGCAAACGCACCGGAGACAAAGGCAGGAGCGTCGAGCGTCCAATCCGAACTCGCCATGATCTCGGACATGCCAACACGAAGCGTCATCGAGACGTCTTGGCCGTACGCCTGGGCGATCACATTGGCGTCAAGGTTTAGCAGCGTCGGCTCCGTCGTCGTGATGACGATTTCCTCGAACCCGCTAATTTGATTCGCTAGAAAAGCAGCGAGATCCAATTCGTCCCCTGAAAACGTCAACGTGAGGCGATCCCATCCGTCGCCGCCATCGATCATCAGCGGTCCCGGATTGGTTAGCGAAACGTTCGTTAGCGATACCACGTCGTCACCGCCGGCTAAATCGAGGCGGACCGCTTGCTCGCCGAGCGTGGCCGCATCCACCACCAACCGCTGAACACGATCGTCGCCGCCCCATTGCAGCCCGGCTTCCGTTCCGACCATCGAGAACGTGTGATCAAGATCCACATCGCGAATCACGAGCTTGTCATCGTGCAACACCAATTCGATGTTCTCAACCGCATACTCCTCGATCGCCAAATCAATCGAGACTGATTCCGCGTCGGCAAACGCGGGATCTGACTCGTCCGCAACCACGGCCACTTGGATCGTATGTGACTCGTTTTCTTCGACGTTGAAGTCGGCGACGCCGGTCAACGTCACGGTTTGTGGAACGTTCCAATTCTCGGCGTTAAACACAAACCGAGTCGCGTTGACGAGATAATCTCCGGCGTCGGACTCCGAGACGGAGATCACCACGTCGGCCTCCGGCTGAGCCGTCAAGCGAAGGGTAAAGGTATCCGAGGTCCCGGTTTCGCTGACTCGCGTCACCCCATCGCTCTCCATCAACTCGATCGCCGCTAATTCGTTGTCGGTGATTTGGATCGTCGCCACTCCGTCTGCAAAACCGTCCCCTGTCGCGGTCACCACTTCCTCGCGATCGCCGTCCGAACGGACATTGTCAATCAAATCCAAAGCCACCGTCACCGAGCGTTGGTTTGCGTCAATCGTAATCGACTCAGGCAAACGGAGGCTCGAATCCGCAACGCCCACCAAGCTCACCACGATCGCTTCGGAAATATCAAGCGGATTGCGTGAAATCGTCAAATTGACCGCGGCGACTCCATCCGTCTCGCTGACCGATGCCAGCGAAAACTCGATCGCCAAACTTGGCACATCCGCTTCGGTCACTTGAAGGGCGACGGTATCGACGAGCCCGCCTGCGGCGCTCGCGGTCACTTGAACGGTTTGATCTTCGCCGACCAATCCATCGGAGACAACGTCGCCGACAAACGCGACCGAACGACTGCCCGCAGGAATCGTGATGGTCGCAGGCAATACAATGCCGCTGGCGGCATCCACATCGAGGGTGACTTCCAGCGCGGAGTCCAAATCGGCATCGTTTCGCGAGACCACGCCCGTTACTGCATCGGCGCCGTCCCCTTCGCCGATCACCAACCGATCGAGCCACAATCCAAGTTGGGATTCATCATTATCCAACACGTTGACGATCCCCGCGACCGGCGTGTAACCCTCGGCCGTCGGAGCGACGGCAATCACCTGATGCCCACTGGCGATAGAGTCATCGACGACATCAAACGAAAACGGGACCGATGCACTTCCGGCAGGGATGGTCACCGTCGCGGGCAACAACAAACGTCCCGGTTGATCGCTTTGCAGTGTCACGGTGACCGCGTTTGACAAATCGTCGTCGTTGCGATGGACCACCCCTTGGCCGACGAGAGCCGCACTCGGATTCATGCGGATATCATCAACGGCAAAGTAAGCGGGAGTGTTGACTCCGTAGTTACCGACGTCGGACGAGGTCACCGAGAATTCAAGCCGCTCGGCCGCCGCGACATCACTCAGGTCGACACGCGTCCAATCCTGGACGATGTAATCCAACGCATTATCGGCAAAGCGAAAATCAGCAAGGTAGAACTCGACCGATCCGATCGCTTGGTCGGCCGCATCAAACCCCTCGATCGTCAACAACAAGTAATCAGGATCATCGCCTGATTCGCCACCAAACCTTTTCGCAAACGCGTCTCCCTGGGCCATCGATAACGCAGCGTAGGTGGTATTGGTGACCATCAACGAATCGAACAATCCGTCACTGGTTTTGCGGACCGCTGCAGCCGAGTTGCCGGTTACCCCGGTGCCCACCGCATAGGTTGGCGAAGCGTTGGCGCCGTTGCCTGCGAACGCACTAAACTGGTTCCCATAACCTGCGGTGGTTTGGTCGGTACCGTTGGACAATGCCCACCCCGACCACGAACCCCACGTGGGATTGTAATGATTGTCGAAGACGAGATCGCCGGACTGGAATTGTCCCGCGCCATCCTGGCCGCTGTAGTGGCTATCTTCGGTAAGTCGTTGTCCGGCATCCTCGAAATCGGCTTGCGCATTGCCAAGCGACTCGTCGAGTTCACTTGAGCCAAGGGAAACGGTAACCGTGGGTTGATCATTGTCCTGGACCGTGACCGAGGTATTGGCAGAAAGCGAATCGGCCGTTGCCGTAATCGTCACGACCGCGTCACCATCGACGACGATGTCATCAACGATTCGAAGCGGTACATCCACCGATGCTTGCCCCGCGGGAATGGTGACCACGGCGGGCAATCTCAGTTGAAGTGAATCGCTGCTCGAAAGCACCACGTCGAGAGGCTCCGACAAATCCATCTTCTGACGCGTTACCGTAACAAACGGTTTCGCATCAGGGCTCGTCGTTGGCGACTCGGCAATCACGATATCGTCCACCGCGAAATAGGCTGGCGTGTTCATCCCGTAATCACCGACATCCGAGGAACTCAAGGCAAACTCGAGTTTGACCGCACCGACCAATGACGAGACATCGACGGTGGTCCAATCTTCGATGATGTAATCGAGCGAATCATCGCTGAAACGATAATCGGCCAAATAGAACTCGACCGTTCCCACGGACTCGTTTTGATCGTTAACTCCTTCGATCGTCAACAAGAACCAATCGGGATCGGATCCATCGGCGCCGCCAAATTGCTTCGCGTAGTCATCGCCTTGAGCCATCGAGAGTGCGGCGTAAGTTGCATTGGTGATCGATAATTCCTGAAACCCCACGCCATGATCGCTTTCGCGTGTGATGCTCGGTGGATCCGCCGCATAGCCTGACGACACCGCATAGGTGCGCGACCCGTGTGCGCCGCCGCCAGTAATCGCACTGTATTGATTGAAGTAACTGGGGGTCACCACATCGGTCGTGTTCGAAATCGCCCATCCCGACCAAGAGCCAAAGGTGGGGTCGTAGGTGTTGTTCAACCTCAATCCATCGCTGACAAATCCACCACCGCCATCGGCACCGTTGTCAAAAGATTCGTCGGCCAAACGGACTCCGATGTCTTCGAATTGCGTCGTTGGGATCGCATCGGACTCGCTGAACGTGTCTTCATTTGTCACAACGCTGATGAAGGGTTGATCATTGTCGAGCACGTTTGCAGAAAAGGAGAGCGTTTCGAAGCCGGTCGCCGTCGCCGTAAATTGAACGGTCAAGCCACCATGATCGACCTCGTCTTCGATCGCGAGAATCGCGAAGGTTGCGGAGCTGGCTCCAGCTGGGATGGTGACCGTGGGACCGACGGAGGCAATCGCTGGCGAAACGCTGGAAAGCTCGACGGTCAACGCTTGACTCGTATCGACTCCCACTCGCGAAATCGTTGCCGTAGCGGCGGATCCTTCGGCGATCGATTCTGCGTCCAAGACCACATGGAACGTCGGCACGTCATCCTCGAGGATGGTGATTGCCCGCGTCGCTTGCAGCGGATCGGATGTCCCCGTCGCTAACGTCGCTGCGATCAACGCTTGGCGGTCACCGCCGACGAACGAGTCGTTGCTGACACCGATCGGAAAATCGACGAACGATTCTCCCGCGGGAATGGTGACCGAGGGTGGCACGATTAAATCCGCGGTGTCACTCGAGAGCGAGACCGTGACGGCGGACGAAACATCCGCGTGACCACGCGTGACACGTCCGGTAGTCGCCGCCGCCCCGGCGTCCTCGGCGATCTGGTGATCCAACACATCGACCGCGACACTGGGGGTCAACCACGCCAATTCATCCATTGCAAAGTACGTCGGTGTGTTCACTCCGTAACTCCCCACGTCCGAGGACGTGATAGAGAAACGGAGCGAGTTTGCCCCCGACAACGAACTCAAATCAACATCGACCCAAGTGTCGACGATGTAGTCCATTGCCGGATCGTCACTGCGAAAATCGGCCAAATAGAACTCCACCGTTCCGACACTTGCACCTAAATCATCGTTTCCTTCGATGGTCAACAGGAACCAATCGGGATCCGTTCCCGAGTCACCTCCAAACTTCTTCGCAAACGAGTCACCGTTGCGCATCGACAGCGCCGCGTAAGTCGTGTTGGTGATTTGCATCGAGTGCAACGGACCTGCATCGTCCGGCAAGGTGAGGATCGCGGAGGTGTCATCAGCGGAGGACGACGCGAAGGAAACACCGTAAGTTGCCGAACCATTCGCACCACCACCGGTGATGGCACTGAATTGGTTCAAATAACCTTCCGTCGTGGTATTGGTTTGATTGGAATACGCCCACCCCGACCAAGATCCATAGTCGAGCGAATAAGCATTACGGAAGTAGACGTCGTCGCTAGGGAATTCCCCAACCACGACCTGATCACCATAGGGCCCCGTGGTTGGCGTGCCATCGGGAACGTGACCACTCCAACTCGCCTCCGTGGAGAGCGTCTGGCCCACGTCCTCGAATCCCACCGACGCAATCACGTACGGTGCTTGATTGATCACGCCGATCGCATCGAGATCAAAACCGGCGCTGCCGACCGTGGGATAGGGATCGTAAATCGGTTTGCCACTCGAATCTTTCTGTGCACCGTCGCCGACGATATCGACGAGGCGAACGTGGGTCACCGCAGTGACGTCCAAGGCGGGATTGACGCCGGCCAATTCGCTCAAGTCAAACGGCGTCCCAAATCCTTGACGATACTTACCCGCTACCCCGTCAATGTTCGTCGGATCGATGCTGCCAAACGGACCGACGGCAGACGCGGTCAACGAATCGGTGTCAAAACGAACGAAGTCGACGCCATTGGAGGAAACCTCGACATAGGCGAGCTCCAAAAAGTTGTCCGTCACGCTGTTTTCGAAAATCGCAAAATCGGCACCGAGTCCATCACGAATGGGAATCTCAAACTGCAACGTGATCTCGCCGGCACGGCCGAGCGAGACGATGTCGAAGCTGGTTCCCTGGGCTGGGCCTAACGCTTTTTCAGGCGTCTGGAACGTCTCGCTGACATCCGAACCCACGGCATATTGGCTCCAATCGGTCGCCCACGCCACGATCGCCGGATCGTCCATCGCGATCGCGGTACTGCTGGGCTGCCCCGCAGCGGGTGCGTAGGGACCACTTGCCAACAAACGGCGATCTTCCAACCGTTCGGTGGTCAATCGGCGACGGTTGCGGAGTTGATTTTTTCGTTGACGCATATCAGTTATTCAGCTTGTGGGAGTATCGATGTGACGTTAGGAACTGCCAAAAATCACTTCCGTCTTTCACGGAATCGTGCAGGCTCGAGTCTCGAGCGTCACACGTTGTTTCAATTCAGTTTTCAAAATTCGGAGACCACTTCCTTACCGGCCCGCGTGCAAATCGCCGCCAGCACGTTCAAATCCATACTTTCATTCAGAAAGCGAACCGAACCATCCGCAAAGGAAGCATTGACGCCTTGGGGATGAAAACTACGCATGTCGTTTTCAAAACGGGGCGCCTGATTGATCGCAAAGGCTTGATCGAACAAGTTCTTTCCACTGATCCATTGACCATCCGGAAAATCAGCATCCTCGGAAACCATCACCGTCATCGAGGTTCCGTCCAAAATGTCGCGAAAGCGGATTGCTCGGTCGTGAATCATCACTCCCGAGGGTGGATTGTTGGTGGACACAATTCGCTCACCGTAGATGCCTCCATAATCGGTCACCCCACGTCCTTGCCGCCGATTGTCACTCCGAGGTGTCGAAGGGCAGAGGAAGGTAGAGATCACGACCGCCGCGGCGGCGGCATTTTTTGGATCGTCGTAGGCGACCCCAAAATCGATCTGTTCCCATACCGCGGTCTGCTCCATTTGCGGTAACACCGAGGCCGACCAAGCAAACTCTTTTCCCTGTGGCCACAGCGGGCGAGGCTCGATCACCCCCATCGGGAATTGGTTGAACGCCGCATGATAGTTCTGTAACCCCAACCCAATCTGGTGCAACCGGTTATGACACTGCATTCGCCGAGCCGCTTCGCGAGCGGCCTGGACCGCCGGCAGCAACAGAGCGACAAGCACGCCAATGATCGAGATCACGACCAACAATTCCACCAACGTGAAGCCGCGGGATCGCGATCGGCATCGAGCGGATATGCGGGTAGGGCGAATGAAGTGCGTCGAACAGACCGCAGGCCTATCGCACAACTGCGTCACTCGTTTGCAATCGAGAAACCTCATCGACTTGTCGCCAACGATTCAAAGGCTTGGTGCACGTCTCCACGATTTTGCCTGGCTTATCGCCGATGCAACGGAAAGGGGAGAGGTCGCAGCCATGGAAATGGAAACCAATTAATATCCGCCCACTGCAAAAAGCCTTTTGCACAGCGAGACGGCAAATTTGTGACGCTAACCCTATCCAAGAAGGTTTTTCAAGAAACGCTGCGAGCAACGCATTCCAAAGCATCCGGTGACGCGGTAGGTCTTCTGACTTAGGATGCACGCCATCCCCCTCCGCCTTCTCATTCTGCGAGTTGCATCAAGCCGGTTTGGCAAGGAACGCAAACAGCAGAACAATGGCACGAAAGAGTGGGGAGATGACTGTTCGAATATGAATCACACGCGGTGACGCTTTCAGCAAACAACATCCGATACAGCGGCCGGACCGTCTCGGAATCTCACCGAAGTTCCCTGTTTCCGCAAAATCCAAGATCCACAGACTTTGCGGCACCGCTCACCGTTAGCGCACGACTCTATCGGCTTGCCAAATCGTTGTCAAACGCCCCATCCTCAACGTTGCCCCCGCTTACCTTAGCGGGCTTTTGACGGGATCATGAGGGGCATGAAGTTCAACGCCCCCTCTTGATCAGGACTCGCCCCCCCGATGAACCACCGCTGTATGATCGTCATTCCTGCCCGCTTAGCCTCGACGCGGCTACCCGAAAAATTGCTCCGCCGAGCCAAGGGAAAGTCGATCCTCGAGCATACCTGGAACGCCGCCTGCAAGGCCGAAATCGCCGATGCAGTGGTAATCGCCGTCGATGACCAAAAACTTGCCGATGAAGTCGATGCATTTGGTGGCCGTTGGGTGATGACGAGCGTCGATTGCCCGAGCGGTACCGATCGGATTGCCGAAGTCGCGGCTCAATTCCCCGATTTTGACGTGTTCATCAACGTCCAAGGGGACGAGCCCGAGATCGATCCCGAGGCGATCAATCGGGTCGGATCGCTCTTGCTCAATGACAGCAAGGCCGACATCGCCACGATTGGAACCCCCATTCGAGCGGAATCTCTCTTGCAGGACCCCGGCTGTGTCAAAATCGTGATCGCAACGGGGCGGAGCAGGGCAGGGGAGGGTGAATCCGCCCAGCGAGCCGGGTTCGCCCTGGGAGCCACCGCCGCAGATAAACGCAGGGGCGAACGCCACGATCCGGGTAGTCTGGCGGGAAAGGCGATCTATTTCAGCCGCGAACCGGTCCCCCATTTCCGCGGGGGCATCACCGCAGAAACGCTGGCGATGGAGCCCCCCCTGTATTGGCACCATGTCGGATTATATGCCTATCGACGAGAATTTCTTGACTGGTTTTCCACCCAACCCCCGAGTCCGCTGGAGCAATCCGAGCGGCTCGAACAACTGCGGGCGATCGAAGCGGGGAAGCGAATCGTGGTCGCCCGGGTCGAAACGGCCGCATCGGGCATCGACACCGAAGCCGATTTCCAAGCATTTGCCCAACGGATCCAATAGCCCGCTTCGTCAATTGTGACGACTTCCGTCTTGGGCTCATTTCGCTATGATTTCGTTCCATGACGAAACATATCTTTGTAACCGGTGGTGTTGTTAGTTCGCTTGGCAAAGGGCTAACGAGCGCCTCGATGGGAATGCTGCTCGAGCAGCGTGGTTTGCGGGTCCGCATGCAAAAGCTGGATCCCTACATCAACGTCGACCCAGGGACGATGAGTCCCTACCAACACGGCGAGGTCTACGTTCTCGATGACGGCAGCGAAACCGACCTCGATTTGGGGCACTATGAACGGTTCACCTCCGGCCGGCTGTCGCGAGACTGTAACTACACAACCGGCCAAATCTACTTGTCGGTGATAGAAAAGGAACGGAAAGGCCAATTCCTGGGCAAAACGGTCCAGGTCATTCCCCACATCACGAACGAGATCAAGTCCGTGATCAAGCGCATGGGGGGGGATGATGTCGACGTGGTCATCACCGAGATCGGCGGCACCGTAGGCGACATCGAAAGTTTGCCGTTCCTCGAAGCGATCCGCCAATTTTCGCTCGATGTAGGGCGGGAAAATTGCCTGTACATGCACCTAACGTTGGTGCCCTACTTGAAGGCCGCTGACGAGCTGAAAACAAAGCCGACTCAGCACTCCGTGGGTCAACTGCGTGAAATTGGCATCCAACCCGACGTTCTGGTTTGTCGCTGCGAACACTCGATCAGCCGCGATGACCGCGAAAAGATTGCCTTGTTCTGCAACGTTCCGGTCGAGGCCGTGATCGAAGAAAAGGACAAGGATTTCTCGATCTACGAAGTCCCCCTGTCGCTCGTCGACAACAAACTCGACGAGCTGGTGGTCAAAAAGCTGGGGCTGCCCGCCTCGAATCTCGACATCACCCCGTGGACCGATCTACTGCATCGTCTGCGAAATCCGCGACACGAAGTTTCGATCGCCGTGGTAGGCAAGTACGCCGAACACAAAGATGCCTATAAATCGATCTACGAAGCGATCGACCACGCCGGCATCCAACACCAGACTCAAATTCGCGTGGGACGTATCCAAAGCGCGGACATTGAGCGTGAAGGCGCCGAACGCTTGCTAAGCGGATACCACGGCATCTTGGTCCCAGGTGGATTCGGCGAGCGGGGAGTCGAGGGCAAAGTCCAAGCGATTCGCTTCGCTCGCGAACGCGGCATCCCGTTCTTTGGCATCTGCCTCGGCATGCAGTGTGCCGTCATTGAGTATGGTCGCAATGTGCTCGAGCTCGAGGCAGCCCACTCAAGCGAATTCGACAAAGACACTCCGCACCCGGTCATCTGCTTGCTCGACGAGCAACAAAACGTCACTCAAATGGGCGGCACGATGCGATTGGGCAGCCAACCGACCAAACTTGACCCCACCAGCATCGCGGGCAAAGCCTACCAAAGCGACCATGTCGATGAACGCCATCGCCATCGCTATGAGTTCAACAACCATTACCGCCAGCAATTCGAAGCCCAAGGGATGCGTTTTGCCGGCACGAGTCCCGATGGCGGGCTGGTCGAAACCATCGAACTGCCCAATCACCCTTGGTTCTTGGCGGTCCAATACCACCCTGAATTCAAGAGCAAACCGTTGAAGGCACACCCGTTGTTCGCCGGATTTGTCGAAGCCGCGGTCGAGCGACGCCTTCGTCGCGAGGACAAAGAGTAGTCAACCTCCGGTGGGCGAGCGAAATTCAACAGGGCGATTTTTTTTCATCGCACATTTCACGCTGAATCCGCGTAAAATTCCTGCTGGACGCTCACGCGGTGCCGATCCAAGCAAGGCGATGCTGTCGCATTCGCCTGCTTCGCTGGAGGTACTGATCGCGAAGAGCCCAACTCCCTTGAATCAACGCCCCATTACGTCATCGATTTCAAAGGCAATTTCATGAGTGATTCCAACCCAACCAACGGCGACTCCAGCTCCGACGAGCCAAAAATCGTCGTCGACAGCGACTGGAAAGAACAGGTCGCCAAAGAAAAAGAAGCGGCGAGCGCCAACGCCGCTGCCGATAAAGCTTCGGACAAGGCAGCGGCCGAAAGCGAACCGGTCGAGCAAGCTGTAACGGCGGAGACGCCAGCTCCCTCGAGCGACGAAAACGCATCGCTACAACAGCCGCCTCCCGCCTCGTTCGAGGTGCTGATCTCGATGCTGTTCACTCAAGCGATGGCAACGCTTGGACAGATCCCCGATCCCTCCAGCGGCGAAGCTAAAGTCAACAAACCCTTTGCAAAGCACTACATCGACACGATCGAGATGCTTGGCGGAAAGACCAAGGGCAACCTCAGCGAAGAGGAATCTAAAATGCTCTCCGAGGCGCTGCACGCCCTACGAATGATGTACGTCAACACCAAGTAGTGCCCTTAGCCGTGGACTGAGAACAGCGCTAAGCACCTCCGCACAACTCATCGGGTAACGTAGCCTAGGCTACGTTTTGCAGCTTCGCCGCTTTGAGGAGTTATGCGGAAAGACTTCTGCCGAGGTGCTCTAGGCTACTAAAGTAAACTCGGGCAAACCTGAATGCTGCTCAACGAGCGGAATGGGCTCGCCCGAGCCTTCTCGCCCCGCCATGAAGGATACCCCGCGGCTAACGCAGCGGACGGCTTTCCCCATCTTAAAACGGTGGGGAATGAATACCTTCACCGGCGCGATGACGGGACTTTTGCTTCCGGCGATACAAGCGGCATCCTACTTTAGGTAGATGTAATCGAGCCCGAACATAAATCGCTTGGTGGCGGCGGGATGAGCTCCCGTCACCTCCACCTCGATCACGTTGACTCCTTGCTTGAGTTCGTGTGTCCCGAGCGATACCGGGCCCGTTGCGATTACGCCCCCCTTGTTAAACAAGTCGATCGGCGCCAAAACTTTCACGCCGTTAATCGAATACTCGAACGTGCCGTAATCGTGAGCTTTGGTCATTGCCACAAACACTTCGCGGGTGCCCGGTGTTGCGACCGAGATCGAAAGAGACAACTTGTCCCCAGGCTTGGCATCGGTCCACCATAAATGAGCATCCCCGCTCCACTGACCGTCGGGAAAGTTCCGCATGTTTTGCGGCCGCACCTGCCCGCGGGTCGCTGAGAACGAGGAGACCGACTCCGCTTCAATGGCCCCCGAAACCGAGTTCGTTTCGGGATGGATCCGCGGCACCTCGCCCGGCAACGGCACCTGTATTGGACTTGCCAAATAGGCAATCAAATCCCGCACTTGGTCGGGCGTCATGGAGTCCAATTGGCCCTCGGGCATCATTGACGTGGCGACCAAGCTTCGCACGCCGATCGCTTGCTTGTCGATCACCACTTTTTCGTTGACGGTTTGAATGACCAAAGCCGTTTGCGTTTCCTCTTTTAACAATCCGATCAAAACACGACCATCGTCGGTTAACACCTGAGTCGGTTGATAGTCACGTCCGATCAACGCATTGGGATCGATGATGTTTTGCAACGAGTACTCAATGTCTCCTCGATTCGATCCCGTGATATCGGGACCGATATCACCGCCGCTACCAAACAATCGATGGCATTTGCCACAGGTCCCATCGTACAGAGCGCGTCCGTGAGCAAGATCCGCTTTGGCGAGCACGTCGGCGGTGAATTGGGCTTTGAGCGAAGCGATTCGCTCTTGCTTTTCTGCAGAGGTCGTTCGCACGCTGCCCCAAACCTCGTTCACCCGCTGGGTCAACGCCGGGTCGCCGAGCGATTGAATCTGACGAATCGTGAACGCAGACAGGTCGCGACGCGGAAGCTTGTTGCCGGAGACCGCGGCCAGCAATTTTTTGGCAAAGGGTGCCCGCGACGCGAGCGTCGCCAGCGCATCGGATTTTTCGCCAGCAGAGAATTGATCGTAGTGACGAATCAGCGTGTCGGCGCCCGCCGGGTCGCTGAAGTTTGCTAACGCCTGAATCGCATCACGCCGCAGCACCTCATCGGTTAGCAATTCAATCAAAACAGGAAAAAGCTGCTTGTCTTTTCCGCCCACCAGCGCCGTAAGCGCCCCCCGCCGCAATGTCGCATCGACTCGATCATCGGCGACGAGCTCACGCAATTTTGGAAAGATCGAAGCGTCGCCGAATTTGACCGTAATCAGCTGAGCGTTGGCGCGGACCAGGGGATCGTCACTGGCCGCCAATTTTTCGTAGACCGCGATCCATTGCGGCGGCATTTTCAAACGAGTTTGATTGGCGATCGCGGCGACAATCTCGGCCAGCATGACCTTCTGCGACTCGGCGTCATCGACGCTGCCCAGCGTAACGAGCAGGTGATCAATCGACTCGGGGTCTGCCGCGGCGCGGCGATAAATGTATTGTCGCACTCGCGGTAGACGAGATTCTTGGGCAAGCGTCAGCGCTCGCGGAGTGTCAACAACGACTAACGGCTGAGCCGCGTACCAAATCAGCAACGGCAAGTTGGCATCGTCCGCATCGCTGCTATGGCGAACCAAGCGAGCAAGGATTTCCCAGCGGTCTCGGAGCGGCATCCGCTGCAATCCACTTGCCAACGCGAGTCGCACGTGGGGAGAAGTCTCGGTCGCCGCCATCTCGATGAACTTCGGCAGCAACGAGGTCGCCCGCTCCTCTGGAGTCGAATCTTCCATCTCAAGCTGAATCGCCCACGCCCGCAAGTACTCGGACTTGTGGCCGTGATCCTCGAGCAACCGTTCGCGATGCGAAGTCGTCAATAAACCACAAGCGTGCATCGTCCAAATCGCCCGCAACCGAACCGACACTCGATGAGAGCCAAAGGCCAATTGTTCAAGCTGAGCCGCGATCGCCTGTTTTTCGTTCGAAGCAAGTGGCGTTTGCGAATCCGAACTCAAACAACGCGACTGCAAAATGCGTCTGGCCGTTCGTGGATACCACTCGTTTTCATGTTCGTGGTACGCCACCAGACGCTCATTGCTCTCGCTCGACAAATCAACGGCCTTGGACTCGGTGCTGCCAAAGCGGATCCGAAAGACACGTCCATTCGTGCGATCCCAAACTTCACGATCGGTGCGATGGCAAGCATTTTTGTCATACCAATCGATCAGATAGACACTGCCGTCGGGGCCGTACTTCATATTGATGGCACGAAACCAGCGGTCGTTTGCAAACAGAAAATCGTCCCCATGCGATGCGACATACCCACTTCCTCTACGCCGAAACAAGTCGTTGTTGATCCGGTTGCCGTGGATATTTGCCATGAACATGGAACCGTGATACTGCGTGGGCCAATTGTCGCCCAAATAAATCATCCCTCCACAATGCGCATGGCCTCCGCCGGCAGCGTTTGTATCCTGGTGAGCAGCGGCCTCGTTACGGCCTTTCCACCAAGCATGGTCGCCAAGGTTGCCAACGTAGTGAGCGTGATCGGCGATCGTTTTAAGGTCGTCGTAAACATAGGGATCAAAATGCTGTCCCGCTTGGCGTTGGTACCGACCGCCTTGGATGATGTGATACATATGGGGAATCACGCACGCGGTGATGAACGATTGGCCGTATTGGTTGAAATCGAGCCCCCACGGATTGCTGGTTCCATGAGCAAAGACTTCAAAGCGGTGCTTGATCGGATGGTAACGCCACACGCCCGCATTGATTGGCGTGCGGTCTTCGTCGGCAGTTCCCGGCGGCCCAACGTTGGAATGCGTGAACACCCCGTGGCAACCATACAACCATCCATCGGGCCCCCAGATAAAGGAGTTGAGCGTTTCGTGAGTGTCCTGGAAACCGAATCCATCCAACAAGATTTCGGGTTCGCCATCGGGGACATCATCCCCATCCCGGTCGGGGATAAACATCAAGTACGGCGCCGCACCAATCCAAACCCCTCCGAACCCGACCTCCATCCCACTCACCAAGTTGAGTCCTTCGATGAACACCTTGCGTGAATCGAACACGCCATCATGATTCTGATCTTCGAGAATGATGATTTTGTCTTGCCCTTGGCCTTGCGGTGCACGCGTGGGATAGGTGTGAGCTTCGGCGATCCACAATCGGCCCCGATCATCCAAGGACATCGCAATCGGCTGATGAACCATCGGCTCGCCGGCGGCCAATTGAACTCGAAAGCCTTCGGGGACCGTGATCGCATCGGCAGCCTGCTGAGGAGAGAGTCCTTCGTTCTCAGGCAACCCACCGGTGCTAGGGCGAGCGCCGACATCACGCGACCGCGGCACATGCTTGGACGCATCCGGTTTCTCCGCGGCCAATCGATGTTGCAAATGAACGAACGTCCCTTTCTTGTTACCAACAAAGACATCGACGTTTCCATCACCATCGAGGTCCGCGAAATTGACCTCCGTTCCCACGCCCGAATCATCGTCGATCAAATGAGGAATCCAACGCACCTTGGATGCGGAGGTTTCATTGGCATCCTCTTGAGTGCGTGACAATTCGAACCAATAGACGACTGCCGGATCGGCGGCGTTCACGTCCCCGCGCGGCCCATGCGCCCAATAACGCTTGCCCGTCAAAATGTCATCCAAGCCGTCGCCGTTCATATCCACCCGTTCGATGGCGTGGACTTGCGAGAAACAGACACCGTAAGCATTTTCGGCTGGCGTTTGTCCCATAATCGTGTGAGGCTTGAATGCAATCGCACCATCGATCTTTGTTTGTTCGTACCACCGCAAGCCAAATCCATGCGCGTTGAGCGATGTGATGACGTCGTTATCGCCATCGCCATCGACATCCCACGCAAACATCTGTGCTCCGCCGGTGCCAGGGGAAAACGGATAGAGATGCTGCTTCCAAATCGGGTCTCCCACCCATGATTCGGGTTGTTGCCACCATCCATTTTTTTCGATCAGGTCCATCCGACCGTCCCCGTCAATGTCGCCCACCCCAAGGCCATGAGTGAACTTGCCGCCGGTGCTCTGGGTGGAAATACGACGAAACGCCCAGGGTGCTTCAGGAGCATTTGGATTGACTTCGGCGAACCCGAAATAGCCTTCTTGGCTGCAAACGATGTCTCGTTTGCCATCGCCGTTGATATCGACATACGTGGGCGATTCATTATCGACCTGGTCGAGCACTTGATGTCGTGGCCAGAAACGATCAGCGGTTTTGGGGTTCTCAAACCACGAGGCATCGTTGCCGGGGAAGCCGAACACTAAAATGTCATCCCAACCGTCTTGATTGAAGTCGTCGGTATACGAGAAGAAGTGGTTGGAATAGCCGTGCGGATCGAAGACGTCTTGGGCGTAAAAGCGATGCTCGGTTTTGAAGTCGGGGCCTGCGTACCAAAACGGTCCCGACGCCACATCGGTCACGCCATCGCGATTAAAGTCACCCGCGGTCGCCCCCTCACTGAAGAAATCACTCGAAAGCCGCTGAGTCTTCCAGCGGATCACGGTGTCTTCACTGACCATCGGCGACTTGGCCATCGGCGACTTGGCGGCGGGCGTCCCGGTGGCGGGCGTCTCAGCGGCTGGTATTTCGGCGGCTGACATCACTGCGGCTGACATCACTGCGGCTGACATCACTGCGACCAACACTTGATAGCGTATCGCTAACATTCCCACCCTCTCTCTAAACCGGTAACGAATCGCGAAGACTTCTCCCCTCACGGCTGCCGCCGAGTATAGCTAGGATCCCCCCCGTGCGTGCGTGGATCTGCAGAAACGCCAGGCTGCGGAAACGCAAGGCTGAGAAACGCATGCAACCGATGCCGAGGCATAACACGGCCCGAGGGAGGGGCATGCCAGTGACCGTTTGCAAGCGTGGTTCATCCTCCGATTTGAAGTCTCCGGGCGTGATGAGTGGCGTTTCGGTTGCACCGGCGTGGTGACGTCGGCTCACGAAACGAGAGCGTTTAGAGCGACACTTGATACTTGGCGACCGCATCAATGATGGCGTCGAGGTCCTTCGCCGGCGCGAAGCCGATGGCTTCGCGGATTCGCGTCAGATCGGGGACGCGGCGGCGAATGTCTTCGAACGATTCGTCGTAAGCGTCCGCATAGGTTTGGAACTCGATCGTCGCCTTTGGATTGACTCGCTCGACCACGCGCTGTGCCAACTGCAGAATCGAGACGGGCCTATCGCTACCGATGTTGTAGACACGACCGGCGGCCTCAGGCTTATCAACCAAGCAGGTCACCGCATGCACGACATCATCGACATGGGCAAAACATCGCACTTGGTGACCATCGTCGTGAACCACCAAAGGACCGCCGCGCAGTGCCGCCTCGACAAACCGTGGCAGCACCATTCCATAGGCCCCCGTTTGCCGCGGTCCGACGACGTTAAAGAACCGCCCGATGACCACGGGTAGTTGTTTTTCTTTGTAAAACGCCAAACCAAGAAATTCGTCAATCGCCTTGGAAACGCCGTAACTCCACCTTGGTTTTGTCGTTGCGCCGAAGACAAGGTCGTCTTCCTCGGACCACACTTCCTTTGGATTCTTTCCGTAGACTTCGCTCGTGCTGGCGATGAAACAGGGGACCAGGTCTCCCTTGCTGGCCCGTTGGCCCAAGCGATTCAAAATCAATTGCGTCGGATAAACGTTGCGTTCGATTGTCTGGATCGGCTGCTTGGCGATCAAGGCCACGCCCACGGCCGCGGCGAGGTGATAAACCCGATCGGCTTGATCGACGACCTCATTGACCAAAGCTTCTTCGGTCACCGAGCCCTCGATGTACTGGACCTTGGGATTTTCGAGCAATCCTTCAATATTGTTTTTACGTCCCGTCGAGAGGTCATCGACGACGATGACGCGATGCCCTTGCTGGAGCAAAGATTCAGTCAAATGTGACCCAATGAATCCCGCACCACCCGTGATTACCGATGTCGTTTCGCCCACCATTGATCCGATCGTTAAAAGAAGAGAATGATCTAAAAAGAGGAAAGGCGTTTAGTGTATCCGAACCTTGGCAACCTCGTATCCCGGGCAACCTCGTATCCGGAAAACCTAAATACGGGTAGTTTGAAGACGGGTCGTTTGAATATGGGGACGCGGGCCCCCAGCGAACCAATTGGATTTCTGGGCCGCTTGGCGATAATGGAATCTCAGCTGCGATTCGCGATCGGCAACGAACGGCTTCGTCTGGCTACCAACGAACGAACTTGGCCTTTGGTCAACGCTAAGGACAAGGGAAAATCGGCGAATTGGCTCAACCTTGCCGATTTGGGGCTCTTTTTGACCTGTAGCGGTGCCAAGCGTGAAACTATCGCCTGTGTCGCCGTCTCGCTAGAATTAGTCGTTTACGAGCTTACAGAGTTCTCGTTATTAATGGCATGTCGGTCGCAAATCACCCATACCTGAAATATCACGCGCTTCGGGGGTCATCTACGTGTTCCATACACAGGTCGTCTTCAACCTGTTCCGAATCAATCGTCTCGCGATTGATTTCGTGCATTTTTTCCGGCAACCGATGCTTGGTTTGCTTGCTGGCATCGCCTTTCTGAGCTCCCCATGCTTTGACCTCATTGCCGCTGCCAAAGAATCCTCGGAAGAGTCGATCGCGGCTTACGCGGATGCGGCAAACTTTCAAACCAATGGTGCGATCGGGCTGGCGATTGAGAGCTGGAACGCCTTTTTGAAGGAGTACCCGGATGACCCGATGGCATCCAAGGCTGCTCACTTCTTGGGGGTTTGCTATATGCAACAGGAGGCCCCTGATTACGCGGCCGCTTCGAAATCCTTTGCCCAAGCGTTGCAGGACTCGGATTACGAGTTGCGAGAGGAGAGTCTTGTCAATCAGGGATGGTGTCTCTACTCCTCCGCCGGGGACGCCCCGAACCGCGATCAAGATCGGCTACGCGAATCGATCGCCACGTTTGAAACGTTGCGTAAAGAATTCCCGCAAAGCTCCTTTCTTGATCGAGCGTTGTTTTACAGCGGCGAGGCAGCCTACGGACTCGGCGACGCGAAGAAAGCGATTGCCAATTACGACCAACTTCTCGCGTTGCCGACGGCCAAAGAATCTCCGCTGCGATGTGACGCACTGTACGCGAGAGGCATTGCCTACGAAGAGCTCGACCAATACGACAACGCCGTCGCATCGTTTCGCCAACTGCTAAGCAGTTGCGAGAAAAGCGATTTAGTTACCGATGTCCACCTCCGCATCGGCGATACCGCCATTCTAAAGAAAGAGTACAAGCAAGCGATCGAGTCGTTCGACGCAGCGATGAAGTCGACCGAAAACAAAGACGATCTCTCTTATGCACTATTCCGGCAAGCGTTTGCACTCGTGCAGGCGAACCAACCGGGCGAAGCGGCAAAGAAATACGAACAACTGCTGAAGGATTATCCAGATTCTTCTTACACCGCATCGGCAACCCTGGCTTCGGCACAAAGCACGTACCGCAGTGGCGACATCGAGGAAGCGGCGAAACGGTTCCAGCGTGTGTTGGAGCAAAAAAATCCTACCGCGTCCACCGAAGCCGCCCATTGGCTGGCTCGAATTCATCTGGGCAAAGGGGATTCGGCAAAAGCACTCGAAGTCATCCGTGGCCAACTCGAACGGGGTGCCGAAGGAAAATTTGTTGCGACGTTGAAGCTCGATTTGGGCGAAGCGTTATCCATGACCCCGGACACCATGAAGGAGTCGCTCGCCGCGTTTGAGCAAGCTTATCGCGACGCACCCGACGACGAATTGGCTCCGCGAGCCCTTTACAACGCAGCCTTCTCGGCGCTACAGATCAATGAGCCCAAGCGTGCGATTGAACTGGCAAGCGAATTTCTAAAAAAATTCCCCGACGACACGCTGACTCTGGACGTGTTGTTCGTGGAAGCGGAAAGCCACTTCATTTTGGGCGACACTGGCACTGCGGCGGACAAGTTCAAAGCGTTGGTTAAAAAGTCCGACGCCGGGGATACCTCACAACGTCCGCTTTGGATTTTGCGTGCTGCGACGGCGCTCAACGCAGCGAACCGGGCTCAGGAAACCCTCTCGCTGTTCAAGGAGCAATCCGCACCTTTACCCGAAAAAGCTCAACAAGCCGAAGCTCAACTGTTGCTGGGCCAAGCGTACTTGATGACCGAAAACCCCTCCGACTCAGCCAAAGCATTTCAAGCCAGCCACGACGCCGATCCGAGTTGGCCGCGAGCCTCCGAAGCGTTGTTGATGGCCGGGCAAGCGTTATTTGCAGCGGGCGATACCAAGGCGGCTCAAACCGCATGGACCACGATCATCGACCAGGACTCGAAGAGCCGGATGGCGGATCAAGCGAGATTCAAACTGGCTCAATTGGCGAGCACGCAAAAGGACGTCGCCGAAGCCAGCCGACTCTACGACGAGATCGTGGCCTCCGGGGCCGACCCCGGTTTGATGCCGTACGCGTATTACGGTCGCGCTCGCTTGTTGATGGAGCATGGCAAGCACAAAGAAGCCATGACTTCACTCGATACGCTTTTGAAGGATTACGCCACCCACGCGATCCGCTCCGAAGCGTTACTCGCCCGCGGGATCTCCGAGCGAAACCTAGGTGAGCTCGAAGCGGCGCGAAAGGACCTTGAGGCATTCCTCGAATTGAAACCGAGCGGCTTGAATCTGGGCCACGTGCTTTACGAACTTGCGTTGATCGACCAAAAGGAAAAACATCCCGCCAAGGCGGCCACTCATCTGGAACGACTGGTCGCGGAAGTTCCCAACTACCCTGATTTTGACAAGGTCTTGTACGAACTGGGTTGGTCGTATCGCGAATCGGAAAAGCAGGACGCCGCGGTCGAGACATTCACCAAGTTGATCGCAAGATCGCCGACGTCCCCCTTGAGCGGTGAAGCGGCTTATTTCGTCGGCCAACATGCCTACGAGAACAAAAACTGGGACGAGGCGGCCAAGTACTTCCTTACCTCGGCCGAGCAGACCACCGATCCCAAGCTTGCCGAAAAGGCATTCTATCGCCTTGGGTGGTCGCGATTCAAAGAAGCGAGATTTGATGAAGCTGAGAAAGCGTTTCAGCAACAGGCGGAAAAGCACCCCGATGGGACGCTCGCCTTCGACGCCTTGATGATGGTCGGCGAATGTCGTTTCAACGAAGGCAAACACGAAGCCGCATTGGCAGGCTACGCCGCCGCACGAAAACAAATCCAAGACAAAGAGGAGACCGCCAAATCGTTGCGAGATCCAGCCGATCGCCAAGCTCGAGAAATTGTGCTGCTGCACGGCGGCCAAAGTGCGGCACAGCTGAAGAAATGGGATGACGCGATCGCGTGGTACGACGAACTTCGTGAGCGGTTCCCAGCGACGCACTATTTAGCACAGGTCTTTTACGAAACCGGCTTCGCTTACCAGCAAACCGGCAATAACGACAAGGCACTGCAAATGTTTGGGGAGGTCGCCGACAACTATCGCAATGAAGTGGCGGCCCGGGCGCGGTTCATGATCGGAGAGATCCATTTTGCCAATCGACGCCTCGATCTGGCGATCCCCGAATTCCAAAAAGTGATGTACGGATTCGGTGCCGAACAAGCCCCCGAGCCGATTAAGAATTGGCAAGCAAAAAGCGGATTCGAGGCTGGCCGTTGTAGCGAGTTACTGATCCAGCAAGCTCAAACCCCCGCGGCAAAGCAAAAATCGTTTGATTTCGCTGTCCGTTTTTTCCAATACGTCATCGCCAAGCATCCGCAGCACGAATTGGCTGAAAAAGCAAAGACGCAATTAGAGGCTTTGAAAAAATAGTGAATGCACTGAATCACAATCCGAATCGTTTACACCGCATGGCGTTGGCCGTGGTTGTGGTGATGTTCGTGACGCTCACGCTCGACGCGTTGGTCGTGCGCAGCCAGGACCCGAGCGACATTCGCATTGACACGTCCGAGATTCAATCGGTGCTGAACGATTCCCCCGCCGCGGCGGAAGCGAGCGTGGATGAGCCTTCGCCGATCGATCTGTTGTCGTTGATCAGCCGTGGCGGGCGCTTCATGATCCCGATTGGATTGATGAGTTTGTTGGTCGTGGCGCTCGCGGCCGAACGCATTTTGACCTTGCGAGAAAACAAAATCATTCCGCGTACCTTGGTGATGGAATTGCGGGCGATCTCCGAGCCGGCGGAGAACTTCAATCCCAACATCGCCTTTCATACCTGCAACGATTTCCCCTCGCCCGCGGCGACCGCCATCCGCGCGATGTTGTTGCGCACCGGGCAACCCATTGGCGAGATCGAAAATGCCGCGAAAGAAACGATCCAACGCGAAGCCGATGGACACGCCGCTCCGATTCGTTGGTTGAACTTAGCGGCCGCGGCAACTCCCTTGATGGGATTGCTCGGAACGGTGTGGGGCATGATTGTCGCGTTTCATGAATCGACCACATTGACGGCGGACCGCAGCCGTAGCGAACAACTTTCCGAAGGCATTTACACGGCATTGGTAACGACCCTTGCGGGGTTAATCGTGGCGATTCCCGCAGCGATGTTTGCTCAATACTTGGAAAACCGCTTAGCCAAACTGTTCAATCAAATCGAAGAGCTCGCCTTCGAATTGGCTCCTCGGATGGCGCCCTTGGTGGGTCGCCGCAGACTCGACAACCAGGGAACGATGCACAGCATGGATCGCGTGAAATCGAATCATGAACCGGCACGCCCTCCGGCACCACCGGTTCCTCAAAAAATGCGTAGTGAGGCGAAGCCGGGTTAACCATGGCTGTTGAAATCAAAAAATCGACTGTCGCGGGAACGCTCAGCCTAACGCCATTGATTGACGTGGTTTTTCTGCTGCTGATTTTCTTTCTCGTGACCAGCGAGTTTGAAGAACAGGAACGTCGCATCGACATCGCGTTGCCGACCGCGACCAGTGCGGTGCCGATGACGAGTAAACCGCGTGAAATCGTGATCGACATCAATGCCGCGGGCACGGTTTACGTCGGAGGAAAAGAATCCACGATCGATGCGTTACTCGAGCTACTTCGGAACGCGGTGGCTAATAATCCTATCAGCCAATCCGTCATCATCCGCGCCGATCGCGCGACCGCGTTTCAACCGGTCGTCAGCGTCATGGACGCTTGCAATCGAACCGGGATCAGCGATTATTCCGTCACCACGACGGATGGGCCCGAGCAAAAGCAAAATCCTGAGCAGTAGCAAAATCCAGAGCCGTGGGCTCACAGAACCGCAAACAACTTACGAAATCATCGCAAACAGGATCGCCTCGACACCCGATCCAGCACGCCGATCACAAACCGGCGTGCTTAGGTTTTGAAATCATTCCCCTCTCGGACTCTTGAATCAACGTGAACCGTCCCTCACCGCCACCGAAGCACACCTTCGTGCCTCCGCCGAACCGCGCTGCCGGTTCCACGGATGCAATGTGGCCGTTGGACGTTTGGTTAGTGGCGCTGTCATCGGTGGTGCTGTACTTGATCGTGACGCGGCTTCGCTTTGATGATCCACGCTGGCTTTTCAATGCCTCGACGTACGCGATCGCCGTCCCCTTGATCGCGTTGGGGATGTCGCTGGCGCTACGAGGTTTGGTTTCCCATTACGTGCAAAAATCGATTCAAATCGGTTTTCTGTTCAGCGTCTTCCTGCACTTGATGCTGCTGATCTTGGCCGTCCACGTCGTCATCTTCAGCCAGTTTTTCCCTGAATCGGTTGCGGGAGTTAAACCCGAGCGTTCACCAATTCGCAAAACGGTTCCCGAGTATTTGTTTCAAACTCCCAAGGAAGAGGCGGTCACCCCCGATTGGTCGGAACCGGTGGAAACGGAAACCACGTCACGAGTGATTCCCGAAGAGATGCGGCAATTGCCACCCGTGGAACATTCGGCTCCGCAGTTGGAGATGCCCAAACCGAAGGAGCCGAAACCACGTCCGACGCAAACGTTTTTGATGGAGCGTCAGGTACCGTCCCATGCTCAACCGAAGCCTGCGGATTCGCCCGCAAAGCTTGCTCGCCGCGAGCAAGCGAGTGAAAAATTAAGCTCCCCCAAAAGCTCTCAACCGGAGGTTCCTAAACTTAATCGCGAATCGATGAGCGATTCTCAGGCGAATCCGAGCGAGCGGCCCTTGGCAAAACCGACCCCGCGAAGAAGCAGCCATTCGACGGTTCCCCAACCAAGTGTCGCCCCCGACCCAATGAAAATGCCCCTCACTCCGCCATCCCAAGCGGTGGCGGCGGCGACACGAAATCGCTCGCAAACGCTGCCCACGGTCGGCGAGTTGGGATTAACGAGTCAAAGTCGCCCGCGCACGACAAGCCAAGCCTCCGTCACACCGGCCGGGGCGAGTCCGGCCCCGCAATCGGTGTCCGTTGCATCGATCAGCCAAACGGCCGACCAGATGTTATCCCCAGCGGAGGTTTCGCATCAACGTAGCGGAACGACCGCCGGAGCTCAGCTTTCGCAGTCCACCCCCTCCGATGCGATGAGCACCCCGTCGTCCACTCCCACTTCGGCGAGCTCGAGCAACGTGTTGCGACGCGAGTTGTCCTCGCTAATGGGGGCGCCGGATGTCCAATCCGACGGTGCTCCGCAAGCGCGTCCCGAGCGGTCGAGTCGTGGCCAGCGCAGCGCGTTCACTCCTGCGGGGGCTCCCACGACGCCGGGCGCGATGGCAACGATGGCCGCCGCCACGGACGCCACCCCTAATGATGCGGTCAGCGAGCGTGCGGAGATCGGCGAAGTCCGCAGCCAACGAAGCGAAGCCTCCTCGAGCATTCCGACGCCGATTTCCGCGATGGAAACTGAACTTGGTCCCAGCTTGGACGTGATGATGAAGGAATCGATTGCGGGGCTCGCCGATCGCCCCGACTCGTACGCTGGGATTGTCCCCACCCACGATCTGCCGGAGGTTGGCGAGCTTGACATTGTGGATCAACCACGAAAACGACTCGAAGTCGGTGGCCCCGCAACACCGGTGGGCAGCAAGATTGCCGCCGTTGAATCCTTTAACCGACGAGTCATGCGAACTCAGGGAGGTGCGGCGCCGACGCCCGCAGGCTTCGTGGGTCCGGCGACCGAAGAAGCCATCGAACTTGGTCTCGCCTACTTGGCGAGCACTCAGAAAGACGATGGCAGTTGGTCCCTTGCCGGACATGGCGAAAATGTACTGTTGCAAAGCGACACCGCCGCAACCGGTTTATGCCTACTCTCCTTCCAAGGCGCAGGCTACACGCACAAGCGACATCAATATGCAGATACCGTCCAGCGGGGCATCGAGTTTCTAATCCAGCATCAAAAAACCAACGGCGACCTGTACCGCAGCGAGAACCCGATCAGCGATCGCAATGTGGCCTTCTATAGCCATGGCATCGCGGCCTTGGCGATGTGTGAAGCGTACGGCATGACCCAAGACGAAGAGTTAAAAGCGGCCGCCCAGTCCTCGCTCAACTACATCGCCAATACGCAACATACGAAATATGGCGGATGGCGCTACGCCGCCCAGGTCAGCAGCGATACGAGCGTATCAGGATGGATGATGATGGCGCTCAAGAGCGGCGAACTCGCAGGATTGGAAATACCAAAAGATGTCTACAAAGGTATCGACCGCTGGTTGGACTTTGCTCAACAGAGCGAATCGCGTCCCGATCGTTATCGTTACAACCCCTTTGCCTCGAACACTCCGACGCAGCGTCACGGACGCAATCCAACCCACACGATGACCGCGGTGGGCATGCTGATGCGGATGTACTCGGGGTGGCAACGCGACAACGAAGCGATGCAATCGGCAGCCGACTACCTGCTCGAAGCCCCGCCGGAAATGGGCACGCGAAACAAGCCATCACGCGACGGTTACTATTGGTATTACGCCACCCAAGTGATGTTTCATATGGGCGGCGAGCATTGGGAGCAATGGAACAAACATCTCAACCCCCTGTTGCTCGAAAGCCAAGTCAAAGAGGGGCCCAAGGCGGGCAGTTGGCACCCGATGCTGCCCGTCGAGGATCGCTGGAGTCCTCACGGCGGACGCCTTTATGTCACGACAATGAATCTGTTGAATCTAGAGGTTTACTACCGCCACCTCCCGATCTATGACGACACCGCCGAGTAGCAACCCCGGTAGCAACCCCGGTAGAAACTCAGCGAAGCAAACGAGTCGAGGCGGACTCGGGCAAGTCATCATGCCAGAGTCCCCGAGCACGAGCAAAGGAACCTTCGCGGCCTGCCTCCTTCCTCGGCTCTACTTTTTGATGTTGCCCGATTTTCGATTTCCGTGGAAATCATGCCCCGCAGTGCCGGCGCGGGCCCGAGCCAAGCGTGATTTTCTCTTGCTTACGCGGCGGCTTAGGATACGGGTTATGATAAGCGTTCAACTTCAAACGCTCTGCCATCTTCTTTCCTGCAATCTCTGAGTGAACCATGATCCTTCGGCTCCTGTTCGCAGTCACGATGGTCACGTTGTTTTCGAGGCTCAGTCACGCCGAGGTGCCTGCATTCGAGAAAGTGGTACTCGATGCCAAGATTGGTAATGTGTGTTACGCCGTCACCGCAGCCGATGTGAACCACGATGGAAAAATGGATGCTGTCGCGATCAGCGAAAACGAGGTGGTGTGGTACGAGAATCCGACGTGGACGCGGCACTCGATGATCAAAGATGCCGTCCCGAAAGACAATGTCTGCATTGCCGCGCATGACATTGACGGCGATGGTCTCGTCGATTTTGCCCTCGGGGCGGGTTGGCCGAAAAACGGCGGTACGATTCATTGGATCCGTCGCGGCGACACGCTCAAAGATCCTTGGCACGTATTCAACATCTCCTCCGAACCATGGACGCACCGCATGCGTTGGGCAGATGTACTCGGACAAGGAAGCCCACAATTGGTCGTCACTCCGTTAAACGCGGTCGATGGCAATGGCATTCGCCTGCTCGCCTTTCCCATCCCGCGCGATCCGAAATCGGGGCAATGGAAACCGGTCGTCATCGACGGCACGCTGAATCGTGCTCATAACCATTGGCATTTGCCCTCCCGAGACGGCGAGGCCGAGCAAACGTTAACGGCGAGCGCCGAAGGCATCACTTGGATTCGCAAATCAGAGTCTGCGGGGTTCCAAGTGACGCGAATTGCCTCCGGCGCCGAAGGCGATTCCCCCGCACAACAAGGTAGCGGCGAAATCAAAACAGGACGCCTGTCGGCATCCCTATCGATGATCGCCACGATCGAACCGATGCACGGCAATCAAGTGGTCGTTTACCTCGGTGCGCATGCGACCGATCCCAAGCCGAAACGCATCGTCTTGGACGACACCTTCTCCCAAGGCCATGCAGTTTGGTGTGCCGATTTAGATGGCGATGGCCGCGATGAAGTGATCGCAGCGTACCGCACCCCTGGGAACGGCCCGGTCCCAGGTCCCGGCATCTTCATCTATCGCGCTAACGATGCAAGCGGCACCGAGTGGACTCGCACCACGCTCGATCCGATGATGGCTTGCGAAGATTTGTGGTGCGACGATTTCAACGGCGATGGAAAGATTGATATTTTGGCCGGCGGACGGACCACCCACGACGTCAATCTTTATCTCAATTTGTCCGCATCCCAATAACAATGGCATCGCCCAGGAATTGACTCGTTGACCCAGCCCACCGACATGCAACACGAAAAGCCCCCTGCGACCGCACACAAAACTAGAACGCGTCCGCGCAGTCGCTTCTCGCGTGCGATCACGGTGAGCGTTGTGTTTCACGTCGTCGTCGCAGCAGGCCTTCTGTTTTGGTACCTGCCAATCCCGAACGGCTCCAGCACCACTCACCCCGGGGCGGATCCTCGATCACCGCAAATGGCTTCCGAAGCTCCATCGCCCCGCGAACCCTCTCGGGCTTCACGCGCCGTTTCGGAGCAGATCCAACAGTCGATCGACCAACAAATCGCGCGCAGCGAAACGCTCGACGATGCTCAGAAGTTGGACGAACTAGAACAAAACCTATCCCGGATCGAACGCATTGCCAGCGAAGAATCGGTCGAAGAGATGACAAGCAAAATTGCTCAATCGCTGGGACTCGATCGCGATCAATACGGTGCGAAAACGGCAACCGCCCCAGGCGAGATCGATTTGGACTCGGCCCAAATCCAAGACGTCTCGCGAACGAAAAATGAGCTAGGCGAATGGGAATACGAAGCAATTTTGCTCGACAGCCAAGGACGCACATCAAGCGTTCCGATGACCTCATCCGAAGGGGCCACGATGTTTGACACCTTCGAAAAGATCAAACAGTATCCGATGGCCGAAGGCATGTACCGCCAAATCATCATGCCATTGATACAAAAGCTGATAAAGGCGGAGGCCCCCGCAACCCAGGAATAACGGCGAGCGAGAATAACGGCGAGCGAGCCCACCGCATTAGCCTATCACGCCACGCTCACACCGCTCTGCATGCGGCGAGTAAACATGGCGACATTCTTTAAAAGAAACTATTTCGCTCGTTTCTGATCGAACATCCAAGGGATCGCACCGGATTCCTCCGAGTAGGCGTGATTCCAACTATTATGCCCCACGCCTGGCAACTCGCTGTACTTGATTTTTTTCCCTCCGGCGTCCTTGATGGCTGCAACCATGTTCCGCGAGCGTTCTACGGGCACCCCTTTATCGGCATCGCCATGAAACACCCAAATCGGCAACTCGGCCAACTTCGCGGCTTGCTTGTCGTCACCGCCACCGCACACAATGATCGCGGCAGCAAACCACTCGGGGTGGCGTGCGGCGAGATCCCAAGAACCGTACCCGCCCATGGACAATCCCGTGACGTAAACCCGTGACGTATCGACGGGGTTCTCATCGATGGTCCGCTTCATCATTTTGATTGCCGTATTCATCATGTGCGAAGGCGACTCAGGCATCGCGGCGGCCGATGCGTCGCTCCAATCGACATCGACCCACTTTTTCCCTTTGCGACATTGGGGGGCCAAGACAAAGCAGGGGAACGCTTTGCGATTCGTTTCACTCGCCATTTCGCGGGGCAAGTAAGCCAATTGAGCTGCGTTATCGTCACCGCGTTCTCCGGCACCGTGTAGAAACAGCACGAGCGGATACGACTTGCCTTGTTCGATTGTCTCTGGTTTCATCAATCGGTATCGGAACGTCTCATCCTGATAATCGCCACCGCTGTACTGGATACTCAATTCTTCGTAGGGTTCTTCAGCCATCAGGAAGTTACAAGCAAGAGTAAGAAACAAAAAGGATGCGATTCGGTTCATCAATCAGCTCGTGGTTGTTAAAGGGATCAGGCGTCTGCGAAGGGGGAGTCTACATTCTCGGGCGTCACACTGTCACAGTCTAGTCTAGGCCGCATGACACGAGCAAACGAATCTCAAGCGGCATGCTGGCACCCGCCGACGACGAAGCGGTGACGGACCGAAATCCAATGGCACTCCGCAAATGCCCCCCCAAAAAAGCAGGTCACTGCATTACGGGCGGTTAACGGCGGCGACCGCAAAGTCGACGATCGCCGACGGATCCTTCAAGCTGTGCGGATGATGGCCGAGTCCTGCACGCCGCATCTCGACGATCGGGCCCCCTCGTTTTTTGTATTCGGCAATCAGCCGATCTCCGTTCTCGGCGGGCGGCACGACATCGTCGGCTTCGTTGATCAACACAAAAATGGGAACGCCCGCATCGACCAGCGGTTGTACCCGATCGAGCGGCCCATCGGCAAACTCAACCGATTGGGCATCGGTCATCCCGTAGACCTTCAAACACTGGGCCCAATCGCGAGCAGAACCTTTTCCGGCTCCCTTGCCACCAGGCCACGAGCGAATATCCATCACCGCATTATCGACGTAAATGCCGCTGACTTGGTTGGGATGTTCGCTGGCCCAACGCAACACGATCAACCCTCCGCGACTCATCCCTTCGAGAAACGGTTTCGCATGCAGTCCTAGCTTTTGAGTTAGCGAATAAAAAGCATCCCAACGCTCGATTGCGGGATCGGCACCAAACAGCCCTCCGACGTCGCAATAGCACACGTGCCAGCCTCGCTCGAGCATCGCACGATCGAACTGTGGTTCATGTCCCCAGAATCGCGCCCGCCAAACCCACGGCTTTCCGGCAGCCACCGTTTTCGGACAGACCATTTTGCAATCGACACCCTCCAGTTGGAAGGCAATTTGTGTGAAACCTTGGAAGGTTCCCGTTTGAAACGAAATGCCTTGGGATCGAAGATCGGTCGCCAAGTCGTCGGCAACCGAAACCGCTTCACTTGCGACTGGTTGGGCAAGGACAGGCAACGTCGTCGCAAATAAGATTGCTACAAACGCAGTCACAACCAATCGAAACGGACGCAGGACCATGATGCTCATACTTAAAATTCGCTCGGTGAAGTGGTTTCAAATCTTCGCTCAAAAATCGTCGTTGCGGTTACGGCAATTGGCGGATGCGGAGTTTACGAAATTGAATCGGCGATCCTTCGCTTTCCAAACACAGGTATCCTTCGGAAGGCTCAATCGCGGTGCCTCCGGAGACCTCTTCGCCATTGACCCACAACCGGACTTCGCCGTTGATCGCCCGAATGTAGTATTGATTCCACTGGCCATGCCCGTTGGCAAGATGTTTGCGAGGAAAACTGCGACTACCATTGGGTGAAAGAGGTGGAAACGGAGTCATCTTGACCCTGACGGCGAACACATCTCCGTTGGTTCCGAACCAATCGGTTTTCTGGCCTCGCGCTTTCATCATTTCGGTAAAGCCGTGATCGAGAATTTGAACTTCGACTCCCGCTGGCAAGCCAGGCTTGCCAGCCTCGGTCAACTTTTCGATGGACTCGGGGGTAGTCCAAACGAACACACCTGAGTTGCCTGCGGGCTTTTCATGCATCCATTCGACGACCAGCTCAAAGTTTTTCATCGGCTCCTTGGTACGCATCACGCTAACCGGTTTGCCGGTGCAGTGCAAAACGCCATCGACCCAAGTCCAGGTGTCGTCGGCGCTGTTCACCTTCGTGAAATCGGCTTCGACCAACGATCGCCAACCCGGCGCACTGTCGTCGATAAAGGGACGAACCGCCGGAGCCGATTCCGCAGACTCCGATGGCTTGGTTTCCTGAGCGTTTGCAAACGCTGCAAAACACAAAACAACGCCACTCAACGCGTAGCGGACGTTAATAACGTCATTCAAACATCGCAGCATGAACTTCACCGTGGTAAGAGGATGGGGTAGGGGAGGGCAGGGGACAGCAACGGGGCCGAGCAATTCCTAGTGGCTCCTGATTCCTAATGGCCTCAGAACACCGGAACCGGTTGCGGTCAAGGGACCGACTCCTGCGGGGTCGCGGCGTCTGTAGCCACAGCACCAATAGCATACCTACCGCGAATCACAAAGGTTCACTCGGCCGCCAACAAATTTCCGTTCGCAGCTGTTTTGCAGCGTGGGATCATCTCAGCACGTCCCTCGGGATACTGAGAGGCTCCCACGTTTCCAATCGCTAGCGAAGCTTGACGGTGATGTGTTAGGATGGTTGCCCCCACAACGCCGGTCTTCAACCGGTCCCACCGACCTCGGAAGTGATGATGCGAAGTATCCTAGCGTGCCTTGTTCCATTGAGCTGTTTCTTGAGCTGCAGTGTCGCGTTGTCGGTGGAAACGTTGGATGAACGTCCGGCGACAAGCAAAGAGTGGGGATATCGGCCGGAGCAGGGCACGGTCTCGGTTGTGAATCCGCCGAGCTTCAGTTGGCGTCCGCAAACCGGTGTCGTGTCTTGGGAAATCGAGTGTGCCCGCGACCCCAAATTTACGACGATCCAATACAGCGCCGACGACATCACGATGAATGTGCATTGTCCGCCACGTGTCCTTCCGCCGGGCGACTACTCGTGGCGTTATCGCGGGATCCTGAAATCCGGCGCCCCCACAAACTGGAGTCGTTCAAGAACCTTCACGATCCAAAGCGACGCCGTGGCGATGCCGCTGCCGTCGCGTCAAGAGTTACTCGCTCGAATTCCCCAATCACACCCGCGATTGTTCGTCCGCCCTGAACAAATCCCACAATTACGTGATTTAGCGCGTGGCTCGATGCAACCGCAATACGAGAAATTGGTCGCCCAGTGCGACGCGTTGCTGGCCCGCCCGCCCGCCACCACCGAGCCTCCGAAGTATGGTCCCGAGGTGGTCCGCAACAGCGATCCGTGGCGCAAAATCTGGTGGGGCAACCGGACCTATACGATCAAAGCGCTCGATGGCGCGGCGACGCTCGGGTTCACGCATCAGTTGGGCGGCAAGGAAGAGTACGGACAACTCGCCAAAAAGATCCTGCTAGAGTGTGCCCAGTGGGATCCGCTCGGTGCGACCGGTTATCGCTACAACGACGAGGCGGGAATGCCGTATGCTTATTACTTCGCTCGCACTTACACGTTCATCCATGACTTGCTCAGCGAAGAAGAGCGAGAGCTTTGCCGCCAAGTGATGAAGATTCGTGGCGACGAGATGTACCGCCACCTCCACCCTCGACATCTTTGGCAACCCTATTCGAGCCATAGCAACCGCGCTTGGCATTTTCTCGGCGAGGTGGGTATCGCAATGCTCGGCGAAGTCGAAGGCGCCGACGATTGGGTGTGGTTCGCGATGAACGTCTTTCATAACGTCTATCCCGTATGGTCGGACGATCAGGGCGGTTGGCACGAAGGTTTCGTTTACTGGAAAAGCTATCTCGATCGCTTCACTTGGTGGGCGGACGTGATGCGTGGCGCCATGGAGATCAACGCCTTCGACAAACCTTATTTCTCACAGATCGGTTACTACCCGATGTACTTGTTGCCGCCGGGGAAAGTGGGTGGCGGCTTCGGCGACAGGAACGCGTCGCAAACGGCGGCCAGCGCGGTCTCATTGGTCAGCCAACTGGCCCAGCAAGCCTCCAATGCGCACTGGCTATGGTACGTCCAACAGATGGGCGGGCCGATCCCCAAGTCGGGATACATCGGTTTTGTCCGTGGAGCGATTCCGCCGATTACCGCCCAACCGCCGCGTGATTTGCCCACCTCGCGGGTCTTTCGGGGGATCGGCCAAGCGGTGCTAAATTCGACGCTTGAAAACGCGGCAGACGACGTTCAAGTCGTGTTCAAATCGAGCCCGTTTGGGACGCAGTCGCATGGCTACGAAGCGAACAACTCGTTCTTGTTGTGGGCCTATGGCCAACGCTTGCTGGTGCGCAGCGGCTACCGCGACAGCTACGGCACCGAACATCATAAAAACTGGATGTGGAGCACGCGGAGCGTTAACAACATTACCGTCGACGGAGCGGGACAATTGCCACACTCCGCGTCATCGCAAGGAAAGATCACTTCTTTTGAGACGTCCCCTGCGATCGATGTCGTCGTCGGCGAAGCGGGCGAGGCCTACCGGACCGGCTCAGGCAAACCACGGCTGGATCGTTACACGCGTACCATCGTGTTCATCAAACCGGAACTTATCCTGATTTATGACCGATTGGAGGCTCCAAACGATTCGACGTTTGAGTACTGGCTGCACGCGACGAAGAAGTTTTCGGTCAACGATCAATTCGATATCAATCTGCAGGTCGAAGACGTTGGTTGTGCCGTGTCGTTACTCGCACCCTCAGGGCTGACGTTTTCACAGACCGACCAGTACGATCCGAACCCGCGGCCTCGCATCAAACTCCGCGAATGGCACTTAACGGCGACGACGCCGACCAAGGCCAAGTCAGTCGAGTTTGTCGCCCTGTATCGACCTTTTCGTCAGGGCCAGCAACCCCCAAGCGAGCAACAGCTGCGCAAGATCGAAGGGGGCTACGTGTTGACGGCTGAATTGACCGACGGTCAAGTCGTGGCATTGTTACCGACGGATGATTCCGCGTCACTTTCAGCCGAAGGCCTGTCGTCCGACGGCACGATCGTCGTACAGAAAAGACGTGCCAATGGTAGCGTCGTCGAAACAGTGGCGGTGGCGAACAAGTGAAGCCCGGAAAGCCGTCGTTCGATAAGCGTTCGGCAGTGTCATGCACCCAGGCGAGAATGCGGCGTTAAACCGAGTCGTTACGAGCCCCGCGGCGAAAGCCAAATGGCAGTTACTTCATTAGCGGTACGGCGCGAGCCGCCCGGTAGCAGCGAGTAAAGCATTCGAAAAACACCGAGCAGCTCGCGTCGCTACGAACCCCACCCGATGAGTGTCAAAGCAAGGACCATTTGTCTAGCGCCTCCGTTTGCCGAGAGACTCCGTCCTAGGTGCTTAGCGATTGGCTGAAGCGATGCCTTTTCGGTGTCAGTCTTTTCGGCGACGGGGGAATGTGTGCGATCGTCTTCCACTCACCTCACTTGGATGTGAGTGGAAAATCCAGTCGGTTGCCTCCCTTCCCCACATCGACCTTTAATTCGGAATCGAGTCCCGTGTATTTGGCAGGGATCGCTCTGCCCGACTCCTCAAGGGGCCACTCGAACATCACCGTCGAGGGGCCGACCTTGGTTCCTTTGACACCGTAGGTGTAGGCCAACGTGTAGTTGCCTTGTTCGTCTGTGGTTGCCGTTGCGGCGCGTCCCTCGTCCGGTTTGAAATTGATGATCACGCCGGACAGCGGCTCTCCGTCCAAGGTCACCGTCCCCGAGACGGTTCCGAGCGGCGGCAGGTCACTCCTGCCACACCCACCGATCAGACTCAACAAGGCAATGCTGACCGTCAAAAACGAAAACGTAGTCGATTGCACACGACGCTCCTAGATTACTGAAAAGTTAGGTATGCTCTCATGGAAAGCAGGTTCGGGCTATCCTTTCGCATAACCCAATTCGTCGTTTGGTCGCTAGCCTCGGTTCAATGCAGGAACCGTGGCTAACGAGCTCAACCACTTCTCCGAACCTGCTTAGTACTCGCCCACTGGACGGCCGTCGTTACGCGATATCAGACGTGCGAAAACGGTTGACCCTTCATAGTCAGGGATGGTCACATCGAGCTTGGCATAATCGATCGAATCGCTAACGAACCGGACCGATCCATCACACAGCACGAACTGGGCGCCGCCCGGATGCACGCTGCTAAAGCCTCGGCTCTGATGGATACGATTGTTTGCACTCCAGTTGATGCCATCGTATCCGATCCCGAGCGCTGTTAGACCGCCGGACTTGATGTTGTAACTGCTGCTGGGATTGCATGTTGCTGCACTGAACCCCAAGGCGGTTGCGGCCCCCACGGTCAGATCGTGGAACCTCCATGCCCGTTCGCCGACCAGCAAAGTGTTGCTCGTCCCGTCGGTAACATCCCGAAATCGAATCTTGGAGTTCTGAAAGCCCACGCCGTGTGCAGGACCGTAATCCGCGGGGTACACCGCTGGGGTCGTGCTGCTCGATGGATTAGCAACCATCACATAATTGGACGTTGAAATCGCAATGCGATCGGATCCATCCGACGTCACATGCCAGTTGTAATAGTTGTTTGTGCCGCCGGAGATGCTGTCATCGAAATTATTCAAAGCTGGCCCGACATCACTGGGGCACCGATACGCAGGAATGGGAGTCTGCAGCAGTGCCAAGCCAGCGGCGGTCGTCAAATGCGATTCTAGCCAGAGCGGGCCAGGGTCCAACGACTCGTAAAGTGCCGACTGCTCCACGAAAGGCAGTATGAACGCGCCCCAGCTCCATAAGCTTCGTTCGGAGGAAGTTTTGTTATTAGGAATCTTCGCGAAGTAGCCCGGTGCGAACGTTTGATAACTACTCTCGTAATTGTGAAAAGCCAGGCCAATCTGTTTAAGATTGTTGCTGCACTGCATCCGCCGCGCCGCCTCTCGTGCCGCTTGCACCGCCGGCAGTAGCAAGCCCACCAAAACCCCAATAATGGCAATGACCACCAGCAGTTCGACGAGCGTAAACCCGCGTCGAACGATGGCTTGTGGATTAGACTTCTTAGACATGTGTGTAAACCTTCGATGTGAAATGACATTACGAAAAAATACAACGAGCCTCGGTCTTTCGCGGAGTTAAACCTCCATCTCCTGAATAGGACGCGTCTTCGCAACACTTCTTGAGGATGACCCGCTCAAGAGAAGACGCTAAGTGGTGTGATTCCATCCTCACCAGCCACCAACGCTAGATAAGCAACCCTCTTCAGAGGGAGGCGATCAACAGAGCACAAGAAATAGTCGTGGTCAAGCAAAAAACTGCGATTTTGAAAACAAGGTGCACGCCAAGGTTTACGGTCCCCCACTGCGAACGGACGGGCCAGAAAGTCGGGACACCCAAATCGCCACACGCCCCATGATTGGCGTCTTTCCATGATTGGCGTCTTCGTCGGCAACCCAAGCAACCACTCCAGCCAATTCGTGTTAATTCCCCTACGATCACAACCATGCAGCGGATGAAACAGCAGGCTCCGATGCGAAGCACCGCAAATCATGCATCCCTCTTGATTCACCATCACAAACTTTCGCCCAACGACGCACCGCGGTGCAGGGACGCGCCGCCCCGTGGATCACAATGAGGCTAAATCAAACCAGTATCACGCCGTTCGAGTAGTGTGTTCGTCATGAATTGACTACGAACCGGTGCGGAACTAAACTGCAAGGTCAATTGAAATGGTTTGCAATCCACCTTGAAATAGCTAATGCTGCCGAAGTTTTGGCCAACGCCCGTCCGGACATTGATCGAGATCACGCTTCTCGTGTTGATGTTTTGGCCTGCGCCGATTCCGGTGGGACATGACCATGGCGATCTTACATCGCAGGTCTCGGATCAGCAGTTGACTTGGCATCTGCAGTGCCATCACGGTGGCTTTGCAAATTCGGAAAGTTGGCCGACGGATTGGCATTGGCACTGGGTGTTTCCTGCGGATGGATGCATCGGGCTGGGCGGGGAAATCCTGGTCGCGCAGGCCGACCAGATCATGCCGAGGCAACGGATCGCTTGGCTCGAAGCAACCTGCGTACTGCCCCTCGAATACGTTTCGCAGCAGCAACTCGTGGTGCGGCCCAGTCTAACGGCAAATTGCCAGCATTCTTTTCAACACGTCGCGCTGCTGCACAGCCGACAGTCTCTGCCCGAACTCTTGGGCGTCATTCGCTGTTAAGCGATCGTTAGCCAATTAAATCATTTGTCCGAATGGGCATTGAGCCAAGCCGGTTCGTCAACGCGCGGAATCACTTCGAGCGCTCCCTCCGTCAGCCGCATCGCAGTACCACCGAGCGGCAAATAACGGTCATGGCTGGACCAGCCACGGCTCCAATCTCACGGAACCTTGGCGGGATCAGCTACGACGAATCCCAATTCCAACATTGCAATTTTCAACAAATAGTATGCCACCATGAATTTATCCAAACAAGAAACGAGTTTCCATCGTCGCTTGCTACACGCACGGCTGTTTCCAGCTTTGCTCACCGCAGTATTGATCCCCTTAGCAGCCGCATCGGCACAATTGCCAAGAGGAGAAACGGCCGACGAGATTGTGACGTTACCAAGAGACCAATGGCAAGCTTCAGGCGTTCGCATTGAGTCGGTGCAACGGCAACCCTTTACGAAAACCCTACAACTAACGGGCAAGATTTCTCTCAACCAAGATCGCGTCGCTCATATTTATTCGATGGTCGAGGGGACCGTCGATGATGTCTCGATCAGCCTAGGACAAACCGTCAAAACCGACGATCTACTGGCGATCATCCACAGCCGTGAAGTGGGTGCGGCGAAGCTGCAACTCTATCAGGCCCGTTTGAAGTTGGAACTCGCCAACACGCAAAACGAATTGCAATCGAAGATCGCAAAAAACACCAGCGAGCTACTTCAAGCGTTGAGCAGCAACATGGATATCACGGAGATCGAAAAGCAGTTCCGCGATCGACCGATGGGTGGCTACCGAGAACGGGCGATCTCCTCGTACGCCGCTTATTTGAAGTCCGCCGCCGATGTTTTGCGACTCGAAGCCGTCTCGCAATCCGGTGCCGTTTCAGGCAAAACCTTGCTGGCCGCGACCTCCACCCGCAACGCGGATCAAGCCACTTTTCAATCTCGAATCGAACAGATTCAACACGAGCTGCAAACATCCACCTTGATGACTTCCCAAGCAGTCAGAGAAGCCGAAGCGACAGCTTTGGTCGCCGCGACAAGCCTGAGAATCCTGAACGTTGATGCCAAGGAAATCAACGAAATTGATCCCGCCAAACAAGGTGAAACGCTATCACACTACGCGATCCGGGCCCCTTTTGACGGAACGGTGTTGAGCAAGGACGTCGTTTTACGAGAGCAAGTTCGTCCCGACGTGATGCTGTTGAGCATCGCTGATCTTTCGACCGTTTGGGTAACCGCCAATATCTACGAAGAACACCTGCCGCTACTCGATTCGTTCAAGGACCAAACGGTCACGCTTCGCAACGACGCTTTGCCCAACCAGACTTTCACTGCGAAAGTGTTCTACACCGGCGAAATCATGGACGAAGCCACACGAACGATTTCCATGCGCGCGATCGCGGATAACACCGATCATCATCTGAAGCCGGGCATGTTTGTCACTATTGAATTACCAACGTCGCAACAGCAGGCTGCCATCCTCATCCCATCGTCGGCGGTACAAGAACACGAAGGAAAAAAATTCGTGTTTGTCCTGCAAGGCGAAGATCAATTCCTGCGTCGCGACGTCCAAGTCGGTCCTGCGAACGACAAGTCTGTCGTGATTCGTCAGGGACTGCGTGACGGCGAACGAATTATCACCGGCGGCGGCTTCATTTTGAAATCGCAATTGCTGGCCGAACTGATGGGAGAAGAATAAACATGGTTAATGCCCTCATTGATTTTTCGCTCAACAATCGCTTTATCGTCATCCTGCTGTCGCTTGCGATCCTCGGGATGGGCGTTTTTGCAGCGGCCACCATTCCGCTCGACGCCGTTCCCGATCTAACCAACGTGCAGGTCCAAGTGCTCACCAATTCGCCTGCGCTCGGTCCGGTCGAAGTCGAGCAATTCATCACGTTCCCGATTGAGAACGCGATGAGCGGAATCCCGAAAGTGGCCGAAATCCGCTCGATCAGCCGGTTCGGGCTGTCCGCCGTGACGGTCGCCTTTGAGGACGGCACCGATATCTACTGGGCACGCAATCTGATCAACGAACGCTTGCTGAAAGCTCGCGAAGAAATCCCTCCCGGCATGGGCACTCCCGAACTAGGGCCGATCGCCACCGGCATGAGTGAAATCTATCAGTTCGAGGTGCGCGGCGAACCGGGATCGAATCACTCACTGACCGATTTACGAACGATCCTGGATTGGCAAATCGCCTTTCAACTGCGCAGCGTCCCGGGAGTGATCGAAGTCAACACGTTCGGCGGTGCGCTGAAAACCTACGAGGTGCAAATTGATCCCGACAAAATGCAAAACTATGACGTTTCGTTGAGTCAGATCATTGATGCGTTGGACCAAAACAACGGCAACGCCGGTGGCGGGTACATCGCCCACAATGCCGAACAACGCTTGATTCGCGGTGAAGGTTTGATCAGCTCACTCGATGACATCCGGATGATTGTGGTCGATAGTCGCGAAGGCACTCCGATTCGCATCGCCGACATTGCCGCAGTGGAATTCGCACCGATGTTACGACAGGGTGCTGTCACACGCGACGGTGATCGTGAGGCAGTCATCGGGATGGTGATGATGCTGATGGGCGGCAATTCGCGTCAAGTCGTCGCGGACGTGAAAGCCAAAATTTCGGACATTCAAAAGTCGCTGCCTGAGGGCGTCGTGATCGACACGTTTTACGATCGCACCGAATTGGTTGCGAAGACGATTCATACGGTTGGCGAGAACATCGGCTTGGGCGTGATCCTGGTCATCGTGACCCTGTTCATTTTGCTCGGTGATGTGCGTGCGGGACTGATCGTCGCCGCAGCCATTCCTCTATCGGCGATGTGCGCTCTGATCGCGATGCGTTATGCCGGGGTGTCGGCCAACCTGATGAGCCTCGGAGCGGTCGACTTTGGCGTGATCGTCGATGGCGCGGTCGTGATGGTCGAGAACTGTGTCCGCCGAGCGATGCAGTACCAGAAGGAACACGACAGCGATCGCGTTCCCGAAGGTGTCTTTCGCGAATCAGCCAAGGAAGTCGGTAAACCGATTCTGTTCGCGGGCTTGATCGTGATCATTGTGTTCCTTCCGATCCTGAGTTTGCAGGGCATGGAAGGAAAGATGTTTCGCCCAATGGCGTTCACGTTCATGTCGGCACTCACCGCGGCGTTGGTGTTGTCGGTAACGGTGATGCCGGTGTTGGCGTCGTTATTCCTGGCCCGCCGAGTGAAACAACGCGAAACGTTTGTCGTTCGCAAGCTGAAATCGACGTATCAACCGATGTTGATGTTCGCGATGAAGCGACCCTTTGTCATGTTTTCCAGTTCCGTCGTCGTCTTCATCGCCAGCATGTTTCTCGCCAGTAATTTTGGCGTCGAGTTTGTGCCGAAACTTGACGAGGGTGACATTGCCATCCAGGCAACGCGATTGCCCAGCGTGTCTCTTGAAACGTCAATTGAAATGACCAAAGCGATGGAGCGAACGTTGTTAAAATTTCCGCAAGTCGAGACGGTGGTCTCCAAGACCGGGCGGCCCGAGATCGCAAACGATCCAATGGGTGTTTATCAAACGGATCTATTCATTCGCATTGATCCGAATGCAGAGTACCCGCTAGGTGAAACGAAAGCGGATTTAATCGAACAGATGCAAACGGCATTGCTGAAGGAAGTTCCCGGCAATGCGTACAGTTTCACACAGCCGATCGAATTGCGAGTGCAAGAACTGGTCGCTGGCGTGCGTTCGGACATCGGACTGAGTCTGTACGGCGACGACCTCGACGTATTGAAGGTCAAAGGCGATGAACTCGTCCGTGCGTTAAACCAAGTCGAAGGCGCTGCTGACGTTGCGGCTCAACAGATTGCAGGGCTTTCTTATCTGCGAGTGAAGGTCCGACGCGGTGATTTGGCCCGCTACGGAATCAATACTCGTGATGTGTTGGACGCGGTCAGCACGGTCGGTGGGACGCCGATCGGACAAGTCTTTGAAGGCCAGCGACGGTTTCCGTTGCAAATTCGCCTACGTCCTGAATCACGACAGAACACCGAACAGTTGTCCGCGCTCAAGATCGACGATTCGCGGGGACGCCCGATCCCCATCTCGCAAGTCGCAGACATCGTCACCGAAGATGGGCCCGTCGAGATTAGCCGCGATGCGGTGCGCCGACGTTTACTGGTACAGTGCAATGTTCGTGGTCGGGATTTGGCGGGCTTCGTCGCCGAGGCTCAACGGGTCGTTGACGAGCAAGTTGAATTACCGGCGGGCTACACGCTCCGATGGGGCGGCCAGTTCGAGAATCTGCAGCAAGCGACTCAGCGATTGGCGATTGCCGTTCCAGTGGCTCTGCTATTGATTTTCGCGTTACTCTACATCACGTTTAGCTCCGTCAAACTCGCGATGCTGATCTATTTGAACGTTCCGATCGCGGCCACCGGTGGCGTGTTGGCGTTGTGGGCGCGAGATTTGCCGTTCTCGATTTCCGCAGGTGTCGGCTTCATCGCGTTGTTCGGCATCGCGGTCATGAACGGCGTGGTCTTGATTGAGCATGTGCGTCACTTGCGTCGCAGTGGCGATTCGCAGCAAGACGCGGTCATCCACGGCGCGATCGACCGATTGCGCCCGGTGTTGATGACGGCAATGTGCGGAGCACTCGGCTTTATCCCGATGGCACTTTCGGCCAGTTCTGGAGCAGAGGTGCAACGTCCGTTGGCGACGGTCGTGATCGGCGGATTGATTACCTCGACGGCGTTGACGCTGTTAGTCTTGCCGACGATTTATCGTTGGTTTGAACCGAAACAAATGGAACAGAATGCGTATGATAATGCTCCGTTCAAACATTAAAGGTGCGTGAGCGTCCCCGCCCGCAACCGATCAACCAAATGAAGCGGGCGAAAATGCCCACGCCCGTTTTTTTCACAATCACTCCACTCAAAAGGAACATTTCCTATGAAAACCAAACGTTTCGCTCTGACACTCAGCCTCTTGATCGTGCCCGCCGTGGCACTGCTGAGCATTCTGCCCCCCGCTTCCGCGCCGATAGCCGTTGCCCAATCACCAGCTAGCACGCCAGAAACCGCTGCAACTCCGGTCGAAGACGACATGCACGAGTTCATGGAGTATTTTTTCGAGCCGACCTACAAGCGGTTGAAAGTATCCATGGCTGCTTCGGACAAAGACAAGGGAACCTGGAAAAGCATTAAGTCAGACTCCTTGATCCTGGCCGAAAGCGGAAATTTGCTGCTGAGTCGCGGTCCCGAATCGGACGCGAAGGATTGGAACAAACACGCAACCACGGTTCGGGATTTCGGCGGCAAGCTCTATCGCGCGGCCAAAAAGAAGGATGACACCGAATCGCAGAAAGTTTATCGCTTGATGCTTCAAAGCTGCAACGATTGCCATCAACAGTTCGCCGATGGCAAGCATCAGTTGAAGCCATAGGTCGAGCGTCATCTAAGCTTCGCCCTACCGCGAAGCCACATACGCCTCCGCATCTCAATTCATCAAGTTCTTGGTGAATCATGCGGGCTTATCGTTTTCCGAGTTCCTTATTGAACGAAAGGTCAGTCTGCTTGGTGGCGACTGACCGATCCGTTTTCAATATTTTTTTCAAGCGGTCGTGCACGCTTGATTGGCACTACCGCTCGCAGCTTGCTGCTCCACTTGCAGCACATGGATTTCACGGGGATCCGATGAGCATTTCATGCGATAAGCTGAACGGCCATTTTTCGGGGCCATGCGAACGGCACAAGCAGAAGACGCCCCCCACTTCGATGAAGTAATCCAGCCAGGCAACTTGTCTGCGGACTCACGCCCACGGATAAATGCTGGCGACACTTCTAGATGCTGGCGACATTCGGGGCTTCGATTGGATCGGATTAAATCACACGTCACCGCTAGCGTCGAAGCCCCGCTTGAGCTTCTCAACCCAATCCCCGAGGCCGCTGGATCCAACCAATTCGCTCCCTGCTGCGATCCATTTAAAATTGCATTGTGAGCACGGCAATGCCATCACAACCGGTGCCAGAAGGTCGCGAACACGCGAATCCTCCACTCGATGATTCTCGCTGATTTGCGTCTTTATGGGCTAAATTGGCGGAGAATTGGGATCCCTGGGGGGGCAAGGGGCGGGTGTGTGCTCGGACGCCTACTCGATTTCGCTCTGGCAGCGTATAAACAGGGCTCCGATCTCGACGTTACTGAGACGGCAGATCGCGAACTCTCGCGATGATGTCCGTCCGATGGAGCAAAAACATGAGCAAAACACAAATATTGGCGGCGCGTGCAGGCGAAGTGACTCCGGAGATGGAGTATTGCGCTAAACGCGAAGACCTCGCCGTCGAACTGATCCGTGATGAAGTCGCAGCGGGACGGATGGTCATCCCGGCGAATAAGGTCCACGCGGCCGGCGCACTTGAACCGATGTGCATCGGGATCGCGGCAAAGTGCAAGATCAACGCCAACATCGGCAACAGTGCCGTGACCAGTAACGCTGGCGAAGAACTGCAAAAACTGCATACCGCCGTCCACCATGGTGCCGACACCGTCATGGACCTGTCGACCGGCAAGGACATCGACAACATCCGCCGCCAAATCATCGACAAGAGCCCGGTGCCGATCGGTACGGTCCCGATTTACCAAATGCTCGAAGAACTCGGTGGCAACATCGAAGACATGACGGCCCAACACTTCTTGGATATGGTCGAGCACCAAGCCAAGCAGGGCGTCGATTACATGACCGTCCATTGTGGCGTGAAGCTCGAACATCTGCATTTGAGCGTCAACCGCGTGACGGGCATCGTCAGCCGGGGTGGATCGTTGATCTCGAAGTGGATGATGGCCCACAACAAACAAAACCCGCTGTACACCGCCTTTGATGACCTGTGCGCCATCATGCGAGAGTACGATGTGACTTGGTCGTTGGGCGATGGACTGCGTCCAGGTTCGATCGCGGATGCTTCGGATGCCGCTCAATTCGCGGAACTCGAGGTGCTGGGTGAATTGACCAAACGCGGCCAAGAAAACGGAACGCAAGTCATGGTCGAAGGACCAGGCCACATTCCGATGCACCAAATCCAGATGAACATTGAAAAGCAAATCGAGCTTTGCAATGGTGCTCCGTTCTACGTGCTTGGCCCGTTGGTGACCGATATCGCACCGGGCTACGACCACATCACAAGCGCGATTGGCGCCGCGATGGCGGGCTGGCACGGTGCTGCGATGTTGTGCTACGTGACCCCCAAAGAGCACCTCGGATTGCCTAACGAAGAAGACGTCAAACAGGGCGTGATCGCTTACAAGATCTCCGCTCACGCCGCCGACGTCGCTCGCGGACGCAAGGGAGCTCAGGACCGTGACGACGCACTCAGCCGAGCACGTTTCGCGTTTGATTGGAACGAGCAGTTCCGGTTGTCATTGGACCCGGAAACCGCTCAGCGTTACCACGACGAAACGCTGCCACAGGACACCTTCAAGAGCGCCCACTTCTGCAGCATGTGCGGACCGAAGTATTGCTCGATGAAGATCACCGAGGACATTCGTAAAATGGCCAAAGAAGGACAACTCGTCGAGATCAAAGAATAGTTTGATCAACGGGGATTCCCGGCCAAAACCGTCAGCGTAGAAAGCCCAGGGTTGCGACGAGCACTCTGGGCTTTTTTATGTCCGTTGGGGAAAGTGGACGTGGCACCGTGATGCACGGATCCACGCCGGACAATCCCGCACCGTGGCCCTCACCGCGTTGGGGCTGGGCGGGTGGAGCCAGTGCTTATTCGCTCGCTGCGATATCGGTTCCGCTGCCGATCAGGATGCCGGTACCTCTTAGCTGCCATAGAAAGAACGCAGCCCCGGCAGCCATTAAGATGCTGCTGAGCAGAAAAATGTGCTGCGGAGTGTCGCCAAACGCGGGACGAATCGCCCAGTAGAGCAGGGCAGCGACGGTCAAAAACACAAACGAGACGGCGTTCGCGGTTCCCAAGAACCGCCCCCGCTCGCTATCCGGCGACATATACTGCAACAAAGCTTGCAGCGGGACGATATAGAAACCGGCAAAAAAGCCAGCTCCAAAAATGAAAAAGCCAACATTACTAAACGCCACTCGCAACATCGGCTGCAAATCAGGAAGCGACGGCGGGACAAACGACAACAGGGCAAAGAAAACGACCAAACCGGCGGCCCCGATAGGGATCAAGCGTGGCTCGATGTGGTGCCCCGACAACAGACCGGCCACGGCACACCCCACTCCGATCGAGACTCCCAAAACCCCCATCAGCACACTGGCTTCGGTGCTCGAAATTTTGAGGACCTCGGTGTATTCAGGAACGATAAACAACGCGATTCCCGCCAGCAGGTAAAAATAGCCCCAGGCCATCATCACCATCAACAACCGCGTCTTGGACATTTCACGCACGGTGGTGATGTAGGTGGTGAGCGGATTGAAATCGAATTTGGCATTGCGATCTCCTGCGGGCAACGGAGTCAAAAAGAAGGCGGACACAAGTCCCGCGATCGCGATCAAGACCAACACGACCATCGGTAACCAAATCAGTCCTCGAATTTGATCCGGAAAAAAGGCATCACTGACCACGCCGGCAACCAGCGTGCCGACGATCACGGCGACGTTGGTCATCATATTAATCGTGCCGTTGGCACGGCTGAGGTCCGAAGCATCGACCAACTCCGGGATCATGCCATACTTTGCCGGGCCAAAGAACGAGCTTTGACACGTCAACGCCAGCAGTGCCATCAAGGTGACCCACAAACTGCCCATCATGAAGCCGATTCCGGCGAGAATCACGATCGGGATCTCGATGATTTTCACCCACATCGTGACCGTTCGCTTGGAATAACGATCCGCGATCTGGCCGGCATAACCCGAGAGAAAAATGAAGGGAAGCGTAAAACAGATGCCCACGATGCCCTGGCCTCCTTCGCCAAGATCACCGGCCCACAAACCGCCCTGAATCACCATGAATGTCAACACGCCCTTGAGGACGTTGTCGTTCATCGCTCCAAAAAACTGCGCGGCGAGGAGTCCGAGAAACCCGCGTCTTAAGAGATGGCTTGGCACGTTTTTTCGCTTGATCAAGGGGCACGTTTGGGGGACCGCGAGATCTTAGCAGAAACGCCCCTACCGCCGCGACGCCGATGAAAACCGAGGCCAAGACTAGCGTCTGGCCAGGGCAGGGCAGGGGAGATGCACCCACAAGACACGATGGCACCTGCTCAGAGGCGATAGCGGTCGATCACTTCGGGCAACGGGTACGACGTAACGTCCCGATCTCCCTCGCTGGCCGCGATCACCCGCAACCGGTCATAGCCCCGCGTCACCAATGCCACTCGCTCGGAAACAAAGCCAGGATCGAGATTTGCCAGCCCCATCTCGCCCTGGACCACCACGCGCTCAAAGTCTGGATCGTCGATGAATTGGGCGAGCACAGGGTTACAGCGAATGTGTCGCTCGGGCGTCGTATGCAAGACCTCGGGATCAAGCTCCCCAATCACATACCGCAAATACAAATCACTCTCGATGATCGCGGCCACATCCTGGCCACAAACCTCACACAAATAACCTTCGTCGCACTTTGCCATTGCAGGGGCTCTTGGTTGGAAACGAAGGCCGCCGACTCTCGCGCGGCGAGCTTCGCCCGCTGGTTGTTGCTCGACCCACGATTTAGGGCGTCTGAGCCTTCAACAAGCGAAGATTTTGGAGAACAAGGATCTGGGCCCGCAGTTCTGGGCCAGCGATTCAGGGCCGCTATGACACAAGTGCACTTAAATGCAACTGACGATTTCAGGCGAATGGCAATATCAGACGAATGACGATATCCAGTTTCTCGTGATCGAAACGGTCGCATGGCGTTGCCGCCTTTTGATCCTTAAACGTGACCTTTCGCTTAATCCTAATCTTCTCCGCTCGGTTGTGGTCCAACGCGGTTGCGCAGACGGGATTAAGAGTAAGAGTAGGATTAAGATTAAGAGTCGCTAGTTTAAGGTATAGACGCCCTGAACGACGCAGCCCACTTCGCGAAACCTTACGATGACTGCAAGCCCAAGACATCGAACATGTTGTAGAGCCCCTTGGGGCGGCCTTGCAACCATTTCGCGGCGGCAAGGGCTCCCGATGCGTAGCAATCACGGTTGCTGGCAGCGACATTCAACTCGATCTTTTCGCCGAGCATCCCAAACACAATCGTATGCTCGCCGGGATTGTCGCCAACGCGAACGGCGTGATAACCGATCTCATTGCGAGTCCGCTCGCCGGTGTGACCTTCGCGGCCGTGAACGTGCAACGTATCGTCGCTCAATTGCTTTGCGATCAGTTCGCCAAACTTCAGCGCCGTTCCGCTGGGGGCATCAGCCTTGAAGCGATGGTGGCGTTCAATAATTTCGACGTCCAATCCGCCGACAACGTCACCGAGGGTATCTGCCACTTGCTCGGCGAGCTTCATCGTCAAATTCACCGCCAACGACATACTGGGGGCCCAGACGATGGGAATGAGCTCGGCGGCGGCTTGCAGCTTGACTTTTTGTTCGTCACTTAGCCCCGTCGTAGCAACCACCAACGGAGTACTTGATTCGACACAGCTCTCGATGCAATGATCGAGCGCCTTGGGGAGCGAAAAATCGATCACGACATCGACCTCTTCGGGCCAATCGGTCGCCAGCGGCACTCCAATGGGTGCGAAACCGGCAACCGCCCCAGCGTCTTGGCCCAGGAGCGGATTGCCCGCATGGTCGATTGCTGCAACGATTTGGAATTCGGTATCCTCCGAAGCCAAGGCGACGACACGCCGCCCCATTCGTCCCGCAGCACCGTGAACAGCAAGTTTGATTGTATTAGTAGTCATAGAACCCAATGTAACGCCTCGTTTGCCCTTGGGGTAGCGGAACTTGCGATCCGAAAGAAACGTCGACGCGGAATCGTGTCTCGGCAAACCGAGCGAGACCGCGTCGCATCCGTTTTGAATTTAGGTTATTGCCAGTTTTCCCCAGCAAATCATAACCCGACGCGTAAGCGAGGGACCGAATCAATATCGATATTCCCTCGCTGACGCTTCGGGTTAGGAAAAACGCGTAACTTCAAAAGTTACGCTTCAGGCTAGGAAAAAGGTTCGGCAAAAACAACGAAAGTCTTGACGACTTCCGCAACAAAGTGCCCCCTCTCATCCTTAGCTGAGCCGCTGGCTTACAATCCCATTTCTTGTTTGACTTGCGAGAATTGAGCCACCGCGAATTCCAAATCGTCCTGCGTGTGGGCTGCGGACATTTGAGTTCGAATGCGAGCTTGGCCTTTCGGTACCACGGGATACGAGAAACCAATCACGTAGACCCCCTTGTCCAACAGCCGCTTTGACATTTCGGTCGCCACCCGAGCATCGCCCAGCATCACTGGGATGATCGGATGCTCACCGGGGACAAGATCGAAGCCTGCGGCGCTCATGGCATCGCGAAAGTAACTCGCATTGTCCATCACACGATCTCGCAACTCGGTCGATTCGCTCAATAAATCGAGCGCTGCGATCGAGCCCGCTGCGATCGGAGGTGCGATCGAGTTGGAAAACAAATAAGGTCGCGAACGTTGACGCAACAGTTCGACGATTTCACGTCGCCCCGTCGTATAACCCCCACTCGCTCCCCCGAGGGCCTTACCGAGCGTTCCGGTGATCACGTCAATCCGCCCCATCACATCGTGGTGCTCATGGGTGCCGCGTCCGCTGGGGCCCATAAATCCGGTGGCATGACAATCGTCCATCATGATCGATGCATCGTAGCGATCGGCGAGCTCACAAATCTCAGGCAGCTTGGCGATCGAACCATCCATCGAAAAGACGCCATCGGTCGCGATCAACCGCAACCGACATCCCGAAGCCGCTTTCAATTGCGTTTCGAGATCTGCCATGTCGCTGTTGCGATAACGGAATCGCTGAGCCTTGCTCAAACGAATGCCATCGATGATCGAAGCATGATTGAGTTGATCGGAAATGACGGCGTCTTCGGAGGTCAGGATCGTTTCGAACAGCCCCCCGTTGGCATCGAAACAGGACGAATACAGAATCGTATCTTCGGTGCCCAAGAATGCGGACAAGCGATTCTCTAGCTGTTGATGGATCGTTTGTGTGCCACAAATGAATCGCACCGAAGCGAGTCCGTAGCCCCATTCATCGAGTCCCTGGTGGGCCGCCTCGATGACGCGCCGGTGCGACGCCAAGCCAAGATAATTGTTAGCGCAAAGATTGATCACTTCGCCGCCAGATTGAACACGGATGTGCGCGTCTTGAGGCGTCGAGATCACTCGCTCGGACTTGTAGAGCCCTTCATGACGTATCTCATCAAGCGAGGCTTGTAGGACTTCGCTGAGTTTGTTGCTTTGGGACATCTTAGCTGGCTTTACAGAGGGATCTCTTGAGAACAGAAATGGCCAAACCGGAATCGCGTGAAACCGAGAACTTGATTAGGCGAGTTACGAATCCATCACCACTTTAGAATCACCTTGCCGGACTGGCCAGACATCATGGTTTCGAATCCGGCTTCAAAGTCCTCGCAATCGTAACGATGCGTTATCACCGCACTGATATCGAGTCCCCCTTGAATCATCACGGTCATCTTGTACCAGGTCTCGTACATTTCGCGTCCATAGATCCCTTTGATCGTCAACATGTTAAAGACGACGAGGTTCCAATCGATGGCCATCTCGGTGGCTGGAATTCCCAGCATCGAGATTTTGCCGCCGTGGCACATGGTTTCGAGCATGGAGCGAAACGCATTAGGGTTACCCGACATTTCGAGTCCCACATCAAAGCCTTCCTTCATACCTAAATCGGCCATCACGTCTTTGAGCGATTCAGTCCGCACATCGACCACGCGGGTCGCGCCCATCTTTTTTGCTAACTCCAATCGCCACGGGTTCACATCGGTCGTCACGACATAGCGTGCACCGGCATATTGAGCGACCGCGGTTGCCATGCACCCGATCGGGCCCGCACCGGTGATCAAGACATCCTCACCCAACAACGGGAACGACAACGCCGTATGGACCGCATTACCGAGCGGATCAAAAACCGATGCAACGTCGCGATCCACCTGGGGATCGTGATGCCACACATTGGTCATCGGCAGCGAGATGTATTCGGCAAAGGCCCCTTCCCGATTGACTCCGACACCAAGCGTATGTGCACAGAGATGACGCCGCCCCGCCAAACAATTTCGACAGCGACCGCAGACGACGTGCCCTTCACCACTGACAACCTCACCCGCGTGAAAGTCCGACACATTGGCTCCGACCTCGACGATCTCGCCAACAAATTCGTGACCGACGACCATCGGCACCGGAATGGTTTTCTGAGCCCAAGCGTCCCACTGATAAATATGAACATCGGTGCCACAGATGCCGGTTCGATCGACCTTGATCAAGACGTCATTGATGCCAACCGTTGGCATCGGAACGTCTTCCATCCATAGCCCCACTTTGCGATGTCGTTTAACAAGTGCTTTCACAATTCAACTCTTCGGTGGCAAGGATCTAGTGGCAAGGATCTAGTGGCAAGGATCTAGTGGCAAGGATCTAGTAGCGAGGATGCGAGGCGGGCGGTTGCCGATGGCGGATCAATTTTGATCCAGATACTGGCTTAGCCATCCCACGTGTTTTACAAAGGTTTCAGACGAAACAACCCCCTCGGCGGGCGTTACCTTTTCGCCCTGGGCGTCGCGTACGAACCCCGGCTGCAACCACCCGCCGGCGCTCGATTGCGACCGCATCACCAGCGAGATCTCTTGCCCGCCCACGGGCGCCGGCAAAGGCAGCGTTTTCCCCGCAGCGAGCCATTCATAATCACGCTCTATTTCATCGAGATGCGATTCCACCACGAAGCCATAATGAGCGGGGACATTACGGTCGTCATCGGTCATTTGATAGTCCTTAGTGAAATAGATTGGACGATTCGTTTTCAATTCATAGTAGCGTGCCAATTTGTCGTCACTTCGCAAACAAGTTCGCAAGTATTCGATTGCACGCGGCAGCGGTTCGAGGAAGCGACGCTCTTCGGTTTCTTGGTAAAGCACCAGCAAGGTCCGTAGCGTATCCTGAGACTCGCGCCCCGAAATTGCCGGTGGCTCGAACTTACGATCCCAAACGGGATGCATGTGGCGATCGTATTGCTGAGCCCAAGCGGGTTGAGGCTCGGGCATTTGGGCACGCAGTAGAAACTCTCCTCCCCGAATCGCACTGGCACGGTAACGATCGTCCTCGTACACCCGTGCGGCAAACAACATCGTGTGGATCATGTTTTGCGTGATCCGGTCATTGAGCATGTAGCACCCTGCGAACGACTTCGACCACCTGCGACTCCAAGACGGAGGGTAGGTCGCTGCGAGCACGGGGTAATGACGGGCACTGGGCGGCTGGGTTGGGAATCGATCGTAGTTATGTCCCCACGCTCCTCCAGGGTACTGAGCCCCCAACGTGGATCGCAGCGCGTATTCGGCCGCTTCGTGAACGGCGCTGTCTTTGAAATCGAGTGTCCGATCCAAATCGCAGAGAAAGCGAATGGCACAAGGCGTCGTGTCATCGTCCAAAAGCGTCAGGTTCGTTTTGAATTTTCGCTGCTTCCAAATCTCCCAACCGCCTGGCTCGGGCGTCTCCGCAATCGGTCCTTCCGCCGCGGTTGCCATCACGCGATAAGGCAGCTTCGCGCGCAACTTGGGATCAAATTCAATCGAGTACCCCCAGCCCCCGCTTTGCAGTTGCCCTTGGATCAATGCATTCCCGACTGCCTTTGCGGCATCGAGATGAATCACATCCCCGGTTGCACGATAGGCACGCAGGAACGCCAACCCGACCGCAGGCGTCCCCGGCGGTTGAACCCAAACACGATCGGGACCGGCGACCCCTTCGCCATGGCTATGCACTCCATCACCGCTGGAAACCCAAGCGTACCCACCATGATCGGCAATCCGCTCGGCCATAAACTGAGTCGCCTGGCGAAGCGATTCCTTGACCTCGGGCGCCGTCGGTAACGTTTGTGCCTGTGACGGAAAGTTTGACGACGCCACGATGGCAATGGCCACTCCCCCACAACGCAAAATGGAACCGACTTCTCGGCTCATCCGATGCTTTCCTCTTTCGATGATTGCTTCACCCATTCTTAACAAAAACGGCTTCGTTTTAACGCAAGCACGAAATCCCATACTCATTTGGTCAAATTTCGGCATCGTGGGTGATCCTTTGCTGGCTCGCCGCCATCGTGAAGGCTTTACCTTCATTGAAACTTCATATTGCTGCAACGATTGTAATGCTCCTAACGGTGACCAGCATTGCTCCTTCTAGAAAATCTGCATCGATCGTAAAGTTGAAATCCATTGGACTGAGAGCATTCCGCCATGTTCCTGTAGGTGGGGCGTAAGCCTTCATCCGATGATTGTTGTACTGGGACTCATCTGCCCCAAAGCTCCTCGCGGGGCTCTTGCAAGGCAAATGAGCTTCCACCGAGCCAACAGGATGTTGGCTTTCTACAAACGGCATTGCGTGTCTGGCTCGCACACCGCGTGCAGCCAACGCAACGGCACTTATCACAGGGAAGTTTAAAGACAATGCGATTCACGTTTCGAGCCAACGCACTGCAGGCCAAGCTTGCCGCCGCGGGAGTCTGCCTGGCTTTCGCGACTCAATCCACTGGAGCAGTCTTCGCCGATGGAGCGCAGGCGTTCCCCACGGCTGGCAACGCGCAAGTGCAGACCACCACCTTCAACGAACCCTTCGCCTTGCTCAGTGACGAAGCGAGTAACGAAGAGGGTGACGAAGAGGAAACCGGCGACGCGGACACCGACTCGGTCTCGGCCGCGGATTACAAAAAGCTGTTTGATCGCGTCGAGGAAATGGAAACGTCTTGGGAAAAGTACCAAGACAAGATCGCAGAGGATTCGGCAGCGAAGAAAAAGAAGCCGACCATGAAGATCGGAGGCCGTGTCCATTTGGACAATTGGAACTTCGTTCACTCCGACGCGGGGACCAACTTCCTCGAAACCGGCGACCCACTCGAAGACCCAGAAAACCGCTGGGATTTCCGTCGCCTGCGAATCGAAATGTCCGGCGACATTCCCCAGAACATGCTGTATCGGCTGCAGATCGATTTCAACAATCCATCGTCGCCCGAGATGAAGGACGCCTACATCGGATTCAAGAATCTGCCTGGCAATCACACGCTGTTGCTCGGTAATCAGAAACGCCCGCTCGGCTTGGACCACCTCAACAGCAGTCGGCACAACGTGTTTGCCGAACGCCCCTTGGTCGTCGAAGCGTTTAACGAAGACGCACGTCGCCTCGGCGCATGTTTCTACGGCTACAGCGACGACGAAATGTTCAACTGGCGAGCCGGTGGGTTCTTGCTCGAAAACATCAGCACCGATGGTCGCTATCGCGGTGACTTCAGTGAAGCGGGACTGTACAGCCGTTTGGCCGCGAGCCCATGGTACGACGAAACCAGCGGAGGACGTGGTTACTTGCACTTAGCGCTGGCGGGTTCGATCAACCAAACCGATCCCGACGGACAAACCGACACCGATTCAAACACCAACGAAGCTCGCTTTCGCACCCGCCCCCAAGCACGATCCGATTCGCGTTGGTGGAATACGAATCGCATTCTTGGCGCAGAAAACTATGAACAATTTGGCTACGAGTTCATGCTGAACATCGGCTCGGTCCAAGTCACGAGCGAGTATTACGGCACCTGGGTCGGACGTGAAGCCGCAGGCGGATTCTCGGGCGAAGACTTGTTCTTTCACGGGGGCTACATCTTCGCTTCGTACTTCCTAACCGGCGAGCACATTCCGCTGGACCGTGTGACGGGAACGATTGACCGTGTCAAACCATTCGAAAACTTTTTCTTGGTTGACCGATGCACCGGAGGCACCGGATCGGGAATGGGAGCGTTGGCCGCGGCACTTCGTTATGACTACCTCGACCTCAGCGACTCGGATATTCGCGGGGGCGACGGACACACGGTGACGGCTGGATTGAATTGGTACTGGACCGCGTACTCCAAAGTACAATTCAACACGATCTGGGGTTCGATTAACAATGGCGGACAAGGTCAAGAGAACAGCGGCCCCTCGGGCACCACGGTTCCCTTGGTCGCAGGCGTCGATGGCGACTTCACCGCACTTGGCTTTCGTTTCATGGCCGATTATTAAGTCTGGCTTGCTTATCGCGACGTGTACCTAAACCTTCATTGTCAAATTAACCATCCGTCCCTAGGAGGGACCCCAGCATGATTCATCAAACCCTTCGTATGACGCTCGCCATCGCTCTGTTTTCACTCCTTGCCACCCCGTTCGCGGCAAATGCCTCCGCCGCTGGCCTGGGTCACAAACTGATTGATCAAACCGGCGTCTGCACTCGCTGCCCGGCGTGCGATCACTCCTGTCAATTTTCAGTCGACGTGGTCGATGAAAAAAAGACCTGCTTTGAAGTCGAATCCAAAGTGATTTGCATTCCTCGCGTTGTCTTTCCTTGGCAAAAAGGAAACTGCGATGCGGTGGTCCGCAACAACGGCGCGCGAACACGACGCGTGTGTGTCCTCAAGACCAAAGAATACAAGTGCCCTCGGTGCGAGTACTCCTGGTCGGCCGAAAAGAAAAAACCATGCGATGGCAACCATCACGAGCATCGACCTAGCGAACCGAGCGTCATCGAACACGCTCCCACTCCGGCGGAAAACGTTGCTCCCGAAGCTACCACCCCACAATCGTTGCCGGCTCCAGTGCAAGCAGCCCGTCTAGGTGAAGACGCCTACTATTCGTTGTTCGAAACCCTGTCGACCCGCTAACGTTTGCGGCGCAATCATTGCCGTTTTCCGTGGCCAGCCTCGCCCGAGGCTGGCCACTTGCGTTGTGCACCGACATGCGTCAGCTTTCAAAGCCATTGACGGTTGACGCGAGAGCGGATACCAACGCCACTGCGGTTTGCCTCAAGCAGGTCTACCTCCAAAGCAGGTTTACCTCCAACTCGATCTCCCCCTCGCGTAATCGGTGCCCCCTCTCGTGAATGACCTCAGCCAATACGGCGGACTGATCTTTGATTGCGATGGCACGCTGACCGATTCGATGCCGCTGCACTTCGAAGCATGGCGTGAAACGATGGCTCGCTATGGAATCGTATTCACCGAGTCGCAGTTCTACGGCATGGCGGGCATGCCCACTGAAAAAATCATTCGCGTCTTGGCGGAGGAACAATCGGTCAGCGTCGACCCCACGCTTGCCGGGCCTGAAAAAGAGGCTGCGTTCCGCGAGCGGTTGCCCCGTCTAACGGAACTGCAAAGCGTCTGTGATATCGCGCGAGCGCACTTTGGCGTCATACCGATGGCGGTGGCCAGCGGCGGGGATCGCGAAGGGGTCTGGGCCCAAATCAAACACCTGCAACTCGAGTCGCTATTTGCTGCGGTCGTCACGGCCGAAGACACCCACAAACACAAACCGGAACCCGACGTCTTTTTAACAGCCGCTCAAAGGCTGGGGGTGACCCCCGCAACCTGTCTCGTTTTCGAAGACTCGCCACTGGGACTCGAAGCTGCCGCTCGAGCCTCGATGGACTGTATCGATGTCCGCGACTTTTCGCTTCACCAAGCCGGCAAAGGCTGAGTCACTTCGGCGTCGACACTCAGGTGAAATCACGCCAACGTCGAGAGCCAGCGTAACGGCGAGTCTTGCGCATTCTTCATTTTGACGTGGGATCCCAGCCGTAGCTGCGTTTGCAAGAACGCGGTCCACCACAGGGCAACACGAGCTACATCAAAGTTAGAAATGCTCGAGCGTTTTGATCGCGGAGCGATCAACGACACTGGTTACTGTTCGAGCGCCTTGTCGCTGATGTCCTTGCGACACCAAGCCCCTTGCCAACGAATTTCCTTGACCGCCTTGTAGGCCTGCAGCTTCGCACCGCTGATGGAATTTCCAATCGCGGTCACGCCCAACACCCGACCACCCGCGTTGACGACTTGGCCATCCTTCATTGCGGTGCCCGCATGAAAGACTTTGACATCGGGCAACTCGGCGGCCCGATCGAGTCCCGTGATCACCCGACCGGTTTCGTAGTCACCCGGATAGCCTTCGCTCGCCATCACGACGCAGATACTCGGCCGCTCGTCCCACTCCAACGGCTCCAATTCGCCGAGTCGCCCTTCGATCGTCGCTTCGATCACATCGACAAGGTCGGTCTTCAATCGCATCAGCAATGGTTGGCATTCGGGATCCCCAAAGCGGACGTTAAATTCGAGCACCTTGGGTCCCGCCGAGGTCAGCATCAAACCGGCATAAAGGACCCCTTTAAAAGGTCGCCGCGCCCGCTTCATGGCATGGACAATGGGCACCAACACGTCCGCTTCGATTTTCTCCATCATCGCTTCGTCGACGATCGGCGTGGGACAATAGGCCCCCATTCCGCCGGTGTTGGGACCTGCATCCCCATCGTAAGCGGGCTTGTGATCCTGTGCGGCGGGAAGCGTCATGATCGTTTCACCATCGGTGATCGCCAGCACGCTCGCCTCTTGGCCGATCAGCTTTTCTTCGATGATCAACTCCTTGCCGGCCTCACCAAATTCACGTTGATGTGCAATTCGATCGATTGCCTCCAAGGCTTCGGTACGCGTGCTACAAACGATCACCCCTTTGCCCGCGGCCAAGCCGTCTGCTTTGACCACCACGTGCACTGGGTCATTGGGTTCGGAATAGCGATCCTTGATATAGCGTGATGCATCTTCTGCGTCGCGAAACGTGCGATAGCCTGCTGTCGGAATATCGGCCATGTGAAGCAAGTTTTTGCAAAACACCTTGCTCCCTTCGAGTTCGGCGGCGGCCTTGGAGGGCCCGAAGACTTTTAGCCCTTCGTCCTGCATCGCATCGACGAGCCCGGCCACCAACGGAACCTCGGGACCGACAACGGTGATATCGATCGCTTGCTCTTTGGCGAACTTGATCAACTTCGCCGTTTCCGTCACTTCGATGGGAACGTTAATCGCATCGATTGCCGTCCCCGCGTTGCCGGGAGCGACGTAGACCGTATCCACACGAGGGCTTTGAGCGATTTTCCATGCGAGCGCGTGTTCACGTCCGCCATTGCCAACAATCAAAATTTTCATCGCGGGACCACACTGTCGCTGAGATTCAAGAAAGGAAAGAGTCAAAACCCAATAGGTAAATTAGCAAACCAATGGCAAACCGCCACGGTAGGAACCGGTGATCGCAGCAGGATGCGAAGAGAAACCTCGACCGAGGAAACCTGGCGGTCCTCCACCCGGTGTCGCAATCGCGATTACGCCAATCGGATCCACAGCGATAACGAGCGTCAGTCACGAGGGGGCCAATGATCATGCCGAGCGGTAATTTACCGTCTGCACGCGGTTACCAAAACAGGCCACCAGGGCGTTTAACGCGATGCAAAAGCAGGCTGGCGACGCCCGGCTTTCGTGATCTGCGAACACGATGGCCCGGTGCTCTAGAAACATAACGCAGGTGTCCCCCCCAAACACTGTGATAATCACACAGCTTATGCGACTGCAGCGGTAGACAATTTCCCAATAGCAGTTAAAATAGGAAGTGTCCTGCCGAAGAATGGAATTCTGCGTATCCCAACAAAACCCCACCCCCCGGGACCGCACTTTCTTCGCAAATAACTTGTTTTGCTGAAGCGGCGACTGAGTCGACGTCCACCGTCACTGAGTCGCCGCATTTTTCATTTCCAGTGTTTTCTTGGTCCCCGGCCCCCAATATGGACCTCTGCACCACTCGGTGTGGACCGATACGGGCTGGCAAACCTGATTCAAAATCCTGCAGTCACGACCCTAACGTGAATGAGCGGCCTCGATTCGTATGATGCAAAACCACCAACCCGCAATGCCGCTAGGGATCCCCTCTCTTTGCGTGCTTTTGTAGAATGAGATGGCCTCAGAATCGAAAAAATCAAGTATTCTTACGCTTCAAGACTAAACAACGCTGAAGGGGTGTCATGCCCAACCTCAATGCATGAGCCCCGACATCCTCTAGCCTCCTTGGGAGAATTTACGTTGAAGATCCGACGACACGCTCTAAAGACCCGCTTGACCCAGATGATTTGCGGCGTTGCTGCCGCATCCGTGCTCGCCGCCACCCCATCGGCTTCCCAGGCTGGCGATCTCAAGATCCGCTTTGAATACGGCGGAAGTGCGGCAGAGCCTGCCGAATTGGTTGTCAACAAGGACGTTGCCTTTTGTGGCAAGCACCCGATCCAGAACGAACGACTGCTTGTCAACAAAGAGAACAAAGGCATTCAAAACGTCCTTGTCTACGTTTACACCGGCCGTGGCGGCTCGAAGATCGACGACGTGCCAGCGAAAAAAGCTACGCACGTGCTCGCAAACGATGCCTGTCGATTTGAACCCCACATCGTGCTTTGCCAGGTTGGCGACACGCTGAAGGTAACCAACCCCGACGCGGTGGGGCACAATGCGAATCTGCCGTTCTTCAAAAACGCGGCCCAGAACTTCTTGATCCCGCCACAGCAAGACAAGTCGGTCTTGCTCGAAGAAGCGGAGCCAGCACCAATCCCAGTGGAGTGCAACATCCACCCTTGGATGCGTGCTTACGTCGTGGTGCTCGAACACCCCTACGTTGCCAAAACCGACGAAAATGGCGAACTCGTAATCAAGGACTTGCCCGAAGGCAAAGAATTGACTTTCCGCGTCTTCCACGAAGCCGGCAAAATCGATGAAGTCACCATCGATGGCAAGAAAGAAAAGTGGTCGCGAAGCCGCTTCGATGTGAAGATCAAGGCTGGCATGAACGACCTTGGAACCGTGGTTGTTCCCGCAAAGGCGTTATCCGCGGAGTAATCTCACCACGGATTCAATCGAATCTCGGCAGGCACATTTCGGTGTGCCTGCCATTTTTTTTGCGCATGCGACAATCCGTGGAGTTTACGACGCACACACTTACGGGGTTCAATAGGGATGAAACCTTTCTCAAAACCTCACATTTTCTTGATATGCGCCTTCTTGCTCGCTCACGACTGTCGACATGCATCCTGGCATCGCTGATCGCAGCGACCCTTGGGTGCGATGCAAAGATAGAACAATTCGAGTCCAACCAACTCTATTCGTTGACACTCGCAGAATCCCGCTCGACGCCCATGGACGCGGCTCAAAAGGACACCTTGGCGGTAATCGAGACGCTCTTTGGCACGCCCAATGAACCGCGTTGGCCGGTCGAACTGATTAGTCAACCGAGCGATTCCTTGGTTGATTTAGGCAGGCTCCAGCGGGCTGCGGGCCCAATTTCCAGTCTGCAAGACGGCAGCCATCTCGGTCTCTATCGCGAACTTTGTGTTGATTGCCACGGATTAACCGGCAATGGATTCGGCCCCGCGTCACTGGCGATGAACCCTTACCCTCGCGATTTTCGGCACGGCGTTTTCAAATGGAAGTCGACACCACGCAACGACAAACCAACCCGTGACGACCTCCGCCGCACCCTGCTGCATGGTGCGGGCGGGACCGCGATGCCGTCCTTTGCGGTCGTGGCTGAAGACGACCTCGAAGCGCTGCTGGACTACGTGATCTACCTTTCCGTCCGCGGCGAAGTCGAACGTGAATTACTGGCCGAAGCGGTAGAACTTGGGTACGCAGAGACGGCTCCTGAAGCCAACCTGCGAATCGTCGCCCCAGCTTGGATCGAAGACGAAGCGAACAACACTGACACGCTCAATGACACCGCAACGCTCAGCGAAGGAGCCGAAGCGACACTGAAAATCGTTCGGGACGTCACCCAAGAATGGTCGGACGCCGAGTCACGCGTGATCCAAGTCCCGGCGCCGTCGGTTGCCAACGACGAAGAATCGGTGCAACGAGGGCGAGATCTTTTTCACGGGCCGATTGCCAATTGCGTGGGATGCCACGGCCCGAGCGGCAACGGATCGGCGATCACGCTTGACTATGACGATTGGACCAAAGAGTATTCGTCACGCCTTGGATTGACGCCGACCGACCGCGATGCGATCAAACCGTTCCGCAAAGCGGGAGCTCCCAAACCTCGCCCGATTGTCGCTCGTCGCCTGCAACAGGGTGTTTTTCGCGGTGGTGGCGAGAGCGACACGCTCTATCGACGAATCACTCAAGGGGTTGCAGGAACTCCGATGCCGAGCCTCGAGGTCGTCCAGACGGCGAATGAAAAAGGGCTGACGCCGGACCAAGTCTGGGACCTAGTTCACTACCTTGAATCGCTTGGAACCCCTTAGGTTTGCACGCTCTTTTTTTCTGCCCCAGGCTTTCCCAAGCCTCCGCCCCCCCCCTGTTACTCGTAAATCGAACCTCCACATGTCTCAAGAAACATATCGCTCGTTGGGCGCAATCGCTGGCGTGATCACGGGAGTGGTTTCCATGGCGTTGCTAGGCTTTTCCGGGCTGATCGCCGGCTTCTGCTTTGGCGCGGGCGGTGCAGTGCTGGGCGGCATTTTGGGCGAACGATTCCATGGCTGGCGTCACAAGAGCCGCTAAGCAAATCATGACGCGAGAGAATGTAAACCCCCGCAAAATGCAATTACCTGTGACTAAGTACGCCAATCGAACCGTTCATCGTCTCGCCATCCTGGTCGTGTGCCTGACTTGGCCTCTGATCTGGGTCGGAGGAATGGTCACGACCTATGATGCAGGCATGGCGGTCCCGGATTGGCCCAACACGTACGGCTACAACTTGTTCTTGTACCCCTACAAAACCTGGCTGCTGGGCCCATTTGACCTGTTTATGGAGCATGGACACCGCCTGCTGGGCGCCTTGCTTGGTTTCACTGCGATTGGATTGGTGATTGCCGCTTGGCGAAGCGAAAACCGGAGATGGGTCAAAGGGATAACCCTACTTATTCTGCTAGCGGTCATCATCCAAGGGGGACTCGGTGGCATTCGCGTCGTTTTAGGAGACCGCACCTTTGCGATGATCCACGGCAGCACGGCACCGATCGTCTTTGCCCTGACCGTGATCGGGATGGTGGTCACGAGCCGATGGTGGTTCCGCTATTCGAAACCGCAATCGGAACCAGACTCCACAGAGCCAAACACCACCCCCCACGAAGACGCCCCTGCGATTAAGCTGCCAAAACTCGCCAAAGGCTCCGTGGCGACCGTCACGTTATTAATCCTGACCTGTTATTTGCAGTTGATTTTGGGGGCGAGGCTGCGACATTTACAACCCACGGGATCGGCGACGGGATTTCTGCACACCGCGACCTTACACGTCATGCTCGCCTTTGCACTCTGGTTGCTGGTGGTGATCGCTTGGTCACGTTTACGCAAGTGCGGCGATTTGACACTGTCGCGTCCTGGGCAAGCCCTGATAGGATTAGTGGGCGTTCAGATTTTGCTCGGAATCGGAACGTGGGTGGTGCACTATGGCTGGCCGGACTTTCTGGGATGGTTTCCTGGTTCGGAGGGTTATGTCATCGAGTCAAAGAATTACGTCAACGCGTTACTTGTCACCTCGCATGTTGCGACCGGATCTTTGATTCTTGCGGTTTCCACGTTCGTTTGGGTCCGTATACTGCGTGTCCGAAACCTGAACATGGCGTCCGCCGCGAGCAAAACGGCGTCTTAACTAGGAACGAGAAAAAAGTGTCGACAGATATATTCATCGCCGAACCATTGACGCCCCCGTCGGCGAGGACTCGTTACGTGAACGAAGATCAACGTCTGGACAGTCATCGTGACCCTCGCCAAGCCCTTGCGAAAGAGGCAGGGCAGGGCAGGGGGGAAGCGGAATCGCTCGCCTCCGATACGCTGGGCGTCAAAAGCGAAGTCGCCCCCCATCGGCCTCGCATTCACACCGACCTTATCCAACTGACCAAGCCTCGTATCGTCACGATGATCCTGGTCACGACGGTCGCATCGGCGATGATCGCCGCTGGCGGATGGATCGCGACCCTGGATATGCTGTGGTTGCTGCTTGGAACCGGGATGGTTGCGGGTAGCGCCGGGGCGGCCAACCAAGTCTGGGAACGAAAAATTGATTGCAACATGACGCGCACGGCCACGCGTCCGCTGCCGGCCGAGCGAATCTCACTGGCTCCAGCGATCGTCTATACCGCCGCCTTGGGAATCATCGGCACGACGATTTTATATGCCATGTTTGGCATCGCTCCCGCCGCGGCTGGGTTGGCAACCTGGTTGCTCTACGTGCTGATTTACACGCCGATGAAAACACGCACCTCGTGGAACACGACGGTCGGTGCGATTGCCGGAGCATTGCCGGTCTTGATCGGCTACACCGCAGCGGGGGGTGGCACAAGCGATTGGACGGGATGGTTGTTGGTCGCGGTGCTCGCGGCGTGGCAATACCCTCACTTCATGGCGATCGCGTGGTTGTACCGCCGTCAATACGCCGAAGCGGGATTCTGCATGTCGACCACCGTGGACCCGAGTGGTCGATCGGCGGGCGCCCAAAGCATCGCGGGTTCGATCGCAATTCTCGGCTGTAGCGTCGCCTTGTGCGTGATCCCCGGCATCCCTGACGGATCGATCCTCGTTACGGTGATCGCCTCGATCGGCGCGATTGCCGCCTGCTATCCAATGCTGCTCGCCTCGTTTCGATTCTCGGCTCAACCCGACGACATCATGGCTCGCAAGCTGTTGCGATCCTCGTTGCTGGTTTTACCAGCGGTGCTTGCGATCGTCACCGTACGAACGGTTTTGTGAGACATCACGTGAATCAATCCACTCTATCACTGACTGAAAATCCGGTGCCGTCGAGCGACCCCAACCGCAGCCCGATTTGCGTTGCGACGCAAGTCCGTCATGCTTATGACACCAAGTCAGGCGAGACCACTTGGGCGCTGCAAGGCATCGATCTGACCACGCACGCAGGCGAAATCTTTGCGTTGCTGGGTCCCAACGGCAGCGGCAAGACGACGTTGTTCCGGTTGCTGTGTACGCTGCTGCCGATCCAACATGGCACGATCCGAATCGGTGGCATCGATAGCCGCACCAATCCATTGGCGGTACGCCGTCAAATCGGCATTGTGTTTCAGTCCCCGAGCTTGGACAACAAACTCACCGTCGATGAAAACATCGCCTGCCAAGGTGCACTGTACGGAATCACCGGCCGTGAATTGAATGTTCGCCGCGATGCACTGCTCGAGCAATTGAACCTGACCGATCGTCGCCGCGATTATTGCGAAAAACTTTCCGGTGGGCTCAAGCGACGCGTCGAACTTGTCAAAGGCATGCTGCACCAACCACGACTGCTGTTGTTGGACGAACCGAGCACTGGTCTTGATCCTGGTGCCCGTCTAGATCTGTGGAAAGCGATCCGCACGATGAGCGACGAGGGCACCTCGGTGCTGATGACGACGCACCTGCTAGAGGAAGCGGACAAGGCAGATCGTGTTGCGATCATGCACGAGGGACAGAAGATTGTCGAAGGCGCGCCGTACCAACTTCGCCGCGATCTTGGCGACGGCGTGATCACGATCGAAACGAGCGAACCGCAGGCCGCAGCGAGTCTGCTGAGCAAGAATTTAAACCTGGATTCGCAACCGATCGGCAATCAATTGCGGTTGCAAAGCGATACCCCCGCACCGCTTGTCCCGTTGATCTCCGAACAACTCGGCGACTTAGCTGAATCGATCTCGATCGGTCGCCCTAGTTTGGAAGACGTTTTCATCGCCAAAACCGGTCACCAGTTTCAGTAATCACGTAGACCTCTATGAGCGCCATCACGACCTCTCCTTCCACGAGTTCCGATTCCGTCGGCCAAACCAATCCGACTTCGGTGCGTGCAGGCATGTCGGCGGCTTGGATGCTGGCCCGACGCGAATGGACGCGATTCTTTCGCCAACGCAACCGCGTTTCGGCGGCGATCGTCCAACCATTGCTGTTCTGGATGCTGTTTGGCACCGGACTCCGCGGCGCGTTCACCGTGGCGGGCGACCAAAATTTCATGGAGTTCTTCCTGCCGGGCACGGTCGGATTGATCGTGTTGTTCACCGCCATCTTTGCCACGATCTCGGTGATCGAAGATCGTCGAGAAGGGTTCATGCAATCCGTGCTGGTCTCTCCAGTCGGACGTTGGCCGGTGTTGATGGGCAAAGTGATCGGCGGCAGCGCGATTGCATGGGTCCAAGCAATGTTCTTCCTGATGCTGGTTTACCTGTTTGGCACGGCATCGCTTAGCAGCAGCATTTTTCTGCTGATGCCGCTGCTCGCACTGATTGCGATCGGCATGTGCTCGCTCGGGATGATCGTGGCTTGGCCGATGGACAGCACGCAAGGTTTCCATGCGATCATGATGCTCGGTTTGATGCCGATGTGGTTGCTTAGCGGATCGTTTTTCCCGATCCCTGCCTGGAGCGATTCTACGGTCGGCCAAATGATCCTCGGCGGGATAATGCGAATCAATCCACTCAGCTACTCAATGCTGGAAATGCGACGGCTGATTTACCCCGAAGTCGATTTTGCGAATGCCGGCTTCGCTCCCTCGAGTGCGACGTGCTGGAGCGTCACGATCATTGCCACGATTGTGGTGACCCTGATCGCGTGGCGACTCGTACGCGGCAGCCGCAAAGTGGACGTGATTGTTTAACGCAATCGCAAACCACCGCGACATCCCACCTCCCCAAAAAATCCGCGACTCGCTCCGAAGCAATCCATTATGCGAACGACAATCCATATCATCTTGATCCTGGTCATTGGACTTGTACTCGGTCTGGGCATACGCCAAATCCGTAAATCCGAACGTGCCAACGGTCCTGGCCCCGGCGAAGAAGTCTTTACCGATGCGGGGGTCGATGTGGACGCCGTGGATCCGAGCGACGCCGAAAATGCGGCGCCAAGCCATCCACCGGAAGACGAAGAGTGGCTGAGCAAATTTGAACTTACCGAGCGAAGCGGCAAGAAGGTCGCAAGTGAAGACCTAAAAGGCCAACCGTACGTGGTCAGCTTCTTTTTCAGCACCTGCCCCAGTATCTGTGTCACCCAGAACCAAAAGCTCAAGGAACTGCAGGACGAATTCGCAGGCCAAGGCGTTCGCTTTGTTGCGATCTCGGTCGACCCCGAAACCGACACTCCCGAAATCCTGCGTGAGTACGCCGCGCGTTTTGGCGCCGACTCGGAGCAGTGGTTATTCATGACGGGCGATCTCGGCTACATTCGCCGCGTTGGCTCGGAAGTGTTTCGCATGCCGGTGGACAAGCAATTTCACACCGAGCGTTTTGTGCTCGTTGATCCCAAAGGTGAAATCGAAGGCTTTTACAATTGGCCCGAAAAGGCTCAGTTCAACAAGCTGAAAGAGAAGATCCAAGAGATGATTTCATCCTCCGAGAAAAAGGCATCCTGAGCGATGTGGCAATTTTTGGCAGACAACCTGCCTCACGCAACAGCAACGCTGAACGCCACCGCGACCGTTTTGCTGGCCCTCGGATTGATCCGAATCCGCCAAGGCAATCCGCGAGCTCACAAAAAGATGATGCTGGCGGCGCTGTGCGTTAGCGGGGTGTTTCTGGCACTGTATCTACTGCACAAAGTGGCTCTGTACCAGACGACTGGCGAACCCAACAAACGTTTCCCGAAGGACGTCGCCGATGCAGCCCGGTATACCTACTTCAGCATCCTGGGCACCCACCTGATTTTGGCGATCTTCGTTCCGTTCCTCGCATTGCGAGCCGTCTACCTGGCGATGAAAGGGCGGATCATCGCGCACAAGAAACTGGTCCGATTTGCCTACCCGATCTGGATGTACGTCTCGGTGACCGGAGTTCTGGTTTATCTAATGCTGTACCAAATTTACGCAGTTTGAGTTTGGGAAACGACGCGATTTCTATCCACACAAAAGCGTTGTGTCCCCAATTGCTGCGATTCATGTTCGCTGTGAGTGATGTGCAGCACGGTCCCCCGTTCTTGCCTGTGAACCTCGCGTAACAACTGAATCATCCGCCTGCGAGTTTCGTCGTCCAGCGCCGCCAACGACTCATCGAGACAAAGCAATGCAGGTTTAAAAGCGAGCGTTCGAGCCAAGGCAACGCGTTGCGATTCACCACCAGACAAGCCGCCCAGATAGCGGCGCAACAGTGGCGTGATCGCGAGCAACTCAGCCAACTCACCGACGCGTTCGATTTGCAATCTCCGGCGAACCCCACGCACGTCGAGCCTAAATACGACTTGGTGGTCGATTCGCATGCTCGGGGAACAACCCAGCGTCCTGCGATACATAGCCAACTTGGTGGGCGGCAGGCGCCAACGGCGTGACGTCGGTGGAGCCAAACAAGATTTTGCCTTCGGTCGCTTTGCGAAGCCCACAAATCACCGCGGCATCGAGACCGTCCGAAACAATCGCCCTGGGCAAGCGTCATAACGTTTTCCGCCTTGGTACGCTTGCGAGACTCTAGTTCAGCCAGGAACCCATCGCGATTGGCGATCCTTCGTGAAAGATGACCGATGGCAGCCCGATTCGATGCGATCCCGAACTGAAGCCCCTCTCGCTCCACCATCATCGCGCAGGCTAGTAAGTTCCAGCGCACGGCGGGCGGCCACCGCAATCACCGGCGTATGCACGGCGATCGCAAACGGCTCGGCAACGATCCCTGCGGATTTTGCTCGCTTTAAAAGACGTTCATCGGCGGTGATGTACAGATCGGCTCCGCCGACAATCCCGGCTTCGGCTTGCGACACGAGCCTGCGTTTCGCATCTGGACGCCAACGCAAACTCAAATAGCCGAGCGCCAACACGACAACGATCGAGGCAAGCCACAAGGCGAACAGGCTGAATCCCGCTGACAAGCGAAGCGAATTCAAGTCTTCAGAGTCTCGATCGGTCCGTGTGAGAGGTCGATTTTTCTGCAGCCATGGTGCCATCTTTCCGCTTCCGCTAGGCCATGCTTCCGCCTATTGAAGTTGCGAGTTTTTTATACCTCGAAACGTAAGCCAGGAAATATCTCAGTTGACTCGGTCCCTCGCTAACGCTTCGGGTTATGATTTGCTGGTAACACTACCATAGCGTCACTTCGAAACGGATGCCTTGGCTCGGTACTCCCGGCGAGGGATCGCCCCCCACCGGAACTAAGCCCTCAACGATTCAATCCTTCGCTTTGTCCCTCGCCTGCTATTTTCGCTCGTGTGCGTGGATCGATGATGTCGACCATAGAGTGATGGAAACGCAGGACCGATTGGGATCAGCTCGAAGGGGTTGCCTGGATTGGCGACGAGGGGCCAATGAAAGAAACGCCCCTTGAACAAAGTCGGGCTAATAGCGTAATATTCTCTGCTTAGGGTACTGTACCAAGCCAGTGCCTTGATCCTCACACGATGAAAGAAAAACTGCCATGAAAGACGGCATTCACCCAAATTACCAGGAAACCACCGTTTCCTGTGGTTGCGGAAATACCTTCACCACCCGCAGTGTGCGACCTGAATTGAAGGTCGACATTTGCAGCGACTGTCATCCTTTCTATACCGGAAAGCTGAAATTCGTTGACACCGCGGGCCGCATCGACAAATTCCAGAAAAAATTTGCTGCGGGAACCTACGGAAGCCTTGCTCCGAAGAAGGGCGCGAAGAAACCTCAAAAATAGCTTCGCCACAATTGAACACGACATCCAGCCGCACCGTCCAAGTTTGGACGCGTGCGGCTGTTTTTTGTCCTACACGCAACATTTTTTCATCTGTTCAACCGATAGCCTCATTCTTGAATGACTCCCCATGAGTTCGATTCGCGATACTCTCGAAGAAAAGCTTGCTCGCTTCAAGCAACTTGAAGCCGAAATGTCCGATCCCGATGTGCTTGCTGATGGGGCGCGGATGAGTGCAGCGGCACGCGAACACGGCGGTCTGGCGAAGGTTGCCGGGAAGTACCGAGAATTCAAGAAGTTGACCGACGAGATCCACGGTTGCGAAGAGATGGCCGAGGCCGCCGACGATGCCGAAGAACGCGAAATGGCGGAAGCGGAGATCACCGGGCTTCGCAAGCGACGCGAAACGCTTTGGGAAGACCTGCTTTCGTTGACCATCGGCGGCGAGGATTCGCACCGAACTCGCTGTGTGATGGAAATTCGCGCGGGCACCGGCGGAGACGAAGCCGCTTTGTTCGCTCGCGACTTGTATGAAATGTACCGGCACTACGCCGAACATAAAGGTTGGAAGACGGAAATCTTGGACCATAGCGCCACCGAAATGGGCGGGTTCAAAGACATCACGCTGACGCTTGAAGGTGAGAGCGTGTACCGCGACTTGGCGTACGAGTCCGGCGGGCACCGCGTCCAACGCGTCCCCGAAACCGAAACCCAAGGTCGCATCCACACCTCGGCGGCCACCGTTGCCGTGATGCCGGAACCGGAAGACGTCGAAGTCAACATCAAGTCCGATGACTATCGAATCGACAAATTTTGTGCGTCGGGACCGGGTGGCCAGCACGTCAACAAAACGGAATCGGCGATTCGCTTAACGCATCATGAAACGGGCATCGTGGTTCAGTGCCAAGATGAAAAAAGCCAACACAAAAACTTGGCCCGCGCCCTGCGAGTCCTCAAGGCGCGTGTGTACGAAAAGAAACGCGAAGAGGAAGACGCCAAGCTCGCCGAGCAACGCAAAGGCTTGATTGGCTCGGGAGATCGCAGCCAACGCATCCGCACCTACAACTTTCCTCAGAACCGTTTAACCGATCACCGCATCAACCTGACCCTTTACAAACTCGATCAAATCATTGGGGGCGACCTCTCGCCCGTCACCGAAGCGATGATCGAGTACGACCGCGACCAACTTCGCGGTGACATGATCGATTGATCGTTAGCATCCCATGCAAGCTCACTCCCGCGGCGTCTTCGATCCGCAGCGGGAGTCGCGAGGCAGAGCGTGGCTGCTATTTTGTTTTTTCATCGCAGCTTTGACTCGATTTCCACAAAGGAACGCTCATGTCGGACACCAAGGAAGAGCCGTGGACGGTGCTACGGTTGCTTGAGTGGACCACCAACTTCTTCAAAACACGCGGTAGCGAATCTCCCCGGCTGGATGCCGAAGTCCTGCTTGCCCACGCCCGAAATTGTGCTCGCATTGAGCTCTATACCGCATTCGGCGAAGTCCCTCCCGAAGAGCAGCGAGTGGCGTTTCGTGAAATGATCCGGCGTCGCGGTGAAGGAACTCCGGTCGCTCAGCTCGTCGGTTATCGCGAGTTCTACTCGCTCCGCTTTCGCGTCGACGAGAACGTCTTGATCCCACGTCCGGAAACCGAGCATTTGGTGATCGAAGCCCTCGACGTTGCCAAGGCGATGAAGATCACCGACCGCCCCCTTCGCATTGCTGATGTGGGAACCGGAAGCGGCGCCATTGCCGTCACGTTGGCCAAACACCTCAAGCCGGCCGAATTCACCGCGATCGACCAAAGCGAAGCGGCTCTAAAAATCGCGAGCTGGAATGCGGAACAACTCGAAGTCGCCGATGCGGTGACGTTCGTTCATAGCGATCTCTTTGCAGCGGTCGGTGAGCCAGCGACGTTCGATATCATCTGCAGCAACCCACCGTACATTAGCGAGTCCGAGTACGAGCAACTCGCTCCGACCGTCCGCGATCATGAGCCACGTGAAGCGCTCGTCGCGGGCATTGATGGCATGGACATCATCAAACGCTTACTCGAAACCGCTCCCCAGCGACTCGAGATCGGAGGCCGATTGATCATTGAAATCAGCCCGATGATCGCAGAGCTTTGCGAAGAACTTGTCGAGGGGACAGAGAGCTTCGGCGATCTCCGCTTCATCAAAGATCTCAGCGGCCATAAGCGAATCATTTCGATGGCCCGCGTGTAGTGGAGCTTGCCAACGATCGATTCCACAACAAACACGACGGATCTTTAGCGAGATCCATTCTGGGAAATGTGAATGATCTACTGTGCGATCGTATCGGGCATCCCCTCGGCAAACGAGATGCCATGATTCATTTGCATCGGTTTTCCATCAGTGGCAAACCCACGCGAGTAGAAATATTCCTTTAGCTTGCGGAAGTCGGCGAAACTGTCGGGATAGACATAGACCACGACGGTGGTCGTCGCGGGGTCTCGACCGGCCAACTCGATATGCAAATCACTGCCCTCAAGCATCATCTCTTCGATCGGTTGACCTATCGGTTCTTCGAGTGCCTCGATGCTCAATCGCACCGGTTCGATCGTTGCCCGAATCCCGGCTTGCCCATTGATCCGAATCATCTCTTGCTCTTTGTTCATGACAAAACGGCACACATAACCGCGAATCGGGCCCACTGCGGACTTGATCAATCCCGTTCGCGAGGTTCTTAGATCCGGCACGCAATCGTCGCGTACCGCTTTGAACAACGCGATCTGTGGAACCACGGACAACAGGTTGCCTTTGAGGCGAAAGTAGACCTCGTCTCCGAACGCCTTTTTGGCCATCGGCGTGGGCAGATGCTGAACCGCAACCACGGGCGCCTCCTGGCCTTCGATTCGCTCTCGCTCACCTTGCAACTCGGCAAGCTGTTTGATGATTGCGTCGTACTCGCGGTTGCGCTCGGCCAACAAGGTTGCGTTCTGGTCGAACTTACTCTTCTCCGCTTCCCACGCCGCCTTGGCCTCGGTCAGCAAATCAAGCATCGCAGCACGCTGCCGCTCACGAAGCTCAATCTCACTGTCAAATCGCTTCACCGTCGCTTCGAGCCGGTCGGAATCCGACTGCGCCGATGCAGCACGCATGGCAAAGCTGGCCAGTTTTTCCAACTGTGGGTCACTCGCCGGGGCATCGGGATCGTCGACCTGGACCAACTCACGCTCCGATTGGGTCTTGATCTCCTCAATCACCTTGGAGGATTGGGTGCCGAGCACCACGACCAAGATAATCAACACCCCCACCAAGTTTGCGATGATGTCAAGAAACGCATCGTGCCCAAGCTCGAACGTCGTGCGGTTTCGTTTCGATCGACTCATTCGGTAACTCTCCCTACAACCTCGACGCCACTGCCTTGCATTGACTCACGCAGTTGTTCAAACCGACGTTCCGCCCCGGGGAGCACCTCGACGTCAAGCATCGGTGACCAACGTCCGCCGGGGAGCGCTGGGCCCCAAGCTTCGATGCGATCCCGCACCGCCGTTGCCAACTCGAGCACGGCCTGAGAGACCGACCTGTCCGAGAACCCGAACACCTCGGTCGCCCCCCCCATCGCAGAACCAATGATCACAAATTGGCTGTCATTACATACAACCCGAATGGTTCTCACGATCGAGTTGCCCCGCGATTGGGCGACGCGATCAGGAAGTGCCCAGTCACGTTTGTTGGGCCGAACCAAGTTTGGATTTTGCGGAGGAGGACTGCCACCCATCTGACCTTCCGCCGGCGGCTCGGACGAACCACTGGCCCCCGCACTGCCTTGCGACGATCCACTTGACGGCGCCCCCGATGGAGAGGCTTGCCCCGATGCAGAGGCTTGCCCCGACGCGAAGGTGCCCGCCGTCGTAGGACCAGAGGATCCCTTCGCATTGGTGGCATCCTCGACGGGATCAAACTTGCTTGATTCGGATGCGCTCGATTCGGGCATTGCGAACCCCGAGCCGGACTGCGAGGGATCGCTTGCATCGGTACCCGTCGGGCTGCCGGCACGGAGGTCTCCGTGCGATTGGTTCATAAAATCACCCATCGTCGCTGCACCGTTGGCTGGACTTAGCAAGCGAGGCGTTTCCTCCGGCGCGGAGGTACCCGTTGGCGAGCGATCGCTTAGCAAGCTGTTCTGTCGTGGGCTGCCGTTTTGGGGGCTGCCTGTCGCAGGATTGCCAAGCGACAAAGCTCCTGAACCCCCAGACGAACCTGCTGAATCGGGCGTTGACGAGCTGCGAGCCCCCGCAATCAAGTCGCCATTCGAAACGTTGCCACGCAATGCATCGCTATCCAACATCCTGGCATTGGCGTGATCGCCCCCGGCACCTTGTGAGCCACGATTCAGCTCCGCAGCACTGGCTCGCATTTCATCTTCAAGTTGTTTCATCTCACGAGCACTGATGGCGGTCGAGGGGCTCGGACCATTCGCTTGATCCTGCCATCCCGCCGCATCACGTTGTGAGGCACTCCGCGAACGATCTACCGCGTACGGCGACGCATTGGACAGATCCCAACCGCTCGTTGGCACCCCGCGTGCCGACTCAAATCCACTGGCTCGGCCTTGCACATCAAGATCTTTTGCCGAGAGTGTCCGCGGCTTCCCCGTTCGTTTTTCACCGAGCGCGACTTGCTCGCGGGTTGCCACCCCACGTTGACGCTTGATTGCATCGCTAATGGCAACGTCCATTCGCTTTTTCAAATTCGGATCCGCATTTGGAATCGCTAACTCCACTTCATCTGGAATCAACTCAACGCCAAACTGATCATCCCAATCCCCCATCGCCATCCGTGCCCGATGATAAGAGGCATACCCATCGGGGCGCACGACGAGCAAAGGGTAGGGGGGAATTGAATCGCCGTAGTTCTGCAGTATGTGATGGCGGGCAACACGAAGCGCCTCGTCGAGCGGATTCGCTCCGGGCTCGGCATCACGCAGGCCATTCATTGAAATCGTCGCCCCTTCGGGCCAGATGACCAGACCTTGCTCGGTGCATTCAAGATAGATCGGTCGTCGATCGGTTCCGTTCGGGCCGCGATGAGGCACGATCACGATGCGCGGCGTCTGATCTTGGACTTGCTCTTTCAACTCCACTAGCGACTTCTCTTCGTCCCGCAACCGTTGCTTCAACGCTTCAATGTCCGCAATCTCCATTTCAACGGGCTTGGCTTCTCCGGTCGCTCGCTTCACTTCTTCGCTTAGACTTTGCAACTCCTCACGGATGCGGCGCAAGTGATCCTCGAGATGCGTCAAATGATCCCGGCGCTGTTCCACATCGGCAGCCTGGGCATCACGAAACGAGACAAGTTGCGAGACGCGAAACTGTTCTTCCGCGATCATCGAATCGACCGTTTGCGCGGTCAGCCCGTCGACGACTGGCTTGGCCGCCTCGGCTTGGGCCACGCGTGCTTGCGTCTGTGCCTCTTCCTCGACTTGTCGCTGCACCTTTTCCGTCGAGTCCTGAGCCACGAGAGCCAAGAACAGGATCAACGTCCCCAGGGTACAAACAAGCACCGCGAGGAAGGGAAACAAGGTCGGCGAAATTTGTTGGCGACGACGCCCACTCATGCTACACGCCTTACCTTTTTCGAGTCGCTAACCGATTTCATCGGGGTGTGAGCTTGATCGACTCGCTGCTCGAGCGTGTTGGCGTGTGCGGTCGATGTCGCGATTGAACTCGCAGGCAAACGAGTGGTCAAAACATCCACGGCCCGAGCAAGCACTCGCATCGCGTCAGCCATTCCCTCGCCCGCAGACGCTTGAATGCTGCGATCGATCGCTGCATTCGTTTCGCTCAATTGATTCAGATTCGCGTCCATCGCTTTCTGGATCGTCACGACGGCATCGGCTCGTTCGTTTAGTTGGGCAAGCGACTCGTACTGGTTTTGCAGTGATTCCTGATGGACCGCCATCAACTTTGTTTGATGCGCCGTCGCGTCGAGCCACATCTGCCATTGTTGTTCCCAACGATCGTTTGCCATGCGAGCGGAACCGTCAAGCACCGCTGCATGCTCTTCTAACGCCGGCCGAAGTGTCTGGTCAAACGCTTCGGCGATCTTGTTCGAGTCGCTTTCATGCACACTTTGCCAATGATTTTTTGCCTCATCGATCGTTTGCCGCCACAGATTGGATTGGCATTCAATCGAAGTCGCAATGGCGATGCGAATCCCTTCGCAAAGATCGCTAATCATCGCGACTTGGTTGTCGGCTGGTTCGTCGCTCGGAAGCGATTCAGAGACCAAATGTCCAACGCGAGCATCGATCTCGGACAACAATCGTTGTTCGCTGCGTTCAATCGGGAACTGTAAAAAGATCGCCACCACGGACAACACCAAACCGAGTGCCGTGGTATCAAACGCAACATACAAACCACTCTTCAATCGATCGACCGCCGCAGTCCCATCGGAGAAATCGAGTCCACCGAGCGTTTGTGTGATCCCGATCACCGTACCGAGGAACCCCAACATGGGGATCGCCCAAACAATGATGCGCACCAACCCAAAGGAATCGTAGGCAGCGTCGGCATCGCGACCGGAGAGTTCACGCAGGTCATCCGAAAGATTCTTTGCGTTGCCACGCTGGCTTTGCCGCGTCAGCAATTCCTCCAAGCGTCGCAGCAAGAGACTCGATCGCGTTCGCGTGGGCAGCTCGCGAAGTTGCGTCAACCAATTTTGTGCGACATGCCCGGCGTCATGATTCTTGCGCCATCGCTCGGCCAACGTGCTGTCAGCGACTCCAGGCCTTAGATCCTCATCACGGATCGCCGCTAGCGTGTTCCATTGGACCGTGGTTTGACAATATTTCCCTAGCAACACCGAGGCGGCGATACAGAACAGCACCGTCGCAGCGATCGCGACCGGATGACCAAGGAAATAGCGTTCCAGTGGAGCCCAGCCGCTGACCAGAACGACGGCATAGAGTGCCCCAGCAAAGAGGATCCCGAGAGAACCCCAGGCCATGCCACGAGAGGACACCGATGGGGGTGAAAGCTTGGATGGGTCGTTTTGCTTGCGGTTCACGACTCGAGCCTCGATGGTGGAGTTCAACTTGCCAATGGCGATTTAGCGAAATAGCGTCGGCGAATGCCCGCCCGACGACATGCCAGGGCGCGCAACGATGCGGCACTCATTACAACTGGATCGACCGTTTCGACCGCATCACTTCACCCAATCGGTAAATTTCGCCATCCGGGCAACCTCATTTTCCAATGCCATCATTTGGGACTGGGATTGCTTTGCCGCTCCGGCACCCCCTCTACGTGGCGACCTCACGCCGGGGGGCAATTGTCTTCCGGCGGCGTTGCGGGGCGTGATGGGACTACAATCCCTGTTGGGAACGCTCTAGGATTTGCGTCATGGAATCGGCCCCCTCGCTCCTATTAAGCCTACTGAGGCCCGTTTAGGCCGAATATTTGAACCACTTTCCCTCCCCTCACAGGCCAGGATGATGCCCCACTCCCCAAAAAGCGACTCAATCAATGACCATCGCGAGCGTTTACCAGCGCTGCGAACCAGAGTGCCACTAAGGGTCATTTTGTTCAGTACGATGATCATCGCGGTCACTTCGTACGTGTCGAGTCAACCGCCCGCAATCCCGCCAGAATCGCCGGAAACGGGGCAATTTAGCGAACCAAACCTGGCTCCCGGACAAGCGGACAAGGTGGTTGGAGTGGTCGCTCAAGCCGCTGCTCGCCCCTACCAGGTGGGTGCCGCGGGCGACATGATCGGTTTTTCCCATTCTGACGGCTCGGGAAGTCAGACAATTACGCTAATCGATACCGGAAAATCCTGGATGGCCGTGTATCATATTGATAGATCGGGAACGATTCGGCTGGTCAGCAGTCGTCCGATCGATGCGGACTTTTCGCTACAGCTCAATGCGACGTCCCCCTTGCCCGAAGAAATTCGCCAGATAACCAAGGGGAAAAAGTAGCGAGCCGTCGAAGAGAAGCGTTTAATCGAAACCTATGATTAATCCATACCGACTCGGTCTGCCACGATTCAGGCCGCTTGTCTCTTTTTCGCAATCCTGAATTTCGCCAAGCGATTTACCGGAGCCACAGAACACAATGGCCGATTACCTCTCCCTCGAAAACGCTGCACAAAAGCTAGGTATCCCCGTTGACCGCTTGGTCGAGCTTCGCAGCCAAGGTCAAATCCGAGGATTTCGCGACGGAGCGAGCTGGAAGTTCCCTGAGAACGAGATTGCTCGTCTAGCCGATGAACTCGAAGACCTGGACGTCGGCGACATGCTCGGTGGCTCGGGCGATTTGGTCAGCGACATGGGCATGGGGTCCCCGCTTTCGCTTAGCAGCGGTACGAACATTATCGGTGGCGATCTCGGCGAAGCCGGCGACGGCAGTGGCAGCGATGTCGAACTCGGCAACGAACCTTCGTCGAGTGGCAGCGGCAGCGATGTCAACTTAATCACCAGCGGTAGCGATACCGGCAGCGACGTCGCCCTGGTTGCCAACGACAGCGATGATTTGTTGGGAGACCTCGCGGATATCGGCAAACAGGACGATGGCGATCTTGAGGCCAAAGGGATCCTGGAAATCGATTCGAGCGACCTGAGTCTTTCCGAGCCCGCGATCACTCACGACTCGGCGCAAATCGATCTCTCGATTGAACCCAACGCGGGAAGTACTGGACCGGTGACCGACGCGGAGCTCAAGGAACTCTTGGATTCCGAACCGACTAATGTGCTAGCATCCGAATCGGGCATCGATTTGGGCAGCGATATCGTCGGTAGCGGATTATCCTCGGGCGACGGAAGCGATCTCAGCTTTGTTGCGATTAGCGAAGAAGACAGCGACGACATTATGATTGGGGGCGATGACAGCGAATTAGATGTTCTGGACGATGACATCGCTGCGTCCTCAAAGGGCGGCTCCCACCTGCACGCCTCGGGGATGAGCAGCCTGGAATTGATGGACGAACTCGATACGCCTGCCTTGGGTGGCAAAGCTCCCGCTCAGCGGCAAAGTGGCGATGTCTTGAGCGAGCTAGACCTGTTGGGTGGCGAACAAGGAGGAAGCGGTTTGATCTCGGGTGACAGCGAGAATCTGCTTGCCTCGTCGGGGCTGGGAAGCAGCCTCGGTCTCGGTGCACTGAGTTCCGGTTCCGTGATCCCCGGCAAAGACGATGCACTCTCGTTGGACGACGATGATGATTTGCTCATTGCCGACGACGACGATGATCTTGTGCTTGGCGGTGCCGAGCATGACTTGTCGGTCGCGGGTGACAGCGGCATTAATTTAATGAGCCCTTCGGACAGCGGCTTATCTCTCGAGAGCGAACCGCTTGATCTTGCCGGCAGCAGTATTTCGGCACTGGATCTAGGCAGCGAAGTCTCCTCCGGTAGCGGAAGTGGCAGTAGTGGTTCGGGCATCAGCGGTGATGGCTCGATGATCGACTTTCAATCCGACGAAGAATTCCAATTGTCGCCCTCGGGCATTGGTCTGGAATCCGACATTGACAGCGATTCTCAAGTCATCGAAGTCGAAGATTCCGAATTGATCGGAGAGCCTGTCGAATTTGGTGGCGAGGGCTTTGGTGAGGCCGACCCGTTTGGTGGCGAAGCTTTCGAGGCCGCTCCGGCTGAAGACGAAGCCTTCGCCGAAGAGGAAGAAGAGGGCGTCGAGGGAATCGGCATCGCGGCGACGTCGAAGCGAACCAAGGTCGCTTCGGGGCCTTCGGCCGTCAGCACTTACGAAGTTCCCTTCACGATGCTGCAGTGCATCACCCTAGTCATGATCATCGGTGTGCTCAGCCTGGGCGGCATGTTGATGACCGACTTGCTCCGCAACATGTGGACTTATAGCGAACCCTCCGCCCCGGTCAGCTCACTGACCGATTCGTTGATCAGTCTAATGAATTGGTAGGGTCACTGCGTTGCCACGGCAATCGACAACGAAGACTGCCTTTGCGACGCGAAACCCGCGGCACGCAACCCCGTGACATGCTGTCGCATGCGATCGGCACACAATGCGCCCGCAACCCCCGCGGCGCCAGGCGTCAAACGGGGTCCGGAACCTCGTCCGCGACGGGGATTAAGCCTTGCTTTCGCGATGAATGAACGTCTCCGCTGAGGCGTCTCCGCAACGGATTGTGGGTACGATACAATCCCGTGCGGGGTTTCTATTTAAGACGGGACGCCGTACCTTGACCCGTTCGTACCTGAACGGGGCAAGCTTGCCAAAGGCAACCCTCCCGATTCCTCCCACCCCCCCAATAGCCAGCCAGGACTCTGATGGCAACCATGTCGCGGATTTTCCCATTCTCGGTTCAAGCATACTTTGCGATCGCGTGCATAACGCTGCTCATCACCGGCACCTCTGGATGCCAGAAAGCCGATCCGATCGTGACCTATTCGGTGCCGACGGAGGTGCCTGAGCAACTTCGTGTTGGCAACGACCGAATGCTCGCGGCAATGATCCCTCAGAGCGACCAGACGTGGTTTTTTAAAGTCACTGGCCCCGAACAGTCTGTGGGATTGATCGCAGCCGAGTTTCGCAAGTTCGTCGAGTCGATTGAGTTCACCGACGGCAAACCCGTGTGGGGCGAATTGCCTGATCAATGGCAACTCGGGGGTTCCAAACCGATGCGTTTTGCTTCCATCGACGTCAACACGCCTGACAAGCAACTCGACATCAGCGTGTCGTCGCTACCGAAACAAGAGGACTGGGATGCGGAGGTCGCAATGAACGTCAATCGTTGGCGCGGCCAAGTCGGATTGGCTGCATCGACCGAAAAATGGGCCAACGGCGAGCCACTGGAGCTCGAATCCGTCGAGGGGACTGCGGTGTGGGTCGATATTATTGGCAAATCAACCGGCGGTTCACCGCCGATGATGGGTGGCATGGCGGGCGGCCCAATGGCGCGTGGCGAGATGCCCAACGACGATATCCATAGCGGCGTCGCTGGCGGCCCGATGACGTCAGATTCCTCGGCCCCGAAAACACCTGCGCCCAAAACCGAAAACAGCTCCGCGTCGGAAAGTCCCGCTGCGCGATTGAAGTACGATCGCCCCGAGGGTTGGCGCGATGGCAAAATGTCGAGCATGCGGATGGCGGCGTTCAATGTCGGTCCCGAAGATGCGGAAGCCGAAATCACGGTGATCCCCGCTGGCGGGGACCTGCGCGGCAACGTCGCTCGCTGGCTCGGCCAAATCCGCCCCGAAGGCGTTGCAGACGAAGTGGTTGAGAAAGCCATGCAAGATGCCGAAAAAATCAAAGTTGATGGCCGAGATGCACAAAGGTACCTATTATTAGGTACAGACCCCGAGTCGGGGACCGCGATCGACGCCACCATCGTTCCCCTTGATGAAGGTTTCAGTTTGTTCATCAAAATGACCGGCCCTGCCAAAACCGTGACCGCAGAGTCCGAGGCAATCAAGTCGTTCCTCGAATCGATCAAACTTTAGCGGCGTCACTTGCGGGGGCACTTCCCCCACAATCCAAGTGAGGAATTGCATCGCGTCCCTCGCTTGCAGACCGAATCTCGACAAGATTCGAATCCCACCTCACCTCCCACCTTCCTCGTCGTTCATCAAGCCATGGCCACAATCCCTTCGCAATCAGAATACGTCGATCACGAGACCGAAGATTCGTTCGGTGAGTTCAGCCATGTCACGCTACGGTGGCTGGGATCGTTGAAATTCACCGTGACTCTGTTTGCATTGTCATTGATCATCGTTTTGGTCGGCACGCTCGCCCAAGACGAAATGAATATGTTGGAGGTGAAACAACGGTACTTCCTCTCCTGGATCGCTCCGCTGCACCTGGATGACTTTGTCCCGCAAGCGTTTTACCGTCACAGCACTCCATTACCCGGTGTGATTCCGTTCCCCGGCGGAGCGTTGATCGGTCTGTTGTTGATGGTGAACTTGATCGCCGCGAAAATCACGCGTTTCAAGATTAACGCCAGCGGCTCGAAGCTGATGTTAGGGATTGGATTTTTCATTGCGGGCTTGATCGCCACGGGATTCGTCGTGATGGCGGGTCATAACAGCGATGGATTGCAAGGCACGCCCCCGATTTCCTATGACGCCCTCTGGGTTTGTGTGTTGGTGAGCACGGGACTCATCGCGGCCGGTTTTGTCGTGGCGGGCACCCAAGTTCGCAATGCCAAGCTCGCCATGCTGATGTACCAAATCGGTGGGCTCATCGCGCTGACCCTTGTACTGGGACTGATCTATGGGTTCCGCATTGGCGACCCCGGTCTGCGGATCGTATGGCAATTGACCAAGGGACTTGGCGTCGGCGGATTACTGCTCGCCGGCTGCTTGCTCGTTTTTAAGAAACAAGGGGGCAACGTACTGTTGCACCTCGGCGTCGGACTATTGATGGTCGGCCAATTTGCCTTTGGCGACCGCCAACTCGAACAACGCCTCAGTCTTGTCGAAGGTGAATCAACCAACACGCTGATCAATCTCGACGTCGCCGAGTTGACCTTTATTGAACGACTCGACGGCGTTGATCAAGTCATCGGCATCCCCGGCAGCCGATTGCAACAAGCTGCGGATTCGGATGCGGTGATCCAAGACGAGGCACTCCCGGTCAACGTAAAAGTCATTGAATTCTTTCCCAACTCGACGTTGAAGAAAGCCGACAAGGACGGCAACATCGCCACCGCCGGGATCGGCTTGGAAGTCAAAGCCGTTTCGTTAACCAAAGCAGGAGGAACCGATGGCGCGATCAATGTTCCATCCGCTTACGTCGAATTGATCGACAAAACATCAGGCGAATCGATTAGCACCCACTTGGTCAGTCAAGTCATTTCGGATCGACAAATGTTAGTCCCTGGCGAAACGGTCAAGGATGAATTTGATTCGGTCACCGTGAACGACAAGAGCTACGACATTGGCCTGCGGTTCCATCGCGAAGTCAAACCGTATTGGGTGCAACTCGAAGACGTTCGACGAGTGAACTACAGCGGCAGTGATACGCCCCGCGATTACTCATCGTTCATTCGCATCATCGACACGGAAACTGGCGAAGACCGCAAGGACCGTGTGTGGATGAACAATCCGCTTCGCTATCGCGGTGAAACGTTTTATCAATCGAACTACACGCCACTTCCCGGTGGTAAAGAGATGACCGGAATCCAAGTCGTTCGCAACTCGGGTTGGTTGATTCCCTACGTCGCGTGCAGCATCACGGCCCTCGGCATGCTAGTTCACTTTCTCGGCACGCTGACGCGATTCCTGGATCGACGCGAACGTGAAAACCGAAAAGAGCTCGCCGCGCTCGCGGAATTCAACCAATCACCGCCGTCAAAGTGGCCTGTGTTTGCCACCGTCGGCGGACTTGCGGGAATCGCACTGATGATGTTGATTCCTTGGCCTGCGGTGATGAACTCGATGCGTCCGAGCGAACGGATGAAACAATTCGACTTCTACTCAGCGGGCAAAATCCCGACTCAATTTGGCGGCCGCGTGATGCCGCTAGACGCGTACGCACGTCAAACCCTCAAAGCGATCAGCAATCGCGAGTCGCTGTCGCTCGCCAGCGCTCCCGTGGAAATCAAAGCACGGGTCTCCGGCAAATCGTTGTCGGCGATGCAGTGGTTGATGGAAGTCGCGGTCGACGATACGCATCTTCACGATTTGCCGATGTTCCGCATCGATGCGGAAGAGGTACGCAGCGAACTTGGACTCGAGCGGCGTAAGAGCAAACTGTTTTCCCTCAACGAAATTCGCGAGCATTGGGATGCTGCATCCAAGCTTGTCGAAGCCGCGTCGAAGAAGGAGTCCCTCCACCAATCCTTCAAAGAAAAGAAGTTGATCGAACTCGATCGCCGCACCCGTCAATACACGTTGACCGCCGCTGCGTTTCGCATTCCGACTCCGTCACGGTTCCCCGCCAGTTTTTTCCCAGACGGAACCGACGAACAAACCCAGCAACTCTTTGCCCTTCGCGAACTTGAAATGAGAATGGAAAGTCTCGCCAAGATGCCGGCGCCGGCGATCGTGCCTCCCGCCGAACAAACCGCCTCCGAAGCGGTCGATGACCCTCGTTGGTCAGCTTACGCGCCTGCGTTTTTCGAGATGGCCAAGAACACGTTCGGAACCGACATCCCGCCTCGCCCTGGGATCGAGTCGTTTGGTCAAATGATCAAAACCTATGACCAACAAGACACCGTCGGATTCAACACCGCCGTGGACGACCATCTCGCCGCAGTGCAAGGTTACACCATCCCCGGTTATGACAAAGGCATGGTCTCGCTGGAACGATGGATGCAATCGAATTGGCCCACGGGCGTGACGATGTTTCTCTACCTCGTCTCGACCGTCTTGGCGTTGTTCTACTTTCTGTTCCATTTGCCACGGATGCGCCAAGCGGTTTGGGGCACCCTCGCGATTGCATTGGCCATTCATACGTTCACGATTTTGTGCCGGATCGTGATCACCGGCCGTGCCCCGGTGATCAACTTGTACTCCTCGGCCGTGTTCATCGGCTGGGCCGCCGTGTTGTTTGGCTTGGTCGTCGAACGGATCTTCAAATACGGCACCGGCAACCTGTTGTCGGCAACCGGGGGCATGCTGTCGCTGCTAGTGGCCTACGGGCTGAACTCCGGTGACACGATGCCGGTACTGCAAGCGGTCCTCGATACTCAGTTCTGGTTAGCCACCCATGTGATCAGCGTTACACTCGGGTACGTCGCCACGCTCGTCGCCGGCACGATCGGGATTGGCTACTTGATTGCAGGCTGGGTGGGCAAAGACGCCAAGATGATGAAGGATCTCTACCGGATGTGTTACGGTGCCGCCTGTTTCGGCATCCTGTTCAGCTTCGTTGGCACGGTCCTCGGTGGACTCTGGGCCGACGATAGCTGGGGACGCTTCTGGGGCTGGGATCCGAAAGAAAACGGCGCCCTACTGATCGTGATCTGGAACGCGTTGATGCTTCATGCACGCTGGGACGGGATGGTCAAAGCTCGTGGTTTCTGTGTGCTGGCGATTGGCGGTAACATCGTCACTGCGTGGAGCTGGTTCGGTACAAACGAACTCGGCATTGGACTGCATAGCTACGGTTTCACCTCCGGCGTGTTGATGTGGTTGAGTCTGTACATCGCCTCTCAAGCGGCCTTCATCGCAGCGGGCGTCGCGTTTGGACGCAAACCAAGCGACCTCGAATCCGCGTAACCGCAGCGAACAGCACCGGAAAACGAATCCATTCGCCTACCCGACCCTGAACAGGGTCGGAATCGCTTTTGTGCAACAACTTCCGTAGCTGGCGTTTCGCTTACCTACCGCGAGTGGCTTTTATCCCTATCGGGATAGCAGGAACGAAGTGGCGGGCACCGATTCCCTTAGAGGAACACCACGCTTTGCACTACAAAATCACCGAACGAATGGTCTTTTTCCAGTTCAACAATCCAGTGTCGACGGATCTTGGCTCCGAAGCCATTCTCAGCATCAACGTATCCCGACACCATCCAGCGATCACCTAGATTCGAAACTTTATAGTTGTCACTTCCCCAGGGGAATGAAGCACTTGAAGGCGATTTCAGACGTTCTTTGACTGCATTTTTCGCGTACGGTATCGATAGTTTTTTGTCGTCGGTATGGGATCCGACGGTGCTGACCGAAGCGTTTTGACGCAATGAGGGCGTGGCACTTCTGCAACCTTCAAGAAGTGCAATCGGTAGAAAGAGAAACATCGGGGGCAAGACAAGAAAAGCAAGCAGGATCTTCTTCGTTTGCGCTTCGTCGCGATCTTTCAACGCTTGCTTCGCCATCGCCATCGCCTCGGCGCTAATCGCAATTCCACACGCGGGGCACGCTGCGGCATGCTCGCTAACCGTCTTCATACACTCGGGACACGGCACCAAAGCCATTGGAACACCTCACAGACATAAATGACATTGTCTTAACTTTTCGCCATGGTTCGGATGAATGCAAGTAAAGCTCCTGGAATTTGTAGCATTCTGATTTTGTGGCCTGTCTGAATTCGAATCGGCCGGACAGCAGGTCATTGTGGAAATGCAAAAAGGGTCAGCAATGAATGGCACCCTCTTCGCTGTCACGACTTGGTTTCGAACGCGATATCTGTGTTGGCCAATCGTCGTCGCAACTCGCTGCTTGGTTGCATCATCAAGTTGCAATTCCCTGCCCTGTTGCGAACGCAGTGATAGCTCAAAACGCCCCAGTCTTTGACCAACAAGGCATTGACCGATCGGCTCCAGTGAGGGAGCTAGGTTTCGTGACTGACGTGGATTTCTGCCAGAAAAACAGGAAGGACGGTAGCAAGCGAGAATGCGTGACGCATGAATCATGGGTGTATCTCGCATTCCGCGCGTCGGAACCGCGTGCCGTACACAAACGGATAGCTGGTACCGATTCCTCTTATTCCCCTCAAACCGCGGCTACGGCTCGCTGATCGTGGGGCCACCGCTGAACGCTTGAGTGGTTTGAATCCGCGGCGACGGCGGCGGTGAATGACTGGGATCGTTTGGCAACGCTCGGCTCGGAGGCAATAGCCACTGCATCAGCGGCGTGGTCTGCTCCGAGATTGGCACTAAGACACTGTGCGACGGTGCCACTGCCTTAGCTAACGCGATCGCGGGCATCTCCAACTCACGAGCTTGTACCATCGAATAGCCATCGGCGATGAACACCACTCCGGCTGGCAATCCTTCGAATCCATGCTCGGTGCGACAAATCCCATCGAGCGTCATCTTGGCTCCAAAGATCTGAAACTGCATCGCCAAGTGGTCGTAGGCAACCGGACGTGCGTTGGTGATCTCGGTCTGAATCGTCATGCCGAGATCGCGCTGCATCGACGCTAACAGTGACGTACCGACCATTCCGTCTTTGGCTCGCAACTCGGCAATCACATCCACGGTCTTGCCAGGCCGAATCATCCCGCGGCGGAACAGCAAACTCGCCTTGCCAGTCAATTGATGGGGCAATCGCTGAAACAGCCTAGCCAAATCGACTTGTTCGAATCGCGACGTGCTCAAATCGACCCACCATCCATCGGGCTCGATACACCAACGCATCATTCCCGAGAACGTCGCGTCGTTGCCCAGCATCGCGATCGCGTCACTGTACTGGGCAAGCGCAGAGCAGGGCAGGGCGGTGTCGCCGGTTTCCAGCGTCCACATCGTCACCGGTGCCACTCCGCTGCGATCGCGAACCACTTCGATGCGAAAACCACGTTCGTGAGACTGACCGCTGGGCAAACATTCAATGGTGGCCCGCGTTGAACTGCCAACGACCGAAGGGTCGCCCGGTTCAATCCAAGCATCGACATCGCGCAGGGTCATCGGCCCCGCACTACTATGGATCGTTAAGTCGTTCGCAGCGAAACGAACCGGCGTCGAAACACAAATGGATTGACACAGAAAACGGTCATGGACCAAACGCCATGTGTTCTCCAATTCCGACGATTGCAGCTCCGGTTGCTGCAGCACAATCGAAACCCCTTCGTTAACGGTGGTCCACGAGACCTGGTACACCTTGGCCACCTCGCGGTTCGTTTCGGGATCAAACAAACGAACGTTTTGTAGATCGAGACGAGTCGGGCTGGGGCGATCGAAGTCCTCGATCGTCACGTGCAATCCCGTGTCTTTGGCAATCGAGGCGGTGATCTCACGCAAGCACTTGTGGTGATACCACGGCGTCCAGGTCACCAGAATCGTCATCAAGACGAGCGAAGTCGGCAACGCGCAGCAGACAACGAACACCAAGCGAGCAAAGGCTCGTTGTGTCCGTTCATGCATTGGGAATCCTTTCCCTGCGGGGGCGACCGAAACCGTTGACGTAAAAACCGTGTTTTCCGGACCTTTCATGAGTCCGTTTGTAGTGTGCCTCGGAAGCATCGGGTGCTTCTGATACCCTGAACGCTAGCGAACAGCGATAGACACGTCCGAATCTTAAGTTCATTACCCTGCTTGCCGATAGATCGTTTGGGAAAATCACAACATGGGGGCAAGGCTAAAATCACACTGGTTTCTGATCTCGCTCGTACTGATCATTGCGATTGGTTTCTTTGCTAGCGAATCGCTCACTCCGCTGTTGGAAATGACCCCATTACGCAGTGCGATTGTGTTTGCGGTGATGGGGTCGATGGGGATCACGTTGCCCGCCCATTCGGTGCGGCAGAGCTTTCACAAGCCGCTACCCACTCTGCTAGCAATCGCGATCAATGTCGTCGTCGTGCCGCTGCTGTGTTGGCCGATGAGGGCCTATTTGCCGGCCCCGATCTTTGGTGGTTTATTCATCGCGTCGCTGGTCCCGTGCACCCTCGCATCGGCCGCCGTGTGGACACGCAAAGCCGATGGGAACGAATCGATCGCATTGATGACGACCGTCGTGACCAATTTGGCCTGCATCGCGGTGGTGCCAATCGGTGTCACTTTGGTGCTAGCAAAGACCACGGAACTGTCGGTAACCGATCAGGTCTGGAATCTGACGCTGCTCGTGGTCATTCCCATCGTATTGGCGCAAACGATGCGAATGGCAGGACTTGCGGAATGGGCGGATCGCCAAAAGCTCCGCTTATCCTTCTTCGCTCAGCTCGGTATTCTGTCGATGGTGGGCTTCGGATCGATCGCCAGCGCCATGGTGGTGCGAGAAGCGATGCAGGAGAATGCCTCGCGGTTTGGCATTCAAATTGGCCAGCTTTTGGTCTCGGTGACAACGCTGCACGTCGCAGCACTGGTGTTTGGCGTGTTCGCCGCGCGGATGGTCCGGGCGGACCGCGAGAGCCAGATCGCGGTCGGGATCTCCGGCAGCCAAAAAACGCTGACGATTGGACTGCAGATCGCGATCGATTGCGGAGTCAGCGTGATCCCAATGCTGATGTACCACTTCACCCAATTGGTCATCGACACCGTGATCGCCAGTCATTGGTCGCATGCCAGCAAATCCAAAACGAACTCTAGCGAAGAAACCTCAAGCCGATCTTTATGAAGAACAGCTCCTCCTATTCCGAAAAAACGATCGAACAAGCCAACCTGTTTGCGACTCGGTTGAGTAAACGAGCTCGTCATTTGCGGCGTTACCCCACGCGTCGCGGGATCACGTGCTATCGACTCTACGAACGCGATATCCCCGAAATCCCGTTGGTTGTCGATCGCTACGAAGACCACTTGCATCTCACCGAGTACGAACGGCCGCACGATCGTGAACCGGCGGAGCATTCCGATTGGCTCGATCTGATGGCCAAAACCGCAGGTGAGACGCTGGAAATCCCTGCGGAAAACGTTTACCTAAAGAAACGCGAGCGGCAACGGGGAACCAAACAGCACGAAAAGGTCGCCGACACCGATTCGCGGATCGAAGTCCAGGAAGGAGGACTGAAGTTCCTGGTTAACTTGGCCGACTATGTCGACACCGGGTTATTCCTCGATCACCGCGTGACTCGGCAAATGGTCCGTGAGGTCGCTGCGGGCAAAAACTTCCTGAATCTGTTCTGCTACACCGGTTCGTTCAGCGTTTATGCCGCGGCGGGCGGAGCTGCGAAGACGACCAGCGTCGATTTGTCGAAACGCTATATCGAGTGGTCTAAAGTGAATATGCGGCGAAACGGCTTCGATGGTCCCGAGCACGAATACTTTGCGATCGACGCCGTCCAGTTCATCAAGGAACACAAACCCGATGAACTCTACGACCTCGTCGTCTTCGACCCGCCAACCTTCTCCAATAGCAAGAGCACCCAAAACGACTGGGACGTGCAGACCTGTGCCGTGTCGTTTCTAAATCAGTTGCTAGCAATCGTGAGCCCTGGCGGAGTGATTTATTTCTCCAACAATTTCCGTGGGTTTAAGTTTGATCCAGCGGAGGTTTCCGCAACGACGATCCACGAAATCAGCAACCAAACCGTTCCCGAGGAATACCGCAATCGACGAATCCACCGCTGTTGGCGGATCGTGAAGTAAGTCGACGCGAATCGCTCTTTCGCTTTCTTGGCAACTTTCCCTAAAGTCCAAGGGTCTCTTTGCCGAAGGCGTCCGCGTGGATGGAGCGATGTTGGATTGACCCGATTGCTTGCAATACAACTGATTTTGCTGATCGCTGCGTTGCTGCATGCGCCGACCGCAGTCGCTCAGCAGCCGACGATTGTGCAGCAAGAACCGGTCAAGATTGCGGCCGAATCGCTCAATGTCTTGGGCGGCGGGCCGGAACAATGGACCAGCCCGGAGGGTTTGGCGAGCAGCCTGCAAGTCTTGCTGCTGTTGACCGTGCTAAGTCTAGCGCCGGCCGTATTGTTGATGACCACCTGTTACGTCCGCATCATCATCGTACTCGGACTATTGCGACAAGCGATTGGGCTGCAATCGTTGCCCCCGAGCCAGGTGATGACCAGCATCGCAATGTTCATGACCCTGTTTGTGATGTCACCGGTGTGGACGCGTGTCTACGAAGACGCAGTCAAACCGTACACCGATCCCGACGTCAAAATGTCGATGGAGGAGGCTTACGAAGCCGGATCGATCCCGATTCGTGAATTCATGTCCCGTCAAATTGATGTGGCAGGGAACCATGACGACGTGCATTTATTTTATGGCTACATGGATCCCGATGCACCGTTGCCGAGTACGTTCGAGGAAGTTCCGTTACGGGTGCTGCTACCTGCATTCATCCTGAGTGAGCTGAAGACCGCCTTTCTGATGGGCTTCCAGATTTACTTGCCGTTTTTGATTGTCGACTTGGTGGTGGCCAGTGTGACGATCTCGATGGGGATGCTAATGCTTCCGCCGGCGGTGATCTCGTTGCCCTTCAAGTTGTTACTATTTGTGCTGGTCGACGGATGGCGTTTGGTGGTGCAGATGTTGATGGACAGTTTTGGAACTCTCGTTTAAGGTTTACGTTTGTGATCGACGCTCCCACCGCTGTAGACCTTTGTCGAACCACGCTAATGACGGCGGTGGTGATTGCGGCACCGCTATTGATTGTCGGCATGGGCGCCGGTTTGTTAATCGGTTTGCTTCAAGCGTTGACACAAATCCAAGACCAAACGGTGGCCTTCGTGCCGAAGGTGTTGGCGATGGCCGCGGTGATGATCGCCTGTATGCCATGGCTGATGAGCCGGATGGTGGAGTTCACACGAACCGTATTTGAGAACGCAGGGTCGCCCTAATGGAACCGACTGATTTTCAGTCGCTCGTGCAATGGGCGATCGATCATCTCGTGTTGGGCGTCCTGGTGCTCACTCGATTGAGCACGCTGCTGATCTCGATGCCCGCGATCGGAGTGGGCGTTCCTAAACGAGTTCGCGCGCTGTTGGCGATCGTGATGACCATGTTGCTGTTGCCACCGGTCTCGGCAAACGTCGGCCTTGAATCGTTACCCCGCATCGACAATTTGCTTGAATTAACAATTGCGGTGGCACGCGAAGGGTTGGTTGGATTGTTGATCGGTTCGACGATTCAATTGATTGTCACCGGGCTTCAACTCGCCGGTGAAACCATTACTGGGACCGGCGGGATGCAACTCGGCGATGCCGTCGACCCGACCACGTCAAGCAGCATGCCGACACTCGCTCGTTTGATCGGACTACTTGTCACAGCGGTGATGTTAGGGCTTGGCGGCCATCGCATGATTTTGGAGATTTTGGTCGACAGTTTTGAAGCGATGCCGGCCGGCAAGGTAACGTTCACGGACTCGATGATGACCTTGGTGGTGGATCAAATGACCGCCGGCATGACGGCGGGCATCCGCGTAGCGGCGCCCGTGGTTGCCGCGTTATTGCTTAGCAATGTGTTGACCGGATTGATCAGCCGCACCCTACCTCAAATCAACGTGCTTGCGATCGGATTGAGCATCAATGCATTGGCGTTATTGGTGGTCACCACCCTCACGATCGGCTCGGTGGGGCTGATTTTCGAGAACGAATTGGTGGCGGTGGCAGCAAAAATCAGCCAACTGTGGTAATACGATCCGAATGTCAAACACACTTAGCCTCGTCCCGATCCAGCCGATCCTAAAACAAGCAACTCCTCATCTTATTCTTAATACCGCCTGCGCAGCCGCGGTTGACCATAACCCACCGGAGAAGATTAGGCTTAACAGTAAGATTACGATTAAGAATCAAAAGGAGGCAAAGCCATGAGGCCGTTTCGATTACGAGAAACTGGATATCATCATTCACCTGAAATCATCACCGACACTTAAGTGCACCCGAGTCAAAGCGGCGTGAATCACTGGATCAAAGCCCCCTTTTCCACAAAACCCTCGCTTGTTTACGCATTCGTACAACGTTCGGATTAGACCGGGCGGCTGGCTCCGCTAACGAAGCAAAACCGAACGCACATTTTCGCATCAACTCTTGAGCAGGTAATCGCAAAAGAACATGGCTGACAGCAGTGGTGACAAGAAGCATTCAGCAACCGAGAAGCGGCGTAGGCAAGCGCGCGAACAAGGGCAAGTCGTTCGCAGCCAAGACCTAACCTCCGCGGCGCTGCTGCTCGCTGCACTCGGAGCCCTTTGGATGTTAGGTGGCCCGGCCGCGGAATCCCTTGCTGCGGCGATCACCGAAGCCTTGTCCACGCCAAGGATCACCCCGTTTGGTTCGGAAGATGCCACGCATTGGTTGTTGACCAGCAGCGGTCGGTTGGCGATTGCATCGGTGCCAATGCTGTTGGCGATGTTGGTCGCTGGTGTGCTTGCCAATGTAATGCAAACGGGCCTCTTGATTGCCCCTGAAAAAATCGCTCCGAAGCTGAGCAATATCAGCCCGCTGTCCGGCGCCAAGCGGATTCTCTCGTTGCAAGGCGTGGCGAAAATTGGGTTTGGCACCTTCAAGGTTGCGATCATCAGCGTGGTCGCGTTCTACGCCATGCGCAAGTATCAAGATTCGATCCTCGGACTCGCGGCGCTTTCAGTTCCCCAAATTGCCAGCGCTATGTTCAACGCGCTGATGGGAACCTGTGTTTGGGTCGGCGGCGCGCTGTTCGTCTTAGCGATTCTTGAATACGCTTTCCAGAAATGGAAGAACGAACAAGAGTTGATGATGACTGACCAAGAGATGCGTGACGAGATGAAAGAGACCGAGGGTGATCCGCAGGTCGCCGCGCGGCGACGTCAGGTGCAACGGCAAATGATGATGCAGCGAGTGGGCAATGAAGTCCCCAAGGCCGACGTGGTCGTCACCAACCCCACCGAGCTCGCGATCGCGATCAAGTACGATCCCAGCACCATGCCGGCGCCGATTGTGTTGGCCAAAGGCGCGGGAGTGATTGCCCAAAAAATCCGTCGGCTGGCGCTGGAAAATAGCATCCCCGTCGTGGAGCGAAAACCGTTGGCCCAAGTGCTCTACAAGACGGTCGACGTGGGCGACTCGATCCCTGCTGAACAATACCAAGCGGTGGCCGAAGTGCTCCGTTACGTCTACCAATTGCAGGGCAAGAAAATCCCTCAAGCGACGGCCGCCTAAACGTTTAGGGTGGCGTGTTCCAGGCAAAAGGTCGATAAAGGCCGAGGCCCACTGTCGTTAGAACGTGTCGCCCGCGACCTTTTGGATGGATTCTCCTAAAAACCGTGAACCGTTGACGCGGCACCGCCCCTCTAAGTATGATGATGCCATGAACAACCATCTCGATCTCCTATCGCTGCGACTGCTGCGACGCTTCGGCGGCGGGTGATGATGCTTTGTTTGGCCACTTTTAGGGTGGCAAATTCAAAAACACATGAGACCCGAGTCGCCAAGCGACCCGGGTTTTTTTATTGTTTCGACTCCTAGATCACTTCTTCCAAAGAGGAACCTTAGCGATGCCACAGTCCACTTCGGGCACAGCAGAGACCAGCGAACCAGGCAATGCCTCGAATGCTCGCATGATCCGTATTTTCGATACGACGTTGCGTGATGGCGAGCAATCACCGGGGGCGAGCATGAATCTCGTTGAAAAACTCGAAGTGGCTCAAGCGCTGGCCGATCTGGGAGTGGACATCATCGAAGCGGGCTTCCCGATCGCATCGCCCGGGGACTTTGAAGCGGTCAAACAGATTGCTCAAACGGTTCGTGGCACCACGATTTGCGGCTTGGCTCGGTGTAACGACAAGGATATCGATGCGGCCTGGGAAGCGGTCAAGTACGCCCCGCAAGCACGCATCCATGTGTTCCTTGCCACCAGTGCGATTCACCGTGAATTCAAACTGCGCATGACGACTGACGAGATTGTCGAGCGCGCCATCGCTGGAGTTCGCCGCGCCGCCAATTACTGTGACGACGTCGAGTTTTCCCCCGAGGACGCTTGCCGAACCGAACACGACTTCCTGTGTCGCGTGGTCGAAGCGGCAATCGATGCTGGCGCCACGACCATCAACGTGCCCGACACGGTCGGTTACATCACAGCCAAAGAAATCTTCAACGTCTTTAGCATGCTGCGAGAGCGTGTTCCCAACATCGATAAAGCGGTTTTGAGCACGCATTGCCACGATGACCTCGGCATGGCAGTTTCCAATAGCTTGGCTGCGGTCGAAGCCGGGGCAGGGCAGATTGAATGCACGATCAACGGGATTGGGGAACGCGCCGGCAACGCGGCGTTAGAAGAAGTCGTGATGGCACTGAAAACCCGCCGAGACTTCTATCATTGCGACACCCGAATCGATACGCGGCGATTGGTCCCCGTCAGCCGATTGGTGAGCAAGATGACTGGCATCCAAGTGCAACGCAACAAAGCGATCGTGGGTCGCAATGCGTTTGCTCATGAATCCGGAATCCACCAAGACGGGATGCTCAAAGAACGCAGCACCTATGAGATCATGTCACCCGATGATGTCGGAGTCGCGAAGACCGACTTGGTGCTCGGAAAGCACAGTGGCCGTGCCGCGCTTGCTGATCGCGCCAAGACGTTGGGCTACACGTTGTCAAGCGAACAATTACAAACCGTATTTGATCAATTCAAACGGCTCGCCGACAAAAAGAAAGACATCTACGACGGCGACATCGTCGCGTTGATCCAGCAACAAATCAGCGGCAGCGTCGAGCAAGAATGGGCGTTGGTCGATTACGAAGTCACCAGCGGCACCGCGCGTACCCCTCGCGTTCGCGTGACCCTAAAGCAGGGCGACCGTGAATTCACCGAAGAAGTTGAACAGGGAGATGGTCCCATCGACGCCGCCTTTTGGGCGGTCGAGAAGATGACCGGAATCGAACTGGTCTGTAAAGACTTTCGCGTTCGCAGCGCCACCCTTGGACGCGATGCGATCGGCGAAGTGAATCTCGAAGTCGAGCACAAAGGAAAAAGCTACCGCGGCGTCGGAGCCAGCACCGATAGTGTCGAGAGCACCATCCTTGCCATGCTAAACGCGATCAACCGCATCGTTGCCAAAGACAAATAGGGCACACCGCGTCCCTGCCATGACTCCTTAACGCAACTGCAGAGTTGCCATTGGACAAAAGAGGGGAGGCAAAAAAATGAAAGACAGAAACAGCAAACACTGCCATTTTTTTGTCCTCCTTTTTTTTGCCGGATTCCACACGAACGAGCGTCGCTTAACAGAAAAGCCGCTCTCAAACGAAACGTTCACAACGCCATCCGTTCACCATCCCAGGCAGCATCCCGGGCGCGATCGGTTTCGCGATTCGACGCCGTCCAACGGATAGGTGGCGGAACGACTCGGCCACCTGACTCGCTTGCCTATCGCTGGCGATGCTTCGACTTAGATCGCAACCCCAGCGGGGATAACGTAGCTTAACGCTGCGGTTCTTCGGGCTCTTCGATTTCCGACGTGGGCTCGAACTGAATTTGCTCTTCACTTTCCTGTTCGACAAAGCCGATGCCAAGTTGATCGAGCATGTCTTCGTCATTGGCCTCACTGGCGGGAGCAGGAAAGGTCAACTCGCCCGTCATCGGATCGGGTTGAACTCGCAACGAGTCTTCATCCGGAGCAAACGATTCTTCGCCTCGCAGCAGTCGAATCTCAGGCCCGTTGGCGTCGGAATCGCCATCCGAGGGTGCATCTTCCAACAAGAACTCATCTGAGACCGCGGCATGCGAATCCTCCGCTTGCAATGTCTCCGCATCCCCCGGTACCGCGGGCTGGTCATCGTCACCGAATAAATCGCCGACCGCGAGCGGCTCCGAATCGGCTTCATTGTCGATCGCTTCGAAATCAACCGATTGACGATCTGTCGAAAGATCGTTTAGTTCGACGTCTGCTACATCGACCGTACCAAGCTCATCTTCACTAGGCAGAGGATCGAGTTCATCCTGCTCTTCCGCACTCTCGTCGACCTCGATCGTTTCCAACGCCGCTTCCCCATCGTCCAACACACTCGGTTCGGAATCGACTTGGACCACGCCGATCGCTTCTCCGGTCAAAGCAGCCGAGGACGCAGCGAGTGCGGCATCTGCGAAACCGATCGAGCCAAGATTTTCGGCATCCGCCGAGTCCACTTCGGCAATATCAACAGCGGCCTCGGTGGCATCGACGCCCGTTCGGCTCGGGAAAATCGCTTCGACGTTGCCTCGGAGCACCTTGTAGCCAAGTTCAATCGCTTGCTCCTCGCTCCAGCCATTAAAGCCAACGAAGTGTTCGGCCAGAATGTTTGCCAAAATGTTGCGGTACATGTCGAACTTCGGCCACACAAACTCCAACTTGTACGCGTCGCTGTAGTAGGCGATCTGTTTGGTTTGCGGAACCGCTTCCAACCGCACCGCCGCGTCACGATGAATGAACGATGGCGTGTTGCTATACCACCAATGTCCATTGGTGATCACGTTGGGAAAGATCCATGCGTAACTGACGAGCTCTTGATTGGTGACACTTGCCAACACCGAAACAGGAAACTTGACATCCGGAAACGCATTGAACAACTCGCGATATTGGATCAACGAGACGCGTGAATCGTACAGATCCTGGCCCTGAAAAACCCCTTCGGCATAGACGCCACGATTAACACCGATCATCAAATCAAAGGGCAATCCAAACTCGTCACAAAGTTCGGCGAGCATCCAAAACACTGCGCGTGAAAGCGCCGTGACGTGCGACGACTCTACCGCTTCGCCGTGGCGGAGCACCGCGTTGAGTGCATTGGACGCGCGGCCTTCGTTGACCATCGTGGGCTCGAACCATGGCGGCAATGAAATCGCACAGGCTCGCGCACCGTTTGCCGTGAAGTGCAAAAACAGTTGCCGAATCGCATCGCGAAGACTGCCCAACGAACCGTTCAGCGAAACCCCACTGGAACGCTGCAACCGTTCTTGAACGTCGCGTTGGTGCAACTTGAAAACCAAGTCATCGGTGCGCAGGCAGGGGATGTAGGTGTTGGTGTCGAATCCACTCAGATCGTCATCAAAGTCATTTGTCAAGAAAACCGCTTCGACGTTGCTTTGGTCCAACACCGACTGGGACCACTGAGCCGATGCCATCGAACGCTCGGCAGCGTCGTAGAGCGATTCCCAATTGGAGGTGTCGATGCGATCCGCTTGGAAGCCAAAAAATTTCTTACAAATCTCGACGAGCCAACGGTACTGAGACGTGTTCTCTAGGGGGGCAAGATTGTGGACCAAACGCCGCACCAACTCGTGAGGCGAAATCCCTGGCTCTTCAATTTCACGCTTGGGCATCCCTGAGGAATGCGCTAGTTCGGTGTAGTAGTGGTAGCCGAGCAAATCCGCAAGTGTCCGCGACGCCGGTGCATGGGGATTGATATGGGTGTGAGGATCGATCAATCGAATCGATGCAATGGCCTGATAAATGGACTCTCGGGCTGGATGGGACATGACTCTCGGGCGCCGGCGGGAAGAGGTAATAACGGGTGGGTTCTCGAAGGCCTCTAGCATAACTTGTTCAAGGACGAGTCGTCTTGCCCAAATCCTTGTCACCGCACACGATTTTGCATTCTGCAAAGGAGTGTCGCAGGAGAAAATACGAGCGCGGCCTCACCACCTACCGACGGTCGAGAGGCGGCGGGACGCAATTTCACGTCCCCCCCGGCGACGGAAAACCGAAAATCCCAAACGCCACCTTCCCGGCGACACCCTCTTCTCAAAAACACCGCCCCCGCAGATCCGCTGTATTCGCTAAAACCGGCGGTTTTTAAACAACGTTTCCCCAGTTGATCGGCGAATTCCTCGACTCACGCGATAAAAAGCATTTCACGCTCAGACAACCTCTACTCTACAATGAGATCGCTGATGTCAGGGCAAGTTTGTCACCACGGTTTCGATACCACGGTGATGAAAGGCAAGTTCTCGGTGCGTTCGGAGTCCGTCTACTCATGTTTCCAACTGATCCTCCACCATCGTCCCCTGCGAGCGATGTGCCCGATTCACGTCAACCCGATTCACGTCAAGTTGCCGAACCGGGGCGGCCCCATACGCGTTTTGATGGCGTCCATCACAATGAGGCCAAAATCCATCTGATGCGGAACCAAGAACCATCCCCCCCCGGAAAACGGGTCTCCGAAACGAATGGCTCCGCGCCCGACGCCTCGGTTTCCGATCCGTCTCCGGTCGAGGTAACCCTGGTACGACTAAAAGTGCCTTGCTCAACGCCACTTATAACGCCCCCGCTGGAACCAACCCCCGCCACAGGCCACGCCGGCCACCCCAGCCGGATGCTGCATCCCCCAACGCTCACCCCTCCTCCCATGCCATTGCGACCGCAAGCACGGGGCGAGCAGGCATCGGTTCTTTGCGAAGCCGAGTCCGTTGAGGACTCGCGCGGCAACGAAGAGTCGCGTGACCACAAAATTGCCAACCGAAAAACGCTGCGTCATCCCGACCCATTGCTGCAAAGTTTGATGCTGTTGGCAACGATGGCCTTGATGTTGGCCGCCGCTCGATTCGCGGTTCCCCAGATCGTCGAAGAGGTCCGTTACGCATGGCACCGTGGCGAATTACGTGCCGAATACGACACGGGCAACGAGGGGCTAAAGAACGTTTCACTCGATGCACTCAGCGATGCCTATCAAATGGTCACCGCCGCAGTCGGCCCGAGCGTGGTGCATATCGAAGTCAAACGTCGCCCTCTCGATCCGCTGGCAACGACCACCCATTTCCGCCGCAGCGAAGTGCTGACGACCTCGGACCAGGGCAGTGGAGTGATCGTGGACGAGGCCGGGTTCATCGTGACCAACCGTCACGTGATTGCTGATGGCCAAGACATCACCGTAACCCTCAGCGATGGACGACGCACCGCAGCGGTCCTCGTTGGCGCCGACCCGCTGACCGATCTGGCGGTATTGAAAGTCAACTCCGACCGATTATTACCGATCCAATGGGGCGATAGCGACCGCTGCCGCGTCGGTTCGCCCGTATGGGCGATCGGCAGCCCGTTTGGACTCGACCGCACCGTTACGTTCGGGATTTTAAGCGGAAAACACCGCATGGTCCGCGCCAGCACTCAGTACCAAGATTTCATGCAAAGCGATGTGGCGGTGAACCCTGGCAACAGCGGCGGACCTCTGGTCGACGCACGCGGCAGACTGGTCGGCATCAACACGGCGATTGTGGGGGAGACTTACCAGGGCGTCAGCTTTTCGATCCCTAGCAATGTTGCCCAGCAAATCTACGAACGCTTGAAGGCAACCGGCCGCGTTGAACGAGGATGGCTGGGAGTCGGGTTGGCCGATGTCGACGATAGCCAACTCATTGGCGACGACGCACGCGTCCGTGGGGCCATGATTTCGGGCATGGCGGATACCAATTCCCCTGCCGCGAATGCGGGTTTGCGCAAAGGCGACCTGATCCTTCGTGTCGATAATCAACCGATTAGCGACCGCGGTCACCTGATGCGAGTCATTGGCAATGCGCTTGCCGATACGGTGGTGAAGGTGGAGATCTATCGCGACAGCCACAAAGAGATCATCCCCGTGCGACTGGGAAGCCGCCCCGATTTCCAGCCCTTTTAAGCGCGAACTCCGTGCTGTGAAAGAACGCCTTGCGGAGGCCAAGAGTGGAACCTGGGGCCTCACCGCCCCCCGCATGAGCCGCGAGCATCAACACGGCCGATCCCCACCGCAAATCCCCCCACTCGATACGTAAATCACCGTCGTTTCTCTTTCACTTGCACGATTGCACAATTAAGTCCGCGGGCTAGGATGGACCTAGCCAACTGGTAAACCGAAAAAACAGATCGTTTCAACACTCTAAATACACTCTCGAATGAAATATTCATTGAAGTCCCTTCACCAATCCAGCTCGCTTGGCCTCGTGCTTGTCCTCTCTTTAACCTGGGTTGCCACGTTGGCTGACGCCGCGAAGGCAGCAGCAGCAGATCAAACCGTGCTGGGGATTGCCAGTGAAAAGCCCGCTACAGGTCCAGCGGTCGAAGTCGAAGGGGGATTTATGGTTCCCTATTCGATGACGATCCCCGGGACCGATCTCAAAATTGAAATGATCCCAGTTCCTGGCGGCTCGTTCATGATGGGCAGCCCCGAACAGGAAGAGGAGCGTGCTGACGACGAAGGTCCTCAATTCAAAGTCAACGTGGATCCGATGTGGGTGGCAAAGACGGAGGTCAATTGGGCTCAGTACAAAGAGTTCATGAAGCTCTACAACGTGTTCAAGGAATTCGAGCGAAACGGCGTTCGCCCGGTCGACGACTCCAATAAAGCGGATGCCATCACCGCACCGACCCAGTTGTACGAACCAAGCTTTACTTACGAATACGGCGAGCGACCCGAACAACCGGCCGTCACGATGACCCAATATGCAGCCCAACAATTCACCAAATGGTTGAGCCGTGTTTCCGGACAACAGTATCGATTGCCCACCGAAGCGGAATGGGAATATGCTGCCCGCGGAGGCAAAGCGACCGCATTTAGCTGGGGTGATTCCGCCGACGACATCGATGATTACGCGTGGTATTACGACAACGCTGATGACGGGCAAATGGCGGTGGGAACGAAGAAACCCAACGCATTCGGGCTGTACGACATGCACGGCAACGTCGCTGAATGGACCGTCAACCAACATACCGAAGATGGCTACAAATCCTTTGCTGACAAGGCCCCCATCAATGCCATTGATGTTGTTAAATGGCCCGTCACGTCGTCACCCTGTGTGGTGCGAGGCGGCAGCTGGGAAATGGACCCGCACCAACTTCGCAGCGCAGCACGCTTGGCATCGGACGACATCGAATGGAAGGACGCTGACCCTAACTTCCCCAAAAGCCCTTGGTGGTTGACGGACGATCCTGCTCGCGGAGTCGGCTTTCGCTTGTTCCGGTCGTACAAACCGCTGGATAAGGAAACGATTACAAAGTTTTGGGAGCCTACGTCCGAAGAAGTCCTTATGGACGTGGAATCACGTGTGATGGAAGGTCGCGGCGGCTACGGTTTGGTCGACGAAAAACTTCACGACGTCATTCAGTCCTCCCAGAAGTAATCGCGAACCGGGTAATGGCTGGATCGGGGATGGCTGCTCGATGGGACAGTGCCCGCGGGTGGGCATACACAAATCCGCTCGGATGGACCACAATGCAGTCTGCGACTCCACCGAAACGTGAACCGCAGGCTCCATCGACGCCGCAAAGACGCCGTCCAACCCTCCGGATCGTCATTAACAGTCCCCCCGCGTCGCGTTCCCTCTCGCGACCACCGGGGGCGAGGCCAGCGGGGGGAAAGGCAGGCGAGGGCGAGGCAAGGACGCGTCATTGAGCTGCCCCGGATCCACCCACGCTTTAAACTCATGTCGTTTTAGTCAATTCACATTCTTATTTAACCATTTGAGAAGTCACTTCCGTGTACGAAACCCTTGCTCTCGTTGGCGCCACCGGTGCAGTCGGTCGCATTGTCCTTGAACAACTCGCGCAACGTGAACTTCCGTTCAAGCGACTGAAACTATTGGCGTCGGCGCGTTCGGTGGGCAAGGAAGTCCATTTTCGTGGCGAAACGATTAAGGTCGAACTACTCGAACCGGGCGCGTTCAAAGACATCGATCTTGTCATCGCCAGCACCCCGGACGAAGTCTCTGCGGAATTCGCATCGTGGGCTGTCGATGCCGGATCGGTCGTAGTCGACGAGAGCGGCTATTGGCGGATGGACCCCAAGGTGCCACTCGTTGTCCCCGAGGTGAACCCCGACGCGGTCGATCATCATCACGGCATCATCGCCAGTCCGAATTGCAGCACCACTCAGATGGTTGTCGCGCTTGCACCGCTCCACCGTGCCGCGCGCGTTCGCCGCGTCGTCGTCAGCACGTATCAAGCGACCAGCGGAGCGGGGCTTGCCGGCAACGAAGAACTTAACGACAGCATCCGTAGCGCCCTGGTCGGTCAAACGCATCCTCCGAAAACGTTTCAACATCCGATCGGCTTCAACCTGATTCCTCAAATTGGCTCGGAAAAGCACGAAGGCTATACGAGCGAAGAGATGAAGATGGTCTACGAGACCCGCAAGATCCTGGGCGACGAGGAGATGCAAATCTGTCCGACCTGTGTGCGTGTTCCCGTTGCCAGCGGACATAGCGAATCCATCTTGGTCGAAACCGAACGCCCTCTTTCGATCGAAGAAGCCAAAGAATTGCTCGGCCAAGGCGAAGGAATCACGATCGTCGATGACCTTTCCAATGGAAAGTACCCCATGCCGCGTGATTGCGATGGCAAGGACGATGTCTTTATCGGCCGCATTCGCAAAGACATCAGCGGCGGCAATGGAATCGCGTTCTGGTGCGTCAGCGACAACCTTCGCAAAGGGGCCGCCACCAATGCGGTCCAGATCGCTGAATTGATGATCAAACGCTCGGCGATGAAAACGTCCTAGTGTCCGTCGACGCAGCGCCGGTCGATGCAGTGCCCGTCGATACAGAACGGGCGTTTAAACTGACCCTTGCCTACGATGGCACCGATTTCTCCGGTTGGCAAATCCAACCGAACAAACCGACCATCCAAGGCATGCTCGAACGTGCGCTCGTCAAACTGACTCGCCAACGAGTCCATGTGACGGGCAGCGGTCGGACCGACGCAGGCGTGCACGCATTAGCCCAAGTCGCGAGCCTGCGGACGCCAAATTGGCGGGCCAGCGCTGCGGATCTGGTCAACGCCATGAATGTCAATCTACCGCCCACGATCGTGGTCATCGACGCGGTCGACGCACCACATGACTTTCACGCCATTCGTGACGCGATCGGGAAACGCTATCGCTACCAATTACAAATTGGGGGCCTGCGAGATGTGATTGACTATCGCTATCGATGGCACGTTCACCATGCGATCAACATCGACGCGGTCAGCGAAGCCGCGAAACGATTTGTCGGAAAACATGACTTCGCCAGTTTCCAAGCGATCGGAAGTCCACGTAAGTCAACGGTTCGCAACGTCACCGCTTGCGAAGTCATTCGAGAACCGGCGGTGGACCATCGAGGCGAATTGGTTTCGATTGAAATCGAAGCCGACGGGTTCCTGTACAACATGGTCCGCAACATTGCTGGCACTTTGATCGAGGTGGGGCGGGGCAAGTATCCGCCGCAACACATCGACGAGGTGATCGCCGCGAAAGATCGCGATGCTGCCGGCCCCACCGCTCCCCCTCAAGCGTTATTTCTCAAACGAGTCGACTATCGACCGTTTCCTTGACCGGCTGTTTCCTTGACCGCCGCGTGGAGCCACATTGACGCGAGATTTCTCCCGCTTCCACCGTCGCTCGTGCGAAAATTCCCCAAGGGATTGAACCTCGATCGGTTCCTGCGACAATACCACGTTGCCCTTGTTCCAATGGGCCCGTGCTCTGTGATTCAGAGCGAGTTCGTGCCGAAGTCCGCCCCATGTCACTCTTACTGCTAGTCGACGGATACAACGTCATAGCGCCCGTTGCCGCTCCTGGAAGACCTGGAAACCTCACGTCTGCTCACTCGACGGCAAGCAACTCACGGTGGCTTCAAGCCGAACGCAACCGGCTAGTCTCTCGACTCTGCGATCATCTTCCCGAAAACGTTCGCAAACGCACCTGTGTCGTGTTTGACGCCCGCTGTCCGCCAGACAATGCGGTCAGCCAATATGAGGTTTCTGGAATCGACATTCGCTTTGCGGTCGACGATCCAGAAGCCGACGATTTGATTGAGCGGCTGATCAGCGAGCACTCGGCGCCCAAGCAATTAGCCGTCGTCTCGTCCGATCATCGTTTGCAAGACGCCGCGAAACGGCGAGGTGCGATACCATTTGACGCCGCTCCGTGGTTGGATGATCTACTCGAAGATCATCCTCATCTAGCGATCGAGATTTCCGACGGGGCAGGGCAGGGCGGCAGCATCAACCGCACCGGCAAACCCAAAGGCAAAGTAACAAGCGAGGAAGTCGAGCACTGGATGCGCGAGTTTGGCTTCGAAGAATAGAGTCACGGCGAGCTTCCCGCGGGCTACGCTGATACAGACACGGGTAGTTCGCCCCCAGTTGGATTCCCGATCATGTCGAACTTCACTCGATTCCTATCCGATTCACTGCCGGGATACCGGCGCGTGGCCCGACTGCCAAAGCAGTTGTTCGCAATCAATCCGTTTGAGGGCGATTGCCTGCCGACGCGGGTGCGATTGTTTCATCCTGGATCGGGACGCCCTTCGTTGCCGTTTCCGCATCGCTGGAATTTCCATGATCCGGTCCGGATTCTCGAAAGCTATTTCCATGGTGCAGACGACGAACAGGGACCAGGCCGCCATAACCGCTACTTAGATATTCCCGGTTTTGCTCCTGTCTTGGTGACGCGAGACCCAGGAATCATTCGGGCCATCGCCACCGCTACCGGCGATCGCGAGGGACAATTCGACCGCGACACACTCCCATCAGTTGGAATTGCGCGAGCGACCGGCAAGGACACCTTGCTGTTTGCAAACGGGGCCGAGTGGAAGAAGCAACGCAAGATTGCGGCCTGCCCATTCGGTAAAACAACACTGTATCAACCCGAACAATTTTGCGAGTTCGCCGAGACATTTCGCACCACCGTCGAGCAGCGGATCGAGCTACTGCGGCAACACTTATCCAACAGCGGCCAAGAAACGGTAGAAATCCGCTTGGAACCCGAAGTCAAAGTGGTGATGTTGGAGATGCTGACCAACAATTTTTTTGGTGCCGAGATTTCCTATGACGAACTGAGTAACCGATATGTGCCCGCATTAGAACGAGTGATCGACCATATCGTGTCCGACACCGTCAAGAACAAGCTTGGCATTCCGTGGCGTAAATTGCCTGGGTTGAGCAAACGAATCGCTCAGGCGAAGCGAGACGATGCAGCGTTTGATGAGTTGACGCAATGCGTGCTGGCCCCGCGAGCCGAGAACAAGGCGTTGTGGAAGCAGTTCAAATCCGATGCACCTGACGCGAAGCTGCTCAGCAATCTGAAGGTCTTCTTGGCTGGGGCACTCGAAGCGACCACGTCGTATGCAACCTGGGCGATCTCGCACCTCGCCCGCAACCCGGCAGCACAAGAGAAAGTGTTCCAACAGGTCAAAGACATTGATGTCTACACGCCCGAGTCGTTGGCCAGTGCGACCTACCTACGCGACGTGTTGAATGAGACTCTCCGGCTGACACCCTCGCTGTATTTCTTGCCTCGCCGCGCCACGCGTGACACCTGGGTGACCACCGCCGATGGGCGTAAAATGTTTATTCCAAGTGGAACGCACATTCTGTTAGATGTGTGGCACGCGAATCGACACGAAGACCACTGGGGTGTTGTCGCCGCCGGATATCCCGCCTGCGAATTCGCCCCCCAGCGCTGGGACCATTTAGCTGGGGCGGGGCGAGCGACGAAGGACATCCTGCATTTTGGTTTTGGTCATGGCCCCCGAGTCTGTCCTGGAAAACATCTAGGCGAACTCGAAGTCGGCTTGGTCGTGGGCGCGTTCGTCAAAACGTTCCAATTCCAAGCTGAAAACCCAGCGAATCCAGCCCGCGCAGGCGTCTCCACCAAACCCGCCGACGGCACCTTGGTGCGGATGTCGCTGCGCTGAAACAATTTATAAATTTCAATTGTCAATTGAAAAAGGAGGCCGCCTAAAGCACCTCGGCTCGTTTTTCTCCGGCGCGGCGACCGGGATTGCCGTAGCGGTGGTAGTCGTGCGAGATCGATTGTTCGTCGAGATAACGCAAACATTCCACCGACCCTTCGACGAGCACCGGCTCGCGAATCACGGTCACAAAATGCTCGGCACACGCCTCGTCGATCTCACTCGTCTTCGTCGAACCAAGCAACCGTAGCCGGCCGACGTCGCCTTCCGCAATTCGCTCCACCAAATCGGAGGACGACTCCTCGATCGGATTCACCAGGCCGGGGAATTCATCGGCAATCATCTCGAGCAAGTCTTGGATCGCATCCGACACCTCGGGATCGATCGATAACGTCACTTGTGTCTTGACCGCAATCGCGGCCGACAACGCAATCCAAATATCCGAAATCGAATCACTCGCTGCAAAACGAAGATTCATCGCCTGCGTCGGCCGGTACCGGCGAATGTTGTCTTGCCCGATCAGACGGAAGGTGTCGTGATCATTGGAAAACTCATTTTCCACCGCGACTCGTTGCGTCGCTGCCGCCGCTTGAATCCGAGTTGCGGCAACATCATCGACCACCGCCTCCCCTTCGGCCCATTCCAACAACGAACTCAAGCGGTCCAATTCGTCAGATCCGAACGTCTCGCGAGATCCCAGCGTAACCGTTGATTTCCCATCGGTGACCTGCATGAGCGGCAGCACGTAGTGCGGCCCACCTGCTTTGACGCCCGGTCCATAGGCACTCAAACCGACGCCACCAAACGGTTGCCGCAGCACAATCGCTCCGGTCGTGGGACGATTGATGTACAGGTTGCCGGCGTGAACCGAATCTCGCCACAACGTGATCTCGCGGTCATCCAAACTCTCCAGCCCGCTGGTCAAGCCATAGCCCGTCGAACGCACGATCTCAATCGCCTCTTCCAACCGCGAGAACCGCATCACCCCAAGGACCGGGCCGAACAGTTCGGTTAGATGCGTGAAACTTCCCGGCCGAATATTCCATTTGACTCCCGGTCGATACAAATTCGGGTTGTCGACGATGTGCTCGGGAATCACCAACCATGACTCGTCATCCTCAAGCGATTTCAGCCCCTGATTTAATTCCGCTTGCGGTGGTTTGATCAGCGGCCCCATCTTTGTCGACAAATCCCAACTCGAACCGACACGGATGCTCGAGACAGCATCGGCTAACATCTCGCGAAACGTTTTGTCCTCAAACACGTCGTTTTCGAGTAACAACAGTGACGTCGCACTGCATTTTTGGCCGCTGTGTCCAAACGCAGACTGGACGACATGTTTTACCGCCAAGTCACGGTCGGCCATCGAGGTAACGATCGTGGCGTTCTTGCCACCGGTTTCCGCCAACAGGTGCAAATCGTTTCGCACCGAAAGCATGCGTTTCGCGGTCGAGGTGCCGCCCGTCAAAATCACGGTTTCAATTTGCGGATTCTTGACGAGTCCCGCTTCGGCGGTTCGTCCGTCGCACGGCACGAATTGCAACACGTCTTTGGGAACTCCGGCATCCCAGAACGCTTGACATAAATGCCACGCGACCAGCACGGTCTCGGAGGCAGGTTTCAGCAGCACACAATTCCCAGCAGCCAGCGCCGCGGCAATCCCACCGGCTGGAATCGCCAAGGGGAAATTCCAGGGCGTGACGACCGCCACGGTGCCACGTGGCTCGAGCTTGACGCTGGATTGCCGATGCCAATGATCGACCGTCAGCGGATAGAACTCGCAAAAATCGATTGCTTCGCTGACTTCGGGGTCGGCCTCGAGCACTGTTTTTCCGCCATCGGCGACCATCGTCGCGATCAAATCGCCACGTCGAATCCGCAACTTCTGAGCTACCGCACGCAGCAAGTCATGACGATATTGGACGCTCGTTCGCCCCCATTCGGCCTGAACCGCCGAGGCGGTTTGCACCGCGGCCTCGACGTCCGCCAATGTTGGCACCGAGTAGCGACACACCACCACACCAGGGCGTGACGGATCGGTCGACTCGCGAATCTCACCACTGCCGGTCGAAAGGGTGTCGCAGCGATCTTTCCACTGGTTCAATACCGATTCGATCCACTCTGCGTTATGCGGTAACGACCAATCGGTATCGGGGTCGTTCACAAATTGAGTCCAGTGCTCCGCCACCGCCGGCTGTTCCGGTCGCACACGTCGATCTTGCGTCCGACGCGACGTATGAGACACGGTGTCAATGATGGCCATCGAATCCTTGAAACCTTGGGCCAGCATCGCAAACTCTTCGCTATCGGGCTTCAACCGATAAGTATGTCGCAAGAAGTTTTCCGGCCCCGTGTTCTCATCCAATCGCCGGATCAAATAGGCGATCGCATTGATGAAGCTGTCTTGAAAACAGGCGGGTGCGTAGAGCACCATTTTATTGTCACGCTCGGAGATCGCACGACGTTGATGGTTCGCCATTCCCTCGAGCATTTCAAATTGAATGTTCTCCGTCGCGTTACAATCGGCTGACCAAAGCAGCGCCAAAGCAACATCGAACAAGTTGTGTGACGCCACGCCAACGCGGATGACTCCCTCGGCAGCCCCATCGATCAACTGTCGCAGCATCGACTTGAAATTTGCATCGGTTTCCACTTTGGATCGATACGGAGCTTGCGGCCAACCTTGGATCGAAGCGTCAACGCGTTCCATTTCCAGATTCGCGCCTTTGACTAAGCGGATCGTCAACGGTTGGCCCCCTTGAGCGACGCGTTGACGCGACCAATCGATCAACCGCATCATCACGTCGTAGGAGTCCGGCACGTAGGCTTGCAGTGCGATTCCCGCTGATACGTTTAGCATCGATTCGCGATCGAGTGCATTGCACAAGATGTCCGCGGTCAAATAGAGATCACGGTACTCTTCCATATCCAAGTAGACGAACTTGCTTTGTTTCGTCATCGGGTCGGCCTTGTTCATCGCGATTCGGTAGAGTGCCTCGAGCCGATCGGCGACTTTATCGATCGAGTGTCGCCGGGCGATCGGAGAGATCTGGCTGTACAGCGTCGAAATTTTGACCGACAAACATTTCAGATCATTCATCCGCAGCGCTTCATAACATTGATCGACTCGCCGACGAGCTTCCTGTTCGCCCAAGATCGCCTCGCCGAGCAAGTTGACGTTCATGTGCATGCCATGCGTTTGGCGATTGCGAAGATGCTCGCCCAACAGCTTCGACTCCGCTGGCAAAATCACATTCGCGGTCTCACGCCGCATTTTTTCTTTGACCAACGGCACCGCGACGCCGGGCAGGTACTCGCCAAACGACTGGAACCCTTTCAACATCGCTTGTTCGACGGGGCTGAAAAACCGCGGGATCCCCTGGACGTCCAACAGGTGAGTCAATTGGTCCGCCACCCGAGCGGGCGAATGGGTGCGAAAGGCTTGGTCGGTCATTTCGACGAGTGTCGCCTTGTCCTCGGCGTGCCCGATCATGCGATCGAGCTCGGCTTGTTGACGCCGCTCTTGCGGCGTTTGTAACTTGCTCGCCTCGCTCAATAGCTCCGCTGCGAGCGAAATTGCTCGCATTGCATCCGACGATACGTCTTGTGAAGAACCCCGTGACATTGGCACGCCTCCTAAATTGTTGGCTACTAAGTCTCGTCAACCCTGGAAGGTCGGAAGAAATTTTCCAACGTCGAAGCAGGATGCCCCCAATTTGGAAATCGTCCTTCGTTTCCCTCCATTCGCTTCTGCTATAGGCATTTTACGGGCCAAGGAACCACAATTCTGGCGATTAAGCGTGTTTTGGACTTTCCATTCACAAATACCGAGCTCATCCTGCCCTGTCACGAATCTATCCAGGCAACCTTTCGTACTTAATCCGCTCAGCATAGAATTCGCAGCTACGCTTTGTAATTCCGCGTTTGGCTATGATTTCCTTTCGTCTGGCCAAGCAACCCACGTGATGGAAATTCGCTAACGATGAGTGCTACCGCGACTGCTCAGCGCGTCTTCAACTTTTCCGCTGGACCTGCTGCGATGCCGCTTTCGGTACTCCAGCAACTTCAAGACGAAATGCTTTGCCTGCCGGGCGCGGGATGCTCGTTGATGGAGATGAGCCATCGCGACCAAGCATTTATCGACATTTTGCACGATGCCGAGAATAGCATTCGGTCGCTGTTGAACATCAATGACGACTATGCCGTGCTGTTTCTGCAAGGCGGTGCGACGCTGCAATTCTCGATGATTCCCGCAAACCTGATCCGCGGTACCGACAAGGTCGCGCAATACTTGGTCACCGGAGCGTGGGGCAAAAAGGCGGTCGGCGAAGCCAAAAAGGAAGGCAATGTCGAAGTCATCTACGACGCCAAAGAGTCGAATTACAACCATGTCCCTAAGGCCGCTGACTACCAAGTCCGCGATGACGCCGGGTATTTGTACTACTGCAGCAACGAAACGATCCAAGGGGTTCAGTTCCAAGAAGAACCTGAGAGCCCCGCTGGCGTCCCGTTGATCTGTGACGCTTCGAGCGATTTCCTCTCGCGTCCCTTGGACATCCGCAAGTACGGCATGCTTTACGCTTGTGCTCAAAAGAACGCAGGCCCCGCTGGCGTGACCGTCGTGATTGTGCGTCGCGATTTGATCGACGCCGGGCAACCCGATTTACCGGGTTATTTGAATTACAAGAACCACGCTGAAGCGGATTCCGAGTGGAATACCCCGCCAACCTTCGCCATTTACGCGCTTGGCAAAGTCGCTCGCTGGCTCGTCGATGACATTGGCGGCCTCGACGCGATGGCAAAATTAAACCAAGAAAAATCGCAACTGCTTTACGATGTCGTCGATGCCCACGGTGATTTCTACCAAGGGCATGCGGTTGATTGCTGCCGATCGAAAATGAACGTCACGTTCAACCTCCCCAGCGACGAATTGCTGAAAAAGTTTGTTAGCGAAGCGAGCGCTCACAACCTGGCCAGCTTAAAAGGGCACCGCAGCGTCGGCGGCATCCGAGCCAGTGTTTACAATGCGATGCCGCTCGAAGGTGCCCAAACATTGGCAAAATTCATGACCGATTTTGCCAAAAAGAACGGCTAGCTTCACGTTGCCCCCCTGCTTAGGCTGCTCCACTCCTTTACTCCCTCTCGGACCACTGTTTTCTGCCATGCACCGTATTCTCGTCCTCGACAACATTGCCCAAGAAGGTCTCGATCTCCTCGACGCTCACCCGAACGTCGAGTACGAGGTCCGTACGGGGCTTTCCGGTGAAGACTTACGAACCGCGCTGAACGAGTTTGACGGCGCAATCCTTCGTAGCGGAGTGAAGATCACTCCCGAATCGCTCGAAGGCAACACGCGGATGCGTGCCTTGGTGCGAGCGGGCGTGGGGACCGATAATATCGACAAAGCTGCAGCGACCCGTCGCGGCATCGTCGTGATGAACACGCCGGCGGGAAATACCGTCAGCACGGCAGAGCACGCGTTCGCACTGATGTTGGCCCTCAGCCGCAACATTCCGGCCGCCAACCAAGGGCTCGTCGAAGGACGCTGGGACCGTAAAAAATACATGGGCACCCAAATGGCCGGCAAAACGCTCGGCGTCGTGGGGATGGGGCGAATCGGCCGCGAAGTCGCCTCGCGCGCAATCGCGTTTGACATGAACGTGATCGCCTTTGACCCCTTCCTGACCGACGAACAAGCCGCCTCGATCGGGGTCAAACGCGTCGCCACAGTCGACGAGATGCTTCCGCAAATCGATTACCTCACCGTCCACACCCCGCTGACCCCCGAAACCACGGGATTGATCAGCCATGCTCAGCTCGACAAAGTCAAACCGGGCTTGCGTGTCGTGAACGCGGCTCGCGGTGGCATTTACAACATCGATGCGTTGGTCGAAGGGCTCAAGAGCGGCCGACTCGGCGGCGTTGCCCTAGACGTCTACGAAGACGAACCTTGCACCGACAACCCGCTGTTTGGCATGCCCAACGTAGTCTGCACGCCGCATCTCGGTGCCAGCACCGAAGAGGCCCAAACCCAAGTGGCCGTCGAAGGCATTCACTTGTTAATCAACTACTTAGAAACCGGCGAAATCCGCCACAGCGTTAATGTCGCCGCGCTGGACCCCAAGACGCTCGCCGAACTTCGCGGCTTTTTGAATGTCGCTCATCGGCTTGGCCTGCTCGCATGCCAATGGCACGGCGGCGGCATCGATCATGTGTCGATCTCGTATCGTGGCGAAATTGCCGGCAAAGACACTCGCGTGGTCAATAACGCGTTCTGCGCCGGGTTGCTCGAACGAATCGTCGATGACGCCAACATCGTCAATTCAGAAATGTTGTTGCGTGAACGTGGCATTGAACTCTCCGAAGAAAAACATCGCGACAAGGGCGCGTTCTCTTCGAGCATTACGGTGACCGTTTCCGGCAGCGGTCGCAGCATTGTCGTGGGCGGAGCGGTGCTCGGACAAAACATGCCACGCTTGATCACCCTTGACGAATATCGCTTGGAATCCTTCCTCGATGGCAAGTTGATGGTCTTCGCACACAAAGACGTCCCCGGCATCATCGGTCGCGTGGGAACCGTGTTCGGAACCCATGGAATCAACATCGCGCAAATGGCCGTTGGCCGCGAAGGCAACGCACCCGGCGGAACCGCAATTGGCGTGCTGAACATCGATGGTGAAGTCTCGGCCGAAGCACTCGAAGAAGTCGAAAGCATCGAAGCGATCACGCAGATCAAAATGATCGATCTGCCGAAAGCGGGCGAACTGCCCAGTTGGTTGTCGTAGCTCACCGCGATTGCCGGCGATCCGATAAATGGCCATTGGATGAATGGCCATTGACCCTGCCGCGAAGTGCCTTGGCATTTCGCGGCTAACAGGTCCGAACGGTTCGTTTTTACGCGACTCATCCGCCTCTGCAGCATCCGCACGCTCCACCCTGCGGGCTCTCGCAAAAGCGGGCCCTCAATCACAGCAGGCTTCACGATAACGCGGGCCCCGTGGGAATGTCGCCCCAACGCTCGGGGGCCAACGGGCACCTTCTCCCTTCCCCACGCCGCTCTCGGCGCCCTATTTCTGTCGCGACTTCGCCAGCGAAAAGCGACTATGCTGGGGACGTTTCAACTCCCCTCCGTCTAGGATCCCAACTCATGAACTTGCGAGCCGTTGCGTGCTTACTGATTGCTTGTTGTTTGTCTCCCCACGCGATCGCGGAACCGCTCCCTCCGCATCTGGTGATGTTGATCGCAGAACGAGAATATGAAACGGAGAAAACGCTGCCCAAGTTTGCCGAACAACATCTCCAAAAGGCCTTCCGCACCTCGCTGGTGTTTGCCGACAAGGAAGACAGAAACACGCTTGTGGGTAGCGAAGCGATCCGTGACGCCGATGTCTTGCTGGTCAGTGTCCGGCGACGCGCCCTACCCAAATCTCAATTGAAATTAATCCGCGACCACGTTGCCCAAGGCAAACCGGTGATTGGGATCCGTACCGCCAATCATGCCTTTGCCTTACGCAATGAAGCCTCGCCCCCGGGTCACGACCAATGGCTCGCCTGGGACCGCGAGGTGTTCGGCGGCAACTACAGCGGGCACTATAAAGATACGCTCATAACCACCGTCACCATTCGCAACGACAATTCGATCCCGGCAACATTGCTCTCCGACATTAAAACGGAATCATTTGTCTCCAGGGGCTCACTCTACAAAGTCGCCCCGCTAGCCGACGGCGCGGTGGTTTTGATGGACGGCAAAGTAGAGGGGCAGGGGAGTGAACCGATTGCATGGACCTTCACGCGGGCAGACGGTGGCAAGTCGTTCTACACCTCTCTGGGCTATCGCGACGATTTCGCAGCGGAAGTGCTGCCGCAACTGCTCCTCAACGCAATCCACTGGTCGCTTGAGAAGTAATCAGCGGTAATCAATACCACCGCTGCGATGAGCGGCCCCTTCGAGCCCCTGGGCCGCACTTCGACGAGCGAACGCGAATCGGGCGCAAGGCATCGCGAAGGCCCTCCGATGCCACCGGTCAGAAACTAGACGACGGCCCGGGCATCGAGCCCCCCCACCAGGGAGCCGCCAAGCTGAGAGACGCCTCCCCTCCCAAGAGCTGAGCTTTGCGGCTCAAAGGCTAGAAAAAGGGGGGCGATTGGTGGTCTGTTCTTCTCTAGACCTGATCCCTACTTTTTTTGTACTTTCCCTCAAGAGAAGCGAATGGGTCGCTTCGTTATCGATGGGAAGGATTTTCTTGTGCTGTCAGCTCTACTTCGTTACCGCGATTTAGTTTTGCCAGTGGGGATCATCGGCTGCTTGATCGTCATCCTCGTGCCGCTGCCGGCAATCGTGATGGACCTGCTACTCGCAGCCAACATCACCATCGGGGTCATCATCCTATTGACGACGATTTATGTCTCCACGCCCCTCGAATTCAGTATTTTCCCTTCGCTGCTGCTGGCGACCACGCTTGCCCGTTTGGTATTGAACGTCGCCACAACGCGACTGATTTTAACCGGGGCGGACACGCTGAAGATGGAAGCTGCCGGCGGCGTGATCCAGAATTTTGGCGAATTTGTCGCGGGGGATCGAATCGAAGTCGGGATCATTATCTTTTTGATCATCGTCTTGATTCAATTCATCGTGATTACCAAGGGTTCGACCCGGATCAGTGAAGTTGCGGCACGGTTTGCGTTGGATGGGATGCCAGGTCGCCAAATGGCGATTGACGCCGATTTGAACGCCGGGCTGATCGATGAAAAGGAAGCTCAGCGCCGCCGTGAAGAGGTGAGTTCCCAGGCCGATTTCTACGGGGCAATGGATGGTGCTAGCAAGTTCGTCCGTGGCGACGCGATCGCGGGGATTGTGATCACGGTCGTCAACGTCATCGGTGGCTTGTATATCGGCGTGATGCATGCCGGTATGACGATCACCGAAGCGGGCGCCTTATTTACCAAGTTAACGATTGGCGACGGATTGGTCAGCCAAGTCCCGGCCCTTTTTATCTCGCTGGCGGCCGGTTTGCTGGTCACGCGGAGCACTCAAAAGGTCAACCTACCGGTCCAATTCCTGCAACAACTCTTTGGCAACCCCAAGGCATTGACGGTCGCCGGTTGCTTTTTGCTGCTGTTGATCGTGACCAGCCTTCCGACGATTCCAATGGCAACGCTCGGAGCAGGGTGCATCGGGTTAGCGATCGTGATGAACCGCAACAACACCCGTGAAGTGGACGAGAAACAAGTTCGCGACCAAGCCGAGAAAGCGGCTGCGGCGGCTCCTCCTGAAAAACGAGTCGAAGACTTTTTAACGATCGACCCGATGGAGATGACGATCGGTCTTGGGTTGCTGAGCTTAGCCGACCCCGGACGTGGCGGCGACTTAATGCAACGGATCACGGGAGTCCGCAACTCGATCGCCTCGGACATTGGCATCGTGTTGCCGAAAGTTCGCGTGCGAGACGAGATGAGTTTAGACGAAAGCGAATACGAGATCCGCATTGCTGGCAATACGATTGCCCGCGCGATCGTACGTCCCGACAAATTGCTGGCAATCGACAGCGGCCAAACCACTGGCACCATTACCGGCGAGCCCACCCGCGACCCCACGTTCGGCGAACCGGCGGTTTGGATCGACCCGATGCGTCGCGAACAGGCCGCGATTTACGGCTACACGACGGTGGAACCCGGCGCCGTCTTGGCGACCCATTTGCAAGAGATTGCCCGCCGTCATGCCGATGAATTGCTCTCGCGTGACGCGACGAAGCATTTAATTGACGAACTCAAAGAGGTCTCGCCCGCAGTCGTCGACGAATTGATCCCAGGGGCGATGAAGATCAGCGAAGTCCAGCAGGTGCTACACCTCCTGCTTCGTGAAGATGTCCCGATTCGCCAACTCAGTATCATTCTCGAAACGCTTGGCGATTTTGCATCCCGCACCAAAGACCCCGTTTTGTTGTGCGAGTACGTTCGGCACCGCTTGGCCCGGACGATTAGCACTCGCTATCGCGACGAACACAATCAATTGCATGTGCTTGCCCTCGATCCAGCGATGGAAGATCGGATTGCCGCAGGCATCGAACATACCGAACGAGGACTTTTTGTGAGAATGAGTCCGCAAGCGGTAGACCTCACTTGCGAAAGAATCCAAGAAGCCGTTAAGAAACTGATTACCGCTGGCTATCCGCCGATTTTGTTGGTCAGTCCTCGCATCCGCCCAGGGCTTCGCCAAATCACATCGCCGTCGATGCCACGATTAAGAATCCTGTCGTACAACGAAGTGACTCAGGACACGAAGATTGAATCGCACGGAGTCGTGAGTGATACCTAAAACCCACTGAGCCCCAAGCCGAAGTTAACCCCCTATCCGCAGTGAATCCAAAGCGGTCCTTGTCGACCGCTCTTATGATTCCCATGAAATTCCTCGCGATGTGATTCGCACTATGCATATTCGCACTTTCCGAGCCGCCAGCCTTCAAGATGCCCTTGAAGAGATCCGCCAGCAAATGGGCACGGATGCCTCGGTGCTGCATACTCGTCAAGTCCGTGATGGATGGATGGGTTGGCTTGGCCGTACTTACGTCGAAGTGACTGCGGGACTACGCGATTCCACTCACACGTCGACGTCGGATTCCCTTCACGAAGACCGCACCGAGGGATCCACTCTCGGCGACGAACATGAATCACCACGGCGCAGCATGTTCATGCACTCGTCGTCGATGTTGGCCGGACCGCTGCAAGCGTACCGTGAGCAATTGATCGAAGCCGGGGTCGCGGCGAGCACCGCGGATCGCTGGCTGCAAGCGACGGAGAGTTTTGCAGCGGGGCTGGGAGAATCTCACGGCCCACCGTGGATGGAACACTTACAACGCTCGATCACTCGCGAACTTCGCCTAGCCGGTCCGATTCGAACTCAACCCGGTTCCAAACACATTGTCGCCCTGGTTGGCCCGACGGGCGTCGGCAAAACCACCACGATTGCAAAGTTAGCAGCGGGATTCCGCATCGAGGAACGACGCCGCGTTGGCTTAGTCACCATCGATACATTCCGCATCGCGGCGGTCCAGCAACTTGAGGCCTACGCCGAGATCATGGACTTGCCGATGGAGGTGGTCGAAAAGCCAGCCCAAATGCAACCCGCCATTGAACGGCTCGGCGACGTCGACTTGGTACTGATTGATACCGCGGGCCGAAGCCCAGCGAGCGACGCCAGGATCGACCAATTGGTGGAGTTGTTGCAAATGGCGCAGCCCGATGAAACGCACTTAGTGATGGCGGCGACTAGCTCGGTCGCCACACTCCGTTCGGTGTTGCGTGGGTTTGCTCCCGCGCGACCGACCGCCGCGATCTTGACCAAGCTTGATGAAGCGACCAGCACGGCGGGAGTGCTCTCGGCGATCACAGCATCGGATCAGTTTCCGGGCATCCCGATGAGCTACATCACGCATGGACAACAAGTCCCGGACGACATTCAAGTTGCCAACGCCGAAACGTTGCTGTCGCGTCTGATGCCAAACACACTACAAAGCCAACATTTAGACGCAGCCTAATTTTTTAAAAGATTGATTCAGGTTGAACCTGGGTCAGAGCCGATACAGAGGGTGTAGCACACCGGACACAGCAAAAGTGGCTTGAGCCAATTTTGCAATTATCAGGTTGCTCCGATTACAACACAGGAAACCTTGTTCACAAACGGACACTGCAACGTTGACACGAAGCTTCGCATTATGCCTGGGTGCTCTTGCAATGGCTTTAGTCGTCGTGCGAGGTGCAATCTTCGGCGAGATCGCCGATCAAGTCGCGATGGAAGCGATGGTTGCCCTGCTGATATTCAGCGTGTTTGGATGGGTCGCAGGGTGGATTACCGAGTACGTCGTTCGTGATTCCATGGAAACCGCTTTCCGACACCGAGTCGAGTGGTATCGCCAAGGGATCATTGACGCAACTCTTAGCGAAGACAAATCCAGCAACGAATCTTGAACACGGATGTTCGACAGGATTCTTAGCTTGGACGCCACGGCGGATTTGGTTTACGTGAGCATGGATGCAAACGTCGCCAAGCCGTCCTGGATTTAACACGAGTAATTACCACTTGGCTCCGAGCCGAACTGCGGCAACGTCAAGTGAATGGTTACAAAACGCCGATGGCATGATGCCGTCAGTACATTTTTTGGTCACGGAGGATTGGATGGCAGCGACAGTCACAACCGACGATGAGATTCTACAAGTCTGGCAAGACTTCAAGAAAATCACCAAGGACGCAGCGGACTACGAAGACTTACGCAATCGGTTGGTCGAGCGTTTCATGCCACTGGTTCGCTATAACGGCGAACGGATTTGGCAACGACTTCCTGATGGAGTCGAACTCGATGACTTGATCAGCGCCGGCATCTTCGGCCTGATGGACGCCATCGATGCGTACGACATGGAACGCGGCGTTAAGTTCGAAACGTATTGTGTGCCACGAATTCGGGGTGCCATGCTTGACGAACTTCGCACCATGGACTGGGTCCCCCGCTTGGTGCGCAGCAAAGCCAGCAAGCTGGCCACGGCCAAAAAGGAACTCGAAACCAAACATGGCCGGGCTCCAACTAACTTGGAACTTTCCGAGAAGATGGAGATCCCTCTCGCTGAACTCGAAAAGATGCAATCCGACGCCAATGCGGTCGGCGTCGTCTCGTTGAACAAGAAGTGGTACGAAACGGACAGCTACAAAGATGTCCGTGAAATCGACGTTCTTGAAGACAAGAAGGGCGAAGACCCAACGATCCGTGTGCAAAAGAATGACTTGATGCGATTGGTCACCAAAGGACTCAACCGCAACGAACGATTGATCATCATTCTTTATTACTACGAAGAACTCACGATGAAAGAAATCGGTGCAACCCTCGATCTTTCCGAGTCTCGCGTTAGCCAGATGCACACGTCGATTGTGAACCGATTGCAACAGCAACTCGGACCACGCCGAATCGAATTCGGTGCTTAATATTCAGTTGTAGCACGGCGGCCATGCACGGCCGCCGAACGCTCCATAGCGGCTCCGATTTCAAAGGAGCCGCTTTTTTTATGCGCCGATGGAGCCGGCGAAAATGAAGTCTCTCGTTTCAAGTAGGGCAGGGCAGGGCGGGTTGAAAAGTCTCTCTGCCACCTCCCCCAAACGTAGTTAACCTCAAGGCGGCGGAGCTGCAAAACGTAGCTTAGGCTGCCAACCTGGGGATCTCATTTGACCCCAGATTGGAAGCCTAAGCTACGTTAAGTCCAATGAATTCACCTTTCCCAAACGAGGTTGGGAAAGGTGACATGCTGCACGTGGAGGCACTTAGCTGCGTTGGAAATTCAAACCGCCGTTGGTTGCTCCTTCAAGCTTGAAGGTGAAGTTCCCTTCGTTACCAGTCCATTGGCCCGTCATCTGTTGCAAGTCATTGGATCGTACCAAGGTGAGTTGGCCGTTTTCTAATCGGTACTGGCCGCTGAACGAGTTCGACTTGCCATCTTTCGTCGCTGTCCAACTGAAGTTGCCATCGTCGGCCAAATTCAACTCGACCGATTGATTGCCCGGCAAATTGACTTTCCAATTTCCGACATGGGCACCAGCGGTCGTCGAGGATGCTGCGGTGAACTCAGGCAGTTGCGGTTGAGTCTCCTCGGCGGGCGACGGCTCGACATTGTTGATCGAAGCCAACATCTGCAAAGCCGAGGCTTCGGCCGATTGCGGTTGCGAAGTGGGTTGCGAAACCGGTTGGATGCGTGGCGGAGTCGATTGCGTTGGTGCAGGGGCCGGGGCAGCCGCATTCACAGGCTGGGTTGACGCTGTTTGCACGGGACGACCTTGGCTAAAACCGTTCGCGGCCAAGTTGGACGGAGCCCCCGTCGGCGCTGGGGCTTGTTCGAACTGAGGCTGAGGCTGCGAAGGAATGGCGTGCGAAAGGGCGGGTTGCGAGTACACGGGCGACGCATATCGCGACGTAGGACAAGACGATGCATACGTGCTGCTGCCGACATAGTGACCGCCATAATTGCGGTGACTTGAATAGCTCGAGTGACCTCCGAAGCTCGAGTGGCCTCCGAAACTAGCACGAGCGGATGAACCGCCACCGGATCGTCCTCCACAAGCTGACACGAGCGAACCGTTGGCGGTGGTCAGAGCGATGGTGGTAACGGCGACGGCGAGTGTTTTGAATGAGCGTTTCATGATTTCCGATTCCTGAGCTGACGTGGACTGAGTGTGAGTGAGAATCAGGTGGATGACTTGGTTTTTTGTCATCCGCCTGATAAATAACCAAGCGAGCGTCTTGGAAAAGCGTTACACGATTTCTTACCGATTTTTTCGTAGCAGGTAGGCAGGGATCTTCGAAATATTAAGTGCGGAAGTTGCGTAGTGGATCTTGCTAAAGATCCCGTCTGCATGGGATCTTTAGCAAGATCCACTACGTCAGTAGTTATTCCGACGGTCCTGAGCGAACCTGAGCGACCTTATTTGGCGAGCCACGATGCCAACGTTTCTTTCGCTGTTTTCTCGTCTTTGCTTGGATTCAGTTCCTTGTGCATCGCCCCGGCAATGCGGGCGACATACTCGATCGTTCCTTGAACGGCTTCCGACGGTGCGGTGGCATCGAGCTTGGCAACAAAGAGGATCATGTGTTCACCGGACGAGTTCTTTTCCACTGCCCACGAGCCCATTTTTGTTGCCGAACTTTGACGAAGCAGCCGCATCATCAACTCGCTGGTCGGAGCGTCTTTGGACACCGAAACGAGTGACCAGATCTTCCGCACATCGGCTCGTTTGAAGTACTCCGTCTCTTTGGCCACAAAAACGGCTTGTTTCTTGCCTTTGGAAATCTCCTGCTCGACTTGGTAGTGACCGGTCGAATGCTTGGTGTGCGTGATGTTTGCGGCGTCCAACAGATCTTTGGTCGGCAGCGGGGCTTCTTTCCACGATCCGTCCATGAACGCTTTGATTTCAGTCACATCGACACAGTAGCTAATCAATGGGCTTTCCGGCGAAAACGATTGGGCGATTGCGACCAATTTGCCTTCGTTGTCGACGACGGGTCCGCCGCTGTCGCCAGGTTTGATCGGGCTTTGGATCTCGACCACTTTGAAATCATGTTCGCCGTGGTTGGATTTGAATTTTTTATCGTACACCGAGCGAACGGTTCCCGAGGTGTTGACCCACAAAACGTCGCTGCCGCCGGGGTTTCCGATCACATCAACCGCCGATCCGGGCTTAGTGCTGGCGTCCGCCAACTCGATCACCTTGGCACGATCGGGCACTTTGGGCAGTTGAATGAGGGCCAAATCGCGTTTGCGGTCGACCGCGACGACCTTACCGGGCTGAGCGAGTTTCAGCACGTTGTCGAGGTAATGCTTTCGTTTGACCTCGGGCAGCCCGTTTCGGACATCGGCAAAAAAGATCACTGCCGAGCGGCTGTCGCCAACCACATGAGCGTTGGTGAGCACGAGTCGCTTGTCCACGTCGACGAAGACTCCGGTTCCGGTGGAGGTTTCGTTTTCCGCGTCGCTGGTGATAATCCAGACGGTTGATTGCAGGGTTTTGCTGTACTTGTCCGCGTCGGCTCGTGCGGTTTGCGTCATCGATGTGACAAACGTCAACGATGCGAACAAGGCGTAACAGATTGGCGAAAGGACGCCGTGGGGTCGGAGAAGGGTCATTGAATCACCTCGAGGTTGCTGTCGCGACCGCGTCAGTCGCGGGGGAAAAATCGGCTTGGCTCTACTTACCAAGCGGAGAGCGAGCGAGGGTGTTACAGATGATTTTTAGAGTAGTGGATCTTGCTAAAGATCCTGCTGCATAAGGATCTTTGGCAAGATCCACTACCGCCAACCCGTATTGTCATGCCTGACAACCCGCTAAAGAGCACACGCGCCGTGCTTACTTGGCGTTGGTGAAATCGAGCTTGATTGCCACGTTGCCCTTGGCGTCGTTGACGGCCAGCTGGAATTTGTCAGCCACGGTCTGATTGACCGTGCAATTTAGCGTGATTTTGTCGTCTCCGATCAAAGTCAGCTTGTCGTCGACGCGGGTCACTTTGCCTTTCGAGGAGGTCGATTTTCCCGATTTCATGTGGACCAATTGGAACGTGCCTTCACTGTTTAATCGAAGTGCGAACGCTTCGCCGCTGTTCAGCGATGCCGACCATGTTCCTGCTAACGACAAGCGGGGCTTGGCTGAACTCGCGCCGTGGGTTGGTATTGCCGGGGCGACTGAGGTCGACGGTTTGGAATTGCTTTTGGACCAGATATCGGACTTTCGCTCTGCCAAAATCGCCAACTGGGTCAGATCCGCCTTCAATTGACGCGCCGTAACAGCTCGGTTGCTGAGCGAGACTCGCAACTGGATTCGCTTGTTTTCTTGATCAAACGCGAAATAGCCGCCCTGGGTTGCGGTGTTGGAGACCAGCAATTTCAGCAGTGTTTCTTTGTCAAACGACGCATCGTCTTCCATTTTGACGAGCGACATTTCGCAAGCGATGCGATCTTCGTCGACAAACACCGTCATCGAAACGGGAAAAATCCATTGGGCGTGATTGAGTTTGAACGTCGCCGATCCCTGTTCTTCGCGGGGCTCAAATCCGGCGGCCTTCAAAACCTGGATCAGCGAGGAAACGCCCACAATCCGCTGCGTTGTTTCTCCGTCAGTGATCGTGGCAACGTCTTTTACTGTCGCAACCTGTTTCTCAAAGACGGACTCCATCGCGACTTCGGAAAACAAATTGTCATCCGCGTGGACCTGTGCATTGCCACAAAACAAAGCAGCAAGCACTGCAAAAGAGAATAGGTAACGCATCGTAATACTCGGGGGTGCATAAGAGGTAAGGCGTCGCGATGACTCATTTCAATCGCGTGACTCTCTATCCCAGCGTAAAAATGCGAGCGTTGTTACAAAACGCTGTGAAGCATTTAGAGGCGGCAGATTAAAGGATTGGCGTTTCGCAGCTACGCTCGCCAGAGCGTGGATTGTTGGCGCGCAAATGCGAATCACCACCTTCTGGCGAAGGCCAGCTACCAGAAAATGCTTCACAGCGTTGGGGGTTACCGCAAACCCGTGTGCGAAAAGATCGTCGAAACGGCCAGCGAAAACCTCTTCGAAAACATTTTTGAATTTTCGCGTAACACATCGGCGGGGCCATCGCTTGGCATGTTAGTCAAGCAAACAACGCAGCGACGCGACACGGCAGACTCACGATCGCTTCCTTCAATTCACTGCCATATTTGGAGAACAGTAAGATGTTAAACCGATTCTTTTTCGCAGTTGCCCCGATGATCTTGGTTGCTAGCTCGGTTATGGCTGAGGACAGCATGCTCTCGACGATCGCCAACCTAGACCAAAACGACTCGATCGCTCAGGTCGATGACAGCGACGATCTTGGACTTGCCGATGTGGAGTCCCTGTTGAACGACGGCGAGAAACAAAGTGGCGAAGAGGCCATCGCGGCCTGCTTCCGCCGAATTGGTTACGGTCACCGCCACCACCACTACCGCAGCTACAGCAACTGGTACCGTCCTGTGCACCACAGCCACAACTACTACACCCCAGTGTACACATCCCACTACAGCTACACCCCGACTTACTCATTCTACACCCCTTGTTACACCAGCTACTGGGGTTGCTGGTAGTCGTCCACTCTGCTGATTCAACAAACACCACTAAGCCCGACGCCCCGATTGTTTCGCGGTTGCCGGGCTTTTCTTGTATCGAAACCCAATTCACTTTTCCTAACAGAGCAAACCCATGAACCGCCAAACATTGACCAAGGTCTTGATGACCACTAGTTTCATCGTCTGCATGACGATGAAATCCGATGCACAGCAAATCAACGCCTCGCATCTTTTCGGAAACCATTCCTATTGCGGTCACGTCATCGACTTGATTTCGCAGCACGGCGTCAACAACACGTTCCATCGTGGCTCGACATTCCATTCGTCGCCGTTTGGGCACGTGCTGATCCCCAGCGGTGAAATCGGCGATTTACAAATCGTCGAGGTCCACCAACACGAACCTCTCGATTCGGCGTGTGGGCCGACGTTCGCCATCGTGATTCAAAACCAAAGCACTCGCCGTGTTTGTGGTTTCCATGTTTCCGCCGTTGCGGTCTTTGGACACATCTGTCCAACGTCGCCCAACGTCACGGTGAAGACGGACAAAATCGAAGCGGGCGAATCACTCGAAGTGTTGGTGACGTTGCCAATCGAAGCGCTGGCAATGGGCAACCGCAACGGACAAGTCATTGGCTTTCAACGGCTCGTCGTCGCCATCGATAGTTTTGACGAACTGATGGAGAGCGACGAAGCGAATAACTTGAAAGCGTTCGACGCCGCATCGATCCCCGTCGTTTCCGTGTCGGTGAGCACGACGGTGGAATCCGAATCGGTTTCCACGATCCAATCCGATAGCGTCCAGAACGTGCAGCCCCTCGCAGAGAACCTGGTTCCCCAGTCGGAAGTGCCACAAATCGACTCGTTACCAAACGGGCAAAACGAATCGCCCAATAGCCAACCCGATGTCGACTCACTCCGCTCGGCCATCAAGATGCTCGACACAAGCAACGCCATGGGCGACGTTGCTGCGGCGAGCGGTATTTAAGTTGAATGCCCGAGTCCAAATCGTGCGGACGATTGCCTTAGAAGTCCTTGGGGGAATGAGGACACAATCGTCCCGCACGCCGTTTTAGAACATGGGAGAGATCACGAAGCCGCGGTCAGCTCACCGGGAACCATCGATGTTCGCTTTGACAACACGGCATCCATTTGCTTCCACGTGTTGACGATAAACCGATAAGCGAAGAATGAAGCAAGCAGCCCAACAATGCCTGCGGCCAGCGCGGCCAACGCGAACAATTGCGACGCTCCTTCGGTCGAGATCAAGAGCGCGGCACCGAGCAGCGGAATGATGGCGGCGATCAACAAATACCACTCGCTACGGTGTAGGATCTGGTCCGCTCGCTGATCGAATTGCGGATCCTGCATCGTCCCGCTCAAACAGCGGGGATAGAACACAAGCGTGGCCATCAGCGCCATGCCAAAGTACGGATAGATCATCGCCACGCCGCCACAGATCAGTGACGACATAAAAAGATGAACCGCTTGCGTCATACTAAAGTCGGGAAAGATGCCTGACAAAACGAGCGGAAACAACACGCCGGCAATCAACCACAATGTGCCTCCGATCAATGCCGCGCGGTGCCCGAGTTCGAGCGTCTCACTGAGATCCGATGGATCGACACGAGCCCCACGCCGGACCGAATCGACGGCGCGAACAATCCGCCGCGCATACCAAATCGCAACCCCTGCGGCAAAGGGAAAGAACGTCAAATTGACAATCCATGAAACGACTCCCAATCCTTCTTTTGTCTCGGGCGTCGTCATCACATGATGATAGTTGTATTGAAAATTCAAACAGCCGCCAATCATATTTGGCAACAACAAAATGACACAGGTGACGATCCAAGGCGACCATTTCGAAAGGGTCATCGCCACTGATTTTTCGGGAGGATCAAACAGCGTCGCGGTTTCGGGATGAAGCGACAAACGCAACCGACCGGCCATCTCGGCACCGTCGACGAAACGATCCTCGGGATCCAACGACAACGCCTTGCGAAGCACCTTTTCGAGAACGCGTTCGGATGCGGTTTCCGATCGCTGCGGTTCTTTGAGTGGTTGTGCCCGAGCGGCTAACTGAATGGACACCGCGTCGCTCCAAGACCCCGCAATGGCGTCGCACGCAAACGGGCGTTCGCCTTGCCACAGTTCCCACAGCGTGACGGCGAGCGAATACAGATCGGCAGGCTCTTGAACTTTTTCAGGTTCATCGAGCAGCTTTGAACTAATCGCGCGCAGATGCTCGGGAGCCATGTAGGCGATCGAGCCACCGAACGAGGCCGCCGCACCGGCACGCCCCGCGGCCCCCGCGAAGCTGACGTTAAAATCGGCGAGCTGTGGAATACACTCGGCTGATAACAACACGTTCGCTGGCTTCACATCGCGATGCAACACACCGCAAGCATGGGCTTCGTCAAGCGCCTTAGCCAATTGCACTCCCATCCATGCAACCACGGTCGACCAGGGAGCCGTTTCGATCCACTGTCGCACGGCCGAACGATCGGGAACCACTTGCGCCGCACGCAGCAAGTTCTGGTCGACTGAATCGAGAAGCAACCGACTGCATCGATCCGAACTGTCACATTGCCGAACCATTTGCACGACATCGGCCAACGTGCCGCCCGGATGATATTGCATGTACAACAAATGCAATGCTTGTTCGGCAACTGTCCGTTGGTCAAAAACACGAACGATATTGGGATGGTCAAATTGAGCGAGGGCCTGTGACTCATCACCGCTGCCATGCGAAACCTTGAGTGCGACCAAGCGGTGCATCGAAATTTGGCGAGCCAGATAAACGTGGGCGATCGCGCCTTGACCGAGCTTGGCGAGAACCAAAAAGTCATCAACTTGCCTGCCGACCGAAATCTCGGGAGGAAGACCGCACTTGGCGACCGAACGCGTTGCCTCGATCCGAGTCAACATTTGATCCAGCAATGCTTCATACTGAGGAAACCTCAGCAGGTACTCGTCATGCGACGGAGTTTCGCCGAAATCCTTTCGCAGCTGGATTTCTTCCATCAGTAGATCCAGTGGAACCGTTTCCATCGAAAGCAGGTCGGGCATCGCATCAACATAGTGTTCAATGCAATGCAGTGTCCCTGCGTCGGCCGCCATTGCCATGTCCAATTTGATCAATTCGACCAACACGAAGTGACGCAGGTCAGAATCAACGTTGGGCAACAAGTTCCGCAATTCCGCAGGCTGCTGAACCGACGCGCGTTGAACGAGCTTTTCAAGACATGCTTCGATAACGGCGTCGATATCGTCATCACGGCAATCGTGGGAGTCGATCTGAGTTTTCATTGCAGAATCTCTAGCAAAACTTTCTCCACGAAATTGAGTTCGACGCCCCTCAACGGTTTCGTAAAACGACGCCGTTACTGTATGTTGATTGGGGGAATCAAGCTACCTCACCGACAGGTCTGAACATGGATAAATTCGATCAACCCGAACTCGTGTTACGGATCAAAAAGCACGATGCCGAGGCGCTGGCGAGTTACATCGACCTCCACCGCGGCCAATTGGCTGGCTTTCTAAAATCGATCACCGGAGAACATTTGTTGGCCGTAGTCGAACTGGATGATTTAATTCAAGAAGTTTCCACTGCGGCGTTATCGAGCCTCGATTCGGCACCATTCGACCAGTACGAGCCGATGCAATGGCTGCAACAAATCGCTCGCCGACGAGTCGTCGACGCGCATCGCTTTCACTTTGGTGCGAAACGTCGTGACGCAGGCCGCCAACGGTCGATTCATGCGGCAAACCCAGCCGGCACGGCGGCTTTCGGGTTGGAACAAATGTTGGTCGCCAGCATGACATCGCCCAGCGCCGCACTGAGCCGCGACATTCGCATGGTTCGCATGCAGGAGGCGATCGAGGAACTTTCGGACGAGCAAAAACAGTCGATCCGGATGCGTTACGTCGAAGGATTACCAACCAAAGAAATTGCGGCCAAGCTTGGCAAAACCGACGTTGCTATCCGCGTGCTGCTGTCGCGTAGCATGCGACTGCTTGAAACGCAGTTACAGGACGTCAAACCAAGCACATGATTGGTGCGGGGCAGGGCAGGGGAGTTGTCGATTGATCGCAACGATACTGATCAAGCGGTCGACTACTCGATGCCGACCACGTTGCTCATCACGGGGCGTCTCGACAACGCCACCCGCAACGAACCGGCAAGTGAAACGATAAAAAGCCACGCTCGACCTACGAACATCGTATTCACGACAGCGCAAAACAGGGTCACTGGAACCAAAGCGATTGGATGGCTACGGTAGTAACCCATATTGATCGGGTTCCTCAAAAAGCACCTCAAGTAAACCATCCCTCGAACGTCTCGCTGGTTAGGAAATAATTCGTGCGTGTTGCTCATGTCATTACTCGAATGATTATTGGTGGTGCTCAAGAGAACACGCTCCTGAATTGCCTGGACCTGATGCACGATTTTGGTGACGACGTGCTGTTGATCACCGGAAAAGAAGTTGGTCCCGAGGGAGACTTGTTGAGCCAGGGTAGGGCAGGGGAGTTGCCAATTTGCAAGCTTGACCACCTGCGTCGTTCGATCCATCCGGTCCACGATATCAAGGGACGTGCCGAGCTTCGCGACGCGATCCGAAAATTCAAACCCGACGTTGTCCATACGCATAGCGCTAAGGGAGGAATTTTGGGGCGAGCGGTCGCGTGGAGCGAGCATGTTCCCGCGATTATCCACAGCGTGCATGGTGCTCCGTTTCATCAATATCAGCCGACGCTGACTCGGACGCTGTACCGAACGTGCGAACGATGGGCGGCCAAGCGATGCCACCACATGGTATGTGTCGCCGACGCCATGACCGATTTGATGGTCGATGCCAAGGTCGCTCCGCGTGAAATGTTTACCACGATCTACAGCGGGATGAATGTCGAGCCGTTTCTGCATGCGAGCGAACATCGCGACCGCGTCCGCAAGCGATTCGGTTTGTCCGACGATGCAATCGTAATCGGAAAGATTGCCCGATTGTTTCATTTGAAAGGCCACGACGATCTGATCTCCGCGGCGGCCCAAGTCGTCAAGCAGGTTCCCCAGGTCCGATTTTTATTGGTCGGTGATGGCGTTTTGCGAGAGCCCCTGAATCGCCGCATCGAATCGCTTGGGCTGAGCGAGCACTTTGTTTTTTCAGGACTCGTTCCCCCCGACGAGGTACCGTCGCTGATCGGGGCGATGGATGCCTTGGTTCACACCTCGTATCGCGAAGGACTTGCTCGAGCGTTGCCGCAGGCGTTGATCGCCGGGCGTCCGGTCATCAGCTACGACGTCGACGGGGCTCGCGAAGTGGCGATATCGGGGGAGACCGGATTCCTGATCCCCCCAGGCGACATCGATCAACTCGCTCAATCGATCACGAAATTGAGCACCGATCGAGACATGCGACTGCAGATGGGGAGGGCAGGGCAGAGGCGATTTACGGACCAGTTCCGACACCAAACGATGACGCGTCGGATCCGCGAGCTTTACGAGCGGGTGCTCAAGGGCACCCCCGCGTGATCCGCCCGCTATTTTTCGTGGCATGGCTTGCCGAAAGAGCGATAACTCAGGCGAGAAATGGGGTGTCCGAGCGGTGGGCAACCGAGCCAGCCAACCCCCTCGTTACGCCGTCGCCCCACCCGAACCGCATTCCAGCCCGACCTATCGGGCTAGGGACCGATTGAACTATCATAGGACAACCGCTATACGCCGACCAAATTACGCATTGCCCCTGATTTGAGCTGATGACCAAGACCCGTGATTTTCTGGGCCCCTATCGATTGGCCCGCTTGATTCGCTCCGGAAGTACCTGTGACGTCTGGGAAGCCATTGATGAAAACGACCAACAGCGGTATGCGCTAAAACTGCTCAAGCCATCGGCGCGAGAGGACAAGGCTGAGATCGCGTCGCTGAAACACGAGTTCACCGTTGCCTCGGACCTAAACAGCCCCCGCATTATCAAAGTGTTCGACTTTCGCACCGAGTCGGGAGTTCCGTTTTTGGTGCTGCAGTTGTTCAGCGAATTGAATATGAAACAGGCACTCCGGCAAGGGCCTGAGTCACTCTCTTACATGTTAGACAAGATCGTCGGTCAAGCCGCCGAGGGCTTGTACTACATGCACACCAAGAATTGGATCCACTTGGATATCAAGCCGGATAATTATCTCGTCAGCCGGGATGGTGAAACGAAGCTGATCGACTTTACCATCGCTGAGAAAAAGAAGACGGGCTTTAGCAAACTGTTCCACAGTTCGAAGTTTGCCAAAGGCACACGAAGCTACATGTCGCCTGAGCAAATTCGCTGTAAAGTTTGCGACGAGCGATCGGACATCTACAGCTTTGGATGCGTGTTGTTTGAACTCGTCACCGGCAAGCCTCCCTACACGGGTGACACGCCGAATGATTTGCTCAACAAACATCTCAGCGCATCGATCCCAAGTCCAATCGCTTACAACAACAACGTCAGCAAAGACTTCGCGGACTTGATCAAACAAATGATGGCGAAAAAGCCTGACAATCGACCACCTTCGATGTGGGAATTCCTAAAACAATTCCGTGCGATGGAGCTTTGGAACAAGCGGCCTCGCAAACCCGAAGTCAGTGTGTTCGACAGCCTACCGGGGATCCGCGGCGCCGATGACATGCTTCGAAAATCATCGTCCAACGGCGAAGAAGAAGAAGCTTAACCAGGGGTTACGGAACCTCCGTCGCCTCCACTTGTCTTGACAAACAAATCACATCGCATTTTCACCCAACCCTCCGTGCAAAACGCGATGTTTTCCGCGCTCGTTGTCCCACTCGGCCCCTTCGAATGACCGTACCGCCAGGGCTGACCGGACAACCCCAAACGCGGCACAACGCATTAGCCACTATCGTGAGAAAAGAATGAACGCAGGACCTGGATTAGAATTCGAATACGAAATCGCTGACCTCGAAAGCAAAATCGCATCGCTTGAACGCCAGACGGATCGCAGCGAAGAGATGGAGAAAGAGATCCGTGATTTTCGTCGACAGCTCGTCGACCAACTGCGTGATGTTTACGGGTCACTCAACTCGTGGCAAACCGTGCAAGTGGCGCGTCACAAAAACCGACCGTACACACGCGACTATTTGAATCTTGCCTTCGATGAATTTGTCGAATTGCACGGGGACAAACATTTCGGCGATGACCGCGCCCTGGTGTCGGGTTTTGCGAAACTCGATCGCTTCAAAGTGCTCGTTTTGGGACACCAAAAAGGACGCACCTTCAAAGAGCGAGCGGCTTCGCACTTCGGTTGCGCCCACCCCGAAGGCTACCGCAAAGCGATGCGCAAAATGCAGTTGGCCGAAAAATATCACTTGCCCGTGATCTGCTTTATCGACACCCCCGGAGCCTATCCCGGTATCGGTGCCGAGGAACGCGGCCAGGCGCAAGTGATCGCCGAAAGCATGTTCATGATGAGCCGCTTGAAAACGCCGGTGATCTGCGTCGTGATTGGCGAAGGTGGATCGGGCGGCGCCCTGGGCATCGGTCTGGGTGACCGTATCGCGATTCTGCAACATTCGTACTACAGCGTGATCAGTCCCGAGGGTTGTGCGGGCATCTTGTGGAAGAGTCACAAACACGCGCCCAAGGCGGCCGAGGCGCTGCGTTTCACCAGCGACAACTTGAAGCGACTCGGTGTTGTCGACGACGTGCTCGAAGAACCCCTTGGCGGTGCCCACCGCGATCACCATCAAATGGCATCGCGGCTGAAGAGCTACTTGTCACGAACGCTCTCGGATTTGGAAACCAAGACGACCGACGAGTTGGTCAACGAGCGTTACGAAAAATTCCGCCGCATCGGCGTCTTCCTCGAAGAGCCCCAAACGACTTAAGCGATCAACAGGGAACCGCACACGGGTTCGCTTCAACGGCGATGCAAACGATGGCGATGACGCCACAGTTGGCGATCGCCGCGAAACGCATATGAACGTCCACATGACAGCCGTGGAACGCGAGAAAGGCCGGTTTTCACGGCCTATTTCAACCGCCCCGCAACGTCCGATAATGCCCCTTATGTTGCATTAAGGGTGCAGATTCCCCCGTGTTTCAGGCAATTCGTGCGATAGGCATCCAGTCTGTCGTCGGCATCCCCTGCTCAACAAAACGCTTTCTGTGGGATGGCCTTCGCGGCTGGCGTCAACGCGTCGATCCGGCCGAAGCGCTTGGCGAGTTTCGCTACCAATCGATGGTGGAAATGAACGAGGAAATCCCACGACGAAATGGACTGACTCGAAGCCCAACTCTCGATGGCTCTAACGCTGGAATCCATTCCATGGTTGCTGGGCTTGCTGAGGTACCGATTGGCCCGAATTCCAGCCTCGTGGATCGACCGGCAACGGCGCGCGTCCGGCCGGGGCTCCTGAACCGTCATCCCAGAGCGATTCGGGCAAGACGCCGTTCGCCGCATCCCTCGTCATGCTCTCCCGGACGCCTTCCAAAAAGCCTGCGGGCATCTCTTGGGCGTCGTCCGAATTGAAGCGTTTTTCGAAGCGGTCCAGGTACGGTTGGACGACCTCTTGGATCTCAGGCGGAATCACCGACTCGCTGCGCGCCAGCACGCTGGCGATGTAGTTGCCGCTCTTGCTGCCGACGATTTTCTCGCGAACGTTTTCACCAAAAAGCGTGACGGCAAACAGCGTGATCAGGATGCAATAAAGCGCGCCTTTCGCCAGCCCGAACATCGCTCCGATTTGACGATCGAATTCGCGGAGTTTGAAGCGATCGATGGTGCCGCTAACCATTCGGAATGCGACCCAAACGACCAGCGAGGTGCCGACGTACAAAATCAACATCGCCAAAAACCGGTTCCATGGCGGCTCGGCATGGATCGATTGGCTGAACGGTTCACGATAGTGGTAGGCCACCATGTAGCTGACCACGATCGAGGCGATCGAGGCGAGTTGCCAGGCGAAACCTTTGATCGCGCCAAACACCAACGCGCCGATCAACACAACCAACATCATGATGTCGTATATTTCCACCAGAACGCTTCCATGCGAGTAAAGGGCATGCGAGTAAAGGGCATGCGAACAAGAGGCGGGGAGGGCGGTTGCGACCGCTTTTTTTTCGAACCCGACCGCAAACGATGCCGCCTAGTCCATTCGCAGAATCCTGTGTGATAGCAATCGGCTCATTGCGGCGGGTATGCAATCCGTCCGAGCTTCCACGTTGGCGCGGATTGTAGACAAGCGACCTCGCCAAGCGAAGATCAATTGATTCGGGCTTGGCAGCCCCCTGGAAAAAATCCTATGTAAGAAGCTAGGGGAATCTGTATTCGTCGCGAGCCTTCGCAATGCATCACCCACAATTGAATTGCTACCAATTGGATCTGTTGCTTGCAAAGCTTGACGAAATTGATTCCCAGTAGCTCCCTTCATTTTTCCACCACTCCCCTGCCCTTTCCGTCGTGGCCGATTTTAAAACGCACATCACCGGCAGCACGATCGTGGGCATCGCCTACGGTTACTGGGGCGTGACGTGTCAATCGATGTCGATTGAGAGCGGCATTTTGGCGGGCGGACTTTGTTCGGTCAGCGGGATGTTGCCTGACCTGGACAGCGACTCGGGCATCCCGCTTCGCGAGACCAGCATGTTCGCTGCGGCCGTCGTGCCGATGTTGATGATCGATCGGTTTCGTGATCTAGAACTGTCGCACGAAGCGATGGCGCTGGCGGCGATGTTGATCTACATCGCGATCCGATTTATTGCCGTCGAATTTTTCAAACGCTACACCGTCCATCGCGGCATGTGGCATAGCATTCCTGCCGCAGCGAGCGCCGGATTGATCGCGTACCTAGTGATGCCATGCCCGAGTGAATCGATCCGTGTGTACAAAAGCATCGCGGTCGTCGTCGGGTTTCTCGTTCACTTGATGCTTGACGAGATTTGGAGTATCGACTTTAGCGGAGGGCGGTTTCGACTAAAAAAATCCTTCGGCACCGCGTTGAAATTTGTTGGCCAGAGCCAGATTGCCAATGTCAGCGTGTATGCAAAATTGTTCCTGTTGATCTATCTCGCTTGGGGCGATCATGACGTAGTCGACCGCATCCGGCAACGATCACGACTCGACGACAGCTATATCGCCAAGCCGGCTCCGGAGTCGATGCCATGGGACAAATGGCTACCGTGGAGATAATCATCCTCGTGGCGACTTGATTTACGAATTCGTTCGATCAAGTATCAGCGTCACCGGACCATCGTTGACCAAGCTGACTTGCATGTCGGCGGCAAAAATCCCTTGTTCGACGGGCACCCCCACGTCCCGCAGCAAGTTGCAGTAGGACTCATAAATTTCGTTTGCGATGCCGGGATCCGCAGCGGCGGTGAAGGCGGGCCGTCGTCCTTTGCGACAATCGCCCAACAGCGTGAATTGGCTGACCGCCAACACCGCCCCCTCGATATCCAACACAGAGCGATTCATCTTTCCCTCGTCGTCGGGAAAGATCCGCAGCTGGGCTGTTTTCTCAGCCAACCATTTGGCTTCGGCTACCGTGTCACCGTGACCGACGCCGACCAAAGCCAGCACCCCACGCTCGATAGCGCCCACCACCCTGCCCTGCACTTCTACTTTCGCAGAAGAGACTCGTTGAATCACAATTCGCATCCGTTTTCCTTTTGAAACGTCTCTGTGTTGTTTGGTCAGGTTTCTGCATAGAATAACCTCAGCACTTGGTCCCACAAACGCCTGCGAATCGTTGTCCCATGCCTTATCTTTTCACCTGCCCTCACTGCCAAACCAAGACCCAAGTGGATGAACGGTACAGCGGCCAAAAGGGAGCGTGTGTCACCTGTGGCGGCGAGATCAAATTGCCTCACTTTACAAATTCCCCGGTGAAAGCGGGGACGGATCGCCGTTGGAAACCGGTCACATCGGCCGTCGCAGCCACCGTCGTGTTGATCCTGTTATTGACCTTGGCGTACGCTGCCATTCGCCAAGGACAACAAACCATGGGCACCTTCCAATCCAACCGCCAACGCAGCTTGTCGATTCGCAATTTGGAGCAGATCGCCTCGGCCTTGAATGCCTACGCCGCCGATCACGGAACCTACCCTCCCCCGTTCACGACCGACGCCGCGGGCACTCCGCTGCAATCATGGCGTGTGCTGATCCTGCCCTACTTAGGCGAAGACGAGCTGTACGAGTCGATCGATCGAAGCGCTGCCTGGGACGCCGCGAACAATCTGCCCCTCGCCTACAGCAAGATGCCCGGGGTCTATCGACATCCGGACAATCCAAGCAGTGCTGGAACCAGCGAGAGCGCGTATTACATCATCACAGGAGACCAGACATTGTTTCCAAGCTCAGGACCGCTGGGCCCCAATGACGTGGTGGACGACCCGCTCAAAACCATTCTTGTGGTCGAAGCGAACCCGAGCATGATTAGCGGCGTTTGGACCGAGCCGGTCGATTTAAACTTAGCGACGATCCAAGGGATCGGTGGACTCCAAACGAATATCGGCGGCCGGTTGGATGGGGGATCTGCCATCGTCACGATCGACGAACGAGGGCACTTTTTAGACGAGAACACGCCAGCTTCGACGCTGCGCGCCCTTGTCACGCCTCGCGGTGGCGAACCACTCGCGGATGACACGTTGGACTAAGAGCGTACCACGTCCCTGTTGCGACGGATCCCCAGGCTCCCGATGCACATTGTCTGAATTCGCATTGACTGAATGCACATTGTGGGCTCCCGCCTGCCGAGCCATCGACAAGGATGAACTCGGACGCGCGGTGGAGCCCTGAGGGACCGCCCTGAGGGACAGGGCCGCCCCGAGGACTGCGTGGACCTCAGGGCTTGTGCGTCACACCAAGCAAGAGCTTGGCAACACGCGATTAGAACTTGCGTGGGGTTACCGAAGCTTGCACGCGGCTTGGCAAACCTTGGATTCGCAAGAAGCCTTCGGCGTCGTCCTGGTTGTACGATCCGCCACCTTCCATGGTCGCGATGTCTTCGTCGTACAAGCTAAACGGACTCGTGCGTGAGGCAACCATGATGTTGCCCTTGTAAAGCTGCAACGTCACTTCGCCGGTCACGGTCTTTTGCGATTCACGCATGAACGCCATCAATGCATCCATCTTCGGCGTGTACCAGAAACCGTAATAAACCATTTCGGCAACTTCGGGAGCCATGCGATCTCGCAAATGCATCAAATCACGATCCATCGCCAGTTGCTCGATGTACATGTGGGCATCGTACAGCACGGTCATCCCAGGAGACTCGTAGACACCGCGGCTCTTCATGCCGACGAAACGGTTTTCGACCATGTCGATGCGGCCGACGCCGTTGCGTCCGGCGATCTCGTTCAAGCTTTCGACCATTTCCAGGGCGTTGACCGATTTTCCGTTCAACGTCGTTGGCACTCCGGCTTCGAATCCGATCGTCACCGACTCGGCCTTGTCGGGAGCCTCTTGAGGGCTGACCCCCATTCCGAACTCGACGATCTCGACACCGTTGACGTCCAAGGCTTCGAGTTTGCCCGCTTCGTAGCTGATGTGCAGCACGTTTTCATCGCTGCTGTACGGTTTTGCGGTCGAAGCTTTGACCGGAATATTCTTTTCGTTGCAATAGGCGATCAATTCCGTCCGCCCTGGGAACGCGTCTCGGAATTCTTTGATTCGCCAAGGCGCGATCATCTTGATGCTGGGATCAATGGCATCGGCGGCGAGTTGGAAGCGGCACTGGTCATTTCCTTTGCCCGTCGCACCGTGAGCGTAGGCGGTCGCACCGACCTCATGGGCCACTTCGATGCAAACCTTGCTGATCAAAGGGCGAGCGATCGAGGTGCCCAGCAGATAAACCTGCTCGTATTTGGCCTGCCAACCGAGCACGGGGAAGGCGAAATCGCGACACAGCTCTTCGCGAACATCCACGACGCGAGCGGACTTGGCGCCACAATCGCGGGCCTTTTGCATCGTCGCTTCGCGATCTTCCCCCGGCTGCCCAAGGTCCACATAAACCGCATGCACCTCATAGCCTTGGTCCTGAAGCCAACCGAGAATGACTGAAGTATCTAATCCACCAGAGTAAGCAAGTACGCAGCTTTTCATTAGGATGTTATCCACCGAGAATGCAAGAACCTAGAAATGATGTTCATCAACGAACCCCAATTTGAAGTTTGATTCCCCTGGACTGCAACCGCCCATGCCAAATGACCCTTTGAAGGTTCCGCCCCCAGCCTCCCCTACCCTGCCCCTTGGCCAGGCGAGACGGCTCACACTTTCACCGCAAATTGCTGACTTAATCGCCAGCGTCGCGGCGGGAACCACCTCGGTTGCCGAGGCGACCACCGCACTTCAAATTGCCCATCTTGATTCCATTGCACCGCCGTCGGTCGGATCCGAAGCCGATCAAATGCGGGTCATCGAAGGTGCAACGGTCGATCTCGGGCGGCAAACGCGGTGCGGTTTCGGCGAAGTGATCTACGGCGAAGGCAAGGAATTTGACTTGATCGCTCGCATCATCGACTCGCAAATCGCGGACGCCCAAACCTCCTTAGTCACCCGTATTTGCCCCCAGACGGCGGAAAAATTAAAAACGCGGTTTCCCAACAGCCACCACTGCCCGCTGGGCCGCACCTTTCGAACCCATCTCGATGGGCAAGCCCCCTGCCCTGCTCCGATCGATCCCGACGCGCATCGCTTTCATGCCGCGGTGGTCACGGCCGGCAGCACCGATGCCGCGGTGGCCGCCGAAGCCATCCAGACGCTGACGTGGATGGGCGTCGCGGTACGCCGCTTCACCGACATCGGAGTGGCCGGTCCTCAACGGCTGATCCACGCACTGCCGGAACTCCGCAAGGCGTCCGCCGTGGTCGTGATCGCTGGCATGGAAGGCGCCCTGCCCCCCGTGGTCGCAGGCCATTTATCGGCTCCGATCTTCGCGGTCCCCACCAGCGTCGGTTACGGAGCGACGTTGGGCGGGCTGACCCCGCTACTCGGCATGCTCAGCAGTTGTGCGGCGAATGTTGCGGTGGTCAACATCGACGCTGGATTCAAGGGGGGCTATCTGGCCGGAACGATCATCCGCCAATTGGAAAACGCCACCCAAAACCAGACGAACGATTCCTCGGTGAAAGATCCAACGCCATGAGCAGTCTACCTCCGGCAGCGTTTCCCCAACGCGAACACGACTCACACAAAGGCAACTTTGGCCGCGTGATGCTGTGTGGCGGCTCGCGTGGGATGGCCGGTTCGATCGCCCTCGCTTCGATCGCGGCACTGCACACCGGGTCGGGCTTGGTTTCCGCAGCCATCCCGGATCGATGTCTCGAAACGGTCGCCTCCTTTCATCCCTGCCTAATGACGATTCCCGTCGCCGATGACGCCCAAGGTCGCTTTAGCGTGGATGCGATCACGACCCTTGCTCCTTCGCTGGATCGCTTCGATGCGTGGGGCTGCGGTCCCGGGATGACGACGGGTGAGGGCTCCATGCGAATCGTCCAACATGTTTTGCAAGCGACAAAACTCGCTCGCGTTTTTGATGCGGACTCGCTCAATTGTTTGGCCAAGATAAATTGGGGGCAACAACCACCACTCAACCACCACCACCTTGTCCTAACCCCCCACCCCGGCGAATTGAGTCGATTGACCCACGTCGACGCGAAGAATCGCGATCTGCAAATCGAAGCGGCCCAAAACTTAGCCGCCCACCATCACGTCACGATTGTGGTCAAAGGGGGCCCCAGCGTGGTGGTCGATGCGACGAGACGTTGGACTAATTCGACAGGGAACCCGGGGATGGCGACGGCTGGATCGGGCGATGTGTTGACCGGAGTGATCACGTCGCTATTGGGACAAGGGCTCTCGGCTTGGGATGCGGCGCGATTGGGCGTTTGGATTCACGGAGCGGCCGGGGACAAAGCCGCCGCGCGGCACGGGCAAGCGGGCATGACGGCGTGGGAGTTGTTGGCGGAATTGCCCCAAGTCATAGCGGCCTTCGATTCTGAGTCGATGTGAGGCATAATGCCGACATCGTGGCCCCCCCTGCCCTGCCCTCATTCCCTTCACCACCCTACGAACACGTGACGAAAATCCTCCCGCTTGCCGAAGTGACCGATGCGGCTCGCGGTGGCGTTATCAGCATTGGGAATTTTGACGGGGTCCACCGTGGGCACGCAGCCTTGATTCGCCAGGCACGCGAGATGGCCGACCGCTTGGCGGGGCCCGTCGTCGCGGTCGTACTCGATCCTCACCCCGCAGCGATCCTGAGACCGGACCGTGTCCCGGCGAAATTGTCCTGGATCGAACGTCGCGGCGAATTGCTCTCGCAAATCGACACCGACTTTCTTGTCGTGGTGCCTACCAGCCAAGCGTTCTTGAACCTTTCGGCACATGAGTTCTTTGAATCCCTGGTCCGTACCACGCTGCGTGCCCAAGGCGTAGTCGAAGGCCCAAACTTTTTTTTCGGCCGTGGCCGCGAAGGAACGATCCAAACGCTGCAATCGCTGTGTGACGAAAGTCGCATCGAATTGAGGGTCGCCCCCTCGAGCATCGATAACGAAGCGTTGATTAGCAGCACGCGGATTCGCCAACAAATCGAATGCGGCAAGATCGATACAGCGGTCCACATGCTGGGGCATCCGCACCAGATCCGCGGCCGCGTGGTTCGCGGCGATGGACGGGGAGCGAGTATCGGTTTCCCGACGGCCAATCTAAGCGAAATCGACGTCCTCGTCCCCGCACCGGGGGTCTACGGGGGGTACGCGATCATCGAACAGACGCGTTATCCCGCCGCGATCCATATCGGCCCCAACCCCACGTTTAATAATCAGCCCCAGCACAAGGTCGAAGTCCACGTGTTGGACTACACTGGGGATCTTTACCAGCAAACCTTGCTGGTTGACTTTGTGACCCGCGTGCGCGACATTGCCCGCTTCGAGTCACCTCAAGCGCTGGTCGCTCAACTGCAATTGGACATCGAATCCGTTCGATCGTTTCTTGCCAAAATTGAAAACAAAACGAACTTCAACTAATCGAAAGTAAAGCCTGATGGGTGTGCAGTGGAAAGCCTTTGTTGATCAGATCAGCCACTACGAATCATTTGTGCTCGTCAGCCACATTCGTCCCGATTGCGACGCATTGGGCAGCGAGCTGGGAATGGCCGAAGTGCTGCGTACGATTGGCAAAAAAGTTCGCATCATCAACGCCCACCGAACCCCGGCTGCGTTGCAATTCCTAGACCCAGCGAGCAACATTGAGGTGCTCGGCGACGATGTCGAAGCCGAAGACATTTCGGCCGATTGCATCATGATTCTCGACACCAGCGCCTGGGCGCAACTCGGGGACATGGGCGACGTCATCCGCAGTTCACGCGCCGACAAAATCGTGCTCGACCACCATGTCGGTGAAGACGAACTCGGCGCGACGATGTACAAAGACTACCAAGCCGAAGCGGCTGGCCATCTGGTGGTGCAAGCCGCCGATGCGTTGGGCGTGCCATTGACGCGTAGCATGTCGGTCCCCTTGTTTGCCGCAATCGCAACCGACACCGGCTGGTTCCGGTTCGGCAGCGTGACTCCGGAAACCTACCGTGTGGTTGCCCGCTTGATCGATGCGGGAGTGGTCCCCAGCGAAGTCTATAGCGACCTGTACGAACGCGATACGCTGGGCCGATTGCGACTCCGCGGCCTGATCCTCTCGAGAACCCAATCGGAGCTCGACGGCGCGCTGATGCACACGCATGTCGAGAAAGAAGATTTTGCCAAAGTCGGTGCCGAACCCAACGACACCGAAGATGCAATCAACTTGACCCTTGCCGTTCAAGGCACCAAGGCGGCGGTTATCTTTGTCGGCCAAATCCGCGGCGGATTTAAGCTCAGCTTCCGCAGCCGATGTGGCATGGACTGCAACGAAGTGGCTCGAAAATTTGGCGGTGGCGGCCACAAAGCTGCTGCTGGCGGTTTCCTCGAAGGAACCCTAGACGATGTCCGCGGTCGCGTCTTGCCCGTCGTCATCGAAGCGGTCAAGAAAGCGCTCGCTGAGTAACCACCGATCGCCATCTCGCTCCCCTCCCCTTTCCCAAAACGAGTCTGGAAACCGGGGAGCGGTGGAACCGTTAGAGCTTCCCCGCACCCAATCGGGTTCGATTCCTAGCGACTGACTCGCCTCTGGGCCTAGCGATTGATTCGCCACTGGCGACGAGCAACCCGTCTCGCTTTTGAGGGGGGGCAAGGTAACGACACGCGACAGCACGTTCGCCGTTTCGTGGTCGTTCACCATTTTTGGGCTGGGCTCTCCAGCATGCCCTCGCAGGGTCTTCCGCTGGGCCTTCTGCTCGGGTCTTCCGCTGGGCCCGTGCGGAAAACGCCGACGTAGAATCGCAGCCCTGCTTGGAGATAAACTTCCGTGGGTTACTTCAAGTAGAAACCGCTGAGCGACCAACCATCCTTTTCGGTGACGATAAAGTTGCCACCCTCCGGCAGATGCTTCTCGATCGCGGACAAAGGAGGAAGTTTTGCGGCGTCCAGCGGATCGGCCTCCCCCTCCTCTTCATCCTTAAAGACCCGGCGAATCACACTGGCCAACACCGAATCGCTGTCCTTCAGCTTCCCTTCACGCAGCAATTCATACTTCGCGCGAAGCGAAAGTTTGGTGCGGGCGATACGACTAAGCGAAACCTCTTGAGCCCCGAGATCCTTCAGCGCGTCGACCACTCGTTTGACCTCGTCTAGCTTGGCAAAGCCTCCGCTCTCTCCCTTGCGAATGCGTTTGACCGTTTCGATCAATAATTCAGGGTGGCTGGAGAACATCAAATACGAATCCCCGGGAACCTTGCCATCCTCTACGACCGCAATCGCCCAATGGTCTAACAGCGGCGGAGCTTGCTCGACCGTCTCTTCATCGAACCCGAGGTCACCAAAAATATCGGCTTCGAAACTGGCATCGGATTCACTGCCACGCTGGACGCGCCATACTTCAACCCCGGGAACAACATCAATCTTGCTCGCATCTGGCTCCACTTCCATTGCCTTGCGAACGGCGACCTGAATGGCTTTGGCGTTTCGCAAACGAACGGCCACCAACATGCGTTCGGAATGCACGTCCGCAGGTACTGTATTGTCGGTTAGCAAAATGACTTCGTCTCCCAACCCCGGCAACACATTCTTTTTCAAATCGATTTGCGGTCCATCGGTATCGTCGCGAATCCCTTCGATCATCGGAGCGAAAATCTCGTCGCCAAAGGCTTCGTTGACCATCGATTCGGAAGCCCAGAACGAGTCTTCGATGTTCAGGCGGATCCGGCTAACGGTCGCCGCGTCTTGCCCCACCCACGATGGGATTTCCCCCAAATTGGCATTGAAGAACGACAACATGCGGGCCGCTTTTTCATACTTACTTGGCAGCGTCGTGGTGGGCGGTGCGAGCACAAATCCGCGATGCAGAACATCGTAGCGATCCCCGGCGATGGCCAGGATTCCGCCTGCCGCCTTGAGTGCATCAAACCCTTGATTTTCAATCAACTTCAAGATGTCGACTTGGTTTCCGCGATCGACCTGGAAGCTTTCACGTAAAATCCGCCCCATCTGAATCGGTCGAGCAAACCACTCGCCTGCGACCGTGCTGTTCCCAGCGGTGAACGGTTCGAGCATCGCTCGGCTCGAGCGAGTCAGCACATCCCGAAACTCAGGCAATTCGCTAATCGATGCTCCCTTCATCTCACCGGCAATCGCATCGAGCACCCCAGTGACGACCGAGTCTCGATCCGACGCGATGATGCGACTGTCGTCGAGCGTGATCGCAATCTGCTCGATCTTTAGCTGCCCCGGCTTAGGCTTGGTGGTATAAACGCGAACGACTTGACCGCGATAGTCGACATCGTTTCGCGTCGCTCCCCCGGTCTTCAAATCCGTGTCGATTTGAGCAAGCACCTCATCGGCTTTCCCGCGTAGTCCGCGAGTATCCGCGATCACACACATCGAAAAGGGACGACGCTTGTCCTTGGGAAACGGCAACCACGCCGCAACGGCTTCGCCCGAAGCAATTTCATAAAGATCCTGAGGCTTCAAACCGACCCGATTGTCGATCGAATCGAGGTAGTTTTCCGCTCGCTCACGCTGGGCGTCCACAAACGGCTGCATCGCAGGATCATTGACCAAGTTCCCCAGGTGAGTTTTTTGCCACGCCTGACAGAAATCCGGGACGTTGGGAATCCGCAATAAACCTGCCAAAGTATCCGGCAGCAGTTGAATTGCAGGCACGTAGCCACCCGCCGCACCGCCCTGAGCCCCCGCGACGGGATTTTCATTTGCATCTTGAGCACGAAGCGTCGTGCCACCCAATCCAAACGCAAGGGCCAATAGGAACAGCAAGGTCTGGAAACGCGAGGTGGAAACACAGGTTAGGCGGTACATTCAGGATCCGGTCTCTGAGAACTCTCGGGGAACGATTGGCGTGAGCAGCCTCAATTTCAGCCGCCCGACAATCCGTATGTTATCGAACTCGTTTTGCCCCCGAAACGCCGTCTGGGCAAGTTATGCGGACAAAATGGACTCTTTCGTCAAAACGCACATCACCCACAAAGGGGGGTGCCGTGCAAATCCGACGTAAAACTCGCAGCCAAACCAAGTTTGCCCTCCTCCCCCCGCCGATCAGTGCAAATCGGAGCAGCCCCCGAAAGGGAGCGTGATCCCGGCCGATACAGGGGCCATCCGATACAGGGGCCGGCGGATACAGGGGCGGTTGAAACAGGACGTCCGACGCAGGGGCATCACGACCGAGCCGCGAGCGCGACTTGGCGCGAGGCAATGCTTGCAATACTGGGAAGACCGTTGCGTAACCTAGGTTTGTTCCTGTTGCTTGGGCTCATGGGTCTCAAAGGTGGTACGACGGCTCTGCTTGGCTTTCCTCGTCATCTCGACGGCCTGGTCGTAGAGCACTCGCTGCGACTGGAACGCTTCCTTGCCCTTCTTCTGGGGTTGGCCGCGTTCATACACCCCGCTGGAGAGCATTCGCCATGAATTCGTGTTGTCTTTGAAGTAGGTGCGTAATGTCTGCAGCAACCGCAGCCGGCAACCGGGATCCAACACGGGCACAAACAGCTCGACGCGCCGATCCAAGTTACGTGGCATCCAATCCGCACTGCTGATGAACAATTCGTCGTCGCCACCATGCCGAAAATAGATCACCCGAGCGTGCTCAAGGAAACGATCGACGATCGAGATCACTTCGATATTCTCGCTCAATCCCTTCACCCCCGGCACCAAACAACAGACGCCGCGAATATTCAACCGGATCCGAACCCCCGCTTGGCTGGCTCGATACAACGCATCAATGACTTGCGTATCGACCAACGCATTGAACTTGGCAACAATCTCGGCTTTCTGGCCCTCGAGACAACGCTGGGTTTCCGCTTCGATGAGATCGAGAATGCGTTTACGAAGCGTAATCGGTGCAGCAGCCAACAACTGCAACTGCTGTGGCTGACTGGCTCCGGTCACGGCATTGAAGAATGCCGTCGCATCGGCGCCCAACGTATCATTGCAAGTCAACAGCGACACATCACTGTAGATCTTCGCGGTCGCTTCGTTGTAATTGCCGGTGCCAAAGTGCAGGTAGCGAACGATCCCTTGAGACTCACGGCGAACGATGATACAGACCTTCGCATGGGTCTTCAAACCTCGAATCCCGTAGATCACTTGGACTCCGGCCTGCTCCATCTCGCGCGCCCACTCGATGTTTCGCGCTTCATCAAATCGTGCCTTCAGCTCGACGATCACCGAGACATACTTTCCACGCTCTGCGGCGCGCATCAACGCGGCAACGATCGGACTTCGCTTACTCGTCCGATAAAGCACCTGCTTGATCGCCAATACATCGGGATCGCTCGACGCCTCTTCGATCAAGCGAATGATCGGATCAAAGCGTTCGTAGGGATGGACGAGCAACAGATCCCCTTTTGCAATCGTGCTAAACATGCCTTCGGCTGGATCGATGGCGGGATGCGATTGAGGAACCCAGGCCTCATCTCGCAACGAGTCAAAACCTTCTAAACCGTGCAGCGTGAATAGGTAACTCAGATCCAAGGGTCCATCGATCGGATACAGATCCTGGTTGGTCAACTGCATCTTTTCAGACAAAAATGCAATCACGTGATCGCTTGCCGCAGCGCTGTACTCCAGTCGGACGACGCGTGACAGCCGTCGACTTTCGAGCACCTCTTCCATCCCGTCGACAAGATCCGCCGCACCATCCTCTTGCAATTCCACATCGGCATTCCGCGTGATTCGAAACGCGACACATTCCATCACCTCGCGGCCGGGAAAGAAATCCTCGATGTAATGCGTGACCAAGTCCTCTAGCAACATATAGTCGTGACCGCGTTCAGACGGCATCGCGAGTAATCGCGGAACCATTTTACCGAGCGGGATCACGGCGAATTGCCAAGCCTCTGCTGGATTTGAACCTTCGGATTCCCCTTCGGCGTTGGGGGCCGGTGACGGTGCCCCATCCGTCGTTTTCACCGGACTCGACACCGCCCGCAAACGAACGCATAAATGAACGCCCAACCCTTGTAGCAGTGGAAAGGGACGATCATGGGTAATCGCTTGGGGTGACAACACCGCCGAGACATCGGCGAGGAACCGTTGGTCGGCGACCTCACGCGCCCGATCGCTGCAATCGTCAAACGTAATCCGGCGAATGTCGGCGTCGGCCAATAGCGGCTCAAGCACATCGCGAAGCAAATCATATTGGCGGGCAACCATTTCATGACAACGACTTGAAACGGCGTTGATCTGTTGCGAAATGGTCAACCCCGCGGCATCGCGAACCATCGCGTTGCGATCAAATTGCAGCTTCAAGCCCCCGACCCGGACCATCACAAACTCGTCAAGATTCGAGCCCGAGATGGCAAGAAACTTCGCCCGTTCAAGCAGTGGAACCGAACGATCCTCGGCTTGTTCGAGCACGCGTTGATTGAACTCAAGCCAGCCCAATTCACGATTCATGAACCGATGATCGGGCAGCGGCAAATCGATCGCACGCGTTTTCTTCTTGGCTCCTACACTCTTTTTTGACACGGCGGCGTTTCACGATAAGAGGAGACGGGGGATGTCGGTCGCAACACCAATGTAACGGAGCCCGCAGCACCGTGGGAGGCACCGTGGGCTCCACCGGAGATCGCGCCGCCTGCCCCTGGGGCGGCAAAAAACGACTGTCATTCCGCCTGCCATTCCGCCATTCACCCTGCGCCGATCCCCCAGCGCCGCCGCGAAGCTTTGATGAAGATTTCGCGTCGCTGCTACTGCGTCACTAAGCAGGGAGGCAGGAATGATTGGGTGAAATCCCATTAGCCGCTTGGCCGTTAGCCCCGGTTGAACCGCTTGAACTGGGGCTAACGCCAAAACGGCTAATCTACCGAAAGACTCCTGCCTACCTGCTTAGTACTGCGCCACCGTGTTTACCGCTACTGCGTCGCAGAGGCGGATTCGTCGATCTCAACCTCCACCACCCCGTCGGCTTCGAGCACCACGGTGTCACCGGCCTCGACCTCCACCGCAACCGTCGGCGTGACAGACCCTTCATTGCCCAACAAAACTCGAAACGCTTTGGGATAAAAATCTTTGCCGTAGCTCAGCTCGCCACCTTGGTGACCGACCAATCCGACGATCACTGCGGCGACTAACAAACCGCCCTTCCAAACACGCGTCCATCCTGGGCTATCTTTCCAAACGCTGATCGCCGCAGCCACCATCAACGCCACCGACAACAGCGTAAGGATGATTCCACTCCAACGATGCCAAAAAATCTCGGAATCAAAATCAATACGATCCCATCCAGCGTAGCCCTGCTCCGTTGCAAAGGACCACCCCATGGCGGTCGCCACGATCGTCGACAACGCCCCCAACACCAAACAGGCCAACGGAATTTGAGTCCCCAGAATCGGCCATTTCCAACCGAGCACCACAAACAAGGCTCCCACCGTCAACAGCGCCACAGGGAAGTGAACAATCGCCGGGTGCAGGTATCCTTGAAACGCCCACACGCGCTCGGGCAAACTCCGCACTCGCGCTTGGCTAGTCGGCGCCGAGGCCACCACCTGGGATGCCACCAGCGGCGTCCCCTCGGGCCAAACAGCACCTTCGGAAATCCAAACCCGAATCAACGCGAGTTCCCCCGGCGTTAACGGGCCTCCATGTGAAACCGGTGGCATCAACATGTCGGTATCTTCGGTGGTTAAGTAGTCGGAAAACAACGAACTCGACTCCACATCCTCGGCCTCGATGTATCCCATCACCGCATCCACATCGTCGACACGAAAATCATTTTTTGCTTCTTCGGGGCCATGACAATCGAGACACTTGGCGACCAATATCGGCGAGATGTCTCGCTGAAAGTTCACCATACGCCCTTCGTCATCCAAAATCCGAGGCGGTCCCGCCTGCTCTTTTTCAACGATCACCACCTCCACCTCAGGCGTTTCCACGGTGACACGCGTCGCCGCGTCGCTGGCGCTCTCGGATTGGGCAAACGCGGTGGCGTTGACCACCGTCGCGATCACAACGAAAACAGATACCCGGACACGGAAGGATTGAATGGTGTTCATGTCAGACTCAGAAAATGGGAGGGGCGCAACAAGCTCTTCATGAGCCGATTGCGACATCATCGGGCGGGAAGGTGGGCAGGAAGATCAAATGACGATTCCGTCAAACGCTTTGGTCAAACCGAGAGTTTGCAACTCGATCTTGACCTCTTGCGCCGTGGGCTTTTCCAAAGTCTCGGCGACTTCATCGGCAAGCAACTGGGCGAACATGGCGCGGGCTTCGGGTAAAACCTCTCGAATTCTCGCCTCGTCGATTTCGATTCCTTTTTCAAGCTTGATTCGCTGAGAAAGTGTTTGCGAAGGCTGCTTTGATTTCGTCGTCGCACAATGCAACACCGAATACATCGGCAGCTCAGGTTTCTTGTGCTCAAGCTGCTCAAGCGATCGCCACGCACGCTCCAATAAACCGGTACGCCACAATGACAACCACTTTTCATTATTGTTCATGATCGATTCGATGCCCACCGCCGAGCGTTGCTCCTCGGGAAGCTCCGCTAGCCGCGCCTTGGCAGTGGAACGAATCGCACGAATTAAAAAGTCTCGCAACTTGCCTTTTTTGTGCTCTCCAAAACCAACCGAAACCAAATGGGCAATCAACAGCTTCAAGCACTCGTCGGCATGCTGAGGTGAACCGAGAACCGTCACTAATTGGCGACGCACAATCACCAAATAACGCAGCACAAACCCGGCCGCACTATTGGCTTGGGTCCAGGGATTGGATGAACGGACCAAATTGACCGAGGTCGTGCGTTGATTTGCGGCGGGAGTATCTTGTGACATGTTACCAGTTTACCCAGAACTTGGGCCCATCTGAACTCCCTTCGCAGCGAGATCGCAAAGGGAGGCAAAATTCCAAGGGCACAGCATAACGGGGCGATCCGGGGCAGTGTGCCCCCGCCCCCACCTGCCAGAGCCTTTTTCAGGAGCAATTTTCGTCACCCCCCGCCTCGCCGCGAGCCCCCTCGGATCGCCAAACCGATTGACACAAGATCCACGCCCACGCGCCAGCGGCCTTCGGTATGACGAACCCCAAACCCCCAGAGAAACCTCAAGCCCCCAGAGAAACCTCAAGCCCCCAGAGAAACCTCAAGCCCCCAGAGAAGCGACTCGCCCCCCCAGACTCGTGTGTCCAGACTCGTGTGTCCAGACTCGTGTGTCCAGACTCGTGTGTCCAGACACGCGTGCCCACCGTCTCGGCCAACGCGTTTTCCTTGGGCCTTGCCAATCCTAGCCCCCAAAGGCCATCCTAGGTGACAAATCTCCCTAACCCACCGCTCCCCAACGCAAGTGCTCTGCAGCGTGAATCGTACACCCATCTCAGATTTAACCGACGGCCAACAGGTTGAACAATCGTTTCGCGCATCCGACAAACAACTCCGCGTGAATCGCCAAGGCGGAAAGTACATCATTTTGAAACTTACCGATCGCACGGGCACCGTTTCGGGAATGCTTTGGAACGCCGATGAAATCATCTTTGATTCATTCGACCGCGGCGACTATGTGCACTGTGTCGGTCGCACCCAAATCCACAACGGCGCGCTTCAGATGATCGTGACCGCCGTCGAACGGATGGACCCGAGCGAAGTCGATGTGGCCGACTTCGAGCGATTTGATGCCGACCAATCCCAACGCCTGCTCGCTCGGTTGTCCGAATTGCTCGGCGATCTTCATAACGTTCATCTGCGACGCCTCGGTCAAGCATTCCTTTGCGATGACTCGTTCATGCAAAAGCTTGAACTTGGTGCCGCTGCGGTAAGCATCCACCACGCTTACCCCGGCGGATTGCTACGACACACGGTCGACATGATGGAGCTGTGCGCCCTGGTCGGACCACGCTATCCCCAACTCGATACCGAATTGTTGATGTTCGGCGCGTTTCTGCACGACTTAGGGAAACTCGAAGAATTGTCCGGCGAAGGCGAATCGACCTACACCGACCGAGGACAGCTTGTCGGCCACATCGTGATCGGTATTCAAATGCTGGGAGACAAGATCCGCGAACTCGGCTCCGCTGGCGAACCGTTTCCGAGCGATTTACGATTGCAGCTCGAACACCTCGTCGTCAGCCACCATGGTCAGCTCGAATTTGGCAGTCCCAAATTGCCGGTCACGCTCGAAGCCGTGACGCTGCATCACATCGATAACCTCGATGCCAAGATCGAATCCTTCACCAACATCATCGAGTCCGACATCTCCGCCGATGGCAACTGGACGAATTACAATCCATCGATTGGCCGCAAGTTGTGGAACAAACGCGACTAGAAAGCGGACCGACGGCTAGCCCGTCATGCGTTTAACGACAAACACAACCGCGATGGAATGCTCAATCTCGAGAATACTGTGATGACGAATTCACCCCAACGCAGCGCCGTGGTGCTATTGTCTGGCGGCCTGGACAGCGCCACTTGCTTGGCGATCGCGCGTGAGGAAGGTTTTGCGCCGCATGCGATTAGTTTCCGTTACGGGCAACGCCACGAATACGAACTTGAGCGTGCCGAACAACTCGCCACCTCGCTGGACGCCGCATCCTACCGAGTGATCGACATCAACTTGGCTCAATTTGGTGGTTCGGCGCTCACCGACGCATCGATTCATGTCCCCAAAAGTGACGCGTTCGACTCGCTCGACCATTCGATTCCCGTCACCTACGTCCCCGCACGCAACACCGTATTCCTATCGCTTGCACTGGCGTTTGCCGAAACGATCCACTCGACCGACATTTTTATCGGCGTCAACGCGTTGGACTACAGCGGCTATCCCGATTGTCGCCCCGACTTCATTGCGGCCTTTGAAACGATGGCTAACCTCGCCACCAAAGCGGGGGTCGAAGGCATTCAGCCGATGAAGATTCACACTCCGCTGATCCATCTGACCAAAGCACAAATCATCAACAAAGGCATCTCGTTAGGCGTCGACTACTCGCAAACGCTATCGTGCTACGACCCGGGCGTAGGCGGCATCCCCTGCGGCCACTGCGACGCTTGTCTGTTGCGAAACAAAGGCTTTGCGGAAAACGCGATGACCGATCCAAGCGTACCGTGATTTCAAGACGTGAAGCACCGAGGTAGGAATGATTCGGTTTAATTCACCTTAGCCGAAGGGCATTAGCCGCGGATCGTTTCATAACCCGAAGCGTCAGCGAGGGACCGGGGCAACAGCGAGATTCGCTCGCTTACTCGCGTTGAAGTTGCGTAAACGGCGGAACATTTCGGCTCGTTCGGATGCAATATCCGCGTTAGCCGGCGTGGCTCTGATCGACTCCGAGAACCATGCCGAGATTGTCGGCGAGCTATTTCGGCTCGGCAAATCGTTGCTGTAGTGCGCGGCGTAAAATATCAAGCCGCTTTGGCGTGTCGCGACCGATCACGTTAACGACCACTCCGTTGCGATCGATCACGACGGTGTGCGGCAGCGACTTTGCCTGATAAACGTATGCGGCGTCTCCGTCGACATCCAACAATACAGTCGCATCGACGCCGACTCGCTTGCGAGCCCGCGTGGCGCTCTCGGCGGACTCTTCAAGATTGATCGCCACCCAATCCACCTCGCCATCTCCCAACGCAGCGATCACTTGCGATACCTCGGCCAAGGAACGCAAACTCGGCGCACTCCAACTTGCCCAGAAGTCGAGCACGACGACACGTCCTTTACGCTCCCCGAGATCAAAGGAATCGCCATCGAGGGTTTTCAAAGAAAGCGGCGGTGCCGGCTTTCCAAGCAATCGCGAATCGCTACCCAGTGGAACGGATTTGCGCGTCTGCGGTTCACGATACGCCCTGGGAACCGTCGCCGCCGTAGTCCCCCAGGCAAGCGGGGACTGATCCCGCGACAACATCACAGGATCGCGGCCGAAGTAGATCGATTTGACCTCGCTCAACGCGATAGAAAAGCTCCCCAACGCCCTGCTCTGCCCCGACAAGGTTTGATCGCGGAAGGCCCCCCCACGGAGCGTGACGTTGCGTTTATCCACCAACTCCGCATGCACGAGAAATGCCTCAGGTACTTCGTGTGCTGGTGTTTCAACCACGAGCGATTCGTTGGCGGACGTTTGCGAACGCAGCCAAACGATTTTGGCCACCCGATCACGCGGAATCACAACCATTTTCGATCGCACTTGGACCACCAGGGCTTCACCGCTCAACTCCACGACAGTCCCTCGCAACAAATCTCCGGTCACCGACACCACCACGTGCAATGGAGGTTTGTGCTGTTCAGATCGAGGCACAACGAGCAACCGTTGCAGATCCCTCGGATCCACGTCGAGCGGCTTGGTGACTTTCGTGAGTGTGACCGAATGCAACTCCGCATTCTCGATCAACACCCTGCCCTGCCCTGGTAATTCCACCGACACGCCATTGGAATCGATCCCTTGGATCCACCCCACGACCGAGTCTCCGCTACGGTAGTTGATGGGCAACGCATCGGCCCATTCCTGTGGCACTTCACTGCGTCGCGGTGAACCGACCGTAATCTTGCCTTGTGACGTTGCTGCCAACTCCGTGGCATTGCGTGCCAACGCGGGCTGCCAAACGAGCCGCCCGCTGTCCGGCGTCCCAGTCTGCTCGAGCCACCCCGCTATCTTGACTCCGTCGGCGACGAGGGTCATGGCGAGCGAGTCCGTGGCGGACCAGGGAACTCGGCGCCAATCCGGCACCCCGGTTTTCAAGAACAGGCTGCGTGCGGGGCTGCCGAAATCATGCCGCCCTTGGCTCAGTGAACGCAAACGATAACGCCGCCCCAAGATCGCATTTTTCTTCGAAACCTGTTCCACCACACGCACATCGAACTGTAACGGATCGACGAACAGAGGACTATCACAAACGATACGTTCGGAGTCCCCTTCCCCACTCAACACCCCGTCGACATGCCCTCCATCGACAAGCCATACCCGCATCTCCGCCCCACGGGCCGTCGATGTTATCAACCGAGCTCCCGACAGAGCCACGAGTGTTACCAAAACTGTAAAGCCAACCCGCATCGTATTTATCGCTCGTAGATAGGCAAGAATCGAAAATTCAGCGCTAACGCCAACAGCGACATCGAGGTTGAATTTGCTGCTCCCAAATCCCCCGCAAAACTGCCGTCAGGATTTTGTCGTGATTTCAGCTTGTCGATCAACGATTTGTTCCACGTTTCCCACAACTTGACATCGGCTTGAAAAAGAGCCTGGGATTGGTAATACCACGTGTACTCGATCCATCCGGTTCGCTCATTCAAGTTCTGACGCAGATAGGTTTCGGTCGCCTTGTATTGGGGCAAATCTTTTCGCCGAGCGATGGAATAAAGTAAACAAACGATCGACGAGCGTGCCAACGATTCCCCAAACCCACTCAGCCCTCCGGCGTATCCGACTGCGCCATTCTCGGACGTCATACTGGCGAAGTAGTCCAATGCGCGATCGATCGATTCATCCGAGACCTCGATCCCCGCATTGCGGGCGGCCAGCAACCCCATCATGACGGCGCCGCTAACGGAGGTATCCGCATCCTTGGCGCCGGGAGAATAACGCCATGCCCCAAGCGAATTGACCTTTTGCGACGTCAACGCCGAGCGCACCGCCAACTCCAACGCTTGACCGATACTCCGTTGATTTTCGCCATCTTCGACGCCCGAGGATCCAGCGGCCCACAAGTCGCTTTCATCCACGGCGCCATAGGCCTCGGCGAGCGCCAACATCGCGAAGCCATGGTGATACATACTCGGTCCCATGTATCCGGTCTCACTCGACTGAGAGAGAATGAGATTGCGAAGCGATTTACGAATGGCGCTGCGATAGAGTCCAAAATTGGGATCGTCACCCGAAGCTAAAAACGCCAACAATCCCAGCGCAGTGGTCCCCGCACCGGCTTCGCCTCCGCTCGACCAAGTCCCGTCTTCGGTTTGCGTTTGCAGCAAATACGCTAATCCGCGGTCGTACATTTCTTGCAGATCACGCGAGACGGGATCGCGGCCTTGGGCTTGCTCGGCTTGCGCATACACGGGCGTGGGCAAACCAATCGAGACGCCAAAGAAACACAACAACAGAGCCACAAGGTGAGTTTGCTTGATCATCGACTTTCCTCCAAACGTCGAAAGTATTCGCCCAGTCCGGCGCGGAACTCTTCCGGCAACGACCGTCCCGACTGACCGGTCATTTGCAATGACTCACTTTCACGCAGCTTCTCTTTCGCGTTCAATCCCGCTCCTAACAATGCCAACGCCTCCTCTTCGGTGTCGCCCTGCCCTCCCCCTTCCGGGCTCGCCCCGCCTTCACCGCCGCCTTGCGGATTGATTCGCTTAGAGCGTAACAACATCTCGATCACTTCGGTTTGAGCCGCAATCGCTTCGCGGGCGGTATTGGGCGATCGCAACATGCTGGCCGCTTCGTTCATGGTTTGACTAGCCATCAACATCAGATTGATGTCGCCCTCAAAATGAACCTGTCCATCGGGCAACGCTTCCAAATCACTTGCCAACCGTTCGCTTCGCTGGCGAAGTTCGGTTTGCCGATCACTTAGTCTGATCGCGTCTTGCCGGTACTCCGCCTCACTAAGACTCGACTTGGATTGTTCGGCCACACGAGTCGCCTCGCGCAAGTTCACTTCGCCTTCGAGGATCCTGAGCATCTCCAGAACCGCTTCGGGCGGAAGCGATGCCAACTTTTTCGGGTCGGAATTTTCATCCTCGCTTTGCCCCTCCTCTTCACCGCTTTGAATCAAATCGTCAGCCCAGCGATCCAACGTATCGGCCCAAAACTCGCTTTGCGCCATGACCAGCCCTTGGTCTCGATGAATTTGGCGGCTGAGCTTTGCTAACGACGCAACCACCTCCAGTTGCTTCATCTCTTCGAGCACAAACTTGAATCGCATCAGAGTCCGCCGCAAGTAGTAGCCCTCCACATCCGAGATAATCGCCGCAAGCTTTAGGGCGCTATCGGCTTCGACTTTCGCTAACCGCTCAAGCACCGCATGCTCGTCTGCCGAGAAGGAATCGCGTGTTCCAAACATGACATCGAGGTGATCGGCGATTTCGTCAGCCACCTGAGCCTGTTGACGCGACGCGGCCTTCAATCGTTTGACCAACGTGCTGCCTTCGAGATTGGCGAGGACGGCATCGAGTTCATCGGAAACCTTTTCAAACTCGGCTAACAATTTTGCTTGCTCGTCCACCGCCGCTTCTAAACTGGCGTCGGCGGCGGGCGGTTCCGGTTCGCTGGCTGCCGATTCGTTGACCGGTCCCGCGACGATCGTCACCGCCTTGTCCAATCGCGAATTTGAATCGTCGGCGTGCATTTCCTTAGCGGGCTCAGCCCGGCCGTCGTTTTCAGGCGGACCACTGGGTTGCAAAGACGATTCTTGATCGACAACGCTTGGGGTTTTCGTTGGTTCGGAATCGCTGCCCTCCGCTTCACTTGCCGCGGTCTCTCCCTTTCCTTCACGGGACTGCATCCGACGTTGCCCCACCGGTTCGCTGTCATCGGTAACCACGGAGGCGGCTGTGGATTGCTCGGATGCTTTCTTCAGTAGCTCCGCAACCGAAGGCATACGGTTCTCGGAGATATCGCCAAGCGTTTTCAGCATCTCGGCCCAGTCTTGGACTTGCTCGGCTTCGATCTCGGTATTGCGTGCGGCTTGTCGCAATAACGATTCACCCTGTTTCGTCAATTCGTCTAATCGGCGAGCGTTGGCCGATTCAGCAACGACCTGTTTTCGCAGTTCGTTTCGGATTGCATCGTTAGAGAGTTGACCCTGCTGCATCGCTCGCAGCTGTTTATTTCGCTCGTGCAGCCCCAGCTCACGATCACGAACATCCAACGACGCCCCCTGCCACTTCTGCATTTGTTGCGCGATCCATTGGGCATGCTGTTGAGTCGTCATTACGTAAAAGGTGTAAGGCGTTGAATATTGACGTTCACGACCGGGCAAAAAATCTTCGGCCCACAAACGCAACTCCACGACGCCCGGCTTGATCCCCAGCGCAGCTGCGGAAAAAACCGCCGCGACACTTAACGATGATGCGTACGGGCCGCCCTTGGCGAGCACTTTTTCGCCGTGAACTTTCCGACTCGCCCCCTCCTCACTTACGTCCCACACCAAACCGACACGTTTGACACCAAAATCATCCAGCGTCTGCAGCTGAAAGTTAACTTGTTCCGTCTCCAGTAACACCTGTTCACGAGCAAGATTTTGAGCGACGACGCTGGGTGCCGCATCGGCGATTCCCTCCACCGCCATTTCAAACAAATCGCGTCCCCGAAGCCCGTCTTCGTCTTGCCATCCCAGTCGCACCAGGCGGGGTTCCTTCGTGATTTCGAACACTCCGGTCGAAAAGGAAGCCCCTTGGACCGCGACCGCTTCACCGTCGAGCGACGCGTTGCGGAGAGGACTCGAGGCGGTCGCCGACACATCAACGCGACTCCCTTGGACCCCACTCAACCGGCCCCCACGAACATCCATTCCAATCGCTTCAGGTCGGTTCAAATAATCGGGTAGTTGCATTTGGGCGGTGACCGAAGTGAGCCCAGGACGCAACTTTGGCAACAACATCATCGTGCGATGCAAATCTCCCACCCGAAGCTTTATCTCGGTCGCTTCAGTTCGCGGCGGAAACTCAAAGGTGTAGGAATCGGCTTCACGCTTTGCATCGATCTGCAGAAACCCATCGATGCGAACGATCGCCTGCGCCGGCCGCCACCGACTCTCCGGTTTCAAACTCACACGCCAACGAATCGACTCACCATGCGGAACGATCATCGAGTCAACAAGGGGCTCGATTTCCACAAAGGTATATCGCGGTGTCGATTGCCACGGCATCAGCAATCGACGGCATGCACTCGTCACCGCCGGAGTCGCCAAGAACGTCAGCACCGCAAGCACCACGAGGGCAATCGCAAATGTTCCCGCTAGCACACGCAGCGCAGTCTTTGGCACCGCTTCACGGAGATCACGTTGGGCAACCAACTCGGCCACCTGTGCCATCGCGGCCTCGCACAGGGCAGGCGAGCGTGATTGCTCTCGATCGCTCTCGGCCAGCTCGAGCACGCCTAACAATTGGCCCCCGATGCCGGGTTCACGCCGCCGCAACAATCTAGCGAGTTGGTCGAGTCGTCGGCACTGCCAAACCCAACGATACAGCACCCACGGGATCACAAAACCGACCCCAACGACCAGCAACCAGATCGCCATCCGTACCAACATCGGTGTATCCCAAAACCGATCAAGTACAACGACAAACAAGAGTGCGACCACCACGGCAACCATCACCAACGTGATCGATTCGGCGACCTTCGAGGTCCAGACGCGATTACGAAACGTCTGCAACGATCCACGCAGCGTGTGCGGAACGCGTTGTCGATTGTCGCGGTCGTTGGAAAAGGAAACGCTCAAGGGCTTCGTGGCAACCTTCATGAATATTGGTTAAACGGAATGGGTTCTATCGACTCGGTAACGGCTGGCGTCAGAGCGAGGCAAAGCCAATGACGGCCAAAGCTACATCAATCCTACGCGTTTTCGGGCGGTCCAAAATAGCCCCAACAATCCGATCAATAAGATTGCGACTAGCGGATGACTCCAGATCTGTACGCGGCGAGCCTGGGGCGTCGGTATTGAGATTTCCTTCACGACATCGAGGATCGCATCGAGCTCATCGGCCGGCAACACCGACCCACGCGACACCTTGGCGATTTCCGCCAAAACCTCCGGACGAGCGGGTTTACCAATTCGTTCGAGCATTGCGTCTTGAACATGAATCTTGGTTTCGAATCGTGAGTCGCTCGTCTGAAACAACAATGTCACTTGATAATCCCCTGCTTCGCGGGGCGTGAACGCACCGTGGAATGCTCCCCAGTTGCCGCCCGTATTTTCTAACACGACCGTCTGAGTGTTCCCCGACGGCGCAACAATACGGGCCGAGACCTCCCCTGCATTCAAGGGATTCCCGTCGTCATCCAAGCGATTGGTACTCAGCGTGACCCGTTGCCGCATGCGGGGTTGCTCGGGGGCGTAGTACAAACCTTTAGAGCGACTGTGCTGATACGCCATCCAACGCACCACTTGGCCCCAAAATCGATAATGGTACAAGTCCTCGACTCCGCGCCGCCAACGCCACGCCCCGTCGGTCCCCATCAACAACACCTTGCCTGCGCCCTGTGGACGAGTGACGACCAACGGCGTTCGGCCGTACTCATTCGAGGCATCCTCGTGAACCGCCAACACCTCCGCTCCCGCCTTGGCTCGAACGATCGGGGCATACCACTGAAAGCCAGGCAAATCAGACCACACTCTGGCATTCTCGTCGTCGTTATCGGCAAGCCTTGTCAACAAACTGTGGCGGCCGAGCTCCGTCAAGGCAAAGTGGCTCGACGCTCGTGATCCCCACCCCATCGGTTGCGATGCATCCAGCACCACCGGCAATAAATCCCCCAGCGGCGAATCCACTAATGACAACGTGTTTCCGGCAATGCCGGGGATAAACACCAGCCCGCTGGCCTGTCGTTCGACCAACCCTTTTAACAGCCGACATTGCGCCTCGGATAACTGATCATCTCCAAGCCCGACGTCCCCAAGAAACACCACGTCGTATTGCGAGAGTTCGGTCAACGATGCGGGGAACGATGCGATGTAATCTCGGTTTCCGCCTCCGGTCTTACTCAACCCCGGATGAAACAACAAACACGAGACCTCGATACCGGGATCGCGTGAAAGCGCATTGCGTAAATAACGATACTCCCAACGCGGGCGTGTCTCGACCACCAACACCTTCAACCGCTCTTCCGGAATGGAAATCGGCATCGTGAGTTGATTGTTGCTTGCGATCCGCTCTTGAGGATGCATCGGGAGGGTCAACGTCAACGTAAAGTCACCCGCTTGCTTTGCTTCCCATTGAATCACATTATCGGTTTGCCCCATCGCTTCGATGGTGAATTCATGGGTGACCTCGGTTCCATCGGAGGCCGTCAACTTGGCGACCGCAATCTGATCCTGTGCTAACGAACTCTCCACCGAAAACGGAATCCGCACCATTTTGTTTGCGACCCCCAACGCGGGAACATCAAAACGCAACAGTTCGACGTCGGGCAGACGCTCGGTGCTGCCCACCGGGACTGTGAAGATGGGAATTTGCTGCATACGAAACTGGGTCGCCCGTTCCACCGGAGCAACCCCCGAATTCCAATCTCCATCGGATGCCAACACCACGGCGAGTAGACTTGGATACCCCTTGATCGCCGATGCGAGCGCCGCATCGATATCCGTTCGATCGTTTTCAGTTCCACTCGCGAACGCAGCAACGACCACATCCGCATCGCCGCTCAAGCGATCCCACGTTTGCGGGTCCATCAAGTCACGAATCGCATCTCGGCGAGTTTGCTCGGGCATCCACTCGTTGACGACATCCGCGGTATCCATGCTCAGCGAATCATCGCCCAAGATCATCACGGTCGGCCGCCGCATAGGATCGACTTGATAAACAAACTCGGGTTGATTGAGTAGAAAAACGGCCAACGCCACCAAAGCGACACGAACCCCTTCGAGCCAAACCACCGATGACCGAAACCGACTACGAACACAAGCGGTCCAGGCGAGGACGCCCCCCATCGCGATCACCACGACCGAGAGCGTCAAGAACATCACGCTGGATTGGAAAGTGATCCCTGATCCCATTACGCGGGGCCTCCCTGTTCGATGGGACGGGCCTGTTCGATGGGACGGGCCTGTTCGATGGGACGGGCCTGTTTTTGAAGGTCAACTGGCGCCGCAGCCTTGACCTGATTCCTTCCGTTCTGATTCATTGTCGTACGATCGCGCCATGAATCAAGTGCACGTTGATCTGCGGCATTTCGACGGGGAATCGGATCGGATCGTCGAGGCAGACACAGCCACGCTTCCAACAACATCGCGATGATCATTGCAAACAAGCACAACCGCCAAATTTCGCGGGCGATACCGCTGGAATCGTCAACACTTGCATCGATCCGTGAAAAGCGAACGCCTTCGAATAACGCCTCAACTTGCCCTGCATCGACCTGATCCACTTGATCCTCATGGGGCGAACGATTCACGGCGATTAAACGCTCCCCCTGCTCTGCTCTGCTCTCGTACACCCCGGCGTTGGACGAGTACTCGGTCGAGAGCACTTCGGAGTTTCCAGCCAATGGTTTCCAACCCTCGATCGGCAAATCCACCTGGCCGGCAACCTGGGCACTCGTTGCTGCCAACGCCCGCAGCCCCTGATCGATCGCACGCTGAACAATCGCGTACAACACAACTCCGTTATCCGCCAACGAGGATCGTTGGCCCGAGGGGGATGCAGTGCAAAAATAAACGCCTCCCCGCTCCGTCGCCACACGCCCCAACAACGGATCTCCACCGCTCAGCGATGCCAACGCGGTCACCTCTCCCGTCAACGTTGCCCGCCCCCGGATTTCCAATTGCCCCACCGGCAATCCTGCCCCGCCGCGTGTTGCGGCGAGCAAATCTTGATCGGCACGCCAATGCTCGACCATTACTTTTTCATCATGATCGACCCACTCGCTCCAGCGGACGCCTCGAAATTCTCGGTCCCCCGCACCACCGCCCCCCAACAACAACGCAGTGGGAGGAAAGAAAATCACTTGTCCCCCCTTGTCCACGTATTCCGCAATTCGCGCGGATGTCGACGCGTCCGGCAACTCGACACACCACACCAGCAAGGCAGCCCCCTCAAGCTCGATCGAATCAAGCGACTGCGGCGACAACACCTCGACGTCGACGATCGATTCTTCATCAGGCGACACCGACGCCGCAATCTCCAATGCCTTGGTCGCTTCACGATCATCGCTAACCAATACAACACGTCGTGGTGGCGGAGCCGCGAAGACAAAAAACGATTCATTGTCGGCAGGGTTCGCATCGGCGGGAATGACCACACGCCCCCAACCCGACTCGGTCTGGGACGCAATCGGGATTCGCTGCGTGCGCACTTCACTCTGGCTGCCGACCTGTGACACCTCAAACTGCGTTCGCACTCCGTCGATCTCGACTTGCACCGGAACGGTCACCGGGGATCCCATCTCACCCGAACTCACTGTGTCCGAACTCACTGTGTTCGAACTCACGGTGTCCAAATTCACGGCGTTCGAACGGGAAAGATGGAATGACACCAAGACCGCGTCCCCATCGGCGTCGGTGATCCGCTGCGCATCCGCGACGCGAATCGAAACATTGGAGCGATCGGATTCAGGATAAGCCAATAAATGGAAGCGAATCGAGTGCGGCATCTGCTTGATCGTCTCACGCGACACCTTCCAGTGATGGCTTTGCGAATCCCAATCGACGGCCCGCAAATCGCTGCAAATCCAAACGTCGGCATCCCCCGCTTGGTTCCGCTTCAGATAATCGACTGCGGCATGCACCATGTTCGGGATATCCGCAGTGCTGGTCGCCCCTTGGGTCCGCGGAGAATCCATCATCGCTTCGAGCGTCGCAAACGAACTCGGTGTCTCATTGCCGCTCTCGATCAACACCCAATGCGACGATCCCAACGTGCCGAGAATGCCTGCCAATTGGTCACGCCCCTTCATCAATTTAGATTGCCCAGCCCTGCCACTCTCTTGCATACTCGGAGAACGGTCGAGGATGACGATCGTGGTGTCAGTGTGCCCGCCGAACCGCCAACCGAGAAACCCGCTCGACATGGGACGTGTGACTGCGAAGATCATCCCAGCGACAACCAACATCCGCAGGGCAAGAATCAACCAACGTCGCAGCTTGGCATGGCCTCGCGACAATTGGTTCGCTTGCATCAGGAACGCCATCGCGCCCCACGGTTTGGTTTGATGACGTCGTTGGTTGATCCAGTGAATGATGACCGGCAACAACACCAACGGCATCGCCACAAGCATCCAAGGCTGCAAGAAGCTCATCGGTCTAACACCCTACCCGCCCCTTCGACCTTGCGTCCGACCGACCAAAAAGTCGCTCAACACTTGCTCATACGACTGATCCAACCCCACGCGGTGATAATCCACCGCCGCACGCAGCATCAATTGCCGTGTCTGTTCCAAATACTCACGAAACGCAGCTTGATAGGCATCGGCGATCTCACTCGGCTCAGCAAAAACCGTGTTTTCATTTTCCATGTCTACAAATCGAGTGGGACGTTCAAAATCGAACGCAATCTCCTCTGGATCAAGCAAATGAAACACAGAAACGTCATGTTTGCGAAATCGCAAATGCTCGAAACAGGGCTGCAACAATTCCGGCTGTACAAACAAATCCGAAAACAAGATCACCAGTGCATGCGGGGCAACGGTCTCCGCCAATTCGTGCAGCACAGCGATCAATTCCGTTTCACCTTCGGCCCGGGCATTCGCCAAGCAATCAAACAGACTCGAGAGATGAGCCGGGTTGCGTCGCGCGGGCAACTGATTGAGCACGCGATGAGCAACACACGCCAAACCGACCGCATCCCCCTGTTCCATCGCCAGATAGGAAAGCGTCGCGGCCATCCGTTTCGCATAGTCGAGTTTTGATAAACCGGTGCTACCAAATCCCATCGAACCACTGGTATCGACGACCATCACCATGCGCAGATTGGTATCCGCTTCGAACTCTTTGACGAAAAAACGATCGGTACGTCCGTACGCGCGCCAATCGAGTCGCCGCAGATCGTCGCCAGCAACATACTTGCGGTACTCCGCGAATTCGACACTCGAGCCGCGATGAGGACTGCGGTGACGCCCCGACACACTCCCCAACATCACCTTGCGTGCGAACAGCGGCAACCCCCGCAACCGTGCCAGCACGTCGGGGTCAAGAAAATCACGCGTTGGCATCGGCGAACTCATACCGCCGTTTCCTCGACCAATCGCTTGACGATCGTCTTTGCCGTGACACGTTCACTTTGGGCGGCGAACGTGGTGATGATGCGATGCGTTAGCACCGTCGGCGCGACATGTTGGATGTCTTCCAAACGCACCATATAACTGCCCTGTAGTGCCGCCCGACTCTTTGCTCCGAGAATCAAATTCTGGACCGCACGGGGACCTGCGCCCCACGACACCAAGGGACGCAACCAATCGGGCGAGGTATCACCGTCGGGCCGAGTTCGGCGCACCAATCGAGCGGCATACGTGTAAAGGTGATCGGGGACCGGAACACGCCGAACCAAATGCTGGTAGCTGAGAATATCTTCGGCGGTCAGCAAATGTTTTAACTGGGGCAACTCGTCCCCCGTCGTCGTCTTGGCAATTTGAATCTCCTCCGCTTCGGAGGGATAATCCAACTCGATCAACGACATAAAACGATCCAACTGCGCCTCAGGCAACGGATACGTCCCCTCTTGCTCAACCGGATTCTGAGTCGCCAACACCATAAAAGGCTCGTCCAGCGGAAAGTGCTTTCCAAGTACCGTGACGCGATGTTCCTGCATCGCCTCGAGCATCGCAGCTTGCGTTTTGGGTGGCGCCCGGTTGATCTCATCAGCCAACACGATGTTCGCAAACAGCGGTCCTTTGACGAACTGAAACTCGCGGCGGCCTTGGTCCGATTCCTGCAGAATATCGGTACCGGTGATGTCCATTGGCATCAAGTCGGGCGTGAATTGGATGCGGCTGAAGTCGAGCGACATCGTCTCGGCCAATTTGCTGACCAGCAACGTTTTCGCCAGCCCCGGAACTCCCATCAACAACGCGTGCCGCCGTGCGAAAAGACAAACGATCAACTGCTCTATCGTTTCCTGTTGCCCCACGATCACGCGAGCCAACTCGGCTCGCAATTGTCGAGCGGTTTGGCAAAGCCGATCAATCGCATCGACATCGTTGTCGGTTAAAGTCTCGGTCGTCATCTTGCTTTTCAAAATTCCATCGGTGCGCGACTTGATACCACGCGAGCGATCACGTTCGTCGCCCGAGGCATCCACCGAGTATACCCTGAGCAACGTTTGACCGCCCTAGGTCCCCCCTCGCGGAGATACGGCCTGTGACGCCGACCGAGATCCACGCCACTGCTAGAACGCCAGCCAAGCTGCTTAAAACAGTTGGAAATCGCCGACAGCTTCGAAGGCGGCCTCGTAATGCTCGATCCTTTCGGGTGCTGCGAACCCGACGGGCCACCAAACGGCGATCACATCGAACCGGCAACGCGATTCGAGCAAATGCTGGCGTTTTAAATACCGCAGCGCCGCCCGTGTGATTCGGCCTTGCTTGACCAGGTCAACACGATCGGCGGGGTGCCCCGGCTTGGTCGTTGAATGGGTTTTGACCTCCACAAAGATGATCACTCGCGATCGGGGGTCCACGGCAATCAGGTCGATCTCACCAGCTCGATCCGACTCACTTTCGGCGACCACGACGAGCCGCTTTTGCCGCAACAGCCTCGCCGCTGCTTGCTCACCACGCTTGCCCACCGCTGCGGACATGTCGATCCGCCCATAACGCCAATCGACATAACGATTACGCAAACGGTCAAGGAATACGCGCATCGGAAAGTGCCCTGCGTAAACGAACAAAGCGATCGAACGTCATTCTAGACGTTCGATCGCTTCGTAAGTTTAAAATTCGCGAGTGGGAGGCAGACTTGATGCCGATGGCACGCGGGACGCCAACCTCTCATTGCTCACAGGCCCGAAGCCCATGCAACGTTTAGCTGCGGCGACGCTCTTTCAAGCGAACGGCCTTACCAACGCGATCGCGAAGGAAGTAAAGCTTCGCTCGGCGAACCACGCCACTTCGCTTGACTTCCACTTTTTCGATTCGTGGGCTGTGGACGGGGAACTTACGCTCCACACCTTGGCCTGCGACGATGCGGCGAACCATGAACATTTCTTTGGCTCCGCAGCCACTGCGAGCGATCACAACGCCACTGAATACTTGAATGCGTTCTTTAGCACCTTCAAGAATCTTCAAGTGAACGTCAACGGTATCGCCGATTTCGAATTGTGGCGGATTCTCTCTTAGAGAGGTCTTTTCGACCAACTCCATGATGGATGCTTGATTCATTTATCTTGCTCTCTTATTAAATGATTTAGTTGTTTTCATTATCCGGTCGCAGCAAATCGCTACGCCGTTTTTGAGTTCGATCGAGGCTTTGCCGATCCCGCCACTCGGCAATCGCCTTGTGGTCACCGCTCAACAGAACGTCTGGGACCGCGTGGTCGCGGAACTCTCTTGGTCTTGTGTATTGAGGAAACTCGAGCAACCGATTCCCTCGGCTGAACGAATCATCAATGCTGCTGTTCTCGTCACCGAGCACGCCAGGCAGGAGCCGGACCACTGCGTCAACGATTACCATTGCGGCGACCTCGCCTCCATTCAAGACAAAATCACCCACGCTAACCTCTTCGGGTTGCAAAATATCAACCACGCGTTGGTCAAATCCTTCGTAGCGACCACAGAGCATGACGAGACGCTCACTTGTCGCAAAATCTTCCGCCATCCGTTGATCGAAACGCTTCCCTTGTGGCGTCAGCATGATTCGCCGAGCCGGCTTGGGATCCATCGCTTCGACGCTGTCGACACACGTCACCGTCGGCTCCACCTGAATCAGCATCCCAGGACCGCCCCCGAAAGGACGATCATCGACTTTGCGGTGAGGCGCGTCCTGGGCCCAATCCCGGAGGTTATGCCGGTGGATTTGAACCAATTCACGCTGAATCGCTTTGTCGAGCAGACTCTGAGTTAGGTAACCATCAAAAATCGCGGGGAACAGGGTGACGATGTCCAGTCGCATGGCGCAGGACCTCTCTTACTCGCTGGCGGATTCTTCAGCCGCAGGAGCCTCAGCCGCAGGAGCCGCTTCGGCAACCGGCTCTTCCTTCTTCTTAGCTGGCTTGGGCGCTTCGGGAGCAGGCGTGTAATTCTTACGCGTGCCGAGTCGAGCGCGAGCCGCTTCCTGCTTCTCAAGATGGCTACCGTTGGTGCCATACTTTTTGATGAAAGTGGCAACGCCTTCGCTCGGCTGAGCTCCAACGCTAAGCCAATGATCGATTCGCTCTGACTTCAGTGTCACCCTCGCGTCGGTCTCGGGGCACATCGGGTCGTAGTGGCCAACTTCTTCGATCACACGACCGTCACGTGGGCTGCGTTGATCCATTACACAAACACGATAAAACGGGCGGTGAGTCCGGCCCATCTTCTTCATTCGAATTCTTACTGCCATTAATCGCTTTTCTATTAAACGAGGGATTCACTTCTAGTCAGACTGCCTGAGGCGGGAAAACAATCCCCGCGTCGGGTCGGTGCCAGAACAGACTGGCATCTCTTTACTTCATCTGAATGGTTACTGCTGGGACTTGATAGCCAGCTTGCTGCGATGCGGGTTGTCTCAGCTAAGACTTCGAATTTGACCATCGCCAAACCGATTGCCCCCAAACGACTAGCCTTTGCGTTTCATTTTTCGCAACATTCGGTCGCGTTCTTTTTTGCGTTTCTTTTTCTCCGCCGCCGACAACCGTTCGCCGGTCCCCTTCTTCACTTTCATGCCGCCCATGCCGGGATTGTTCAGCATGCCGCTACTTTGCATCTGCTGCATCATCTTCATGCGTCCGCCAGCACCTTGGCCCATCATGCCCTGCATCAGCGGCTTCATCATCTCGAACTGCTTGACCAATTGGGTGATCACGGGCGATTGCACCCCGGCCCCCTTGGCGATCCGCGTTCGTCGATGCGCGTCGATCAGCTTCGGATTGCGACGTTCCGCCATCGTCATGCTGTTGATCGCGCCGATGGTTTGACGGATACCGCCAGCGGCCTCGTCGCTATCCATCATGTCCTTGAACTGGCCCATGCCAGGCATCAAGCCCATCATTTTGCCCATCAATCCGGGCTTGGCGACTTTCTCCATCATGTTTTTGAAATCATCGAGCGTGAACTCACCCGAAGCCATCTTGGCCTCGAGTTCCTCACGTTCGCTTTCATCGACAATCCGGTGAGCTTCGCGTGCCGCAGCGACGATATCGCCCATCTGCAGAATGCGACTGGCCATCCCTTCGGGTCGAAACGGCTCCAGAGCATCGAAGTGCTCTCCCGTCCCGATGAACTTGATCGGCACTCCGGTGACATGCTTGACCGACAACAACGCACCGCCGCGTGCGTCCCCGTCGAGCTTGGTCATGATCACGCCGTCCAATTCGAGGGCGTCATTGAACGCCCCGGCGCTGTTGACCGCATCCTGTCCGGTCATCCCGTCCACGACGAGATAAACTTGGTCGGGACCGACCTTTTTGTCGATCTTCGCTAACTCGGCCATCAACTCGTCGTCGATTGCCAAACGCCCCGCGGTGTCCAAGATGACGACGCGTGCCCCTTCGGCTTTCGCCTTGGCCACCCCGTTCTGACAAACCTTGACGGGATCCTTGTTGTCCGCTTCGCTGTAGACCGGAATGTCTAACTGGCGGCCAATCACATGCAATTGCTCGATTGCCGCAGGCCGCTGGAGATCCGCCGCGACCAACATCGGCTTGATGTCTTGTTCTTTGAGCAACTGCGAAAGCTTGCCGCAAGTCGTCGTCTTCCCACTTCCCTGCAAACCGCAGAGCATGATGATCGTGGGGCCTTCGCTCTTGAGATGCAGCGAGGAATCGACCGGACCGAGGATCGAAATCAACTCGTCGTGAACAATCCGGACCAATTCTTCGTTGGGACGAAGACTCAGTAAGACCCGCTTGCCAAGTGCCTTTTCGGACACTTGCCCCATGAAGTCCTGGACAACCGAATAGCTAACATCGGCCTCGAGCATCGACTTTTGGACGATCTCGAGCCCATCGCGCATATTGCTTTCGGTGAGCTTGCCTTTACCAGCCAAGCTCTTGAAAGCCGATTGCAGACCATCAGAAAGAGATTCAAACACAGGAAATTAGGGGGATTACGAAGATGCACGCCAGAAGTCAGGACACACCGGTCCCGAGCGAAGCACGGCAGTTTACGTGAGAACGGCGGGTTTTGTAAATGCACAACGCCGAACAAGCCGAGCAAAAACGTGCAAATGCCCGATATTCGAGCCCCCTAAACGCAACATTCGGGGCGCCGGACGCACGATCGAGCGTTTAGAACTGCGGCCCACCGGAGATTAATTCGGCCAGCCTAGCGTGCCCCTGAACCGGCAAACCCAGGTTCGACCTCGAAAACGCGATCCCCCCACGTCAAAGATCGGAATCTCGTCACAGGTCGGAATAACTGCGATATCCGAGCGACGTTTCGCCCGCCGAACCGCCGAACCGCCGAACCGCCGAACCGCCGAACCGCCGAACCGCCGAACCGTTGCAGTTGCAGTTGCAGTTGCAGTTGCAGTGCGGGCTGGGCTGGGCTGGGCGGTGTCCCCGCGGGGAGTGGGCTTTCCCCGCAAGTATTGGACATCGAGGCAACGCTCGTCGAACAGACCTGCACCCCAGGTCTAGATCTATCTAGATCTAGTCGAACAGCCGTTCCAAGACAGCGGCATGCAAATGGCCGTTGGTTCCGATGCCATCGCCGCCGCGGACGGTCGGCTCGCCCTTCCAATCGGTGAATTTCCCCCCCGCCTCTTCGACAATCGGCATGATCGCGGCGACGTCCCAGGCGTTGCACATGGGATCGACCATCAGGTCGGCACGCCCGGTGGCGACGAGCAAATAACCGTACCCATCACCCCAACTTCGCGTCACCCAAGCATCGCCCTCGAGTCGTGCGTAGGCGTTAGCATTGCCCCGTTTGGCGAACGAGCCCACCTCGCTGGTCACAAACACCGCTGTGGAAAGCTCGGTTTTGCCAGACACCGAGGCCTGGGCCCAAGCGGAATCGGCGGTTTTTCGGTGCCAACTGCCCTGCCCTACTGCGGCAACGATCAACTCGCCCAAGGCAGGAATGAAGATCGCCCCGCCCACCACGACTCCGTCACACTCCACAGCCAATAGCGTCGAATAGAGCGGCACACCACAAACAAACGACTTCGTGCCATCAATCGGATCCACGACCCAGCGATAGGAACTGGTCCCGGTTTTCTCCGCAAACTCTTCGCCTTGGACGGTGTCGTCGGGAAACCGCTCGCCGAGCATTTTGCGAACCAATTGCTCGGCTTCGCGGTCGGCCACGGTAACAGGCGAGTCGTCGGTTTTCGCATCCACGACCAACCCGCTGGCCCCGAAGTACTTCAACGTGTGTTGTCCGGCCGCCTGTACGACTTCGATCATCGCCGAAAGCCGACCTTCGTGCATCGATTGCCAATCGGCTGGTTTGCTCGCCATGGTGTTGACTCTTGTAATCTGGGAGGGGTTATTCGCTTTGCGAGCTTGACTCGCCCGCTTCATCGGGTTTGGCTTCTGGGATCGGGAAACCGACCTGCTCTGGAAAAAAGGATTGATACATCAACATGCACGCTCCGACCACCAACAGCGAATCGGCGATATTGAAATTGGGCCAACGCCACTGATTGCTAGCTTGCCACAAAACCCAGTCGCGCACGCCACTTTTCCATGCTTCGGGGTACCCAGGTTGCCACCACATCCCTAAACGGTCGTAGAGATTGCCAATGATCCCGCCGCCGATCAGTCCAAGTGCGACAGTTAGCCACATCGAATAAGCGGCACGAAACCAGAACAACCAGGCTAAAATTCCCACGCCAGCGACGATCGACAAGCCGGCAAAGATGAGCCCTTGGCCCTGTCCGATGCCGAAAACGGCCCCCAGATTGACGGCGGTTTCGATCCCAAAGTAGCCCTCAACCACCCACCAAATGTCCTTTTGACCGGGCAGGCCTCGCCAGGCGAAAATGGCTTGCTTGCTCCACAAATCGGCGATGGCACCGGTGAGGGCTAGCCCCAAAAACACCCATACTCGGTTCTTCGGAACGCTCATCGGCGACGACGTGGAGAGGGCTCGATCGGTTTCGTCCATGTTTTCAGATCAATCAGCGGTCGGATTCAGAAGCCTTTCACAGTAGAATTAGCAGCAGAGTTTGCCCAGAGCGATCGGGTTCCGCAATCGTGATCTTCCGCATATTTTCACTTCTTGGTGATTAGTGAATCTAGCGGCAAGCGAACTATGCCGATCTACTTTCCATATCGGACACCGGTTCGGGCAGGCTGACCCAGCCACCAATCCACCGTTTTATCCACCTAACCACTCATTTTGCCACCGTCATGTTGCAGACCGCCAATTCAACCAGCGTCCCGCAAACGGATCTCGCCTTTCAACGCTGCATCAACCCCACGTGCGGGGCAACGTACGAGGCGAATAGCGTCCGCACGTCCTGTGACAAGTGTGGCGATCTGCTGGATATCGAGTACGAATGGGATCGCGCCACGCTGCCGAAAAAGCTGAACGAGTTTGAAGCGATGTGGAGCCAACGCACCAACCCGGTCCGCTTCAGCGGCGTGTGGCGGTTTCACGAACTGTTGCCATTTGTCCCCCAAGACAAGATCGTCACCGTCGGCGAAGGGCAAACCTTGCTGCAGCAAACCGATGCGGTTGGTGACTACGTGGGCATGAACCACGGTCGGCTACACCTGCAATACGAAGGCATGAACCCCTCGGGAAGCTTTAAAGACAACGGGATGTGCGCCGCGGTGACGCATGCGGCGATGATGGGGGCCAAACGCGCCGCGTGTGCGAGCACAGGAAACACCAGCGCGTCGCTAGCGCTGTACTGCAGCGCCACTCGCTTGATGAAGGCGGTGATCTTTATCGGCAGCGGCAAGATCTCGTACGGCAAACTGAGCCAGGCGCTCGATTATGGAGCATTGACCGTCCAAATCGCTGGCGACTTTGACGATGCGATGATCCGCGTCAAGCAGATCTCGCAAGAACTAGGCATCTACCTAGTCAACAGCGTCAACCCATTCCGGCTCGAAGGCCAAAAAACGATCATGTTTCGCGTCCTCGAAGCGCTTCGCTGGGAAGTGCCCGATTGGATCGTCGTCCCCGGCGGCAACCTTGGCAACAGCAGTGCGTTTGGCAAAGCCTTTAGCGAACTGAAAGCCCTTGGTTTGATCGACCGTATGCCACGCTTGGCGGTGATCAACGCGTCGGGCGCCGACACCTTGTACGAATTGTTCGAACGCCGCGGAGTCCGTTGGAACGGCGGCCACGTCAACATGGACCCCATTCGTGACTACAACGATTTGATGGACCGCGAAGGTAAGAAGGCCGACACGATCGCCAGCGCGATTGAAATCAATCGCCCCGTGAACTTGAAAAAATGCCTGCGTGCCCTCGATGTCATGGATGGGGTGGTGCGTCAAGTCAGCGACCAAGAGATCTTGGATGCCAAAGCCAAGGTAGGCGCCGGAGGGTTCGGTTGCGAACCCGCATCGGCCGCCAGTGTCGCAGGAGCAAGACTGCTCCGCCGCGAAGGGGTGATCGCCCCCAGTGACCGCGTCGTCTGCATCTTGACTGGCCACGAGTTGAAAGACCCCACCGCGACGGTGGCCTACCATACCACCGACCAAGAAGTCTTCAACAAGACACTCGGCAGCCGTGGAGTGACCAAAGCCAGCCATGCGAACCGAGCGATCGCCGTTCCTAACGAATTGGATGACATCATCAAAGCGATTCAGTTGTATTCGTAACAACATTCGCAGACGGTTGATTTCGCCGCCCGAAACGCCAGTGTGAGCGAGAGACCCTCGCTGGAGCGCGGTCGTCTCGCGAACCACCGCTCCAAGGGCTTCCTCCCCTTGCGCCGCTGATCAACGCGGCGTTCTTTGCCGCCGCACTTTTCAGGCGCCGCTTCTCTACCCAAAAGGCGGCTTATCTCTCCCGCAGCTGCTTATCTTTCCCAGCGGCATTGGCAAACGCTGCGATTGCGGTTTGAGACGGCTGCGGCGGAAGGCGACGCCGTACCGCTCCAACGCCCCCTCCTGCATGGCGAGTGAACCAGGGAGACAAGCAAACAAGATGCCCACTCCTTGTCTCCTTGTCTCCTTGTCTCCTTGTCTCCCTGTCTCCCTGTCTCCCTGTCTCCCTGTCTCCCTGTCTCCCTGTCTCCCTGTCTCCCCCGCGGCCTTCCAAACACGATACGATGATGGTGGCATCAAACTCATTGCTTGAACGCGAACCGGACTCCTTCCCCATAGCAGCCCCACATCATGAAAGCCGTCTTAGCCTTCGACCAAGGGACCACCAGCTCTCGCGCGATCGCCTTTGATCACTCTGGCATTATTCTGGGAGTCGCCCAGCGCGAGTTCACTCAGCACTACCCGAAATCAGGCTGGGTTGAACACGACGCCAATGAAATCTGGGAATCGCAACTCCACGTTGGACGCGAGGTGCTTGAGCAGTGCAAGCTCGAGCCCAGTGAAATCGCCGCGATCGGGATCACCAATCAACGCGAAACCACCGTGCTTTGGGATCGAGCTACCGGGGCGCCGGTTCACAACGCCATCGTATGGCAAGACCGGCGGACGGCGGAATACTGTGACTCGCTTCGTGAAGCGGGACACCTCGAGATGATTGCGAAAAAAACCGGCTTACTGATCGACGCCTACTTCTGTGCGACCAAACTCCGCTGGTTACTCGACAATGTCGACGGAGCGCGTGAACGTGCCGAGCGAGGCGAACTTGCCTTCGGCACCATCGATAGCTGGCTGTTTTGGAAACTGACCGGCGGTCGCATTCATGCCACCGACGTCAGTAATGCTTCGCGAACGATGCTGTTCGATATTGCCAAACACCAGTGGGACGACGAGCTCTTAGCATTACTCGACATTCCCCGCAGCGTGCTTCCCAAGGTATTGCCGTCAAGCCATTTGTATGGCGAAACGGAAGCTGAATTATTCGGCGGTGCGATCCCCCTTGGTGGCGCGGCGGGCGATCAACAATCCGCCTTGTTTGGACAAAACTGTACCCAAGTCGGCATGGCCAAGAACACCTACGGCACGGGATGTTTCATGCTAATGAATATTGGAGAAAAGCCGTGGGCCTCCAAATGCAAACTGCTTACCACCGTCGCCTGTACCGCTGACGCCACGCATCAATACGCCTTGGAGGGCAGCATCTTCATCGCCGGTGCGATCGTTCAATGGCTGCGAGACGGACTAGGGATTATCCAATCCTCTTCCGAAGTGGAACCGCTCGCAGCGAGCGTGACCGATTCCGATGGCGTGTACTTGGTCCCCGCGTTCGCCGGGCTCGGTGCCCCGCACTGGGACGCGTACGCACGCGGCACAATCGTAGGCCTGACCCGCGGAACCACCCGAGCTCATATCGCACGAGCCGCTCTGGAAGGGATTGCGTTTCAAGTCGCCGATGTGCTCGATGCGATGCAAGAGGACGCGGGGACGAAGATCGCAGAATTGCGAGTTGATGGCGGCGCGGCGGCCAACAACCTGCTGATGCAATTCCAAGCCGACATTATGCAAATCCCTGTCGTCCGCCCCAAGGTGCTCGAGACGACGGCACTCGGCGCGGCTTACTTGGCGGGACTCGCCAGCGGGTTTTGGAAAGACCTTGATGACATTTCCAACGTCTGGCAAACCGACCGCATCTTCACGCCAAGCATGTCACCCGAGGAAGCAAAACAACGTCGTAGCCGCTGGTCCGATGCACTCGAGCGCGCACGATCCTGGGAGCAAAAATCATGAATCCTCCAGCAATGAACCGCGACGATTCCATTGAACGCTTGCAAACGCGAAAAACGCCTTGGGACATTCTCGTCGTCGGCGGAGGAGCTACCGGGATCGGAATTGCAATGGATGCAGCCACACGCGGCTTGGATGTGTTGCTGTTGGAGCAATCCGATTTTGGTAAAGGAACCTCCAGCCGCAGCACGAAACTCGTCCATGGCGGTGTGCGGTATCTCGAACAAGGCAACATCACCTTGGTGCGTGATGCGCTGCGCGAGCGGAGTTTACTGCGTGCCAATGCACCGCACCTCGTTCATGACATGCCCTTCTTGATTCCCTGTAAAAATCGCTGGGAACGATTCTTCTATGGCGTCGGATTAAAACTCTATGATTTCCTTGCCGCCGGGAACAACTTTGGCCGCTCCCACGGGGTGTCACTGAAAGAAACATTAGCGAAAATCCCGGTGCTCAAACCGAGCGTATCTCGGGGCGGTGTGATTTACCACGACGGCCAATTCGATGACACGCGGTTATTGATCAACATGGCTACGACGGCAACCCAGCACGGCGCCTGCTTGATCAACTACGCCGCCGTCAACGCCATGACCAAAGATCTGACGGGGAACATCAACGGGGTCACGGCCATCGACCACGAAACGAACCAAACCTGGACGATTCCGGCGAAGTGCGTCGTCAATGCGGCCGGCCCGTTTTGTGATAGCGTCCGTGAACTTGACGATGCACACGGCGAAAAGATGCTGGCGGCTAGCCAAGGGGTTCACATCGTTTTGCCCCGCCGCTTCTTCCCCGCTGATATCGCCTTGATCGTCCCCAAGACATCCGATGGACGCGTGCTGTTTATCATTCCCTGGCACGAGCACACGGTGATCGGAACGACCGACACGCCCATCGAAACCGCGACGCTCGAGCCGACGCCTCTGCCAGGCGAGATCCAATTCCTGCTGGACACGACCGCAGAATATCTGACCGATCCTCCCACAATCGAGGATGTCCAAAGCGTCTTCACCGGGATCCGCCCGTTGGTCAAAGGCGACAAATCGGCGCGAACGGCATCTCTTTCACGCGACCACACCATCCGCATCTCCGACTCGGGCTTGGTGACGATCACCGGGGGTAAATGGACCACGGTGCGCAAGATGGCCGAGGACTGCGTCGACCGCGTCGTCAAAAAAGCGAACTTGAATGCGAGTCCATGCAGCACCCAAACGATGCACCTACACGGCTTTGTCGACCCATCCAAGCTACCCTCGTCGCCACGATCGTATTACGGATCAGACCTCGCGGCGATCGAAGCACTCGAGCAACAATCGCCGGAACTCAAACAACCGCTCCATCCTGAGCTGACCCTTCGTGGTTCAGACGTCGTGTGGGCGGTTCGCCATGAAATGGCCCGCACCGTCGAAGATGTGCTCGCTCGACGATCACGTTCGTTGTTTTTGAACGCCCCTGCGTCGCTGGAGATCGCTGCCGAAGTCGCCCGGCATATGGCGGCGGAGCTCAACCGCGACCAAACATGGATCGACGATCAACTCCGCGATTTTCAAAACGTCGCTCAGCACTACTTAGCTAAGCAGAGCTCGTGAATGCACAAGCAAAGCTTTCCGTCGCTCTTAGAGTACGCTTCATTTTGATGTAGCTACCGTCGCCCGACGGTGAACCGCGTTCTTGCGAACGCAGCTACGGCTGGAACCCCACATTATTTTTCAAAATGCCTGGGTGCTTAGAGCGTTTTGAGATACTCGAGTACCGCGGTCTTCTCGGCTTCGCTCAAGACGTTGGGATAGTCGTGCCCGGCATTGCTTTTACTAAAGCGACGGGTATCGAAGTAGCTGCGACGAATCGCGACGTCGGGCTCCGATAACGGCACTTTCTCGACCACTTCGATCGACAACCCAACCCGTTGCTCATCCATCTGTTCACTCACCGGACGCCAAACGGTGGGCCGCTCACTGGGATGCAACACGTGCCATAACGTCGGCACGCTACCGTTATGGAAATACGGAGCGCTGGCCCACACGCCGTCCAGCGGCGGTGCGACGTAACCGTCAAGATCAACAATCGTTTGCTGCTCGTCGGCTTCCCCCGCATGAGCAAACCAACTGCGTGCATAGAAGCTTCGACCGATCGCCGGAAGCGCGTTGGCACGCACTGGATCGGTGCCGATATCCTGCAGTGCAATTCGCCGGTTGGGATACTCCGAATCGACTCCATAGGTACCATGACATTCGGCACAATTGTGGTCAAAAATGCCCTTGCCGACTCCGACCAACTTCTCGTCAATCTGGCCCTCGTACTTCGGCGGCCGCAGCGAGGAGAGGTAAGCGTAGATATCGCGAAATTCATCTTCATGTTGATGGAAAAACTCGGGCCCATTTTCAGGAACGAGCATAAACTGCATCAAACCACGATGCCCCTTCTGGGCAAATCCGTCGATGTAAAGATAAGGCCGTTTGTAGAAATGCCACCACGGCGGAGCATCCAAGTCGTGGTGCATGAATTGGACTGGAGCTCGGTTAACGAGATTGAGTTGTTCGTCTCGATGAAGCATCAACCCCATCCCGAACACAACCGCATTGGTCGTACCATGGGTCGTCCCCAGCGGAACGACAAGCGACCCCACATCCATTCGTGACAACGGTTCGAAGAGCCGCAACTTGGTTCGGCGAAGCTCTTCAGTCATCGTCTGTAACGCGAACCGGTTGTTCGGCGCCCCCGGCGTCGGAGTGCCGTAGACATTGCCGCCGTGACATGAAAAACAATTCATCGTCCATTGACCGTCATCGGAAACAACATACTGCAACGGTTTCCCCGAGTCGTCACCGGGCCGCGTGGTCAACCCATAGCGGGCGAAGGTCATTGCACGTCGCTGCTCAGGCGTTGCCTGTTCCGCTTCGCTGCGCAACGGCTCCGGCCAACTGCGCCAAACCTCGTCGACAACGCGCTGGCTAAAATCGCTTGACAAAAACGCGTTCTCAGTCAACCAGCGATATCCACGCGCTGCCGCATCGATCTCTTCCGCCGCGGAAAACGTGGCAACGGAACCGAAAAGGAGCACAAAGACGGATGCAAGAGATTGTTTCCACATGGATTTATTATACCGTCGAGGCAACGAGGCAAGGCAATCATCAAGGTTTGACCGCAAACCACCGTCGATTCTAACCTGAAAGACACCGCGAATCCTCTCCTCCTCACTCCCCCGTCTTACCTTTCTCCCATTTCCGTCTAAGCGCCAAGCCACAGGCGATCCGATTTTGAAGTTTCGCCTCTTTCATCGCCTGACGCGTAGACTTTGAGGTTGCACTTTTGTATTTAGAAGCAAAACCCCGGTCGTTTAGCTAGCCCGCTGGGTAGGCTAGGCAAATGGCTGGGCCGTCGGACGGGAACCGCTAGCATTACGCCTCTTCAAAACTCACGCTTCGGGTGAGGATTTACTGGAAAACGAAACGTCGCCGCGCAATCGGATCGCGGCGGAAACGCCACGAAAGGAACGAACGCGGAACGACTCCGCGCTGGACGTCAACTCCAGCAACCGCCTCAGTGACCGCGCCGGCCGCCGCGTCAAGATCACGTCGGGCCCCTCATTCCGCATCGGCTGCCACGCTTGGCGGCCAGCGATTTCGACGACCAAATCATCTCGAATCGCATACGGACCATCGACGACGTATCTCAGATACTCGCCCCGCTTCGCACGTCGCTGCTGATCCTCGAGCTTTCCATCAAGCTTTCCTTGCTCGATTAACCCAGGGTCGAGCAAGACCAGGGCATCCGGGGCCGCCGCGCCATTGACCCACGCGATTGCACCACGCCAATCCTCACCACGCTGGACCATCCACTCGCCTCGGACGAATCGCTTCGCAGTCCCCTGCCCTTGCATCAACAGCCCAATCAGCATCACAACCACCGCCACTCCGATCAAACGGTGAAGTCGCGTTCCACGATTCGAGCCCCTGCGTTTTGCGTGCCATCGACTTTCCGCCTCGCCGATCGTCGCACCAAAAAACCAGACCAAAAACGGTAACGACGCAATCAGATAGCGGCGGTGCCAAAGGGCAGCGAATTCCCCGTACGCCAAACACCAAAAGCCTACGACACTGACCACCGCAATCGCCAAAAATGCCAATCGCAACGAAACAACGCCCTGTTTCCTAGTGTCCTCTGTCCTAACGCCCATCCACGCCTCGCCGCTCATCCGCCTCCACAACCCCACGGCCAACCACAGCAGCACAGGTGCCCCAACGAGGTACGCCCATGGCCAAATTTGCCAGACCTGCTTGAGCGACGTCGCCGAGGCAAAACTCGCCCACATCTTTCGCTCGTTCCAAACTTCCATCCCGCCACTCGAAGCCATCGACAACGTGACCCATAGCAACACGATTGGCACGGGGATGTCCCATCTCGACCATCGCAGCGTCGCTCGCCAATCGACACAAGCCCATCGCACGCCAAGTGCTACCACCAACCACCCCAACACTCCGAGCGAAGTGATCTGGCACACCCCCGATACTCCAATCGAAGCGACCAACCCCAACCATGCCACCGAGCGGCGACCATCGCGGGGGGACATGGTCCACAATTGCGAAGTGACCCCGCACGCGATCACCGATGCGAGGAGCACCACGGCATACGGGCGCAGCTCCGTGCCAAAAAAGATCGAACTCGCCTCGACCGCCATCACCAACCCGGCGGCAGCGCCACCGACAAGCGATCGGTGAAATTTGGCGACCGCAACAAAAATCAAACTGCACGCCAACGCCACCGCCAACACACTGCTAAGCCGCATCGCGAGCTCGCCACCGCCAACGAGCTGTTTCCAACACCACAGCCCTTGAAAATAGAGCGATTGTTGATGGCCCAACGCGGCGCGTGGTGCCACGTCAACGAACGCATCATTCACAGCCCACGCCGTGTGCAATTCATCGACCCAATAACTCTCCCCCGACGCTGGGATCCGCAGAACGCAGGCGAAGACAAAGATCGCCCCTGCAACCCATACAAAGGTCGACCGCTTAGGATAGACATCACTCATCCGTTCGCGCTAACCAAACGATCCATGATGTCGCGCACTTGATCGATATGCCCCGAGTGAACATCGAGATGGGTGACGAATCGAATCGCTTGATCGCTGATCGGAAAACAACGCACGCCATGATCACCTAACGTGGTCACCCATTGCTGGGCCGTACCACGACGCGGCGCGATCTCCACCGCCACAATATTGGTTTCGATGGAATCACCACGAATCGAAAAACCATCGTACGACTGAAACGCTTCCCCGAGCCGCTTGGCGAGTTCGTGATCCTCGGACAATCGATGGCGGTGGTTTTCGATCGCGTACAAGGCTCCCGCGGCGATGATGCCGGCTTGTCGCATCCCTCCACCAAACAGCTTTCGCGTGCGACGTGCTTGTTCGATAAATTCACGACTGCCGACTAGGGCCGAGCCGACGGGAGCCCCGAGTCCCTTGCTAAAACAAACGCTGACCGAATCAAACGGGGCGGCAAGCTCGGCTTCGCTGGATCCCGTGGCAACCGCGGCGTTCCACAGCCGAGCTCCATCGAGGTGGGTCGCCAAGCCTTGGGACTTCGCCCACTGGCACGACTGGACAACCTCCGTTTGAGGCAAAATTCGCCCGCCGCCCCGGTTATGAGTATTTTCCAGGCACAGCAAACGGGTACGAACGAAGTGATCGGTGTTGGCGCGGACTTGGCCACGCAACTGATCGACGGTCAGCCCCCCGCCCTGACCTGGGATTGTTTTCGCCACCAAACCCGACAGCGAGGCAAACGCCCCCTGTTCATACTGATAAATGTGGCAATCTTGCTCACAAATAAACTCGCTGCCACGCTCACAATGCCCCCGCACCGCGACTTGGTTGGCCATCGAGCCGCTGGGCATGAAGACGGCCGCTTCTTTGCCAAGGATTTCTGCGGTTAAATGCTCTAGCCGCTCGACGGTGGGGTCGATATCGATAACCGCATCGCCCACTTCGGCCTCCGCCATCGCCCGCCGCATCGCGGGCGTCGGCTTGGTCAACGTGTCACTACGCAAGTCAATTTCTTCAGGCATTGTGCATAATTCGAGGGGGCTGTGGCTAAACAAAACGCATTGTATCGGCTTATGATACCGACGGGATAGGCTTGCCCGCCTGTCTCGGTAATCGAACGAAAACAGCGAAGAAGCGAATCATGACAGCATCGAACCCATCCAACTCAAACCTCCCATCGCTCAAGATCCAACGAGTGGATGCTCGCGAGGGCTCGGCGGACGTGCTACTTTCGCTGCGTCAAAAACTCAGTCCGGCTGGCGATGTCGTGAGCCCCCGAGGCCGCGCATTGACCGAAAAGGTGTTTGGCAAGCCGTTGACGCCGGTCGAAGTGGTCCAGACGATTTGCCACGACGTCAAAACCGAAGGCACCGCCGCGTTACTGCGTTATTGCCAATCGCTCGATAACGCAGAGCTCTCCGCCGCGGAGCTTCGCGTTCCCGCCGAGGCACTCGAGCAAGCTCACGCGGAAGCGGATCCGAAGTTGATCGAATCGATTCGCCGGATTCGCGACAACATCACCGAATTCCAAACCGCGATCCTGCACCAAGATGTCACCATCGAGCCACGCCCAGGCGTCCGTTTGACTCAGCGTTACGTCCCGCTTGAGCGAATCGGCGTGTGTGTCCCCGGCGGAGCGGCTGCCTATCCATCGACCGTGTTAATGACGGTCGTCCCGGCCCAGGTCGCTGGGGTAAAACAGATCGCGGTGGTGGCCCCGCCAACCAAGTTCGGCGCCTACAACACCGACATGCTGGCGACGTGCCACGAGCTAGGTGTTACCGAGGTTTATCGCATGGGCGGGGCGCAAGCGGTCGCAGCGATGGCATACGGTTGCGACTGCATTGAACCGGTTCACAAAATCGTCGGCCCGGGCAACCTATTTGTCGCACTCGCGAAGAAACATGTGTTTGGCGCCGTCGACATCGATTCGTTCGCCGGTCCCAGCGAAGTGATTGTGATTGCCGACGGCACCGCCCGCGCCGACTACATCGCGGCCGACTTGTTGGCGCAAGCCGAACACTCGCCCGGATCCGCGATCCTGATCACTTGGGACGAAGCACTGATCGATGCCGTTCACGACGAGTTGGCAAAACAAGTTGTCCAACTCGAACGTAACGAATTGACCGTCGATAGTTTGGAAGCATTCGGTGCTTTGATCCTGGTTCGCGATGAACAGCAAGCGTGCGAACTGACCGACGACTTTGCTCCCGAGCACTTGCATATTGAAACCGCGAATCCTCGCGAATTGATCGCCAAGATCCACAACAGCGGTGCGGCGTTCTTGGGGCACCACACGCCGGTGGCACTGGGCGACTACGCCGCTGGGCCGAGCCATGTCTTGCCAACCGGCGGCACTTGCACTTGGGCAGCGGGCTTGTCGAGCAACAGTTTTTTACGAAGCGGCAGCATTACCGAATTCGATGAACCTGCACTGAAACAAATCGCTCCTGATGTCGAGCGACTTGCCGAGAAAGAAGGGCTGACCGCTCACGCCCGCAGCGTCTCCATCCGGCGGTAATGACAACACGCATGAACTCGTTCCCGGGCTCCTGTCTAGGAACGCACTGCAATGGAGGCTCCTGCCTCATTCACCGAGAAGCGACACAATGATCGAGCGGGGAAGCACCGTCGTCTTTCGCGGAGCGAAAGCAGTGTTTTTCCGGATCTTTCGCGGAGCGAAAGACGACAATAATTTCCCAATCCCGAGCTACCTCCCAGCTGAAACGAATTAAGAAGTGCCCGACAAAACGCTCTTCCGCCCTGCCCTTGCCAAAATGCAGCCCTACACACCGGGCGAACAAGCGGCGCCGGGCAAGACCATCAAACTGAACACGAACGAGAATCCCTATCCGCCGCCTAAGGCCGTGGTCGAAGCCATCCAACACGCGGCCACCGGTGCCATCAATCGCTACCCCGACCCGGTGGCGACCTCGTTTCGCCGCGCTGCCGCCAATGCTCTGGGGTTGCCGGGGCCGGAATGGATTTTGGCGGGCAACGGCAGCGACGAGATCCTGACGATGCTGGTTCGCGGTTTTGTCGGTGAAGGACAACGATTGCGACTGCCCTACCCCAGCTACATCCTGTACCGCACGTTAGCTGATATCCAAGGTGCCGATTGGGAACAGGTCGCGTTTGAGGACGGATGGCAATTGCCGGCGGCCTTTGGCAAAACCGAAAACGACGTTCGTTTGGTTTTCTTGCCTAACCCGAACAGCCCCAGCGGTACGGTGGTCCCACCTGCGGAAATTGAGCAACTCGCCTCAACCATGACCTGCCCGTTGGTCGTTGATGAAGCGTATGCGGACTTCGCTGAAGCGAATTGCTTGGACCTTGTCCAAAAACACGAAAACATCCTTGTCACCCGCACGCTCAGCAAATCTTACGGTTTGGCGGGCATCCGGTTTGGCTTCCTGGTCGCTCAACCGCAAGTGATCACCGAGCTTGCCAAAATCAAAGACAGCTACAACTGCGACATGATTTCGATCGCCGCAGCCACCGCCGCAATGGGCAGCCAAGAATGGTTGGCCGAGGTGGTCGCCAAGATGAATGCAACACGATCGCGACTTTCCGAACGACTAGCAACGCTCGGGTTCAATGTCACGCCGTCGCAAGCCAACTTTGTTTGGTGCCAACACCCCAGCGGCGATCACCAAGGGATGTACGATTTTTTGAAGAAGAACCAAATCCTGGTTCGTTACATGAAATTTCCTGAGTGGGGCGACGGACTTCGCATTTCGGTCGGAACCGATGATCAAATTGACGCCTGCTTGATGATGCTCGAAAACTACTTGAAGAAAAACGCATGACACGCACCGCAACGATCGCTCGCAAAACGGGTGAAACCGACATCCAACTGACGCTGAACCTGGACGGGGATGGCGGCGGCACACGAGCCTCGGGAATCGGCTTTCTCGACCACATGCTCGATCTACTGGCGAAACACGCCCTGATTGATTTGGATGTGAAGGCCAAGGGTGATCTTCACGTCGATGACCATCACACGGCCGAAGATATCGGCATCGCACTGGGGCAAGCGATGCACGAAGCACTGGGCAACCGAGCGGGAATTCGACGCTACGGACACTTCACGCTGCCGATGGATGAGTGCTTGGTGACCGCCGCAGTGGACCTCGGTGGCCGCTACGCGTTTGAATACCATGCGCCGATTGGCCCGGCAAAGATCGGGACGTTCGACAGCGAATTGGTCGAGCATTTTTGGCAATCGTTTGCGGCGAATTCACACAGCAACCTGCACGTGGTGCTGCACCACGGCCGCAACTCGCACCATATCGCTGAGTGCGTTTTCAAAGCAACCGCGCGAGCGATCCGGATGGCTGCTGAGAGCGATCCACGCAGCGACGCAATCCCGAGCACCAAAGGGGTGCTGTAGCGACGGCTCGATCCAAATTCGATTCCGTGCATACGCGAGAAGGTGAGTGATGGAGTTTCTCTGGAATGACGGTGGGCGAGCGGCCAGCGGGTTCGTCGGACTCGCGGGCGATTGTGTCACTCGCGCGATCGCGATCGCCACCGGAACCAGCTACCGTGATGTCTATCGCGAACTTGGTGAAGTCTCTAACAAAACACCACGCAATGGGGTTTGCACGAGTCACAGCAAATCGTATTTGAAGCAACTCGATTGGCAATACACACCAGGCCGAGGACGACGATTCACCGCCGATTCACTTCCCCAAGGAATTGTCATCGTACATTTGGAGATGCCCGAGCGACGTCGTCACGGTCATTTCTGTTGCGTGATCGACCATGTGATCCATGACACATGGAACCCCAGCGAAGAAACCGATTACATCGTTGCAGGGTTTTGGACATGTGTTGCCACGGCCAGCGACACGACGCTGCCGCGTGTGGCACCGGGATCGTCACAAAATGCGGAGCAAGTGACGACGCAAAAGGAATTTGACAAGATCCTGCATCGGCTCCGCGCGCTCGACGGCACCGCGAACAACCACGCCAGCACCGAGGGCGAGAAACGCAATGCGCTGCGAATGATGCAGAACCTGATGCTGCGACATAACCTGTCGCGTGAAGACATCAGCGACGATGACAATGTCGAGAGCGTCTGCTTCACTCGCCGAGCGTGTCCAGTAAACGGTCGCCGAGCCTGCAGCTGGGAAAAGGAATTGGCCGCCTATCTCGTCGCAGAGATATTTCCGATGACGAGCTGGTACTTTTCCGCCAAAGGCAACCGCACTCTATTTTGGTTCTACGGACCGCGCGAGGATGTGCAGAACGGGATCACGTTGTTTCGCGAATTGCTACTCACGATTGCCACCTCGGCGCGATTGCAATATGGTGGCTACGCCCGTGGCAGCGGTGCTTCGTATGCTGAAGGTTACGTCCGAGGACTGCCACGCCATCACTCCCCTCATGATGAAAACGGCAACGCCCCCAGTGCCGTGGCCAGCGAAACGGCGCTCGTGCAAACGCGTACCATGGCGGTTCACGATGCCGCTCGAAAATGGCTGAAGCTAGAATGCGGCGTTTCGATCGTGACGGTTCACGGCAGTGGTCGCAATCAACATGACCCCGACGCCGCCAACCGTGGAAAACGACATGGCGCCAAACATGACGTCACCGCCGAGAACGGCCGCAAACGGATCGGTTTGTCGTAGCCAATCCAATCCGCGGCGTGGGGACCGTCAAGCAGTAGCAGGAACCATTAAAAACCTTGCCTTGGACAACAAAAGGATACGTCACGAGCAACCGTCCTTTTTCCCTGCTCATCAATTTCAAATTTTCAGTTGTCAACTTAACTTTTTAAATTTGTCCTGCCTCCTCTTCGGCGAGGGCCTTCGAACAAAACGAAGATTCCAGAAGTCGCTCCAGCGTCGCCCTTAAACATTCTGACGCCTTAGCTGTTTCCTATCTTAATTCCGAAACAGTTTTCTCCCAGCGATCACAGCTTCTTGTGCGTGGGTTTCCGCATTGCCATTCGCACTGGCGGGCCTTATGAAGACCGACCACGCACCGCCGCAAGCGTTAAGAACGGAGCCGGCAATGAGCATCGACATCGCGGCGTCCCAAACGCAACGCCGAATCATTGACCACACTACAACGAGCGCAATCACGGGAATGGCTTCTGGAACCTTTGTTTAGTGCTGCCGCTCGCTTCGCAATCGACAATCAAGATGCCCACGGGGCCGCCGATTGCGGAAGGAGCGGCAAACTTTCCTTCACGGATCGCAAGTCCTAAAATGGTAAAGGGAAAACCAAGTCGCTTCGAAAACGCTAAGCGGAGGCGGGGATGATGAATCGCTTGATTCGTAAAGGGTTCTGTGTCGCACTGGTGCTTGGTAGCGGGATGCTCGGTAGCGGGCTCATGGGCCGCGAGTCGTGCAGCGGCCAAGTCACCCACGCTCCGTTGCCGCCACGTCCTCTTGAGCCGTTTGGCTCCGCCGCACCGGGCTCGATCAGCGAGGCGACGCCTCCGACCGCTGAAACGCCCTTGTTCGTCGGCATCACCGTTCACAAGCGTCCCGTCGCGAACGCCACCGCCGAGGCCCAGCGGTACTTTGACCAAGGACTCAATCTGGCCTTTGCATTCAACCACGACGAGGCGATTCGCTCGTTTCGTCAATCGTTGAGATTCGCCCCCCAGTGCGCGATGGCATGGTGGGGGATCGCACTGTGTCACGGACCGCACATCAACAATCCGTTGATGGCTGAAGATCATTCGCGCGCCGCGTGGGAAGCGATCGGAAAAGCCAAGGCCTGTGTGGACATGGATTCGCCGCTCGAAAAAGCGTTGATCGATGCCCTTGAGCAACGGTATGTGGCGGACACAAAAGAAAACATTGCCGAGCGTGATGCCCTCAATCGACGCTACGCCGACGCGATGAAGCAGGTGCATGACACATTCCCGCTCGATCTCGATGTCACGGTGCTGTACGCGGAATCGCTGATGGACTTGCGTCCCTGGGATCTATGGTCCGACGAGGGGGAACCGCGACCCGAAACGCCCATCGTACTCGCGTTGCTCGAACAGGTGATGGCAAGCGCCCCGAATCATCCGGGAGCCAACCACTTGTACATTCACGCGGTCGAAGGATCGGCGAATCCGCAGCGAGCCGAGGCCGCGGCGGACCGTTTGAGGACGCTGATGCCTGGATCGGGACACCTCGTCCACATGCCATCTCACATTGATGTCCGCACGGGCAAATGGGACCAGGCTTCTGATCAAAACGAAATCGCGATCGCCGTCGACCGAGTCTATCGACAAGCGTCACCGCAACAGGAGTTCTATTCGGTGTACATGATCCACAATCCTCATTTCCTCTCCTTTGCCTGCATGATGGAGGGACGCCGCGAGCGAGCCGTGAAGGCGGCGCGAGAAATGTTAGCCTTGATTCCGCCCGAATTCCTTGATCAATCCGCGCCGCTGGCCGACCCCTTCATGGCGATCGAACACCAAACCCTGGTTCGCTTTGGTCAATGGGATCAAGTCCTTGCCTTGCCTGCACCGCGAGCCGATTTGCCGATCACGACCGCAATGGGCCATTTCGCTCGGGCCACCGCGTTTGCCGCCAAGCAAGATCACGAAGCCGCTCAGCGAGAGCAAGCGTTGTTCCGTGCGGCGGTCTCGGCGGTTCCCGAACAAGCGGTCGGAGCGATCAACAAGGCGCACGACATCCTGCGCGTGGCCGAGCATGTGTTGAGCGGCGAATTGGCATTTCTACAGGGGGACATCGATCGATCGATCGCCGAATTGAAACAAGGCGTCGCTGCGGAGACGAAGCTACTGTACATGGAGCCGCCCGAGTGGATCCAACCGGTGCGTCATTCGCTTGGCGCCGTACTGGTCGCCGACGAGCGTTGGGACGAAGCGGAACAAGTCTATCGCGAGGACTTGGTCCAGTGGCCCGAGAACGGCTGGGCGCTGTACGGCTTATCCCAGTGCTTGAAAGCCAAAGGCGAGCTAAAGGCAGCCGGCGAAATGATGCAGCGATATCAAACCGCATGGCGAAGAGCCGACACCGAAATTGGCTCCACCTGTCTATGCGTGCCCCAAGCTGCAATTCGCTAACGCAGCGTCGAGCATGGATTTTAGCGTAGCGGCAGCATTCGCTGCTGCGTAGCGACCTTTGGGTATTTCTTGCGGTCTGCCCAAGGTTCAAAGATCCTTAACCCGAAAGGATCTTCAGAAAATAGCCGGTGGTAAGCGCAGCGTCACCACCGGATATTCAGCGCAACGCCAACCGCTGATCCCGGAGGGATCAAAGAACATCATCATCGAAAACGATCGCGTCACGACGAACTGAGCTCCATGCTCGACGATGCCGGTATCGACTACGCCCCAAGTATTTGGAGTGACCGGTCTTGGACCCCATCCGGGGTCCGCTTTCTTTTTCGAGTTCGGATACCGGAGGTGCGCCGCTACGCAGCGACCTCCGGCTATTGTCTGAAACCGCTTCGCGGTGACCGCGCGACGATTCCCGAAGGGATTCTCAGAAAATAGCCAGTGGTAAGCGCAGCGCCACCACCGGATATTCAGCGCAACGCCAACCGCTGATCCTGGAGGGATCAAAGAACATCATCATCGAAAACGATCGCGTCACGACGAGCTGATTTCAATGCATCGACGATGCCGGTATAGACTACGCCCCAAGTATTTGGAGCGACCGGTCGTGGACCCCATCTGGGGTCCGCTTTCTTTTTCGAGTTCGGATACCGGAGGTGCGCTGCTGCGCAGCGACCTCCGGCTATTGTCGGAAACCGCTTCGCGGTGACCGCGCAACGATTCCCGAAGGGATTTTCAGAAAATAGCCGGTGGTAAGCGCAGCGTCACCACCGGATATTTAGCGCAACGCCAACCGCTGATCCTGGAGGGATCAAAGAACATCATCATCGAAAACGATCGCGTCACGACGAGCTGATTTCAATGCTCGACGGTGCCGGTATCGACTACGATCCCAAGTATTTGGAGTGACCGGTCGTGGACCTCATGCAGGGTCCGCTTTCTTTCTCGGGTTCGGATACCGGAGGTGCGCCGCTGCGCAGCGACCGCCGGCTATTGTCGGAAACCGCTTCGCGGTGACCCCACGCGACGATTCCCGAAGGGATTCTCAGAAAATAGCCGGTGGTACACGCAGCGTCAGTACGCGGTACCGCTACACCCCCGACCCAACGACATTGACTGACACACACCAATCCTATACCATTGGGTGCACAAACGCCCCGCCCTCCTTGCGTTCGCACTGCAATGAATCCTACCTGCCGCCTGAGCCTCGCCTCCGCCCTCGCCACGCTGCTCGGCTTACTTGCCAGCAACGTTGCGTCGGCGCAATTGAACCTTCGCTTCGAGGTTGAAAAGCCTCCGTTTGAATATTCAGAAACCGAGCCCAACAATCGTGTCAGCCGGTTGATCGCAAAGCTGAAATCGAAAGAGCTCAAGTTGGAATACACCCGCGAGCGGGGCTACCTCGCTTCGCTACTGGACGCACTGGAGATCCCGCAGTCCTCTCAAACATTGGTGTTTTCCAAGACCAGCATGCAAGTGCGGCACATCTCGCCACGCAACCCGCGTGCGATCTACTTCAATGACGACACCTACTTGGGCTGGATCCGCGGCAGTTCGTTGATGGAAATCTCCACGGTCGACCCCAAGCTCGGTGCCGCCTTTTACACGGTCGACATGATGCCGTGGCGGGCGAAAATCGAGCAGGCGACGTACGACTGTTTAGCGTGTCATCTGACGTCGATGACTCAGGGCGTCCCGGGGCATACCGTTCGTAGCGTGCTACCGAGCTTCGACGGCAGCGTTGCGTCGCAACTCGAATCGTTTATTACAAACCATCGCAGTCCATTTTCGCAGCGGTGGGGTGGATGGTATGTGACCGGACACCATGGCGAGATGACGCATCTAGGAAATTCGTTCCTGCGCGGCGGTCAGCTCGATACCGACAACAACGGCAATCGGACGCATTTGCGAGACAAGTTTGACACCCACGACTACTTGTTGCCGTACAGCGACATCGTCGCGCTCGTGGTACTGGAGCATCAATCTCAGACGCATAACGCGATGACTCGAGCCGATTTTTCCGTACGTCAACTACGACACGAACGATCCCAAGCTGAAGCGACGGAGGAATCCGAGGACGAGTGGCGTGCTCAGTTGCACTTGATTGCCAAACCGCTCGTCGAGGCGATGTTGTTTTGCGATGAGACCGAATTGACGAGCGAAGTCAAAGGATCGATCGAATTTGCACACGAGTTCGAAAGCCGCGGGCCGCACGATGAACAAGGCCGCTCGCTGCGTCAATTCGACTTGAAGACACGGATGTTCAAATACCCGCTCAGCTATCTGATCTACTCCGACGCCTTTGATTCGCTGAGCGAGGAACTGCGTGGCGAGGTGATCCGCCAATTGCGGGATGTACTCGAAGAACGAGACACGTCGGAAACCTACGCTCATTTGACCACAGATATGCGACGCGACATCCTGGAAATCTTGCGAGCCACCAAGCCCGGATTCGAGCGAGACGCCAGCTAAACGGGCCAACATGAGTCATTCAATATCATATTGTGAGCCGACGGCGTTAGCCGGCATTAGCCAGGGCTGCTAAAAACTCGGTATTAACACGACGTTCTGACAGTCCATTTCGGTATTTTTTTTGTTCCCGTCATTCGCGATTCGTTAGTCACCAAGTGACGATATGCAATTGCCACGGACGTGAGTCCGTGGTTTGGGAAAACAAAGCGAAGCCGAGTCGCAACGCGACGACAGGAAACCCGGATATATGCACGAATAAACAACCAGGAATCGGCACCTGTCGTCGCTTCGCGACTGGGGGTTCGCAAGGTTGACCTGTTCCCCGGACTCACGTCCGAGGCTACTGCCTGCCGTCGCTATCGCGACTAAGAATCGAACCACAACTTGCGTAAACGAAGTTACCACGGAATGCCGAATTCTGGCAGCGTGACACGAGTCCTGACCGTGCCGATAACCCACCGAAAGTCTTGACGACTTCCGCTGCAGTAACAGTTACTTCGTGGCCACTTCGTTGGATTCCGAGTCGTTGGCTTTCCACCCCAGCTTGTAGGCGGCCGCTTGGGCTTGGCGACTGTAATCAATCGATTCGCCCAAAATCCGTGCGGCTTCCTGATCGGCATGAAAACCTTTGGAGTTTTCGCTGCTGATGTAGTCCAACCGCCACATCGCTTTGCGTTGCAGATCACGGATCGGTTTTAGTTGAGCTTCGGTTGCACCGTTTTCTTGTGCCATCACGATTGCATCGAGCATCTCGGTCATCGCGATCGCCGCGCGATCGATGAGAGCTCGCGTGCGATCCTGGATCGTATCAACGCGTGCTTGCAGTTCGGTCTCGGAAACATTGTGACACGTCTGACATGCCTTGTTGATATTCAGCATCGGGCTGCGAACCCAGTGGCTGCTGACCTTCGTCGCTCCTTGCTTCTCATACGGCATGTGACAATCACTGCAGCTGACTCCGGCACGAGCATGAATCCCTTGGCTCCACAATTCGAACTCAGGATGCTGAGCCTTGTAGACCTTGGTTCCGGTTTCTTTGTGAACGAAGTCATAGAACTCGCCGCCGTCATCGGGGAATTCAGTTTCATCCCATTCCTGTTCAAGATCCTCGACCTTCAGCCCGTTGCCCCAGGGGAAGGTCAACGTCATTTTGTTGGCACAGTAATACTCGACATGGCATTGCCCACAAACGAACGAGCGGAGCTCTTGACGCGTCGCATCGGTGTTGGGGTCGTAAGGAGTCTCTGAGCCCGAATCACGCCACTTTTGAATACTTGGCAAATGGGGAACGGGATCGTCGCTGCGGGCAAGCTTTGCGATTCCATCAATGAATCCAGGACGGGTGACACGGATCTTCATCGAGTCAGGATCGTGACAATCGATGCACGACACCGGGTGGGCGCTGCCCATGTGCGGATCGCCGTCGGCGGCCTTGGTGACGCCGTCATGGGTCTTTAACAATTCAGCGTAAACCTCTTCGTACGGCTTGCGGCTAACCGCTCGGAATCCCGCCATCACCGCTTCTTGGTTGAACCCTTCGGCCAATTTCGCTTCACTGACCTCCTCGCCCGCTTGCTCGAGTCCAATCCGGCGATAGGTCGGGATAATCGAGGCATGGCAATGCAAACAGGCACCGGCCTGCTTGAAATCGGTCACCCGTTTGGTCACCTCTTGATCGTGCAGCATATAGGCGTGCCCGCGAGCCTCGCGATAGTCGACGCTAAAGGCGTAGCCGTCGTACAAACGCGTCAGCCAAGGATCCTGCTTGAGCTTGCTTGGCGTGAACGCATGATTGCCGCCGTACTCGGTACGCTCGGTATCGGCGGTTCTCAGATAGCTTTCGTATTGCAGCGGAAAGTTGACGCCCCACGGCTCGGGGTCCGTGCTCACCTCATTGACTTCGACGAGTCTCACAAAGGGCTTCCGCGCCTCTTGTTTGCGTTCAAAAATATTGACCAGCAATCCAACGACACCGACGGTCGCCATCGCCACCAATGCCGTTAGCACAATCAACAAGCCAAAACCGCGTGATTTCTTGGATTCCATTTAGCGAAAACCATGCCCAAAGAGGAGAGAGTAAAAAAGCAAAACCAATAACTAACGTTGCGCATGGCCCACATCGGCGTGACAGTGCACGCACGACTGCATGTCTTCGCCCTTGACCGCGGGCAACATCGAGTGCACGAAATCTTTGTGGCAATCCACACACGTGCTCTGAGTCACACGCTTGTTACGCGGTTTGATCTGAATCGGATCTTTGTAGTTGCCCAGCGTGAACGCCAACGAGTGGAAGAAACCATTGTCGGCCTTGGTCACCCATTTCCCGATTGCATCATGTGGCAGATGACAATCGTTACAAACGGCGACGTGATGGTGGCTCGAGTGCTGCCAAGAATCGTATTGCCCCTGCATGGCATGACAATTAATGCACGTCAGCGGGTCGTTGCTCAAATAGCTCGCTCCTTTGCCGTAACCAAACGTAAAGGTGCCAAGCCCGGCGAGCACGCCGATCAAGACGACAAAGATGAGGGTGGCACGTCCGAAACGCCGCCACCCGGTTCGTGATGGAGCGACGCTATCGAATGATTGCGGTATTGATGGTTCCATCCGCCGCGAGACTACTTTCAGATAAGGAGGCTACAACACGTTGTCGCTGATTGTGTAAATCGAGCCGCTGAATCGCCGCGCGATCAACAACCCTTTATGGCCCTGCAGGCGGTGCTAAGCATCTAGTCAACGCTCGGAGACGACAACCGCAAAATGAACGCTGAACAAAAAATTCCAACGGATATCCTATCTCTTCATTGTCAACCGCGCGTCGACGCACAGAAGTGTGCAGATAGGACCAGGGAGTCGTCAGGACATGAGAAGGAGGAGTCGGCGCGGCGAGGGGCCACGCGGTTTGATTTGAACGTTTTGCTCGCTGCAACCGGACGGCTTGGGAGACGTAAAAACAACTCGAGGGTACCGGCGTCGCTGCCGTCGCGATCGCGGCGGAAATCCACGCTCTGGCGAGCGTAGCTACGAAAGCATTAAACCGCACGTCGTTGCGCCGTGTTGCTAACGAAGTGGATGGTATCCGCCTATTTCCATCGGCTTGGTTTGGCCTACGACTGGATCAAACGCAGCAGGGTTTCGCGGACTTTGCCGGGATTGGCATTAGGATTCTTCTTCTTGGCTTGCCCAATCAATGCGCCCAACGCTTGCACCTTGCCGCCTTGCACGTCGGCCACCACTTGCGGGTTGGCGTCGAGCAATTCTTGGCACAACGAATCGAGTTCGCCGCTATCGACCTGCTCGATACCGAGCGTCTTCATCGCCGCTTCGACCGTGACATTATTTTCAAGCAGATACGCAAACACGTCTCTTGCTCGCGTGTTATCGATCTCGCCTGCCGCGACTCGTTTCAGCAACGCGCCGAGTTGGTCGCTTGAAACTGCGAACGCGTCAATCGTCGACTCTTGCTCTTTGAGCGTCCGCATCACATCTTGCTGGATCCACGAGCTCGAACGCTTTGCATCGCCTGAGATCTCTGCTGCAGTTTCAAAATAGGCGATCATCGCGGGCCCTTGATTGACGATCACATTGGAATCGTACACGTTCAAGCCATACTGATTTTGCAGTCGCGCGATCGTCACTTGCGGCAACTCACCCAGCGATGCACGTGCCTGTTCAATTCGTTCGGCTGGGATTCGGATCGGCAACAGGTCGGGATCGGGGAAGTAACGATAGTCGGCCGACTCTTCCTTTTCACGCTGAATGAACGTGCAGCCCTTGGAGTCATCCCAACCACGTGTGGTCTTGGCGCGATCCTCGATCGTCAACCCATCCGCTTCCCAGTCGATGTATTGACGCTCGATTTCAAACTCGAGCGCCCGCTCGACCGCGCGGAAGCTATTCATGTTCTTGACTTCGACAATCGGAGTCGCGATTTTTTGTCCATCGATCTCGATGTGCAAGTTCACATTCGCGTCGACACGCAAACTGCCCTCTTGCATCTCGCAATCTGAAACATCGAGATGCATCAGGATCAATTTCAATTGGGTTAAGTACTCGCGGACCTCCGCAGCAGAACGCAGATCCGGCTGACTGACGATCTCCAGTAGCGGCGTGCCACAGCGGTTCAAGTCAATTCGCGTGTCGCTTTTGCCAGCGACCTCGTCATGCATACTCTTGCCCGCATCCTCTTCAAGGTGCGCGCGAATGATGCCGATATGACGCGTGTTGTTCTCGTCCGCGGGATCGACGATCTCAAGATACCCATCGGCACAAATCGGCAAATCGAATTGGCTGATTTGATACCCCTTGGGCAAGTCGGGATAAAAGTATTGCTTACGATCCCACTTGGTCATCTCGGGAATGGAGCAATGGATCGCCAACCCAGTGCGGATCGCCAAATCGATCGCCGCCTCGTTGATCACCGGAAGCGCGCCGGGTAACCCCAAACACGTGGGGCAAACTTGCGTGTTTGGCGGTGCGCCAAACTCGGTGCGACACCCACAAAACAATTTTGTTTTTGTCTTGAGTTGAACGTGGACTTCCAGCCCGATGATGGTGGTGACTTGCTGAGTTGACATGGCGTTATGAGTGGTTGCGATGGTCACGAAAACGAGCCCAGGGAAGACTCGTAAAACGTTGCCCCCCAAAATTCGTTGAGAGACAACGTGACGTGTGATCAGTGGGAGGGACGTTGGTGGTGGTGATCCGTGGCCGTTTGAAAGGCGTTTGCGGCAAACAGCAAACGCGACTCTTCGAGCGCCGGTGCTTGCAATTGGATCCCAATGGGCAATCCATTGGCATCGTTTCCTGCGGGCAATGAAATCGCGGGCAAGCCGGCGAGATTCGCTCCGACAGTAAACAAATCGCAAAGATACATTTGAATGGGATCCTCGATCTTGTCGCCAAGCCGAAACGCGGTCGAAGGGGTGACCGGGCCGAGCAACAAATCAGCTTGCCCAAACGCGGCGTCAAAATCGCCTTTGATCAAACGACGCACCTTGAGCGCTTGACTGTAGTACTTGTCGGCATATCCCTCACTCAAGGCGTACGTGCCGACCATGATGCGGCGTTTCACCTCGGATCCAAATCCTTCGGCGCGACTGCGACAGTACGCCGAAACCAAGGGCCCATGCTCGCTGGTCAAATCGATCGAATCGGTGCGGTGACCATAATGAGCTCCGTCATATCGCGACAGATTGCTACTCGCTTCACAGGGCGCGATCACGTAGTACGTCGGCACCCAATACTTACTGTGCGGCAGTTGGATTTCGACAATCTCAGCGCCTTGGGACTGAAACACCTTGGCCGCTTCGTTGACCGCAGCAATGATCGCAGGATCGATTCCCGCGGTCTCTGCGGCCTCATTCAAAACACCGATCCGCAGCCCACGCAGATCCGCCGATTGCAAGACATCGGAATAGTTTGGTACGAATTGATTCAGCGAAGTTGAATCACGCGGCTCGAATCCGGCAATCGCTTCGAGCAACAGAGCAACATCGGGAACCGACCATGCCATCGGTCCAACTTGATCCAAACTGCTGGCGAAGGCGACCAACCCATAGCGGCTGACGCGCCCATAGGTGGGCTTCATCCCCGTAATCCCACAAAACGCAGCGGGCTGCCGGATCGAGCCTCCAGTGTCGGTCCCTAGGCTAAGCGGCACCGAACCGGCGGCGACACAGGCGGCCGCTCCACCGCTGCTGCCCCCCGGCGTGCAGTCGGTATTCCAGGGATTTCGCGTCACGCCGAACGCACTCGTTTCGGTGCTGGCACCCATCGCGAATTCGTCCATGTTCGTTTTGCCAATGATCACCGCATCAGCAGCGCGCAGCTTGCTGACGACGGTGGCGTCGTAGGGAGGACGAAAGTTTTCGAGCATGCGTGAGGAACAGGTGGTCGGCATGTCCGAGGTGCAAAGCACGTCCTTGACCGCCACGGGAACGCCCGCCAAACGCCCCAGCGGCTGACCGGCGGCGCGTTTCGCATCGACCCGCTTGGCAGCGTCAATGGCCTGTTCCGCCGCAACGTGGGTGAACGCGTTGATCGAAGCCTGGGTGTCTTGGATCGACGACAACGCTTTCTCAACAATTTCAACTGCGGTCAAATCGCCATTTTCTTGCAATCGAACCAATTCCAGGGCGGAATCTAGCATGGTTTCTGCATCAATCGTGTGGTGGAAACGGTTTCAATAGAGAGGAATTATTGGAGATCCGGGGGCAGCCGACTACCGGGCTATCTTTTTTGTGAAATGACGGACAACAGAAATGCGGAACGGCCACAACGGCGTCAATGGAAGGTTATCTAGTGGAAATGGAGGGCGGGAGAAAAGATCACACCGCCGACCGACCCAGCGTTCAATGACATCCGCTTATTCAACGACATCGGCTTTAGTCGCGGTGCGGCGCATGCCGCCCGGTCACAGCCAGAAAAAACGTTCAAAAAACACTGGACGCATCGCTAGAAAGCCCACCCGTTTGGTGTCGGGGTAGATGACATTGAGCTAGCGAGGAAGTGAGATCGTTGCGACACAACCGCTCGGGCCGCCCGAGAGCGTGATCTCGCCGTCATGCAGCTTGATCACCCGATAGGCTCGGCAAAGCCCCAACCCGAGTCCTCGGCCCGCTTCGCGACCACTAAAGTAAGGATCAAAGGCATGTTCGCGTGCACCACGCGACAGCCCTGGGCCACTATCCGCCACATCAATCAACACACGATCGGACTGATCCACGATCGAAATCATGATCGCGCCACTCGAACCGATCGCTTCGATCGCATTTCGCAACAACACCCGCATCACCTCGCCGATCATCGTGGAATCGACATCGAGCAATACCGCGTCCAACGGAACCTCCGTCTCCAAGCGGATCGAGAGCGAATCAACCTCCACGACGAATTCATCAGCAATCTGTAATAGCAACTGCCCGAGGTCACACGGCGATGGCTCCGGCAGCGATGGATTTGCGTAAAACATCAAATCCGCAATCATCTCGTGCGCTCGATAAACTTGATCGACGATCTTTTGTAACGATGCGTTGCGCTGCGGATCCGCTTCCCCCTGCTTCAACTGCTGAGCCCGCGTCGAGATGTTCGCTAACGGATTGTTGATTTCATGAGAGAGCCCGTAGGCGAATTGCTTTAATGACGCCAACTTACGCTGGTGAATTTGTTGATCAAACGAACGCTCCAGCACTCCGGTGTGCTCGATTTGACGCGCCAATTGCTGCAGAGAATCGCCCGCAGTCCCACTCGCATCGGCAACGACTCGAGAGGATGAGACCGCTTCGTCTTGGACGCAAACATTCGCCCATCGTTGTTGCCATGCCGACGGCAGAGAAGGTCCGGTCGCTTCCAGCCACAATGACGCTTCGCTAATCCAGCGGTCCAGCGGAATGGTTTGAAAATAAGCGTCCAGCTCGGACCAGCGAGCGCGAGTTTGGGAGGTAATCGTCGGCGCCGCCAAAAACGCATCCCCGTTGGCAAACAGCGTGACCGCGTTGTTGGCCAGCCAAGTGGCCAAATTCGAGAGCGACGTCGAGTCACCGGAAGTCGGGTCACCGGAAGTCGGGTCACCTGACGTCGGGTCACCGGAAGTCGGGTCGCCGGAAGTCGGGTCGCCGGGAAACGAAGCCACAGCAAAGATCAACAATGGCGGGTCGGCGCGCAAGCACTGCACCGTTTGCTGAAGCGTTACCGGGTCGACATGTCGGTCGCTTGACGCATCCGCACTGCGAAGCAGCAACCGCATCAATGTTTCAGTCGCGACGAGCGAACGCGGCAACCACCATCGAAAGGATTGGAAACGCAGATTGGGTAACAAGGGAGTCGTGGGGATCATGCTCAGGAATCGTTCCGAAATAACTTCGCCGTTGTTCACTGGGCCTCTGCACCTAGTCCCGCGTTCGACAAATCCGTTTTGGGGAGTGGGATCTCGCTTTGCGATGAGGAATGAGGAGACAAAGGACGAAGTGATTTCCGAACGATTGCTAGAACCATCCGGAGAACACTCGTCGTTTTATCCCTAACGTCGCATGCCGCTGCGACGAACCTGGGTCGCTTGGAAACTAGTTCGCTTGGAAACTGGGTCGCCTGGAACCTGGGTCACTTGAATCAAACCGCCCCCACAAGGTGGCCAGCGGTTTCGGGTGACCCAACGCGTGGTTACCCAATCACGCCACGTTCGATTTCCAACAGGTCGCACGAACGATTGATCAAATCATCGATCGAGAACGGCTTCTGCATGAAATCATTTGCGCCAGCGACTTTCAGCGCGTCCACCTTGCTATGCTCGACCATGCCGGAAATGCATAGAATTTTGACCATATCTAAGGCGGGATCGCTCCGCACGCGTTGGCAAACCTCTTTTCCGTTGATGTCAGGTAACATCACATCCAAGATTACCAAATCGGGACGAAACTCTTTGACCCCCATTCCGGCGTCAAACCCATTGTTCGCCGTGCGGATCTCAAATCGCCCATCGCGGGCAAATCCTTCGCTGATCAACTCGACCAAATCTTGGTCGTCGTCAACGATCAGCAGCTTCTTTTTGCCGCTTTCGAGCGCATCGGTGGGAATTCCGTTCTCCTTCATGAACAGAAAAAGCTGTTCACGTGGAATGCGTCGGAACTTACTTCCGGGGACACGAAACCCCTTCAACGAACCGTTGTCGAAACAACGGATAATCGTTTGCTGGCTGACCTTACAAATTTTGGCCGCTTCGCCTGTCGTGAAGACCGTTTTATTGGTCATGGCAGAAACCATCCTCCCTGCATGACGAGCCGTTACATTGTGAATCCTGGAGCTCTGGAAATATCTCCACTGAGATCGACGCCAAGCCAACCGCAACGAGCTTAAGTCCAAAGACAGACCATCATGATGTCACTTGCTAGCAAATGTAAGTTAATGATTCGTTGTGCAATCCAATGCACAAGTCACCCAACCGTTCACCACGAGTCTTTGTTTAACAAACTTCCCGTCCCCCGCACTAGCACGTTTCCACGCCAAAGTGTGCGAAAAACGCAAACAGCAAGAAACTCCGAGTCCCCCTGCTTTACCAAGCCTGCCTCACCGACGAATTCTATCGAGTTAACATATGGGGTCAAGATCGATTTAATTCCCTTAAGTCACGTATTGATCGCAACTTAAGAGAATTCGGCCGCATTTTCTTGTTACAAAATCAACGCAAACCCCCACGACAGCTCATTCCCAAAGCCTGATTCATTGAACCGGACATCAGGGCGAGCGTTCCCTAGGTTTACGTTGACTTCTTGCGTTCAAGGTGGGCCAACACCAAGGCCAAGTCAGCGGGCGTGACGCCGCTGATCCGCTTTGCTTGGTCCAGATTCAGTGGACGAACGCGATTCAATTTTTCACGTGCCTCCTGACGCAACGGCCCAATCGCATCGTAAGAGAACGTTTGTGGGATTCGTTTGCCGGCCAAACGAAGGTGTTTCTCAACCTCCATTTTTTGGCGGTTGATGTAGCCTTCGTATTTGATGTCGTACAAGCACTGCGTGGCAGCCTCTTGATCGATTTCTCGCAGGCCTTCGACGTGGCCACACATCGTCTCCCAGTCGACTTCGGGTCGTCGCAAGTAAACGTCACCGGGGGTGCCATCGACGCGAGCCTGTTTGAGGCACTCCATCGCACGCTCGATTTGCGTCATTTTATCGGCAAAGCGTTGGCGACGATCGGCGTCGATCAAGCCCAGCTCGTCGGCCGCGGCGGTCAATCGCCGATCGGCATTGTCTTGTCGCAACAGTAACCGATACTCCGCACGGCTGGTGAACATGCGGTAGGGTTCGTCCGTTCCGGCGGTCACAAGGTCGTCCACGAGGACCCCGATATAGGCTTGATCGCGAGTCGGGGTCCAAGGGGATTGGGAGGCCACTTTGCGGGCCGCGTTCAGTCCGGCGATCAAACCTTGTCCGGCCGCTTCTTCATAGCCGGTGGTGCCATTGATTTGGCCCGCCAGGAACAAGCCGTCCACCGACTTGCTTTCCAAGTGGGGCCACAGCTGGGTGGGGGGACAAAAGTCATACTCCACCGCGTAGCCATAACGCATGATTTGTGCCTTCTCGAGTCCCTTGATCATGCGGAACATTTGATCTTGGACATCGCGAGGCAGGCTGGTCGAGATCCCATTGACGTAGACCTCTTCGGTTTGGCGACCTTCGGGTTCGAGAAACAATTGGTGCGAATCTTTGTCAGCAAAGCGGACCACTTTGTCTTCGATCGAAGGACAGTAGCGAGGACCGCGGGAATTGATTTGGCCGCTGTACATCGGCGCTCGATCCAAATTGGCTCGGATCAATTCATGCACGGCATCGTTGGTGTAGGCGATATGACAAGGCAATTGATCGAGCGGATCGAGTGCGCCGGTCATGAACGAAAAGGGTTGCGGGTTGTCGTCGCCGGGCTGCAATTCCAACTGCGAATAATCGATCGAACGGGCGTTGAGCCGAGGCGGAGTGCCGGTTTTGAACCGCTCGACCTCGAATCCCAAGCGGTTTAGCGCCCCGCTAATCCCGGTCGTCGTCCCCTCCCCTGCCCTGCCCCCGGAGGTCTTGGCGTCGCCGGTATGCATGATCGCTTTGAGAAACGTACCGGTCGTCAGAATCACCGTGGGCGCGCGGTACTCGGCGTCACCCACCACGCTGATCCCGACAACTCGCGTTTTACCGTCGATGGTTTCGGTCATCAGGTCGACGACGGTTTCTTGCCGCAGATGTAAATTGTCTTGCTGCTCGATCTGGCATTTGATGTGATTTTGATAGGCCTTTTTGTCGGCCTGAGCCCGCGGGCTGTGCATCGCCGGGCCTTTGCGGCAATTGAGCAAGCGAAACTGAATCCCGCTGGCATCGATCGCGCGGCCCATCAATCCCCCCAAGGCGTCGACTTCGCGGACGATCTGCCCTTTTGCGACACCCCCGATGGCCGGGTTACACGACATTTGTCCCACGGTGTCCAAATTCGTGGTCAATAACGCGGTTTTGGCTCCCAACCGCGCCGCAGCGGCGGCCGCCTCGGTGCCCGCATGACCGGCACCAATGACAATAACGTCATAGAGATAACAAGACTTTGCCATGGAATCGCGTCGCTGGGGTAATTATTTCAAGAATCGAAGTGAAGTAGGACGAACCCGATCTAGGGATGAAGATACTGTTTTCCGTCTTTGAGGCCTGATTAACAAGATGCGTACCGCCAAGAAAGCCATCGTCGCTGCGGTATTCGCTCTCAGCGGATGTGGATTTGCGATTGCAACCCCCCAGCCTCGCGACGATTCGCCGGCCTCCGGCACCGTTCACCCCCGTCCCATCTTATCAAGCGAAGGCTCAGCCAGCCCCACCGCTAGCGCCTCGGTGCCTCGTCGCCCGAAATCGTCCAGCGACGTGACTGCCGCGGCAACTTCACTTGCCAAAGCCACTGGCTCGGTGCCCGCCAAGGTGCCGCCCGCAACAGACCCTGTGGCGATCTTGAGCTCTCGCTCGTTCAAAATCCCCTTCAATGTGGACTCGGCCGAATCGCATCCCGTGGAGGTACGGTTGTACGTCAATCGCGGTGGCCAATCGACGTGGGAACACTTTGATTCCAAACCGCCGAGCACCCGTGAGTTTACGTTCACGAGCGAAGAAGACGGCGTCTTCTTGTTCGCCACTCAAACGCTCGATTCCAAAGGCACCGCGTATCCTGCGGGGCCCATCCGACCTCAATTGCAAGTCGTGGTTGACACCACGGGACCGTTGTTGAGTTTAGAAGCGGACGGCGATTCCGACGGCACCGTGCGCGGAAAGCTCAACATCGAAGACGCAACCGCGATCTCCGACACACGCTTCTATTACGCGAGCGACGTTGAGAATAAATGGCAACCGCTTTCGATCACCCCTGTAGGCGATGATCGCTCGTTTTCGTTTCAACCCAAAGAAGACTGGCGCCAACTTTCGATTCACGTCACCGTGGTTGATGCCGCCGGAAACCAAACGGTAACGATGAAGCGATTGCATCGCCCTCGCTTAGCGTCGCTGGCAACGAACCGCTTTGCCGCCAACACGATCGCCGGTGAACACAAACAACCCGTTCCCGAAACGGGGACGGTTCCGTCGGAGAACGTCCGCGAACAGCCCTATCTCGATGCAACGCACCGCAATCGGTTCGAGGCACGACCGGTTCGCTTCCGCACCGACACGACCACAGAATCGACGACCACGGAATTGTATATTCATCCTGCGGAGAATCATCCCGAGGACGCATCGAACCCGGTCATTAAGCTCGATCGCAAAAAGTCCGAGGTTTCCCCGGCCCCAGGGCACCTCAGCGTCGCTACAAACTTTGGATCGTACCGCAAGGATGTTCAGATGAACCAACTTCGGGGCGACACCTTGCACGGACAAACCCAACGTGCGATCGCACAATCGCCGTTAACTGGCGTTCCTCCGAGAAACGCGATCGCGATCCCACCGCGGCAGGCCATTCCCCCAGCCTCTGCGATTCCGCCCATGAGCTTCATTCCTCCGTCCAACGCGGCGGGCCAAGCGTCAGGAATGCCACCCCGGCAAATCACAACGCCGCCCAGTTTGCAATCGGATTCAGGCCTGACGACGCTCCACCCGAACGCGACGGGCCAAGTGGTCGGCCAGATCGGCAATCCGAGTTTCGTGCCACGCTATGCTCAGCGGCAAGGGATGATTGAATTACCGCCACCGGCAACGCCGGAGCAAGTGAGCAGCGGATTTGGCCCGCTCGCCCCCACCGGCTCACGTGGCCCAGCGTTGTTCGCCCCCACCACCGGTTCGCCGGCGACGCCACCGACCACTTCCTCGGCGGGGCCGTTCAGCATGCCTAGTAACATGCCCAGCACTCAGCCCGCTGCGAATCCAGAAACCACCTCACCGCAACCGACTCGCCCGCGCACGCTGGCGGAAGCGATGCGGCCATTGGACTCGAACGCCCGCCCCAAACGTCCGGCGGAACCAGAACGTCGCGCGGCATCCGCCCCTATGAACCGCCCCCCTGTGAACAGTGTCCCAGCTCAAACGAGTCCAGCTACAACGAGTCCAGCTACAACCAATTCAGCTCCCTCCGCCACGCCAGAAACCGATCGCTACAGCGCCCGGCGTGCGCTGGAATCGCGTATCGATGCAGCCACCTTTGGGGGACGCATCCCAACCCGATTCAGTGATTCGAATCGCTTTAGTTTGGAATACGAACTCGAGGCGGTGGGTATGGTGGGCGTCGAATCAGTCGAGCTTTACGGCAGCACCGATGGCGGCAAGAGTTGGAAGTTTTGGGGGCAAGACCCTGATAAAGCGAGCCCCTTCGACATTGAGACGAAAGAGGAAGGGGTGTTCGGATTCCGCATCGTCGTGGTCAGTTCCAATGGGCTTGCCAGCCCTCGACCTCAAGCGAGTGAGAGCCCCGATATTGTCGTCGTGGTCGATCAGAGCAAGCCGGAAGTAAGAATCACGGGAGCTCAATATGGAGAAGCCGATCGGACCGGTTCGTTGGTGATTCGTTACGAATGCGATGATGCGAATTTGGCGACACGTCCGATCACGTTGTCCTTCAGCAATGAAGTCGATGGTCCCTGGACCACGATCGCCGCAGGACTTCGCAACGACGGCGACTACGTTTGGCCCGCCGACCCGCAATTACCGCGTGAACTGTATTTGCGAATCGACGCGACCGACAACGCGGGCAACATGGGCAGTTACATTTTGGACCAACCGATTGACACCCAGGGTCTCGCTCCGCGAGCACGCATCCGAGGTTTCCAGCCGATTAGTGGATTCCCGATGCCAACGAAAAATGAGCAGACCGCGGCGCGTCCGAACGCCGCATTCAAATAGCTGCGAGCGGACGTCGACCATGCCCTGTTTCGCAGAGCAGCATGACGGTCACCGCACACCATCTGGCGTTTCTGCGGCACAAACTTTAGGCTTGAGCCTTCGCAGTCTCCACTCGAACTCTCGCTAAGAAGTAAACAATGGCGATCTTAAACGCCTTTGAAATGTTGTCAAAACCGCCAGCGGACTTGCCGTCGGTGGCTGCCGTATTTGGTCCCGACACGACGCTGCGAACGTGGGTGATTGCGGCGCTTTCGTCGGATGGCGATGTGACTTCGTTCGATGGCGAATCGGTCCGCTGGTCCGACTTGCGCGACGATTTGGCCACCGCTTCGCTATTCGATTTTGACGGCAAACGAAGCATCGTGATTCGTGATGCCGACAAATTTGTCTCCCAACATCGCCCGGAACTGGAAAAGTACGTCGCCACCCCGGGGACATCCAATCGGTTCATCATTGAGCTGTCGTCGTTGGCGTCGAACACCAAATTGTACAAGGCGATCGCCGGTGACCATCTCGCCGTCGCCTGCACATCGAGCTCGGATAAAAAGCTGGGGATCACCGCTGCGACGCGGCGAAAATTCTTGACCGGCTACGTCGCCCGACAGCATGGCGCGACCTTGTCGGGCGAAGCGGCCGACGCGCTGATTGAAATGCTGGGCGAAGAGATCGGCATGCTCGAGACCGAGATTGCCAAGCTGGCCCTCTACAAGGCGCCAGGCGAAACGATCGACGAACCTTTGGTTCGTGAAGTGGTTGCAGGATGGCAAGGCAAAACGGTCTGGCAGATCACCGAAGCCATCGCCACGGGCAACGCTGCGGAGGCACTATTGCAGCTCGACAAATTGATGAGTGGGGGTCAGCGACCGATCGCCTTGTTGCCTCAAATCGCATGGTCGCTGCGGCGATTAGGGATGGCGACCGCCGTGGTCGAGCATCGTGAGCGTGAAGGTCGCACGGTGCAATTGGAAGATGCATTGGCGGCGGCAGGCATCAACCGGCCCTCGGACATTCAACAATCCAAGGCTCAACTACGAGGCCTCGGCCGGGCCCGAGGCAAACAGCTTTTGCCATGGCTGCTCGATGCCGACCTACGACTCAAAGGAACGCACAGCGCCGAGGGCCGCGATCGATTCTTGCTCGAACATCTGGTGATGCGATTGGCCAAAGCCGCACCGAAAAAATAGCGCCGGCAAACGTAGCGCCGGCAAACTCGATTTTTGCCGGAGCAAAGGACGACGATCCAAATCACACTGTGACATGCTACATGCGGCGGCTGGTGCCTTGAGTCAACGCCATGAACGCGGACTCGAGATCGAGTTCCTCTTCGCTGAACCGTTTCAAATTGATTCCGTTTTCGATCAACCACTTCGGCAGATCGCTGTACTCATCCACGCCAGCCTTTAGGATGATGCGAATCGCATCATCGCCGGGTTCGGTCGCTTGCACCTTTTCGTGCCCTTGCAACAATTTTGCGACCTCGTCCATCTGCTCGCGCTCCGCGGTTTGAATCACCAACACGGTATGCTCGCGCACCATGCGGATCACCTCGGTCACCTTGGCGTTCTGTTTCAATTCGCCGCGATCGATGATTCCGACCTTGTTACAAACATCGGCGAGCTCCGGCAAAATATGACTGCTAACGATCACCGTCTTGCCCATTTCTCCGAGCTTGCGAAGCAGATTCCGCATCTCGATACGAGCTCGCGGATCGAGCCCTGAAAGCGGTTCGTCCAGCAACAACACTTGCGGATCATGCAACAACGTGCGAGCCAAACCGAGACGCTGGGTTTGCCCTCGGGAGAGCGTGTTGGCGTAAGCATCGCGTTTGAATTCCAAGTCGACCACATCCAACATTTCGTCAACGCGGTCCGTCCGTTTTTGGCCGTTGATACGATACGCCGCGGCAAAGAATTCGAGATACTCCACCACGGTCATGTCGTCATAAACCCCGAAAAAATCGGGCATGTATCCCACCAGACGGCGAATTTCTTTGGGTTGGGTATGCACACTATGGCCGCACACGTAGGCTTCGCCCCAGGTCGGTTCAAGCAGCGTCGCGATGATCCGCATCGTCGTCGTCTTGCCCGCTCCGTTGGGACCGATAAACCCGAACAAGTCTCCGGCCTGGAGATCCAAGTCGATGCCTTTGATCGCGAACGCGTCGCCATACTTTTTCGTTAAGTCAACTGTCTTAATCACGCGTTGTCTTCGCTTTCGATGTAAAGGTTTACCATCGTCGATGGATCGACGCCCCCCAGGACGCCGGTCAGTAACGTTATCTTTGTTTGCTTGTGACGGGAATCACCAGCCGCATCATGGACAGGCTTTTGTCGACCTCAATCGTGTCATCGAAACCATTCTCGCCACGGAACTGAGTCACCGGCTTGGCAAGTTTTCCGATCAAAATGCAACGCTCGCTGGTCAACACATCGCTGAAGTCCAAGCCCGAAAGCACCTCGTTTTTCAAACCGGTGTAGCGAGCCGCACCCACCGCATCATGAAACATCATGATTTCAGCAATCCGCTCGAGGCTGGCGGTCGCCGCAGGGTCCCAAGACTCGGTCTCGGTGGCGCTTTCGAGTGCCTTTTGCCGAGAAAGTTGCCAGCGAAAATTCTTTTGCCGAAGCGAATCGACCGAGGCAATCCGGGCCCCCGCCGGGAACCGAGTCGGCAAGAAATAAATCCAATTGCGATAGATCAACATTCCGTTGAGCACGTCGACGGGCAACGGGTTGGACAACGAACCTTCGAGCAACTCCGTACCACTGCGGGATTGCATCGACAAATCATCGGCAATGTTGACGACAAAACGAAGCTGGCTCGCGAACGACTTGCTGCTGCGTGGCGCGAGTGGCAAGTCGCTCAATTTGCTTGTCCACGCACTCGAGGTGGTATCGAGCAACACCTCGTAACCGGGCAAGCGAGCACTTTCACCGGTCACTTGGATCGCTCCGAACGAGCGTCCTGGGAAACCAAAGGGAAACGTCAAGTTAGAATCGATCCGTTTGGAGAACCCTGCGAAGGCGGCACTCGGGGTGACGCTGAGATCGAGTTGGCAAGCCTCGTGCGTGTAGAGCGTATTCCAAGTGAACACCGTCCCCAAACGACTTTCGACGTCTAGATCCACAATCTCAACCCGGTTGCTGTGCAACCCTGAATTGGCCTGGGGATCAGCAGGGGCTGGGGCAGCCGAATTCGCTGACGAACCAGAGGCGTCCTCCGAATCGGCAACCGCTACGGGTCGGGCCTGGAGCACGAGCAGGACTGAAATCGCGATCGCCATCAACGGAAACGTAAACCAGCCGAGAATCGGCTTGCCGAGCACACGATTCACAAGCAAGTAGTCAAGCGGACCGATCAAAGCGATCAAGCCAATCAAGATCAACGAGACGAGCGAAAATCCGAGTCGGCTTTGGGATTGGAATTGATCGAGCGCCGACCGCATCTGGCCCGCCAAATCATCGTATGCGGTCGCACGATTCGTTTTCGTAAAGGGAGTATTATCGGATTGCAAAAGCGATCCTGTCAAACTGGTCACCAAGTCCAAACGCTGAGGCCAATCCACAAAGGGAGCTTCATTTAGATCGGCCGTGATCACGGTGACCTTGCCAAGCCCAGCGACGTACTCCGCTGCAATCGGCGTACTGACGCGGCGAGTCGTGCGTCCCGTGATGATCACCTCGCCAACGCCTCGGGGAAGCTTGATGCCCATGAAGGGTGTCAGCGGTGTTTGCGTCGAAGTGAATGCCTCGATCGCCGCCGGTTCCAGCTCCACCCGCATCCAATCGGAATCGGGCGACGCGGGTAAAAAATCGAGCAACCACGGGGCTGCCGACTTCCATTGCGGCAACGATTTGCCCAGCATTAAAAGCAGTCGACCCCCGGAATGCACCCATTGGGTGATCGCCTCTTGCTGAGCGGGATTTAATGCCGAGAGCAACTCAATCCCGCTCGCCTCGACCATGATCAAATCGACGCCGTCATAACCAATCACCGAATCGGGCAAATGCTCCGGAGCGCTAGGTCGCGAGACAGCCACCGTGGCATCTCGCTTCAAAAGTGCATTCGCCCCGATTTGTTCGACACCGAGTGGGTCACCAAAACAGACGACCCAAGGCATCCCCAGTGGAACTTGCGAAGATTCACGCGTCGGAGATCCAATCGGCGGAAATCGCGTCACAATCGTGGCGTCATCATTCCCCGTTGCGTCATCATTCCCCGTTGCGCCATCATTCCCCGCGGCCTGGCGTTCCGTTGCTTGGCGCTCCGCGGCCTGGGGGTTCGTTGTGGCGTCTTCGGGCTGGGAAACCGCGCGTTGGATCACCAGCGGTGCAGCTTCGCTGCCCGGGATCACATAGGTCCATGCCGAACCGTGTGGACGCTCGTTCGTGGGCCCGTTTGCTGGCCCATTGGCTTGAACATAAGCGACCGAAACGCCATCGCCGTCCTCGGTTACGACGCGCGGCGGTGGCTGCGAATCGCCTTCGACGCGAACCCCCGTCCAACATCCTACGCGAAACAGACCTTCGATTCCAAAGAGCACCTCCGCGCCGGAGGCCGCAGGCGAAGTGGGTTGGGGCGAGATTTGCTGGGGTAGCGTGACGAACTCGGAATCGCCGGTATCGACCGCGCCGCGCGTTGGCAAAGCCGCCTGATCCTGAGCTCGCCCGCAACTTGGGGAAACGACATGCGCTAAGGCGCCCACCCCGCAGAGCAGTAACACTAGCGACCGGAAAAGGTTCGACTGAATCATGGGATCAGAACTTAACTTGATAGAAATCACGGTTTCTCGGAATCGGGGCATTCGCAAACCAAGCGACGACAACCGGGACAACCGTGACCGTACTTAGCAACCAGCGCCGCGTTGAGGTCGATTTCAGCCACATTGGCGATCGTTGCCAACCAAGCGATCACGTCAGCAAACTCTTCGGCCAAGTTTTCGCGATCGTTGCCGCGGAGCGCCGACGATAATTCCCCCACCTCCTCCATCAACCACATAAAGGTGCCTTCGACCCCCCGAGCGACGTCTTTTTCATAGTACATCTGGTGGATGTGCCGCTGCAGATCGACGATCGATAACTCGCGAAGGGGAGAGTCCGCAGACTCGGGATTGGTTGATTCAGGGCTTTCGGACAAAGGAATGAAACCGTAAGGAGGTGAAAATTGCGGCAGTGAATCGGACGAAGGGAGCCGCGATTGTAACTAAAACCAAGAAATGAGTGAGGGAGCTAAACGAAGCAATGTAGGGGAGAATGCCCCCAGTGTTGAAAAATGTCACAAAGCATCGCAGGGATCCGGCCCCACGACTGCACGGGCTAACACCAACCAATTACAGTGTTAGAGGTGATTTGGTTCCGCTGCTTTCCTCATTTATTCATAGCGATTGCGTTGTCCGAGACTCCCTTCCATCAATATCCGTTCTACTCCCCCCGCTTTTGGCACGGAATGAAGCCGACCGTATGGTACCGGCTGCTACGCGAAGGCCGCTTTCGTGTCTCAGCCAGCCGAGTCGGTATCGTGATCGGGGTCTCGATCGCGACCCCCTTCAACACCATCATGGGGGGCATACAGAAGCTCTTATTCCGCCGCCAACTGCGTGAAGCAGAACTACACGGCACCCCCGTGTTCATCATCGGCCATTGGCGGAGCGGGACGACACTGTTGCACGAGTTAATGGTCCGTGACGAACGGCTGAGCAGTCCATCGACCTACCAGTGCTTTGCGCCGGCTCATTTTTTGGCGACGGAGTGGTTTTTCAGACGGTTTGCCAATTGGTTACTGCCTGGAAAACGCCCCATGGACAACATGGCCGCAGGCTGGGACCGCCCTCAAGAGGACGAGTTTGCCCTGTTGACGATGGGATTGCCTTCGCCCTATCGACGGATTGCGTTTCCAAACGAAGGTCCGGTGCATCTCGACTACCTCAGTTTTGATGGAGTCGATGATGCCGCAGTGGACCATTGGCTGAAATCGCTGCGCCGTTTCTTATTGAACGTCAGCGTCGCGACGGGTCGTCCATTGGTGATCAAAAGCCCGACGCATACCGGCCGAATCGCCTACTTGGCCCGTGAATTCCCCGAAGCCAAATTCATTCACATCAGCCGCGATCCACGTTCGCTTTTCCCATCGACTTGCCGACTGTGGAAAGGACTCGATGAAGTCCAAGCGTTACAGAAGCCCGACCAAGAAACCATCGAGCCCTACGTGATCGAATGCCTCGAAAAGATGTACGATGCGTTTCACCAGCAACGCGAATCGATCCCCGCAGACCGCTTGATCGATATTCGCTACGAAGATCTGACTGCCGATCCCGTTGGAACCTTAAGGAACATCTACCAAACGCTACGCTTAAGCGACTTTGACGCGGTGGAACCAACGATCCAAGCTTGGGCGGAAACCGAGCACAAAGACTACAAAACCAACCAACACCAACTCGCCCCCGCAGCCGACGAACTCATTCGGTCACGTTGGGCGTCTTATTTTGAACGCTATGGATATGCTTGACTTGTTTACCAACCAACGCCGTGATTTCCCCTGTGCCGCGTTTTCACTGCCCCTAGCAACCCTTTCGCTGCTGGCGCTGCTCGCATCGGGATGCAGTTCCAAAACGCCGCCCGCGGGCGACCCAACCGAAAACGCCACAGCAAGTGAAACCGCAACCGATTCACAAACGAGCTTCGATCGGCAAGCGTACGAAGCCACCGCAGACGAATTGCTCGCCGCCCGCTTGGATGAAGCCGATGCCTCGGCGGGTTGGATTCGTTTGTTCGACGGACACACCTTCTTTGGCTGGGAAATCGCGGGCAACGCCAATTGGCGAATCGAAGACGAAACGATCACCGTCGATCAAGGCGAACCTTCGCTGCTCTGCACGTCGATGCCGTGGACGAACTATGAATTGACGCTCGAGTTCAACGCCGACGAACAAACCAATAGCGGCGTGTTCCTTCGCACTCCGCTAGAAGTCGACGATCCTGCGACCGAGTGTTACGAAGTCAACATCGCTGGGGACGACAATCCCTTTCCTACCGGTGGTGTGGTCAAACGCCAAAAGGCTTCGGACAAAGCCCCCAAGCAAACGTACGGCCAATGGCGAACGATGCAAATCCAACTCGATGGCAAACGTTTGCAAATCACCGTCGATGACCAATTGGTATGCGAATACACTGACGAAACAACCTTAGCGGCGGGCCGAATCGGGCTGCAACATAACGGGGGCCGTATCGCGTTTCGCAACATCCGCCTTCGCCCGCTCGGTTTGAATTCGCTGCTCGACCAAGACCTTTCGCAGTGGAAAAAGTACCCCGAAATGAAGACCGAATACACGGTCAACGACGAAGGGGTGCTGCAAGTCAAAGGGGGCAAAGGGCAAATCGAAACCAAACAAACGTATGATGACTTTGTCTTGCTCGCCGAATACAAGCTGCCTCAACCCGAGATCAACTCAGGCATTTTCTTCCGCTGTATCCCTGGGCTGGAGATGATGGGATACGAGTGCCAAGTCAGTAACGCGATGAAGGACGGATCACCATTGACGCCGGGCGATTGCGGAACTGGGGGCATCTTTCGCCGCCAAGACGCTCGATTCGTCGCGGGCGAATCGGGCAAATGGGCCACCGTTGTGCTGGCCGCCCACGGCGCCAAGATCGCCGCTTGGGTAGGCGGAGTGCAAGTCAGCAATTGGCAAGACGATCGGGAACCGCACGAAAACCCGCGCAAAGGCAAACGTCTCGAAGCGGGCACGATCATGATCCAAGGCCACGATCCCACGACCGACGCTCAGTTCAAAAAATTTGAAATCGCCAGCCTCGCAGCCTCCGCGGAGCAACCAGCCAAGTAAATTGACGGCAGCAAAAAAATGGCACGGTGCTCTCCACCGTGCCATTGCCGCATGCCGCGTGATACCTCACCTCAATGAAGTTGCCCTAGCGAAGAGGTGACTCTAACGAATCCGCGGGACCGCTCGGCCATCGATCACGTCCTCGTCGATGTCCGCATCCAATTCAGGACCGTCACTCCAATCGCCGCCCGATGCTGAGTCCACCGGATCCATCATCACGACAATGCTGTAATTGCCTTCGCCGGCATGCGTTTGCAATTTCTCACGGATCTGTTGCTGAAGCACCAGCGAATCATAAGGTCCGTTGACGAAGCGTGGCTTGCCTTCGTGGTCTCCGAAAGCGAACGCTTCGCTGCATTCGTTTGGATCGGTGTCGCCCCACATCACCTCGACTTTACGATAATCCGCATGGGGATCGAACTTGAATTGCTCGGCAAAGGCGATCGCCCCCTCGACAAACTTGCGAGCCTTGGCCAGCGGCACCTCTTGCATCAACTCCGACTGCGACATGTCCTCCAAGATTTGGTTTTGATCTGCAGGATAGCAGACAAATGCAGCGACATTTTTGACGCCTAAACAAAGCCCATCGACCAGAATCTTGACAATCGCAACACGCCCATCACGCATTCGCCGACTGATGAAAACGGACCCAAATTTGGTGTCGGGTTGGAACAACCCCGCACTCATCAAACATTGGTCGAGCGGACCAGCCGAGGCGGCCTTCATCTGCCCAGCGAGCGATTGAAGTGAATTCCTCTCACGCGCGAGTTCCTTTCGTTTCACAATCTCTTTGGAACGTTTCTTCGCGAGTTTTTTCTGCCGTCGCTGCTCTTTAGTCGACATGACTACCTATTCCTTTATTCGCAGAGTGGGTGAGTGTGTGAAAATAAGATCGAGCCCGGTCCGCTCAAGGTTCCAAACCGACCGGATTTCGACTTCTATTGAGCTTGCACTTCCGCGGCGAACGCCCGGAGTGGCTTGGGCAACGGAAAGTGGACCGATTCCTCGCGAATCTGCTTCACTTCCACGGTCGCATCAAAATGCTTGATCAACCAATCGATCGTCGCTTGCACCACCGATTCGGGGGCACTCGCTCCGGCCGTAATCAGAACGGTCGAGGCGGCTGTAAAGTAATCCAAATCGAGGTCGTCCGGGCCATCGATCAAATAGGCTTGCTTCCCACCTTCGGCCGCAAGCTCACGAAGACGCTGGCTGTTGCTACTATTTTGGCTGCCCAATACCACTACCACATCGACGTCATCCGATAGCACTCGCACCGCTTCCTGGCGATTCTGAGTTGCGTAGCAAATGTCGCCTTTGGGAGGACTTTCGATATGGGGGAATCGCTCGCGAAGCTTGTTGATCACTCGATTAGCATCATCGACACTCAATGTTGTCTGGGTCAAATAAGCGAGCTTGGACTCATCCTTGACCTGCAACTCGGCAACATCCGCTTCATCTTCGACCAACAGAATCGCCTCGGGCGCCTCCCCCATCGTGCCGATCACTTCATCATGGCCATCGTGACCGATCAAGATAATCGTGTACCCCGCCTTGGCGTACTTGATCGCTTCGAGGTGCACCTTGGTGACCAAGGGACAGGTGGCATCGAGGGCGTTCAAGCTGCGGGCTTTGGCCGCCTCACGGACTTGCGGAGAGACGCCGTGAGCGGAAAAGAGCAACACGCTGCCTTCGGGTACCTCGTCAATCTCGTTAACGAAGACGGCTCCCTTATCGCGAAACGTATTGACCACGTATTGGTTGTGAACGATTTCGTGATAGACATAAACGGGCGGCCCAAATTTCTGGAGCGTCAAATCGAGGGAATCGATCGCCATATTTACGCCCGCACAAAATCCTCGCGGTGCTGCCAAAATGATCTTCATGGGATGCCAATAACGTGAGGAAAGTGGAGACTTCGGGGGTGAACTCCCGCTGTCAATTGTCGCATCATGGCAGCATCTGGAAAGCCCCTCTACAATTCGCGTTTGGGAAGGGCAGAAATCACTTTGCTATCTCCCTAGATGCATGCACGCTTCCCTTCCTCGCCGGGCTTGCCCCAACGTGTCGCCGGCCTTGACCCAACGCATCATTGCCTCCGGTTTTCCTCGATGGACGCCCCCAAAAAAATCGCGATACACCGACAATGAAAGGCGACCCTGTCCGACAAGCCGAGCGAGAGTGCCGACGGCTTGCCCGTTCGCATTACGAAAATTTCCTGGTCGCCAGCGTGCTGTTGCCCCACCGATTGCGGCAGCCATTCTATAACATCTATGCATTTTGCCGCACGGCGGACGATTTGGCCGATGAATCGGCGACGCCCGAGGCAGCCCTGCGTGCCCTTTCCGAATTCCAAGCTTCGCTCGACGCCACGTTCCAGGGGCACCCGGCAGACGGAATCTTCCTTGCACTGGCTAAAACGATCCCCCCGTTTCGTCTGGACCAAACCCCGTTTGACGATTTATTGGACGCCTTCCGCCAAGACCAACATCAAACTCGCTACGAAACGGTTGACGAACTGAATAACTACTGTCGCCGCAGCGCCAATCCGGTCGGCCGGATCGTGCTGAGAATGGCGGAAGCGGACGACAACGAGACCGATTTAGCATTGTCGGATCAAATTTGCACGGGACTTCAATTGGCCAATTTTTGGCAAGACGTGGCGCGAGATTATGCGATCGGGCGAATTTATATCCCTCAATCCGAATTGCGTTCCTTTGGCATTTCCGAGTCGCAATTCGATTCCATGGCGAGCAACCGGTCGACCGACAAGGCACTCAAACGACTGATCCAGCATCAATGCAACCAAACCGAGGCCTTTTTCCATCGCGGGATGCCGCTGTGCGACCGAGTCCCGCATTGGCTTGGACGAAGTCTGCGGTTGTTTGCCGGCGGAGGCCTAGCAACGCTCGACGCCATCCGGGCGATTGATTTCGATGTGATGCGAAAACGCCCCAAGGTCAGCAAGACGACTCAGGCTCGCTTGGTCCTGCGATCCCTGATCGCGAGGCGTTAAACATCGGGCCAGGAATGATCCGCTGTAAGCGGCCGTAGCCATGGAACGTTCGCCTACACTGAAACGATTCCGGTCGATGTGCTTCTCTGCGATCGCGGCAACGCGATCGACCTCCATGCTCTAGAATGGGGGGGCCTCCAACTCCACTTGGCACCTGAGTATCATCATCGTATGCCCGAGGAAATCCCCGTTGCCACTAGCTATCACTTTGCTCGTCGTTTGTCGCGACGAAGTGGAAGCAACTTTTATCGTTCGTTTTGGTTGCTTCCGCGGCCCAAACGCGAAGCGATGTGCGCGCTCTATGCGTTTGCGCGGATCACCGACGATTTGGGAGATTGCAATGAGCCTGCGGCGATTCGTGGCCGGTGGCTAGAGTGGTGGCGTCAAACGACCGCAATCAACTTGATTAGCGACAGTTCGCATTCAAAAATCATCCTTCCCGAAGGCCCGGTGGGAGAAGAGCCAGCATGGGCCAGCCAGTTGTATCAACAGGCTCGAGAAATCTTGCCGGCGCTGCGACACACATCGGCACAATACAAAATTCCGTCGCGGTACCTACTCGAAATCATTGACGGCGTGCTCGCCGACCAACAGAAGACCCGCTTTGAAACCTACGAACAACTCGAACACTATTGCTACCTTGTTGCTTCTGCGGTCGGCTTGGCGTGTTTACATATCTGGGAATTCGAGGAACCGTTGCCGCTCGAATCGGCGGTCGATTGTGGACTCGCTTTCCAATTGACCAACGTCCTCCGCGACGTGGTTGAAGATGCGAAACGGGGACGCATCTATCTGCCGCGACAACATTACGAACAACATGGCTTGTGCGAAGACGATATTTTAACGCTCCGACGGGACAACCGACTTCGCTGCTTGCTCCAAGACGAGATTCTGCGTGCCAAGCGTCTGTTCGATTCGGGATGGAAAATTTGGGACAGCATTCACCCCGACGGACAGCCAATTTTCAGCATGATGTGGCGGACCTATCGACGGTTGTTGACGCGAATCGAGGAAGATCCGACCCGCATTGCCGTGTGCCGAATCACGCTTTCCCCGAGCGATCGAATTGGCCTGGTTTCACAACATTTTTGGCCTCCTAGTTTTCGACGATTGCCGGTCCCGCCTCTCGAAGTGACCGCTCCACTGCGTGGCAACGCCCAAGCGGAAGTGAATCATCGATGAGCGGCAGTGAGGATCGGCGTCATGTCGTGATCGTCGGTGGCGGGGTAGCCGGTTTAGCTGCCGCGGAATGCATCGTCCGTCATCATCCCGAGCACTTCCGTGTGAGCGTGCTCGAAGCCAAACGCGTCGCTGGCGGACGAGCGGGATCGTTCACGGACCCCGATAGCGGCGAAACGCTCGATTATTGCCAACATGTGGCGATGGGCTGTTGCACAAACCTGATTGGGCTGTTGTCGCGATGTGGGCTTACCGATGCACTGCGACGTTACAAGTCACTGACGTTCTTCCACCCTCATTTTCCTCCCAGCAAATTCACCCCTTCGACATGGCTGCCCGCACCGCTGCATCTCGCCAGCGTGATTGGGAAGCTAAATTACTTGAATCGAAAGCAGAAAAATGAAATCCGTCGCGGGCTGTGGAAACTGATTCGCAGCTCACATCACCAACTCGATCACGCGATCGCATCCGAGTGGCTGCAATCCCATGGGCAAAGCGCCGAGACGATTCGATTGTTCTGGGACGTGATTTTGACCAGTGCGTTAGGAGAATCCAGCCAACACGCCTCGATGACGGCAGCGCGAAAGGTCTTTGTCGATGGCTTTGCGGCGGCACGCGGCGCTTCGGATGTGCTAGTTCCCGATCGCCCGCTCTCGACGCTCTTTGGGCGTGACGTCGTGGGCGTGCTCACGCAACTTGGGGTCAAGGTACGCTGTGCAACCCCAGCCCAAAAAATCCAAACGCACCAGGGAAACCTTCAAGCCGTACTCACCAGTGACGGACAACGGATCGCAGCGGACCACGTGATCAGCGCCGTCCCATGGCACACCGTTGCACGGCTGTTTGATGATCCCGAAATCGCTCGGATCCTGCCTCGCTTGAGTTCGTTTGAACACTTTCCATCCTCCCCGATCAGCGGGCTGCACTTGTGGTTCGATCGCCCCATCACCGAGCGTCCCCACGCGGTGTTGGTCGACACGTTGACGCAGTGGTTGTTTCGCCAGCCGTGTGGCCAATTCCAAGCTGCGAAAAACAGCTCGGAGCACTACTACCAAGTGGTGATCAGCGGATCGCATCCGATGAGCGGATCGTCAAAGGATGAGATCGTCCGGCAAGTGTTGTCGGAATTAGGGGCCGTGTTTCCACCGACCAAGTCCGCAACGCTACTGCGGCACCGCGTCGTCACCGACCCCAACTCGGTGTTCTCCGTCCGGCCAACGGTCGAGCAACTTCGTCCGTCACCCTCCCCTGCCCCGGAGAAATTACCCTGGCTTTGCCTCGCAGGCGACTGGACACGCACCGGTTGGCCCGCGACGATGGAAGGCGCCGTAATCAGCGGCATCCAAGCCGCGGGCGGTGTTTTTGAAAACGCCGGGTTACCGAGTATCGCCCCCGACCCGGGACTGAAACGCGGCTGGTTGGCCAACTGCATGATCGCTCACTAAGCTTCCGAATCGCCTGCGCCCTTCGAGCCAACCACTATCTTCACTTGACGCTGGCGCAAATTCAGCACTAAACCTTTAACGCGTCTATTCCGCAGCCACTCCTCCCTTCGATATTCCCCCCCCCACTATGCTGACAACCATTTTTGCAATAACAGGCACGATTCTTTCTGTCGTAGTCGGAGTCGCATTGCAGCGCAAATCTCGCCAATGGAAAGGGAGGCTGAGAGACCTCGAAGCGGATCGAACCGAATTACGCGAAGCGGTATCGCAATTGTCGCATCGAGTGGAAAACCAATCCTCAGCCCCGACGTTGCAGACCTGCATGCAACGTCTCGATTGCCTTGAACATGAGGCACGTAAGCCTTCGGTGTTTGCCAAGTACCATCCCGAGCGGCTGAGATTGTCCGACGAGGTGCTCACTCGAATGACTCCCATTCACGAACAATTGGATCGAGTGCTATTCCCACATGAGCAGCCCCTCGACGATCTCGATTGGATGCACAAACTTAAAAACAAAGCGTTTCCCTATTCGCTCACTGACGAAGAAGGGTTGATGCTGTACAAGGTGATCGCGGACAACCAACTGAAGAGCGGATATGAGATCGCGACAGCGTTTGGCTACAGCAGCTTTTATCTTGGCATGGCGTTCCAGGCGACAGGCGGATCGTTGCTAAGCGTGGACGCCTATATCGAGGAAGCCGAGGAAGATTTCCAGTACACCGAAGAGCGCGCTCGTGAGCACGCGGAGTCACTTCGCGCCGCTTTGAAAAACGGCACTGAGAGCGACATTCCCGAAGGATTGCGGTTTGCCCGATGGGGCGCCGAGCAGCTCGGGATTGCAAACATCATTGATTACCAAGTCGGTTTCAGCCCGCTTCATGTGGACGAGCTGACGCAAGGGCGAGAATTTGACTTTGCGTTTATTGATGGCGGGCATTTCGGGGAACAGCCCGTCAAAGACGTGGAATCCATCCTGGGACGATTGAATCCCAATCGATTTGTGATGGCGTTTCATGACACCCAGTGCGAGGCGGTCGCCAAAGCGGTTCACTTCGCGTGTGCCAAGTTGTCGGTGCCACGCATTACACTGAGGACACGTAACCAAGTCGTCTTTCTCTGCCGCGGAATCGACACCTCCGCACTGACACGCTATCAAGAATTGACCATTCGCCAAACCGCCTAGCGTCCCCCTGCCGAACCGCATCCGAGTTAGAAAAAGATCGCCGCGTGCAATCCCCTTGACCATGCCCTCACCAATTCAGTGAAGGGTTGCAAGGTGCCACATCGTGACCTCAGATGCCTCCCCCCGCAACGTCATAAACCGGGGTGGTCTCCAACTCGCAACGGCTATCAGTCGCCAATGTCCGGTCCTGGCCTGCCCTCCTAAGGAACCGTTCGGAATCAACTTCGGCATTGCTAAATAATAGCGGCAGGGCGCAGCCCTCTGGTGACACAATGGGGCGACTCGCTCCGCTAACAACGAAGTTGATTCCGAAGGGTTACTAAACGGGACGAGACAGAGTCCTTCAACCGGAGCACTCAAACCCAAAGCGGGACGTATTGTCGTTCACCCCGCAAACCCGTTCGACGCGATCAAACGGCCCGGCGTAATGGCGTCTGCGATTCGAGCTGTTGAATCGTCTGACAAATGCCAGCGTAGTGAACGTCGTGAACCGTATCGACCCGGTGGACATGGGCGCCTGCCTGCTGGGCGGCTTGTATCCCGTACAAACCATCCTCAACGACCAAACACTCTTCGGGAAGAAACCCGAGTCGCTGCATGGTCAATTGGTAGATCTCAGGATGCGGTTTGGGTAACGCAACATCTTCGTTGCTAAACGTACACTGCATAAACTGCCCGAGGTCGGTGCGTTCCATTAAGAGGTCGACACTGCGACGAATCGAATTCGATGCAAGTGCAACCGAGAAACCTTCCTCACGCAATCGATGAAGCGTCTCGATATGCTGCGGGTTAGGAACACATTGCTGCTCAACAATCTCATACAAGTATGTCTGCTTCATCTGGTTGATAAACCGATGAAGCGACGACGGTAACCCTTGCTTCTGTGTCAGCATTTCAAGCTTATGCCGAGTGGGAAGCCCATCATAATCTCGTACATGCTCCAATTGGCTGATGTGGAATCCAAACAGAGCCAAGGCACGATTTAGCGCATCGAAGTGCCACTCTTTCGCGTCAACCAGAACGCCATCCATGTCGAAAATGACTGCCTTAATCTTGGTCATTCATGAATCCTTTAAACTCATTAGGGTTGTCCGTACACAACAACAATCGTGCATCATGGAGATTTCGTTTGGCGACACGCCGAACGAGAGGCCACACTTCGTGAGCAGAACGCCCGTGAAGCTCCGATGAAACGATGCAAACACTTTTACCGCTGCAAAGATGTGCCTCGATCACCTCTTCACCATACCAACGTGACTCAAACGCATCGAGCCAAACGCCTTCGCAGCGTTGGAGCAGCGAGGGAACCGATTCGTATTCGCTTTGACGAGTGAAGCAGTGTTGCGATTGGCGAAGGTGGGCGAGCAGGTCGGGAACCGACATGTCAAAGACAAAGTAATTGTCAATTTTGTGCTTCAACAGCGTTGAATGAACGATGTCGGCGAGTCCATCCGCTTTGATATTCAATGCCAAGCAAGCATGAGAAGCGGATTTGCGATAAAGCTGGCATAAATCATCCAGCGTGATTTTTTCATTGTGATCGGCGATGGGACAATCATGTGCGATTACGACTTGGCCTTGAAAATCTCGTAGATCGGTTTCCAGCCCAAAACCTGAATCTAACGCGCAACGCAAAGCGCGCCGTTGATTCTTCTCACTGGCATCGTTCCACAGGCCTCGGTGGGCCAACAATTCCACATCCATCATCGCTGATATCGAAACCACTTCGTTTTTGCTAGCGAACAGCGTTTCATTTTGCCATAGGCTGCACATCATGCACCCCAGATGACCATGTACCCCAGATGACGCAGCCACGCGGCAAACCTATCCTCAACCCGAGGAATAGCAAATCCACGCTTCGTGCTGCAACCGCGATTGCACCTCCTCCACAGAGGATGTTGGTGTTGGCCCGATAATCTTTTACATCAAGCACGCGTTTTTATCCGGATGCGGCGGATCGGTTGCAACCACAAGCGATTGGGGTTGCCAAATCCGAAACCGCTGTGCCATGATCCTCGGAAAATCCGCTTGCAACTTGACGCCATTGCGCGACGCTTCTTTCCAGGCTGACCGGTTAGTGAGGCTGTTGAGCGGGATGGAACGACAGAATCTCGCGAAAAGGCACGGACGCCAACAGGCTTATAGGATGAAGAATTTCCAACGTTCTCTACGCGACGCGTTTCGCTTCTGGCCATTGCTTGTTCTAGCAACCCTGTGTTCCGTTGGAACCGGCGCGCTGTGGGGCATCAACATTGGCGCATTATTTCCCGTCATTGAGGTCACCATCGCGGGCGAGCCACTGCAGGATTGGATCGACCGAGAAATCGATTCAGCGCATAGCCGAATTTCGGACGTTCAGCTACAAGTCGCGGAGATTAAAGCCAAGTCAACACCGCTGGAGCGTCGCGATGCACTTCAACTTGAGATGTTACAAACGCAGTTGATGACGGAAAAGGCATCGCTTGCTTCATCCCAGAAACTGAAACCCTGGGTTGACGACTATCTTCCCACAAGCCCATTCCAGACGGTGGTTCTGGTGATGGTGATGTTATTGATTGGCACCGTGCTGAAACACATTTTCCAGCTCATCAACACTTACACCGTCGCTCTGGTGGCGGCGAGAATTGGACGACAAATTCGCCAAAAAATCTTTGCCAAAGCGTTGATGATGGACCAAGCCGGATTTGCAGGTTATGGCAACAGCGGGTTCGTTGCCCACATCACTCACACCACCGACATGTTGACCAACGGCATCGTCAGCGTTTATGGAGGCGCCATTCGCGAACCCTTGAAATTGCTCTCGTGCTTGATCGGGGCAAGTCTGATTTGTTGGCGACTGATGCTACTGAGCTTGATTATTGTGCCGGTCGTGGCGTTGCTGATTTGGGTGCTCAGCCGGGCCCTCAAAAAGATTTGCCACAGCTTGCTGGAAAAATCGATGGGGCTACACCACGTGATGCTCGAGTCCCTTGGCAACATCCGCACCGTGCAAGCGTATACGAGTGAACCCCACGAGCAGAAACGCTTTGACAAAGCGACCCTGGATATGCAGCGTTTTTCGGTCCGCATCGTGTTCCTAAACGCATTAAATCGTCCGGTCACCGAAGTCCTCGCGTTGGGCATGATGGGCACCGCGATCATCGCGGGATCTTACCTTGTCATGAATCAAGCGACGATGATTTGGGGCATTCCGATAACCGAACGCCCGCTCAGCGTGGCGTCCATGTTGGTCTTCTTCGGATTGCTGGTCGGGGCGACCGATCCGGTTCGCAAGATGGCTCAAATCATTGACGGCATCAACACGGGCGTGGTCGCTGCGGACATGCTCTACCCGATGCTTGACCGCCAATGCTTGATCACCGACCCCGCCGATCCGGTAGACATTCCGAAACCTCACTCGGCGATCGAATTGAAGGGAGTCACGTTTGCTTACGATGGGGTCCACAATGTCCTCAACAACATTTCATTGACCATCCCGTTTCAATCCAAGGTGGCAATCGTCGGCCCTAACGGCGCCGGCAAGTCGTCGCTGATCAGTCTGTTGTGCCGGTTCTATGACCCCCAGCAAGGCAGTGTGTGTTTGGACGATGTCGACGTTCGATCGCTACGGTTGCACGATCTTCGCCGCAGCATCGCCCTGGTGACGCAAACCACGGAATTGTTCAACGAAACGATTGCCTACAACATTGCCTATGGTAGTGAAAACGCCACACAAGAAGAGATTGTCGAAGCGGCGAAACTGGCTCACGCAGACCATTTCATCACCACGGAACTACCCGATCAGTATGACACGCGGATCGGACACAACGGTTTGCGATTGAGCGGCGGGCAACGCCAACGCATTGCCCTGGCCCGAGCTTTATTGCGGAAGCCTGAGATATTAATTCTCGATGAAGCGACGAGCCAAGTGGATGCCAAGAGCGAGCAATTGATCTATCAAACCTTGCAAGAGTCCTGTCAAAACTGCACCGTCATCTTCATTACCCATCGATCCACGATGCTTGACATGGCCGACATCTTGTTGAATTTTGAACACGGCACGATGCGAATTGACCGCAACCTCACTCACAACCGCTACGCCGCATAACTTGCTCAGAGGAACACAGCGAATGTCCAAACCCTTACATCTCGATGACTTCGTTGGCGGTTGGTTGACCGGCCACTTTGAACCCGCCCTTCTTCGTCAAGACGCAGTGGAAGTGGCGATCAAGCGATATGCTGCTGGCGACTATGAAGCAAGTCACCATCACCGTATTGCAACCGAATACACCGTTGTGGCAAGTGGTCGTGTACGCATGCTCGGCCAGGAGTACGAAGCGGGACAAATTGTCGAAATCCCGCCTGGCACGTCGACCGACTTTACGGCGTTAGAAGAAACGATCACGGTCGTCCTAAAATTCCCCAGCGTTGCGGACGACAAATACCTGGATTAAGACCTTCCGCCGACCTTCCCATTTCAAAATCTTTTACCCAGAGAACCGGAATGCTTAACATCGTCATTCCCATGGCCGGACGTGGTTCACGATTCCAACAAGCTGGCTACGACATCCCTAAACCGTTGATCCCCGTCCATGGGGTACCGATGATCCAAACGGTGATCGAAAATGTTCGTCCCCAACGAGAGCATCGATTCATTTTTATCTGCCAAGCCCAACATCTGGAATCTTACGAGCTTGAGAAGACGCTGAAGCAATCCTCCCCTGACTGTGAAATTGTCTCCGTCGAGGGAGTCACCCAGGGAGCCGCCTGCACCGTATTGTTGGCGAAAGAATGGATTGACAACGAACAACCGCTGATGATCGCCAATTGCGATCAGTGGATTGACTATTCGATCGATGACTATCTATCGATGGGCGATGCCGATGGCGTTGAGGGCTTGGTCATGACGATGAAAGACGATTCGCCCAAATGGTCGTATGTCCAACGCGATGCCCAAGGAGAGATGCAATGCATTGTGGAGAAGGAAGTCGTTTCCGACGAAGCGACCGTGGGAATCTACAACTTTGCCCGAGGCAACGCATTTGTGGCAGCGGCATTTGAGATGATCGAGGCGAACGAACGATCGAAGAATGAATTTTATGTCGCTCCGGTCTACTCACGATTGATTCGCAACGGAGCTAAGATCGCGACGGACAATGTCGGCGACGCAGGAAACGTGATGTACGGACTGGGCACCCCCGAAGACTTGGAGCGTTTCTTAACGCTTGGTTTTGCCAGCCGCATCCAGAGTTCGAATCGAAAACTACGGACTCCCGCTTAACTCCTCTAGGCAAAGACTCAGCAAGATGTGGAAGTGGAATTTTCTATGTTGGCTCATCAATTTCCTGACGCGAAAGCCAAGGAAGCGACGTCATCATTTCGAGCGATTAAGCAAGCGAGTGAGTGTCGAGCTCGATCAGTATGACGAGGCTTGGAAGGTAGCCACGCAATATTCTAAAACGTGCCCGCCGGTGCCGTTTGAATCTCACACCACCAGCAACATGGCCATCGTCGTTCAAGGCCCCGTGGTCTGCCGCGACAACCTAACCCTCGAGACGCTAAAACTCTATCGCGGGCTGTTCGCAAACCAACCCATTATCCTGTCTACCTGGGAAGACGCATCGCCAGACTGCCTTTCCACTGCCGAGCAAATGGGCATTCATATCGTCACGGGCCCTCCGCCGGAGCACTTCGGCCCCGCGAATTTGAACATGCAAATCGTGTCCACGCGACGCGGAATCGAAAAAGCTGAGCAGCTCGGGGCGAAGTACACGTTGAAAACGCGAACCGACACGCGTTTACACTCACCCCACCTCGGCGATTTTCTAACGGGGCTACTAAAGTCGTTCCCAATCCGCAGTAACGACATGCAGCAAGAACGGATTGCGGTACTCGACCACGCCACCCGTCTCTACATCCCCTATCACCCTTCGGACATCCTGATGTTCGGTCGCACGGAAGACTTGCTGCGTTATTGGTCCGCCCCCCTGTGTATTGACAATCAGGTTGTGCTGGCACCTCAGAACTTTGGGGAACTGATCCAAGAACCAAGCTCCGAGGTCTGGGTTTCGGAAGTTTGGCTTTGCCGTCACTTTCTCGAGCAACTTGGCGTCACGCTTGACGGAACGCTCGAACAATGGTGGCAATTGTTGGCCGATCGTTTCATCACCCTCGACCGTTCGTCGCTTGGCTTCTTTTGGCCCAAGTACAACTATCACGAAAATCACGCGCTCAGCGAGAATGACGAGTATCGAAATCTAGCGACATGCAGCTTCCGCCACTGGATCAGCATCGCTCAAATGCAAATGCGGCCCTCGGTGACAATCGAGGATTTAGAACACGAGAAGATCAACGCGATCCTGGCCAAAGCTCCCGCGGCAAAAATGTCGCAAGTCAGCTAATCGCATCGGCTTGGTACAATCACTCGGGCCATCACTTCACGCTCGGTGGAAGTTCCACCGAGCACATTCTCATATGGCCCGCGGTGACAACGCACTAAGCGTTGACACTAAGCGTTGGACACTAAACGCCGACGCTAGGCGTTGATACGCGATTGCAACTCGGCGACCACGTCGTCGATTTTGACGCGGCTTTGTTCCAACGTGTCACGATCACGAATCGTCACCGTTTTGTCGGTCAACGTTTCGGTATCCACGGTGATACAGTACGGCGTGCCCGCTTCGTCTTGACGACGATAACGTCGTCCGACCGCGCCCTTTTCATCGTAGAAGACGTTCATGTGCCGTTTCAGTTCGCCGTAAATCTCGTGAGCCACCTCGGGCATGCCATCCTTTTTGACCAACGGAAAAACGGCAGCTTTGATCGGAGCCAAACGAGGGTGCAATTTCATCACCGTACGGCTTTGCAGTTTGCCGTTCTCGTCGGGAGCTTCGTCTTCGGTGAAAGCCTCGCAGAGGAAGGCCAACACGGCACGATCCGCTCCTGCAGAAGGCTCGACCACATGCGGCACAAACTTTTCGTTGGTCGCTTCATCACGATAGGTCAGGTCGCGACCGCTGCCGCGGTACTTGGGTTTGCCATCTTCGCCCAACTCGACTTGCATCGGACGCGTCGAGGGATCGAGTTTGCCCTCCATGTGGCTGCGTAAATCAAAGTCGCCTCGATGGGCGATCCCTTCCAATTCCCCGTATTCGCCTTCGGGCAAGAACGGAAACGCGTATTCGATATCCGCCGTGCCCACGCTGTAATGCGCCAACTCCTCTTGATGATGCTCGCGCATGATCAGCGATTCATCCGAAAGTCCCAAACTCTTGTACCACTCTAAGCGGCGATCACGCCAATAACGGTACCACTCTTGAGACTGGTCGGGGTGACAAAAGAACTCAATCTCCATCTGCTCGAATTCTCGCGAGCGGAAGGTAAAGTTGCGCGGCGTAATCTCGTTGCGAAAACTCTTGCCGACTTGACCGATCCCAAAGGGAAGGCTGATGCGGCTGCTGTCGAGCACGTTCTTGAAATTGACAAAAATCCCCTGGGCGGTTTCGGGACGAAGGAAGGTGGTGTCGTCCGCCCCGCCGAGGGCTCCGAGCGTCGTCTTGAACATCAAATTGAACTCGCGCGGCTCCGTTAATGTATCCAAGCTCTTGGCATCGGGCGCGAGAACGTCAACGGTCGAATCGAGCTTGTCGAGCGTGAGCGATTCATTGCCAACAGCGATCTTGTCCGCGTCCTTGTTGCGCAGCTTGAAGAACTTCATGCCTCGGCGACGGACCTCATCAAGCTCTTGCTCGGCTTCGGCCAACGTGGTCACAAACACCTTTTTGTCCTGGTACTCGACCCAACGACCGCGAATTTGATCAAAGCGATAGCGTTTCTTTGACTCGCGACAATCGACCATATGGTCGTGAAACAGGTCATAGTGACCGCTACACTTCCATACTTGGGGATGCATGATGATCGTGCTATCGAGCCCCACCATCTCGAAGGTCGAGGGCGCCGTCTGCGGTTGGATCAACTCGTTGTGGCCGCCGATCATGTCGTGCCACCAAGCGTCTTTCAAATTTCGCTTGAGCTCGACGCCAAGCGGACCGTAATCCCAAAATCCTTGGATACCACCATAAATTTCGCTGGATTGAAACAGGTAGCCACGTCGCTTGCACAGCGAAACGATTTTGTCCATCGACTTCATGATGCGTTAATTAATTTGGGGGGAAAGGGAGTCTGTTCAAAACGAATTGCCAATCGTAGGACTTTTTGGCGGTTTAGACGAGAGTAGGCGAACGAAGCGGTTCTCACTTGCCCGAGCCGCTATGTTCGGGCCTTTGGATTTTCATTGTCCAGGCGAGAATTGCCTGAGTATCCTAGCCCGAATACGCTCGCGAGGGATTTGAAGGCGGCCAAGCCTTTTTCCTCGCGGACGCTGTGCACCACGCACTCAACTCGCTGATTCGCGGGCGTGCGAGCGACGGCGGCACCCAAGGCGAGCATTCCTGAGTCTTCTGAGGCGAATAACCGACTCGAATCGGGACTCGGGCGGCGGCGCCCGTTCAAGACCCGGTATCAAACAAGGCCCGGTATCGAAATTCGATGTCGACGACCCTCCAACCCCCAGACGATTCGCCTGGGTCCTCGGGCTGCGAACTCCGCAAGCGGTTGCCCGAGGTGGCATTGTGGCACAAGAGCAAAGAATGGCACGAACCCTAGCGGCGGATAAACCCGCTGTCGTAGCCCACGGGGGAAGCAATTTGAGTTCCCCCGTTCTGTAGATTCTGAGCCGGAGCCGCGTTGAGATGTTGGCTCAGCGAAGCGATGCGCTCTGCGGCGGCCGTTTGCGTATTGTTCAAGGCCAAACTGCGTTGGTAGTTCTGGAGCGCTTGACGCAGGTCACCGGATTGTTCACGCAATCGTCCCAGTGCCAACCAAGCCCGAGCGTTATTTGCATCCAATTGGACGGAATCCTCAAGGTACTTCAGCGCCGTTTGCGGCTCACCATACTCTTCATACAAGCGAGCCAATTCGATCCGCGGTTCGGCAAACGATGGGTTTCGAGCGGCCCAATTCTTCAATAGCGCGAACGCGCGATCAGCACGGCCGGTGTCGACCAACAACACGCCAAGTCCGCGATGGCAATCGACATGATTAGGGTCGTAATCCAGGCATTGGTTGTAAAGCGACTCCGCCTGTTGGATCAATTCAGTCTCGCCACGCTGATTCCCCAAGCGGTGAGTGGTGGCAGCCAAGTTGTAGTAACCGTCCGCGTTTTGAGGGTCGGTTTCGATCACCTGCTGGAACTGCTGTAGCGCGGCGGTGTACTGGCCCTGCTCGTAGAGCCGAGCCCCCATCGCGTTCTTGCCACTGGCGGCCCATTGGCAACCCGAGCAGCAAAACAGGGCGATTGCGGCAAGCGGCGCGAACGCTACCCGACGATTGGCGAAACAAAACGGAGGAGCGACAGGATACGTTTGTCCAGTCATGAGATAAGTCATCCTGACGTGGGTAGCGAAGCGATGTTCGACTGGCATGCCCCGAAAACCCCTCCAATAACGGTGAATTTCTGGATTAACGGTGCGATTTAGGCTGAACATTAGCAACGCAAGGATTCGAAAGGCAATAGCGGAACTTTCGGTTCTAACGAATCGTCCAACATCGCCGAGAATCGAGGGCAACTTAGGTCGGGTTACAACTGCGCTAACCTCACCTAAACCCCGTACCGCAGACGATTTTCGTTGCTTGACGCTAATCCACAACTAGAATTCAGGACAGGCTCTGCGTAAAGCCACCCCAGATTCGCCAACTTTCCCACATTGCCATTCCGACCAATTCGTGCCAATTGGAACCGTCTTCCCTTGCGAGACGAAGAATTTGGCACTGCAAAACGACGTTTTGGTTTGAATTGACCGCGAAACGTCGTGTGCCAGCAGTTGGAAAGTTTTGCGCAGATTACCAAAACACATTTTTGCCATTGCCATTGGCACTGAATAAGAGGCTGTTTGATGACCAACCGTAAATCGAGTGTTCGAGACGGTATCGAGAAACGAGTTCGCAATCTGTCGGATCGTCTGCGCAGCAAGCGTCGACGAAAAGAACGTCGACTGTTGTCGGAAACCTTAGAAACGCGACAATTACTTGCCGGTCCCGAGTTAATCGGGGTGCAGAGTAACGAGGGCGATCTGTTTCGTGACTTCGAAACCCAGGTCACCAATACGCTGCCCAACAGCATGCCTGAGCTGAAGGTGTCGCCGCGTGAACTGGTATTCCGGTTCAATGATGACGCGGTGATTTCTCCTGAAAGCTTGGGAGGCATCACGATTACTCGCGCGGGAAGCGATGGTTTCTTTGACTCGGCCAGTGCGACGACCGACTTGGGCACCAACGGTTCGGTGTTACTTGAATTTCGTGCCGAGGCGAGCGGCATGTCCGGAAACGGGACGCGAATCATCTTCGCGAAAACCGACCGCGGCTCCAACGGGCTCCCCGTCTTGACCTCGGTCAATGCATCGGGGGCTCAGCCGGTGATCACGATCGATTTGAACAGTGCGCCGGGGCGTCCTGCCACGGTGGCTGATTTGGTCAGTGCGGTCAACAACGCGGCCTCGGTCAGTCAATTCATCAACGTTCAACAAGTCAGCGGTCCGTCGTTGGCCAAAGTTGGGTTGAGTGTCGACACCAGTCGCAACGTCGTTTTGACAGGGGCCAATGCGGCTCAGGCGATCACCGACTTGGGAACCGAAGGGGCGACTCGGATACGCGTGACGGCAACGCAAACGGGCGCTGCCGGTACGGGAACCCAGATCATCGTCAAGCAGCGTAATTTTGGTGGCGCCGCATTGCCATTGGTGTTGGTCAATGGAAACACGGTGGAGATTCAAGTCAACTCGACGCCGGGTTTCCAAACCACCGTCGACCAATTTTTGACGTCGCTCAACAGCAACGAAGAAGCGTCAAGTTTGGTGACGGCATCGCTTGAGGTCGGCAGCGGTTCGACATTGATGGGCAATCGCAATCCGTTTTACTCGCCGTTGACATTAAGTGGTGCGAGCGACTCGGTGATCCAACCTGGTTACGTTGGACTGGGCGATTCCCCACGCGAAGTTGTATTCCGATTTGCGGAAACCCTTCCCGATGACACCTACCGCATCGACATCAACGCCGCCGGCGCTTTGGGATTGCGAAACGAGGATGGCGAGTACTTTAACGATGGCATGAGTGTCACCGGCCAGTTCACCGTTAACGGGGGTCCCCAAGTCCTTGCCGTGGTTCCTCAACCGGTCACTCGGGCGGCGGATGGCACGCTGAATTCGGCTCCGAACGTGATCGAGGTTCATGTCGACGGTGGCGACGTCAACCGAGTTCAACTTGAGCGTGAAGAGTTTTATCGCTTGATCTACACTCGCGATACGTTGACCAGCAACGATGATTTTTCGGTGACGCCGACATCCGCGGTTTATAATCCCTTGACGAAAATCGTCCGGCTGGAGTTCCCCAATGCACTGTCGCGCGTGCCCGATCCACTTACCAATGGGAATACGTTCCTCCAGGGAGCAGCACGGCTGCGAATCGGGTCGAGTGAACCGATCAACGTCACCCCAACGCAGATCCCGGTCAACTCGGATCCCAAGGACAGCTTCTCTCAGGCGCTGAACTTAACCAACACCTGGACGATCAACAGCAACGCAAACGCGGGCATCCAATCGGCGCGTTTGACGAGCGAGATCCGAAACACGACCGACTACAACTTGAATCTTCCTGGTGCTGGGGCTCCGGGAATACGCAATCTGCGTCCTGAGGATCCATCGCGTTTGGACCGCACGATTCCGTTGGACGTCTTTCGTCGTGGCGCCGATTCCGACTCGGGGATCGCGGTATTCCAATACAATTTTGTGAATAGTTGGTTGGGGGATGACCCCAACAAAGCGGGCATCGATGAGTCTCGCGAATACTTCAATCTGATCACCGAGCAACAGAAGTCTCGCGTTCGCGAAGTGCTGTCGTTGTTCAGCGAGTACCTTGGGGTTCAGTTTGTCGAAACCGATGGAGGCTTAACGGACCAAGCATCGTTCTCGATCGCGGTCGGTGAGTTGTATGGAGCGGATCCTCGCGTAAACAGCGCGTCGGCGATCCGCAATCCCGATGGCTCGGTGCTCACGACAGGGCCTGAATCGGTGGTAGCGGCCACACGTGACCGCAACCTGGACGGTATCGATGATTTGGTGGTCTTGGACTTCCAAGACTTTGACCAATCCACGGACGACCAACTCGGCGGTCAATTCTTCCGCGGTGCATTCCTGGCGATTGGCCAATTGCTAGGCTACGGCTATGCCGATCACCTGGCCCAACCGGTGACCCAAAGCACGGCGTCGGTCTTGAATCCCGGCACGGACAATGAACCTGCATTCCCGAGCGTTGCGGACATTGTCAACGGACAATTCCTGTATCGTCCCGAGAGCAATGATGTCGATGTTTACAAATTCACGCTCAATCAAGCCGGCCGGATCAGCATCGAAACGATGGCCGAGCGGCTTCCCAACGCCAGCATGCTGGACACCGCGCTGCGTTTGTACAAGCAAGACCCGGCGACAGGCAAATACAGCGAGATTGCCGCAAATGATGATTACTTCAGCGCAGACTCGCTGATCGAACTGGACTTAACCAAGGGCACCTACGCGGTTGGCGTGAGTGCATCGGGCAACACCACTTACGACCCCACGATCGCGGACAGTGGATTTGGTGGCAAGAGCGAAGGTGCGTACGAATTGTCGCTGGCGTTCCGAGCCGCGGGTGCCGATGGCATTACGGACAACTCGGGCAACGCGTTGGATGGCGATCTCGACGGCACCCCCGGTGGATTGTTTGATTTCTGGTTCGTCCCCAACGATCCGAACACCACCTTGTTCGTCGATAAAGCGGCATCCAACCCCGACTTGATCCGCTCGACGCCGAATCCTTACGTCAACTTGAAGGATGCGTTGGCGGCCGCATTACCGGGAGACACGATTCGCGTGGTCGGTAACGGTGGCGTGGACGGTGATGTCAGCACGTTGGCGGACAACTTTGCTTATCAAGTGGGTCAAGACAATCGCGGCGTCACCCTACCCGACGGCGATTCGATCATTGTGCCCAAGGGCGTCAATGTGGTGATCGACGCGGGGGCGGTTTTCAAGATGCGACGCAGCCGAGTCAGCGTTGGCAGCACCGCTCCGTTGGTCGACCAAAGCCAATCTTCGCTGCAAATCTTAGGAACACCAACCTTGGTCGGCTCCAATGGACAAGTGATCGTTGACGCCAACGGTGAAGAGGTTCCCGGTAGCGTTGTCTTTACCAGTTTCAATGACGACCTTAACCCTGCAGTTCCCGATAGCGCTACGAAGGGGGATTGGGGAGGCATCGATTTCCGCGGCGAAATCGATTCCGCCGATGAGTCGCGTGTGTTTAGCGAAGATGCCGGTATCTTCCTCAATCACATTCAATTCGCCGACCTTCGCTACGGAGGTGGTCAAGTCTCCGTTGACGGTCGCCAAGTGGTGGTCAGCCCGATCGACATGGCCGTCACGCGTCCAACGATCATCAACAGCGTGATTAGTCAGTCGGCGGACGCCGCCATGTCGGCGACGCCCGACACGTTTGCCGAATCACGCTTCATGATCCCGACGGTTGCCGGGATGGCCTTCACTCCCGATTACAAGCGAGTGGGTCCTCACATTCGCGGCAACCAAATCGTCGAAAACTCGATCAATGGTTTGTTTGTTCGCGTGACCACGCGCAGCGGCGACCAATTGCAACCGCTAACGGTCAATGCACGGTTTGACGACACCGATGTGGTGCACGTTTTGACGGAGAATCTGCAAATCGCCGGCTCAGCGGGTGGTTTATTGCAAACGGTCGACGCGCCAATCAGTTTACTGATTCGTGGATCGGCCACCGACGCCGCAGGCGACCCATTGGACGGCAATCTCGTTGCGGGATCGTATCGCTACCGCATGACCTTCGCCGATTCTAGCGGCGGTCAAAGCGACCCCAGCCAACCGACTGCGGCATTTACCCTGGCCGATGATGGCGGTTTGCAATTGACCGGTTTGCCTACGGTCCCCAGCACCTCCTCCTTCAACTCACGCCTTTTGTACCGAGCCACCGTTCAAGCCGACGGCAGCGATGGACCGTACTTGCTCGTCGCAACGTTGAACGCGAGCGACACCGCTTATATCGACACCGCGGTAGCCGGCACGACCGCGTTGCCGACGATGACCGGCCAACGGACCGCACGTCCAGATGCCGGTTTGACGGTCGACCCAGGCACCATCATTAAGCTTGAAGGCGCTCGAATCGACGTCACCTTTGGCGCCAATTTCTACGCGGAAGGCACGACCGAACGTCCGATCGTTATGACCGGTTTGTCGGACAATCGTTACGGTGCCGGAGGCTCGTTTGACACCAACAGCACCAATACGAACACCACGCTCAACCGGGGTGATTGGGCGGGCATTTACGTCGGATTTGGCGGCGCCGCCTCCATTGACCACGCGGTGATCGCGGGTGCGGGCGGGATCGCACGTATCCCTGGTGGCTTCGCAAGCTTTAACGCGATCGAAGTACATCAAGGGGATCTTCGCCTGGCGAACAGTCGCTTGGAGCTCAACGAAGATGGACGTGAGTTCGTCAATCCCAATGACCCCGATCGCGGTGGCCGCAGCGACAATGCCAGCGGAACCGTGTTCGTACGAGCATCGCAGCCGGTGATCGTTAACAACACCTTCGTCGACGGATATGGACCGGTTGGCACGTTTGACGTCAACAGTTTTTCGTTCAACGAAGTCACCGATCCCGGCCGCAGCACCGGTAAGATCGATGTCGTTCGCTCGACCGGTAACAGCGGTCCCTTGATCCAAGGCAACCGCTCGGCACAAGCGATGGACGATCCCGATGCCGCCGACAAATTTGGCCTCAATGGCATCGAAGTTCGGGGCGGCGCTGTCGCCACCGAAGTCGTGTTTGATGATGTCGATATGGTGCACATCGTTCGCGACACCATCGAGATTCCCAATCAGCATATCTACGGCGGCATGCGACTTGAAAGCGATGCACGCGGAAGTTTGGTGGTTAAATTCGATGGCGTCACCGCCGGCATCGTCGCGGGAGGCAGTCTACAAACTTCCGAAGACCAATTCCAAGACATTGCCGATCGCATCGGCGGCAGCTTGCAAATTGTCGGTCACCCCGACTTCCCCGTGGTGCTCACCGCATTGGTCGACGATACGATCGGAGCAGGCTTCCGACCGGACGGTTTACCTTCGCTCGATACCGATTCGAATGGCATTCGCACGTCGATTCTGTCGTCCGAAACAAGCTCTGCCGCAACCCCTCCTGGGCTTCCCGTCGGACCTGAGTACGACCGCACCGATCGCGAAGTCAACAACGGAACGCGAATCGACAACGATATCGATCCTAATGTGATCGGGTTCTTCGAAGGCACGGTCCAAGACGGAAACGAAGTCACGAACATCTCAGTATCGGGCATCGACCAAAACACCGGCACTCGACTACAGCAACAGAACTATACGTTTCTTGAAACGACCATTGTCGACATTGATTATGTCGTCCCGGCGCCGGTCGGAGCTGCAGCGAGATATCTCGCGGACACCACTTTCCGTTTGAGCCAAACAACGATCACGCGTCCTGCCCAACTGATTTCACCCGACGTGGTCGTCAGTGAAGGCACGTTTGACATGCTAGTATCGGTCGCTGGATCCGATCCACGGCCGGTGAACTGGGTTGCGACGACGTTCTTCCTGGACAACCGGGCGGTGATGTACACGACCGTGGAATTCTTTACCCCGGACAATCGTGACTTCGGTGACAACATCATCGAGAATATCCAAGTGATCAACTATCTCGACGGGGACGTCGGGACCGGAACTCAAGACACCCTGTATCGTGTTGGCGTTCCGGGCGAGCAAGACTTCCGAGCGGCGGTGATCGATGGCACGTCGCGAGTTGGATTCAGCCATGGGGGTATTTACAGCAACGATGGCACGAACCAATTCAACGCCCAATACGATGGTTGGATGGCCGATGGTGCAGGTCGATTGTTGAACGCGATCGACACCGAAAACACAGACTTCACCGTGATTGGTGACGTCGATCAATCGCTGCTACCGGTTCCCAACAGCCCGTTGTTCCCGAATGCCACCGTGGCTGGCGGGATCGCCGACATTGGCACCAGCTTTGCTTGGACGCTCGATGCCGCTCAAGATCGCGCCAAGGTGACTAGCTTTATTGAATGGATCCCCAGCGACCCATCCAATCCGTTTGCGATCCAATTGCCGGTGAACATCGAAGGGAGTGGCGATTGGAACGGGATCACGATTCGCGAAGCGGCAGCCGACCGAAACGTTGCGATCACCAGCGAAAACGAGCCTCGCAACGTCGGGGTTTCAGACACCAACCCCACTCCGGGCCAATCCCAATACCTCGGGGAATTGGCACCGAACGAACGTTCCGGCGACGAAAATCGCCGACTTGGCTTCATCGTGGATGGTGCGATCAGCCAACCGAGCGACATCGACGTGTACTCGTTCATTGGCGAAGCGGGAACTCAAGTTTGGCTCGACATTGACCGCACCGACTTGCGACTCGACACGATCATTGAGTTAATCGATGCCAACGGCAACACCTTGGTGCTGTCGGACAACTCCATGGCCGAGTCCCTAGGCACACAAAGCCGACTGGTTGCACCGGATGGACGTTTCCCGACCGCCAACGCGCGGTCGCTGAACTTGATCGCACCGAATGATCCGAATGTGACCACCCAAGATCACCAGGATCTATTTTCAACGAACCCACGCGACGCCGGCATGCGGATCGTATTGCCGGGCGAAGCGGGACAACGCAACCTGTACCACGTGCGAGTCCGCAGCAGCAGCGTGGAATCGGGTTCGAATCAATCGCTAGTCGTTTCGGGGCAATCAGCCGCTTCGGTACCATCGAGTTTGCGTCGCGGTTTGACTGCCGGTGCATACCAGTTGCAGGTGCGATTGCAAGAAACCGATGAACATGCGGGCACCCAAGTGCGATTCAGCGATGTGCGTTTCGCCGTGAATGGGATCCAAGTGATTGGCGGCCCAATTCACAGCCCATTGGCGGGTGACGAGTATGAAGTCGATACCGCCAACGAGACCTTGGGAGCGGCTCAGCGGCTCGGTTTGTACTCGGTTGCGATCGACAATCAAGACGTGCCGTTGCTGGATGCCGCAGGGAACCCCGTGGTGGATGCCGCGGGAAATCCCGTGCTCGTTGCCGCTCGAAATAACGGTCCATTGTCGAGTGACCGGTTGTCCAAAACGATCGGTGGAGTGATCGAGAGTTTAACCGATGTGGATTGGTATCAATTCGACATCCAATACGAGAATTTGACACGCGACAATGCCGCGATGTATCTGGCCACGGCATTCGACCTCGACTACGCCGACGGCTTGGCACGCACCGACACCGCGATCTACGTCTTCAACGAAGCGGGCCAATTGGTCCTGGTAGGAACCGATAGCAATATCGCTGACGACCAACCGCTCGGTAGCGCCAACGCCGAAGACCTATCGCGTGGATCGTTTGGCACAGGCGACCCGTTCATCGGCTCGGCCGAGTTGTCCGAAGGGGTTTATTACGTTGCGGTATCGAACCAACAACGCGTTCCTCAACCGATGGATCAATTCTTTGATCCCAACTCGACCAACCCTCTGTTGCGACTCGAGCCGATCGATTCGGTCAAGCGAGTCGTCGAAGAGCATTTCGACTTCCCCGTGGTCTACGGCACGGCGAGCGCGCCGGAGGTCCCGGTCCTGTTTGATCAAAATTCGATCATCGACTACACGTTCGATGACGTCATGTTGTACGTCAATACTGGAACCGGATTGTTCCTGGTCAACCCTTACACCGGAGCGACTTACAACTCAAACACCCAAAGCGGTGGTTTCCTCGGCGGCTTCGGCGACGAAGTTCGTGACGTTGCCTTCGGTAGTAACGGCGAACTGTTTGCCTATACTGGATTTAGCAATCGTCCCCCATCGGATACCGCTTGGAGCTACTACAGCATCGATACCTCGACCGCCGCATTGGGAACTCCAATCACGGTCGGTGGCGGCATCACCACCCATCACCTCAGCACTCCGGCACCCGACCCGATCACGGTACTCGATGTCGACAGTGATGATGGTTTGGAAGTCGAAGCGATCACGATCCGAGAATTCCGAAATGCGGAAACCGGTTTCTTGGTTGGCAACCGACCGTTCCCGCGTGCGGGACTCTCCTACACCACCAACATTCTGTACGGATTTGATGAGAACACCGGTCTGATCAACGGCGGTAACTTCAATCTCGATGCGGGCATCCCTGGTGCAGGAACCAGCCGTCGCGAAATCGGTCAAATCGACACCGCCGCTCCAACGGGGGCTCGACCGTTGCAACTCGGTTTCACTGCGGCCACCGAGGTGAACTCGTCTGGCGTCGCCGTTGCGAGTCTGTTTGATGGCGACCGTTTCACACTGACCAACCAATTAGAAACGGTCACCTTCGAATTCGACCAAGGTTTCACCCTCAGCATTGACAATTCGACCGTCATTGGTCCCGATGGATTGCCAGTCGCTCGAACGATTCCGTTTGGCGATACCGTCTTGGTCAAGTTGCCCGGACAAACCGCGAAGTTGTTTGAGTTTGTCAGTGACCCCGCGAATGTCACGGGCACCAACATTCCAGTGGTGATCTCTCCGAACCTCGGTCCCGAGGCGCTAATCGATCGCTTGGCTTCGGCCATTCGCAACGCGGGCATCTCGGTTTCTGCTGCCGGTTCCCAGCTTTCCCTACCAACCGCCGAAACGGTTTCGATCCAAACCAATCCGACGACCAGCACGACGAGCTTGGTTTTGAGCGGAACCCCAGGGGTCGAAAGCGGCAACTTCCGCATTCCGTTGTTCCCAACCGACACCGCGGGCACCGTAGCACAACGCATCGTGCTCGCGGTCGCCCAAGCCAATACGGCTGGCGACCTGCCCAATGTGAACGCATTCATTGATGCGGGAGCCACCGATGCTCACTCGGTTCGTATCGTCGGCGGCTTCATCGGCGATCCGGCCAGTAGCTTAGGCAGCCAGCCCACCGGGAATCTAAGTGCGGGAGGCTTGCCCACCGGCGGCACCGTGACCGGAATCGAATTGGTCAACAACAACCTCTACGCGGTTACCGATACCGGCGGATTGTTTGTTGTTTCGGGCGGCGAGTTAGGCAGTGCGGTCGGAAACCGTACCGTCGGACAATATGTGCTCTCGGCAACGGACTTGGTCGGCATCAACTTCACGGGACTACGTGCAGGTCCGGCGAGCGTCGAAGATGGCGAACTACGTCAAATTTTGTTCGGCGTGACCGGCGCCGGCGAAATCTACGCCTTCAACACGCGTGGCGAATTGCAACCCGTCTTCGCGGGCGGTCGCTCGATGATCTCCACGGGCATCGGCGGTGCCCTGGGCTTGGACTTCAGCATCCTTGACTACAACCTGTGGCACGTCACCGAACGACGCGGTTTGGATGCTGGGCACGGCATTGGAGACATTTTCAGTGGCACGCGCCCAAGCACCGAAGGCGGCAACAGCCTTGCCTTTAACTATGAAAACATCGACCAATTCAACCAAAACTACGCTAATTTCCAAGAGTATCCCAACGGAACGCGATTGGATGGATCCAGCATTGTTAATACCTACAACATGCCTGGCGGAGCGAAGGGCGAGGTGCAAAGTAATACGTTTGACCTAGCCGGTTATTCGTCAACCGATTTGCCCACGCTGTACTTCAGTTACTTCTTGGACACCGACGATGTCGATGACATCAACGGAGCTCGCGATTCGCTACGTGTCTACATTGTCGACGCAAACGGAGTCGAGCATCTGGTCGCAACCAATAGCAATACCCTCCGTCCGGGAGATCGCGAAAACTTCTCCAGCGACGATGAATTCGATGATCCGTTGCCGAACGACTTCCTCTCAGGCTCGTTGTATGACGACGATATCGATACGGAAGTCCAACGCCTCTTTGATAACACGGGAACATGGCGTCAAGCACGCGTCCCCCTCAAGGCGTTCGCAGGACAATCGGGTCTGAGCATGCGAATCGAGTTCTCGACGGCGGGTAAAACGTCCACGGGCACTCCCTCGCTTCGCGCAGTCGCTGGAAATGTGCTTGTCGAAAATTCGCAACTCGTCGTCAACGGCGAAGCGTTTGCCATCGACTTGGCTCCTGCGGTCAACGCACCTACCGGCCAACAACTCGCGGCGTTGTATGACGCCGACCCGAATGCGGTCGCGGTATTGACCGTTGATGGACAAGCTTACGTACTCGATGATGGCATTCGCCCGGTGGCCGCAGGCCAAATCCGCATCGACCTGTTGTCGAGCCAACCAACGGGAACCACGCTCGCTGATCTCAGTGCGAGCCAGATTGCGACGTTGATTGCCGACACGGTCGACTTGAAACGATTGGTTCCTTCGGGCACCGTTTTGGCGGCTCGTTACGCCGACCCCGATTACCGAGAAGTCATTGAGTATGCCGGACAAACGTTCATCCTCAATGATGGAACCCGTCCCGTCGCGACGAATGAAATCAGCGTCAACCTGCTGAACCCCCAATCGAACGTGACGCTAAGCCAATTGACTCAATTGGAGATCGCTGCGGCGTTCTCGTTGGCAGCGGGATTGCCACTGCCTCAGTACAACGTGACGAACAACTTCAATTTCTCGGATCCTTCGGACATCCCGGGTGGCATCGGGGAACGCAACGACTTGCTTTACCAAGCGACCCCACTGCCATACTCAGGCGGCAACGCCACGATCAATGGCAGCGGCCGCATCGGATCGGTCGACGCCTTCGGAGTTCCATCGAACTTGAACGATGTCGACCTCGTGCGAGCGGACGTCACCGCAGGCACCACGTTGTTCGTGGATGTGGACTTGGTGACCAACCCGACCCTCAACGCAGCGGTTCGATTCTTCGACGCCAATGGCAACGAATTGTCGGGGATCGTCAATCTCGAACGCGACACGGTTCAATTAACAGCGACCGTCAACGGGCCGATTTTCATTGGCATCAGCGGAATCGGTAACGAAAGCTACGACCCCCGCATCGCGGGAACCGCGACCACGGGCCAAATCGACTCGTACACGGTCTCGGTGCAATTCCTATCTCCGATCTCCGCACGAACCGACGGCAGCTTGATCGAAGTCGACGGTACCGCCTCGATCACCACCTCGTCGCCGACCTTGCTAGTGACGAGCGGCCAAGACGTGTTGACCGGCTCGCCGATTCGGGTCAGCCGATTCGACACCGCGTCCCAAGTGGCCGAGTCGATCTCGCAATCACTTGCCGAGCGATTCAGTGGAAACGACACCTCGTTCGTCCCTGCCTCGGGAGCATCGGTACGCACCGGCATCCTGTCGATCGACGACTTCGGCCCCTTCGTGAACGACCAACTTCGCTACGGCGATCGCTTTGCCGCTGGATTCCTTCCGGGAACCGCCGACAATAATCACGAAGGCGTCTTCATCGACGACATCATTATCGGATTCGCCGAGCGTGGTGAAATCGCCACAAACTCTCGTGCCGTCGGAACCAACGAAACCTTCGTTGAAGATGGAACGCGATTCTTTACCTCGACACCACGACCGGCTCAACCGACCGTCACGGGCGCTTACCAGCTCGAGATCCGCGATGCCAGCGAGTACGTTTCGAGCGAAGAGAGTGAGCAATTCCGCACCTTTGATACCAATGACCGTTTGACCAATGGTTACTCGTTGACCGCCTTTTCCGGAAACGATCTCATCGATGGTGCCACCTTCTCGATTGGTGCCGCCGGTGCCGAGCTGAAGTTCGAGTTCGACTTGTTGGACGCCAATGGGGTCAGCAACGGGCTCAATTCGCCGACTTCACAGATCCCGATCGTGGTCAGCCAATCCGCCACCGCAGTGGAAGTCGGCACGGCCATCATCAATGCACTTCGCGCAACGACGGTGCGTCAAATCCTGAACATCACCGCCACGGGTGCCAACGGTAGCAATATCGATAGCCGCATCAACGTTTACGGTGACGTCACGATTACCGATCGTGGAACGGCATTCCAAACGATCCAACTCTTTGACCACCGCGGCGATTCCAATCGTGATCGCAACGACCAAGGGGTGATCATCATTGAAAACAGCCGCTTCCTGTTCAACGCCGATGCCGGCATCGAGTTGAACCGGGGTGCGGAATCGCGTGTCCAAGGTGTGGATCAAACTGACCAATTCCCAGCAGCGATCGTCTACCCTCGCAACCTTGTCGAGCTCAACACCAACGACTTGCTTCCGGGTGTTGTGGTGCAGAGCAATGTGCTCGCGTTCAATGCAAACGCGGGCGTTCGCATCACGGGACTCGGTCCCAACGGTGGTACGCAAAGCAATCCGATTGCCTTCGATCGCATTTTGAACAACACGATCGTGGGCGGAAACGTCAACCGAGCGGACGAGACGTTCCCGGATGTCTTCAACGACATCTTGTTTGACAAGGGAGACATTTCCTTTGCCGATGTGGTCGTCAGCTACACCGCGGGTACCAATGTATCGGCTGGCTTTGACAACCCGCTCAAGGCACTCGGAGCTCCCGATGTCGTCGGCCGTGGTTTAGAACCTGTCGACGGCGAATTCACGACATCGTTAGGTCGTCGCGGCCAGCTCACCGTGGGCTTCACCGACAACTTCTTGACCGGCAGCGGCGACGCACGCCCGGACTTGATCATTTTCGAAACCGGTTCGATCGAAGGGGTTTCCGTTGCGGTCAGCCGCGATGGCGTCAACTTTATCAATGTCGGCATTGTTGCAGGCATTGATGCCACGATCGACTTGGATGCGTACGGCTTCAATGCACAAGATCGCTTTGGATTTGTGCGTTTGACCGATCTCGGCCAAGGCACCTCAACCACCGGTGCCGTGGGTGCCGACATCGATGCCATCGGCGCATTGTCGACGGTGGCTGCGGACATCTATGTTCCTGGAAGCCAAGGGATCGTCGTCCAACAAGGCGCCGCTCCAACGCTGTTAAACAATGTGATCGCAAACTCGCAAACCGCGATCGCGGTGGACAACAGCAGCTTACAAACCGTGATTGGTGGAACGAGTTATTACCGCAACGCAACCGATGCTCGTAGCAGTCAAACGAATTCACGCGGTACGTTCGCGCAACAGATTCCTAATTCACAGGAACTCTTTGTCGATCCCGTTCAATTGGTGTTTACGCCTCGAGCCGGCACCCCGATTATCGACAGCTCGATCGATTCGTTGGAAGACCGACCTTCGCTGAAAACGGTACGCGGTGCGATTGGATTGCCCCCCAGCCCGATCATTGCTCCGACCCTCGACGTCAATGGTCAATTGCGAGTGGATGATCCGACGGCCGAAACTCCCTCCGGTATCGGCGAACGCGTCTTCAAGGACCGTGGTGCCGAAGATCGCGCCGACAAAGTGGGGCCACGTGCCGTTTTGGTCGCACCACGAGCTCCAGATCTCGGACTCGATGGTGGCCAAGTGGTCACCGGCCGCGGAGACATTCTCGATGCATTCGATATTCAATTGATCGACGGCATCGCCGGTGCGGATCCAACCCCAGGTGTGGGCATTGATGACGACAGCGTCACAGGCGATGCCATCCTGGTCACTCGATTCGATCAAACGCTTGGCGAAGAGTCCGAGCAAACGCTTGTCGAAGGGATCGACTATCGATTCGGCTACGATCCATCGAACAATGTCATTCGCTTGACCCCGCTGGCAGGCGTTTGGCAAGAAAACTCGGTCTACGTGATTCGCTTGCTCGACTCGAGCGATGCGGTGCTTCGCGTGCAAACGGGATCGGCCTACACCGATCGTGCGTTGACAACCGTGATTGGCTTGGATGGCTCGTTCACAACGCTCGAAGCCGATACCGGCATCAGCGTAGTGGTATCGCCAGCCTTGTTCGGCAACAACATTGACGGGCAATCGATCACCATCTTCGACGGACAACGAGAAATCACCTTCGAATATGACACCGACGGTCAACTCAACGGCAACGGTGGGTTAAACAACTCCGTTGCGATTCCGGTTGCAACCTCGCTGAGCGTCGAGCAACTCACCGCGGCACTTGCCGATGCGATCAATGCGTCCGTGCTAAATCTGGACGCCACCGCATTGCAAAATCGAATTCAATTGCTTGGGGGTTCAACGCTGGCAACGGCCACCCCGCTGAGCGATGCGTTCACCGTGACGGTGACCAACACGACCTTCACCATGACGTCCGCGCTGTTCGGTGCGGCAGATGGCGAAACCGTGACGGTCTTTGACGGCACCACTTCGCTGACATTCGAGTTTGACTCCGATGCCACTCAAAACGACATCAACAGCATTCTCGTTCCCGTGGTGGCCACCGACTCGACACAACAATTGGCCGAAGCCCTCAACGCTCAGATTCAATTGTCGGGATTGAACGTCACCTCGTCGGTGCTGAACAATCGCGTCGTGATCCTGGCCGATTCACCGCTGGCCAATGGAACGACTCAATCCGCGTCGATCCGCGTGAGCAACACGATTAGCGGTCCTTCGATCGGCACCTCGGTAGGATTCGGGTTGCAAGTTCCGAACGACTTGGCCGCCGTGAGTGATGACCTTACCGATGGGCAAACGTTTGTCATCCAACGCGGTGCTTCCCTGATCCGAACCTTTGAATTGGACTTCGGTGGCGGGGTGAGCACTCCGGGTGCCATCGCCGTTGAAATCGGTGCCAACGCAACACTCAATAGCATTGCCGATGCACTCGTACGAGCCATCGCCGGTGCGGGTCTGGGATTGGCCCCTGAAAATATCGGTGACGGTCGCGTCACGCTTGGCGGCGATGCAAACTATGCAGTCGACCTGAGCAACACGACTCTGAAACTGCTTTCATCGGCGGGACAAAAAGCCACGACCCCCGTGGTCATCCCGATCGATGCGACGATCCAAGAGGTCGCCGAGCTTTATCGCGCGGCGATCCAAAGCATCGGACTTCCCAATGTGACAGTCTCGATCGTTGGCAACCGCTTGATCATCGATGGCGTCGGAGCAGTCACCGGTAACGGATCGGTCGCTCAACCGATCATCCGCGACGATGTCGGCAACTTGCTGCAAAGCAACACCGCGTCCGGAACCACCGAATTGGTCGTGTTTGTCGGTGGCGGAGACGATTCCACTGGAAACGGAGTCGATTACGGCGATGCTCCCGCGCCTTACAAATCGCTTCAAGTGGACGGTGGACCACGGCACAATGTCATCTCGAACCTGTACCTCGGACGTGGAGTGACTCCGGACTCGGACGCTCAACTTCCCGACGGGGATCGATTCGACGATGGCGTTCGCGTCAACGGTGCAGTACGCCCTGGATTCACGACCACCTTCTTGGTCGACATCAACTTGCCATCCGATCCGTCGGAGACGACACCACTACAAGCACCGGGGGTGTTCTACCTCGACGCATGGTTCGATTGGAACGGCAACGGAGTCTTCGAAGAAAGCGAAGTGCAACGCTTTGGTTCGGTCGGCAGCGGCCGTTCGATCGTCGGAGTGGGTGCTGGCAACACGCTCAACGTGGCCGTCCCGGGCAATGCAAAGGTCGGCGAGATCTATGCTCGCTTCCGAATCAACGGCGACAACGCTGGAACCAGCGGGGACAGCAACCTAGGACCACTCGGGTTCGCGCCTAATGGCGAAGTCGAAGACTTCAAAATCTTCGTCTCGAGCAATCCGTTCCGCAATCCGATCCACCGTAACGATGTCAACAACAGCGGCGTCGTCACTCCACTCGATGCGTTACAGATCATCAACTCGCTCAATCGTGCGGGAGCCTCGAGCATCCGTTTGGATCAAGCAACCCCGACCGACTTGCCACCGTTCCCTGATACCAACAGCGATGGTGTGGTGACGGTTTCCGATGCACTCAACGTGATTAACGAACTCAACCTGAACCGAAATACGTTCGGGGCATCGGGTGAGCAAGTGGTCACGAACTACGTGCCCACCGCTAACGGCGTTTACGCCTCTGGAGCGACCGCGGTCGGTGACCTGTTGGTGGCCGACGCGAGCCCCTCCAACACGGTGAACCACAATTCGGGTACCGGAATCGCTCCTGAAGGTGAGTCAACCAAGGCGAGCGTCTTCGATCACGTCGCGGTCGGACAACTCGATTCGATCGTCGACACGTTGGCTGCGGACACGACGGCGGCGAGTGAAGAGAAAGAAGAGACATCCGTGCTCGACCAAATCTTCGCGAGCCTTTGATCCGGATCGCCTGAGTCACCTGAAGAAACGTCGCCTTAAGCTGTACCGGTTAAGGCAAGTAGTCGGATGGCAACGCTTACAACAATTTGGTGCGACAAATCCTGATTTGTCGCGTCTAAGTTGAGAACCGAGGGGGCAGTTAATGCCGATAAGTCCTCGGGGTGGTCCTTCGTTTTCCTCCATTTTTTTCGGTTTTCATGCTTCGCTCTCCTTCAAAGCGACAACGAACTCGTTCGGCAAATCGCCGACACGCTCGCATGGAGATGCTTGAAAAGCGAAATCTGCTCGCCGCCGCTCCGCTCGGGGCGACCGAAATGGATACCGCTGAGTTCATGCTCGGCCGAGTTGCGATCACCCCCGTCTTCTTTGAAAGCAACGGCAGCATTGATCCAGAGTCCCAGAATTGGACCGCGGACGAAATCGATGAAGTGCTCGCAAAGATCCGTGAAGGGGTAAATTGGTGGAGCGAGACACTTGATACATTGGACACCGTTCACTCGCTTGAATTCGTGATCAATGACGAGTATGCCAAAACGCCGGTGCAAACGCCTTACGAATTGATCGATCGCAATAGCGAAGGCTATCAATTGGCGGCTGGCGCATTTATGGACTCGCTCGGCTATCCAGGGTCATCGGCGCTTCAAAACGCAGTGATGTCATTCAATCACGATCAACGCATCGCTCTCGGGACCGATTGGGCGTTCACCCTCTTCGTCGTCGACTCGTCCGATGACGTCAATCCAACGACCGGTGAGCACGATGGATTGTTTGCCAAGGGAGGATTGTTCCAAGGCGCGTTCGCGTTTTCCGGGGGACTGTTTATGGTCACCCCATCGACGCGTCCGGCATCCACGATCACCCACGAAATGGGACACATTTTCTGGGCTCGCGACGAGTACGACGGCAAAGGTGCCTCCTCATGGACCGACCGCCGCGGTTACTACAACGCTCAGAACCTCAACGCAGCCGACAATCCGACCCCCGGCTTTGTGCACGAAAACAGCATCATGCGCAGTGGGTTCCCCCTGACCGAAGCCTATAACCAACACGTCAGCCCGACAGCGACCTTGGCAATGATTGGTTGGCAAGACAGCGACGACAATGGCATCTTTGATGTTCTCGATGTGCCGTTGGATCTCCAAGGGATCGGCCACTTTGACCTCGCCACCACCACCTACCATTTCGATGGCCATGCCACTGCCGTGGCGCTCCCCAACAAGAACTCCCAAGGTCCCCAAAGCGATATCACGCTCAATCGCGTCAGCGAAATTCAATACCGGTTGGATGACGGTCCGTGGATCGTCGCATCCCAACCCGATCAGCAGGTCGTCGATTTTGAACTTGAGGTGGTCATCGACCAAGGATTCAGCCGCATTGATTGGCGCGCAGTCGATGGGAGCACCGGGATCACCAGCAACGTAGTCCACGGCACCATCGGCGCTCCCGCGATCTCCGCGAACAACATCACCGGCTTTGCCTTTCTTGACCAAGACAACAACTCGGTCCGAGCGGGGTCGGAACCATTCTTGACCAACGCTTCCGCAACGATTCGGCATGCGGATGGCTCACCGCTGTTCTCCGGTCGCGTTGAGGCTAACGAGTTGCCCAACGGAACGATCGCCAGCGACAGCCTCAGTGGAGTGAGTCTGACGAATCAAGGTTATTCGTTAAACCGACAATTAGAGGTCGCCAGTTCACCGATTGCCAGCAACCAGAAATTCTTTCAATCATTCAACTCGCAACTCATCGTGTTGAGCGAACGATGGAATAAACGGCAAGGCTTTGTCGCAGAATTCGACGAAAACGTCGGCGAAGTCCGTTTGCAAATCTGGGGCGCGGATCACCAGGCGCTAAGCTATGGACGAATCGAAGCCTACGACTCCGCAGGGCAATTGATCAAGCGAGTCACGAGTGAAGGCATTGCTTATGGCATGTCAACACAGCTAACGATCCAAGACGATCGTGGGAGGATTGCCGAGATTCGTGCGTTCGGACACGCCGAAACCTCGATTGCGATCTCCGCGGTTGAGTTTGGGATCGAAGATCAATACACCATCGACGAATCGGGAGCGTTGAAGTTCAACCACCTCGCCGATGGCCAGTACATGATCGAGCTTTCCCCAGAAAATTTGATCCATGCATTCGAGCAACCCAATCCGATCGTCAACATTGTGGATGGAACGAGCGAGGGTTTGGTCGCGATCGCCCACCGGGTGACCAGCCCACGGCACAACCCCCTCATCGCCGGCGATGTCAATCAAGATCAAATCGTCACTGCCAATGACGCCTTGATCATCATCAACGACTTGAATGTCAACCAACCACGATTGTTGACGGCAAACGAGATTCACGGCGAATTCATTGACGTCAACAATGACGGCACTGTCACCGCCTTGGACGCCTTGCTGGTCATCAACACATTGATGAAGCAAACCAGTGGTGGTGAAGGGGAATCACCGCAAAACGATCCTGTGCTCGGAGAGGCTCCGGTGGCCCAATCGAGTCCGCCCGACGAAAGCGATTTGGGAATCGGAGGCGAGACGCTCGCGTCCCGCGGCCTGGCTCTTCGAAACGACGCGTCTGGCAACGACGCCTCTTCACATGATGCCGTGCTCACGCAATGGCCGCGTGCGGTGCTTGGCGATTTTGCCCCTCAGCATGCATCAACGGATTACATCGAGCCGATTGTCGATGCGAAGCTGAAAACCCCGACCCTCACTACAATCGGCACGCTATTACCAGAAAAGCTGCCCTTATCAGAGCAAATCTCTGAAAAGTTCCCTGAAAATTTAGTTGTCAACGAATTGTTGCTAAGCACAATGGAGTCCGAGTCGATCGCAACCGCTGGCTTGGCTGAGAGTAACCAACCTTTATCCAACGCGGCGAACTAACGACGCATAACATTTTTTGGCGGAAATATCGGAACTTTTTGCATAGTTCGCTATCTAAACCAACAACATGTTGTCGCTAGTCCGCACAGATTGCCCCCAGACGTTGATAAGCTAGAAAGACTAGGTAAAATAAGCAGTCTCGCATATTTTTTCGACCTGGTCACACTATGTCGATCCAAACCCAAGCTCTTACCGAATCAATTGAACAGAGTCAGTCATATTCGGCATTGAGTTTTACCCGAAAATCTCCTTCATCTTCCTGAGAAAAACAGATGAAACATCTGCGTCAATTGCTCCGTCGCTCCGGATGGCTGAGGGCCAACCAACGTTCCAACGATCAAGTCCAACGAGGTCAAACGACTTCGCGACGTTTGAGCAGTGAAGCGCTTGAGCGACGGGAGCTTCTCGCAGGCGACTTTGCTTCCGCTCATAACTACTTTTTGGCTCATGACGTCGACAACAACATGCGGGTCACCCCGATGGATGCGTTGGCGGTCATCAATCACTTGAATCGCAACGGCGGGCAATCCACGGAAGTCGGGCAAGGGGAGCAGATCACGTCGTTTGTCGATGTCAACGGCGACAATCGCGTGACCGCAGCCGATGCATTGTCGGTCATCAACACCCTCAATCGCATGGGCGAAGGGGCCGGCGAGCCGTTACTCGAAGTCCAGCTAAGTGCTCGAGACGGCGACAGTACCGAATTGCCAAAAGACGACAACGGCGCCTACAACGTCGCCGTTGGCCAAGTCTTCGAACTCGAGGTGGGCTACCTCGACCTACGTGACGGCGATCGGATTTTCCAGGTGCCAACGGGTAACGGGCAAACCGTCGATGTGCGATACCGCCAAGGGGTTTTCCAGCTGGTTGCGGACATTGGCGTTACGCAAAGCAATGGTGATAATGGCGGCAGCTTGATCCAGCCGATCATTTCCGAGACTCAGCAAATCACCGTTAGCAAGGAGATCGATAACTCGGAATTCACTTTGGCGTTGGATATTTCGCTGAAGTCGGGCGGCAACACCGTCAGCACAAACACCGCTCGCATTGAAGCCGCCGATTTCTTGGCGGACCCGACCGGCAGCGTGGCTGCGGCTCTAGGAACCCTTGAAGATGCCAATGGTGCGTTCCTCGATTCGGGCACAACCGTGCAAGTGACTCGCTTGCCATCGGCGGACCCCGATGACTTCTTCTTGCAAGTTCGCTTTGGTGGCGCAGACTCGATCGGTGTGAACCAGCCGACCATCAATATCCAACGGATGCGGATCATTCCCGACGTTGCCGAATTCCCCGTCGGTGATCCCGCGTCAAATAAAGAATTCCGCACGGACAATATTCTACAAGGCCGTGACAACGGCGGCCTTCCAATCGGCGAGCGTTACGATATTGATTACGCCAGCCGCACACTACCGAACCCAGACGGTGGCACGTTCAGCTTTTTGGGCAACCGCTCCGTGATCGGCTCGTTTGTTCCCGACCCTGCTAACCCAGCCGAAGTCTTTGACAACGTGGGTGGCCTCGGCCCCGTCGTCGCAGGCGGCGTGCCGGAGTCAAGCGGTGGCGACGGAGACACTCTGGACACCGTCTTTGACGCGCTCAGCATCCCTGTCTTCATCAATGCACCGGTTCAAGGTTTGACCTTTGAAGTAACCCCGGGTGAAGATGACAATGGCGAATCATTCCTGGTCTACGGATTCCTCGAAGAACCTAACGCAGCCGGCAACGACAACTCACGTCCGGTACCGGTAGACCAAGTTCGCTTTGATAGCGACGCTAAGTTTATCATCAACGCAACCGCTGATGGCGGCGCGGTGCAACCGGGCACGATCGCCATTACACCAGCAACCGTCTCGCTAGCCGAAGGCGATAGCGGCACCACAACGGCGACCTTCACGGTGACGCGAACCGGCGGCACCGATGGCGAAGTTTCGGTTCAATTCGCGACCGGCGCTGTGACCGATACGGCGACTGCCGGACAAGACTACGTTGCGAAGATGCAAACCGTCACCTTCGTCGCAGGAGATGGAGCCTCTAAAACCATCACCGTTGATATTAACGGCGACACCGATGTCGAACCCAACGAAACCTTCACCGCTACGATCAGTGCGGTGACGGGCGGAGCATCGCTTGGGACGACGACGTCGACAGTGACCATCACCAACGATGACACGGCGGTAGTGAACCCAGGTACGATTTCGCTCTCGCCCGCAACGATTTCCATCGACGAAGGCGACAGCGGAACCAAGCAAGCCACCTTTACCATCTCGCGTAGCGGTGGCACCGATGGCGCCGTATCCGTTCAATTCACGACCGGTGCTGCGGCCGATACGGCGACTGCCGGATCGGACTACACCGCCAAGACGCAAACCGTCACCTTCGCCGACGGCGATGGAGTCTCGAAAACCATCACCGTTGACATCATTGGCGATCTCGCGGACGAAAACAACGAAACCTTCACGGTCAATCTCAGCAGTGCCACCGGGGGTGCAACGCTAGGAGCTGCACAATCCATCGTTACCATCAACGACGATGACACGACCGTGGTGAACCCAGGTACGATTTCGCTCTCGCCCGCAACGATTTCCATCGACGAAGGTGACAGCGGAACCAAGCAAGCCACCTTTACCATCTCGCGCAGCGGAGGCACCGATGGCGCCGTATCCGTTCAATTCACGACCGGTGCTGCGGCCGATACGGCGACTGCCGGATCGGACTACACCGCCAAGACTCAAACCGTCACCTTCGCCGACGGCGATGGAGCCTCGAAAACCATCACCGTTGACATCATTGGCGATCTCGCGGATGAAAACAACGAAACCTTCACGGTCAATCTCAGCAGTGCCACCGGGGGTGCAACGCTAGGAGTTGCACAATCCATCGTTACCATCAACGACGATGATACGACCGTGGTGAACCCAGGTACGATTTCGCTCTCGCCCGCAACGATTTCCATCGACGAAGGCGACAGCGGAACCAAGCAAGCCACCTTTACCATCTCGCGCAGCGGTGGCACCGATGGCGCCGTATCCGTTCAATTCGCGACCGGCGCTGCGGCCGATACGGCGACTGCCGGATCGGACTACACCGCCAAGACTCAAACCGTCACCTTCGCCGACGGCGATGGAGTCTCGAAAACCATCACCGTTGACATCATTGGCGATCTCGCGGATGAAAACAACGAAACCTTCACTGTCAAACTCAGCAGTGCCACCGGGGGTGCAACGCTAGGAGCTGCACAATCCATCGTTACCATCAACGACGATGACACGACCGTGGTGAACCCAGGTACGATTTCGCTCTCGCCCGCAACCGTCTCGGTCAATGAAAACGGATCGGTTGCGACGTTCACGATCACGCGAACCGGCGGAAGCGACGGAGTGGTATCGGTGGTATTCGCCACTTCCGGTGTCACCGCCACCGCAGGAGTCGATTACACCGAAAAGACCCAAACGGTAACGTTCGCCGATGGCGATACCACCGCCAAGACGGTCACCGTGGCAATCCTCGAAGACACCATCGATGAGCCCAACGAGACCTTCAACGTGACGATCGCGAATCCGACCGGAGGCGCCGCACTGGGTGCCAAAGCCACGGCGGTTACGATCATCGACAACGACCCAACCGACCCCGGTAGCGGCTCGACCGTCGAGGGTTCGATCTTCGTCGATAAAGTCGAGAATCTTTCGGAAGTGGCAAGCTCCGGTGGAACCGTTGTACCGTACCGCAATGGTATGAAGGACACCAACGAAAAAGGCTTGGCAGGAGTTCAAGTGGAACTTCGCAAAGCTTCCGGCGAATTGGTTGCCACCGTGTACACAGACATGGATGGACACTACCGATTCACAGGGGTGAGCCAAGGATCGTATGGGGTTGTCTTCGGCGTCTCGAGCACGAACGTGTTCCTGTCCGGCAGCAACGTCGTCCCGGTATCGGTAGGCCCGAGCAGCAGCACCCCTGTCGCTGGCGACCTTCCTGTCCTGGGGCTCTCCGCGGCCATGTCCAACCTTGACATTTTGGCATCGAGTTACCTGCGAGGCAATTCGGAGGCTGCGTCGGCTTCGGACAATGGACGTCGCGGTGGATCCGTGGCACTGGATGCCGCCGGCCACCAAATCTTCTTCATGGCCTCCGAAGGCTTTGAAAACGTCAACTATGGCGAGCTGCTACTGAACAGCGCCAAAGACGCCGCGATCATCTCGATCGTCCAAGGCACCCAAGTGAAGACCGCGATGTTAAACAAGGAAGACTTCGTGATCAGCCGCGATGGCTTGTCACTGCAATTCTTTGGTGGAGTGGATGAGCTTGATTTTTCCAGCTCTCCCTCGGCTTCTCTCGGATTTAGCCAAGCTTCCATCGATGACCTGTTCAGCCGTGCGGCACAGTTTGTAGACAACATCTAGACGGTGACGACCTCGTAATTAGTTTCCACAAAGCCCTGATTGGTTTCTTCCAATCAGGGCTTTGTTTCGTTATCGGGACGTTTTCCATGGCGTTGCATTTGCGTCGGTGGCTTCGCCCCCACCGGCGGCCCGCGGAAGCCCCGCCCAGACTCGTTTCCATCCAAGCCCCCCCAGCGGTTCGCGTCGCATGGTAAAATTTGGCCTCAGCCCCCTTTCCCGCGGGGGCTCATGCATTAACTGGGCCGATGCGTTATCAAGCGAGATTTGCCTGTTCGTTCCCCCCCCTTTCCCCTTTCGCGAGCCTCCCCATGCCGAACCAAGACGAAGTCAATCCCTTTGCCCGGCCCGCGAACTCAGGCCGGCCCGAAGGTCAAGGCCAGCCCGAAGCTTCCGGCCGGCCCGAAGCCCAAGGCTCCACTGCCCTACCCAACCGGGACGAAGCCCCGAGATCGATTGCCAACCCATACACCCCCACGTCACAGGTCGGCCCGGTTTCGCATGCCCTGGGGGACGATGTCGAAGCGGTGCGGCGTTATTACCTCAGCCATGAGGCCTCGGTGAAATCGATCGGCACGCTCTATTTGCTTGGGGCGATCCTGATGGTACCGATCGGGTTGGCGATGATTGCCATGCCCGTGGTTGCTGGGATTGCAGAGAAGGTCGCCCCCGCCGAAGCGATTTTGATGGCGGTGATTGGCTTGGTTTACCTGACGTTAGGACTGCTGCAAGGTTTCACGGCATTAAATCTTTGGAAGCTACGTCCCTGGGCTCGCATTGTCGCGAGCGTGCTCAGCGTGATTGGGCTACTCGCATTTCCGATTGGCACGTTGATTTCCGCCTATTTCCTCTACTTGCTGCTCAGCGAGAAAGGACAATTTGTCTTCTCGCCGGGCTATCAACAGGTCGTCGCCCAAACGCCCCATATCAAGTACAAAACCTCCATCATCGTTTGGATCCTGTTGGCGTTACTTTTGGGGCTGATTGGACTCGGCGTGGTGGCCGCGCTGGTCGGCGTCTAGAGCATTTTCATCATTGATGTAGCGACAGCTGACCCTCATTTGGACCTTCCTAGGAAACCCTTCCTCGACATGCACACGATTCGACTTCGCTATCCTTGGTCCAAACAACTTCACGACGGTGAATCGGATGCCAGACGTGTCAACGTTCCTGAACGGGATGAAGACCTCAGCTCGGCGGAGCAACGGCATTCGACCACCTACACGCGCCACTTCAACCGTCCCACGGGAATTGAATCGGGGGACCGAGTTGCGCTGCGGATTACGAACTGGCAGGGCCAGCTGACGTCGATTCGGCTCAACGGCAAGGAACAGCCCACGGGGCCGCCGCCGTTGGAAATCGAACTGACCGAGCAATGGGATCTTCACAACCAAATCGAGTTGCAATTGGATCCTAGCGGTGGCGTCCCGGTGCGGTTGGACGGCGAAGTCACTTTGGAAATCCGCACTAGCGACCAATGGGAAGCATGACGCTCGGAGGTAGCCTGTAGGAGCTATTCGACGGTATGCACAATCACTACGTTGTGGGCCTTTTCGACCACACCGCTGCCAGTCACAAAAACCACTTGATCTCCTTTTTGCAGGTGAGCGTTTTCGCGTCCCCACAGGCAGATTTCATCAATGAATTCCGGGGTGTGGTCGAGGTGTGAAGCTTCGACCGGCTTGATGCCCCAGAGCAGGTTCATGCGTCTCAGAGTGTCGTGGGAATTGCTCGCTCCCAGGGTTGGAATTCGGCTTCGGCTCTTACTTTTCACCCAAGCCGTACCACCGCTCCGCGTCCCAATCACAATCAACTTGGCCCGAATCGCTTCGGCAATATTGGTCGCCGCGATCGTCACGGCGGTGGTGATCGGATGGACTCGCGTATTCGGGATTCGCTCTGAAATATTGTGCGACAACATTTCTCGCTCGGTACAAACCATAATCCGGTTCATCATTTCGACCGCTTTGACGGGATGATCTCCGATCGCCGTTTCGCCGCTGAGCATGCAGGCATCGGCACCATCGAGAATCGCATTGGCAACATCACTCGCCTCGGCACGCGTCGGACGACTACTGGTGTGCATCGACTCGAGCATTTGCGTCGCCACGATCACCGGCTTCATTTTCTCTTTACAGACGCGGATGATGCGTTTCTGAGCAACCGGTGTTTCGGCGACATCGATTTCGACCCCGAGGTCACCTCGCGCCACCATCACACCGTCGGAAGCCTCGACGATCGCTTCGAGCTGGTCCAACGCTTCGGGCTTTTCGATCTTGGCGATCACCATCGCGTTGGATTCGTAACTGACCAACAAATTCTTCAGCGACTGCACATCCTCGGGTGACCGTACGAAGGAGAGACTAATAAAGTCGATCCCCTGTTGGGCGGCCCAAATCGCATTGTCGACGTCCTTGGGACGCATCGCGGAGACGGAAAGCTTGACTCCGGGCAGATTGATCCCTTGACGGCTGCGGACGATTCCGCCAGCCGTGACACGGCACTCGGCACGCTTGGCCGTGACCTTCTCGACTTTAAGAGCTACCAAGCCATCGGCCAACATGACGCGGTCGCCGGGGGCGAGTTCATCGATCAACCGCGCGTACGTGCTGGTCAATTCGGAAGCCTCCGTCGACGAATCGCCTCGGATAAAGCTCAGGGTCGCCCCGACTTCGCAAACCAGCGGATCCGTCACCAGTTGGCCGAGACGCATTTTAGGGCCGGCCAGATCCAGCAAGACTCCGACATCAAATCCACATCGCTTGGATGCTTGACGAATATTCCCCAGGGATGCTTCGTGCTCGCTGCGCGATCCGTGAGCCGTATTGATACGGAACACGTCGACCCCCGCTTCAATCAACTCCACCAATTTTTCCACTGTTCCACAGGCGGGTCCGACCGTGGCGACAATTTTCGTACATGATTCTTCGAGCGTGGGCCTAGACATACGATGCTTCCTAGCTAATGGTGTGGTTGGCTGGGCTGAAAAGGGTGAAAAACCTCACTCCATGCCAAACCTGAATCTAAGGCTTTGCGGCATGAAAAAGTAGGGCACGTCACCCGTAGCCGTTCAAACCACCCTTTTTTATCGGGTCTTTCGCTTCTTCACTCGCTTTGGTGGACGCAAACTCACGTGATCATTTCGGATAAATCACCGGTCGCGTTGATAACCGGAGGCTCAGGCGGTTTAGGGCTCGTGATCGCCAGCACGTTTCTCAAAGCGGGATACCGCATTGTCATCGCTGGCCGTGATGCGACCCGACTCGAGGCGGCCCAAACGAGCCTGCAACACGCTCCCTACGTGGCGACGGCATGCGCGGACGTGTCTGAGGAAACGGGAGCGAAACAAGCCATCCAGACCGCCATGGTGGCGTTCAACCGGCTCGATGTGCTGATTAACTGTGTCGGCACCAGTGACCGAGGACTGGCCCATCAGCTGACGATCCAACGACTCGACGAACTGATTCGCCAAAACGTCCACAGCACCCTGCTCTGCTCCGCCGCCGCGATCCCCGAACTTGAAAATCGCCAAGGCGTCATCGTCAACATTGGCTCGCTCGCGTCCAAGGTCGGTGCGCGATACCTCGGAGGCTATGGGATCGCCAAGCATGCTTTGGCGGGGCTGAGCCAGCAAATGCGACTCGAACTGAAACCACGCGGGGTTCACGTCGGGCTCGTCAATCCCGGCCCCATTCGACGCGACGACGCCGGATCACGCTACCAGTCGCGTGTGGATGAAAACGTGCCGGCCGAAGCGGCCAAGCCAGGCGGTGGAACCAAGATCAAGGGGCTCGCTCCGGAAACGGTTGCAATCGCCGTCCTGAACTGTGTTCGCTACCGGCGGGCCGATATGGTGCTGCCACGCTACCTCCGACTCTTGATCGCGGTGGGACACATCTCGCCGCGACTGGGAGATTGGCTGCTGCTGAAATTCACTTCATCCAAAGAATGAACTTGTCGCTCGTTGCTAGGAACGCAGCGTGCGGCGGGTGATTCCTTTGGCCGCTCCAGCAATCAACGACGTTCGGACGTCAATTGCCGCTTCGCCCAAGCGGCAGCCCCCATCGCGCCGGCATCATCCCCGAGCGTTGCGGCCACCACGTCAAAGGTGTCTTTGTAGACCGACATCACATTGTCTCGGGCCGATTTCCGAACCGTTTTGACGAACAACTCCTCCATCGCTTCGACCAATCCGCCGCCCAAAACAATTTTATCGGGCGACAAGATATGCACGACATTGGCAACCGCGATGCCAATGCTGCGGGCCGCCTCTTCGACGATTTCTCCAACAATCTTGTCCCCCTTTTCAATCGCATCGGCAAGCGCACCGCTACGAATTTCACTCAAATTGGTCCCGGCATTTTTCATCAGATTCGGGGCATTACCACGAAACGCGGCCTTTGCCGCTTCCGCAGCGATGGTCAAGCGACTGGCCTCGGCCTCGAGCGTTCCAGGGCTTGCCGAACCCGAAACGCGGGTATCCGAAGAGATCCGCGTATGACCGATCTCCATGCAAGAAAAGTGAGCTCCCTGCAGAATTTTGTCCTCGTACACACATCCGCCTCCGACCCCGGTACCGGGGAAAATCCCGACCACACAGCGAGCTTTCTGGGCCGCGCCAAATTTGTACTCGCCATACACCCCCGCATCGACATCGTTGAGAACGGTGACACCACAATCAAAGCGCTGCTTCAAAAAACCCGCGACATCGATGTCATCCCAACCGAGATTCGGAGTCGTCAGGATGCGGCCCTTGGTAAGATCAATCGGCCCCGGGCAGCCAATTCCGATCCCAGCAATGCGGCTTGGGGGGATCTCATTTTCGACGAGCAAGCGTTCGATCGTCGTGGCCACGCGTTCGATACCGCTATCGGATCCATCTCGACCTCGTGTCTTTCGTCTCCGCCGTCCGAGGGGCTTCCAATTTTCGTCATACGCAATCGCCAACATCTTGGTGCCACCAAGGTCAAACCCAATCCAAATATTTTTTTCAGACGATGCCATGGATGTTTCAGTTGTGCGTGAGGAAGACAATCGGCGATACAAAAAACGGTGTCCATTTCCACCAGGGATGCAGACAAAATAAGAGCGAAACTTACCCCGGCAATCAACCCGCCTTGGTTCCGCCCCGCCTTGGTTCCGCCCCGCATCGTGGTGAGCGGCGATGAGCAAGACGCGATACTCAATCCACTCTCCCTCATCCAATCGATCGCCTGTGACGAATTTTCGCGGGAGGGACGAACCAAACGGGCGTGGCGGCCTGAACCGGCGTGACGGCCCCAGCTCAGGTGCAGTTCACTGCCGCGACCGCCCTGCGATTAACGACCTTTTCGAGACGGTTCACTTCGAGGATTTGCCGGCAACAAAGCAGCCGCCCCCCGAGACGCGAACCGGAACGAATGCCAGCAAAGCACCCCCGATCCGCTGCCGCCCACTCTACCATTCTGCTTCGCCACGATTCCTCCCGAAGGCGCCGCGACACCTTGACGATCGGCTTGTAGAATCGTGGCGTCTCGTTCCCTTTAGAGTAACCTAATGAAATTTCGCTTTCCCGTTCTAATCATTGACGAAGACTTTCGCTCCGAGAACACCTCCGGTTTGGGCATCCGTGCGCTCGCCCAGGCGATGGAGGGCGAAGGGGCCGAGGTGATCGGTGCAACCAGCTACGGCGATCTGTCGCAATTCGCGCAGCAACAATCCCGTGCCTCCGCGTTCATTCTATCGATCGATGACGAAGAATTCTTGACCCCGGACACCGAAGAAGCGGCGATCGCGAATCTGCGTGCCTTCATTCAAGAGATACGCTTTAAGAACAACGACATTCCAATCTTTTTGTATGGCGAGACGCGGACGTCGAGCCACATCCCGAATGACATCCTGCGAGAGCTGCACGGTTTCATTCACATGTTCGAAGACACACCGGAGTTCGTCGCTCGGCATATCCTGCGTGAAGCACGCTCCTACACCGATGGTTTGGCTCCGCCGTTTTTCCGCGCCTTGGTGGATTATGCCAACGACGGATCGTATTCCTGGCATTGCCCCGGTCACTCCGGAGGCGTCGCCTTCTTGAAGAGTCCTGTGGGGCAAATGTTTCACCAGTTCTTCGGCGAAAACATGCTCCGTGCCGATGTCTGTAACGCGGTCGAAGAACTGGGACAACTCTTGGACCACACCGGACCGGTTGCGGCGTCGGAGCACAACGCCGCCAGAATTTTCAATGCGGATCATTGTTTCTTTGTGACCAACGGCACGTCGACCTCCAACAAGATGGTTTGGCATTCGACCGTCGCTTCGGGTGACATTGTCGTGGTGGACCGCAATTGCCACAAATCGATTTTGCACGCGATCATCATGACGGGTGCCGTTCCCGTCTTCTTGACACCCACCCGCAACAATCTGGGCTTGATCGGGCCGATTGCGTTGGATGAGTTTCGCCCCGAGAACATCCAGAAGAAAATTGAAGCCAATCCGTTTGCACGCGAAGCCCAAGCGGCCCATCCCGATCGCAAACCGCGAATTTTGACGATCACGCAAAGCACCTACGACGGTGTGGTCTACAACGTTGAAATGCTCAAAGAACTACTCGATGGCCAAATCGACACACTGCATTTCGATGAAGCTTGGCTGCCTCATGCCACGTTCCACGATTTCTATCAAAACATGCATGCGTTAGGACGCGATCGCCCCCGATGCAAAGACTCGATGGTCTTCGCGACCCATTCGACCCACAAACTGCTCGCCGGCATCTCGCAGGCGTCACAGATCTTGGTCAAAGAATCGGAGACACAGAAACTCGATCGGCACGTCTTCAACGAAGCCTATTTGATGCACTCCTCGACCTCACCTCAATACGCCATCATTGCCTCATGCGACGTCGCCGCCGCGATGATGGAACCGCCCGGCGGGACCGCGTTGGTCGAAGAATCGATCGCCGAAGCGCTAAACTTCCGACGTGCGATGCGCAAGGTCGACGCGGAATGGGGCGACGATTGGTGGTTCCAAGTTTGGGGTCCCGACGAGATCAACGAAGAAGGAATTGGCAACCAAGAAGATTGGATCTTGCGTCCCGATGATAATTGGCACGGGTTCGGCAACCTAGCCGCGGGCTTCAACATGCTCGACCCCATTAAAGCCACGCTCGTCACTCCGGGGCTGAGCGTGAATGGCCAGTTTGCCGAAACCGGCATCCCCGCTTCGATCGTCACTCGCTATCTGGCTGAACATGGAGTGGTCGTCGAGAAGACGGGACTCTATTCATTTTTCATCATGTTCACGATCGGGATCACCAAAGGACGCTGGAACACGCTGCTCAGCGCGTTGCAACAGTTCAAGGATGACTACGACAAAAATGTACCCATGTGGAAGATCTTGCCGGAATTCTGTCAAGCGTTCCCAAGCTATGAATCCATCGGGCTGAAAAACCTTTGCCAACAGATTCACGACACCTACAAGCACCATGACATCGCTCGCGTGACCACCGAAATGTATTTGTCGCCAATGCAACCGGCAATGAAGCCCTCGGATGCTTATGCGATGATGACGCATCGTGAGATTGATCGCGTGGAGATCGATGAGCTCGAAGGGCGTGCGACGGCCGTGCTATTAACGCCCTATCCGCCTGGAATTCCGCTCTTAATTCCTGGAGAAAGGTTCAACAAAACCATCGTCAAGTACCTACAATTTGCCAGAGCGTTCAATCAACAATTCCCTGGATTCCACGCGGACATCCATGGCTTGGTCGAAGAAAACGTCAACGGACAACGCCAATACTACGTCGATTGTGTACGGTAGCGGCAGGAGGCAAGACCGCCCTACCCCAACGAACCTGATACCCAAAATCACTCATGACACACCCCAAGGACGCGATCCGTCATGATGACTCCGCCTCGACGTTGGAGCCGCCGACACGGATGCTCCCGATCATTCGCTGTATCGGCCCAGGGTTGATCGTCGCGGGATCAATTGTGGGCAGCGGAGAACTGATCGCGACCACCAAGACCGGTGCCGAAGCGGGATTCAGTCTACTGTGGCTCATCATCCTGGGCTGCGTCGTAAAGGTATTCGCACAAATCGAGTTCGGTCGCTATGCGATCGTCAGCGGCAAAACCACGCTCCGTGCCCTCGATGAGGTTCCTGGACCACGGATTCGTGGACGAGGCAATTGGTTGGTCTGGTACTGGGTACTGATGTGGATCGCCAGCATTAGTCAACTCGGCGGTATTGTCGGCGGGGTCGGCCAATCCTTGGCGATCAGCGTGCCGTTGACACAGCGTGGCGCTGATTACAACGAAATCGCCGATGCGGAAACGCTGTTGCAGTTCCAACGCTACGCGCCGGACGACATCACCGTCGACGTCTCCCAAGCAGAGCAACAAATTGCCGCGAGTAAAAAAAATTACCGCGACCAACATCAGCCCCCCACCAGCGAAACCATCCCCAGCGAAACCGTCACGGCCGAAAACATCACGGCGGCCAACGATGCCGCGATCTGGGCCATCGTCGTGGCCCTGTTCACCAGTGCGGTGCTCTGGGTGGGCCGCTACGGATTGATTCAATCGTTGGCGACGATCCTGGTCGCCTCGTTCACCTTGCTGACGATCACCAATCTCTATTTCCTGCAAGACCAGCCCGATTTCCGTGTCAGCCTTGCGGAATTCATCCACGGGTTGCAATTCCGACTGCCCTCGGAACCGGGTGACGGAGCGAGTGGAAATGCACGTCCGATCGGAACCGCGCTGGCGACGTTTGGCATCATCGGCGTCGGTGCTGCGGAGCTTGTCGTCTATCCCTATTGGTGCCTGGAAAAAGGGTACGCTCGATTTGTCGGCCGCGATGACGGATCGACCGCTTGGCTGCGCCGAGCGACGGGCTGGATGCGGGTCATGCAAGTCGACGCCTGGGGCGCAATGGTGGTCTATACGTTTGCAACGATCACCTTTTATTTGCTTGGCGCGGCGATCTTGCATCGCGTGGGACTGAACCCTGAAAAAGACAACATGGTCCGAACGTTGGCAGTGATGTTCGTCCCGGTGTTTTCCCAATGGGCATCGGCAATCTTCTTGTTTGGTGCCTTCGCGGTCCTCTACTCGACGTTCTTTGTTGCCAACGCCAGCCACGCGAGAACCTTCTCCGACGCAATGTGCGTCGTCGGGCTAATCGCTGACGATCCGCAAACACGAGAAAAGTGGATCCGCTGGCTTAGCGGAGGCTTTCCGATCTTATGCCTCTTGATTTACCTCGCGTTCCCCGCACCGGCTCAATTGGTTTTACTTAGCGGTGTGGCTCAAGGCATCATGCTTCCCATGCTGGCCGGTGCGGCACTGTACTTTCGCTACCATCGCTCTCGACCCGAACTGACGCCGGGAACCCTGTGGGACATCATGCTGTGGCTCTCCGCCACCGCAATGCTGGTCACCGGGACATGGACCGTCGTGGAAAAATTCCTTGGCTAATAAGATAATGAACGACACCCCCAACGCAACTCCGCCACGCTTACCAGCGAGAATCGCCGAATCCGCACTGTTGGACGTGGCCAAGGACTTACCCGGCAAACGCATCCTCAGCACATCGATGGGCCGCGGACAAGCCGCCCGTACGCTCTACCGAGAACGCAGCGATGCCTCGGTATCCCTGTGGTATCTCGATCAATTTCAACAGCATTTGGCGATCGCCGATCATCACGCGGATGAACCCTCATGGACTCCGACGACCACGCCCAAAGCCGATCATCAACTGGCGATCCTGTGCGACACCGATTTACCAAACGAAGAATTCGACCTCGCGTTGATCCCCTGTTCGATTCGAGGTGAAGCCGAACTGCAACGCGATTTGCTTCAGCAAGCCTATTCGAATCTCGTCATGGGAGGACGATTGGTTACATCGGTGGACAATCCCAACGATACCTGGCTGCACGATCAACTCAAAGCCTTCGGAACCAAGGTGACCGTGATCCGATCTGATGCGGCGGTCGTCTACGTGCTTCGTAAAGAGGGTGAATTGAAACGACAACGCCAGTTCGATTGTGAATTCAGCTTTCGCAGTCGCGGAGTATCGATCACTGCAACCACTCGTCCCGGAGTCTTCTCGCATCGACGACTCGACGGGGGCGCCAAAGCGTTAATGGAAGCGGTCACAATCGAGGCGGGCGAACGCGTGATCGACATTGGATGTGGCTGTGGATCGGTTTCACTCTCGTTAGCCAAACAAGCCAAGGGAATCCATACGTTGGCAATCGACAGCAACGCTCGGGCGATTCAGTGCACACGACGAGGGGCGTTGAAGAACGAGCTCAACGACTTCCACGCTCGGCTGACCTGTGACGGCCAGTGCGATGCGCCGGGTAGCTACGATGTTGCGGTATGCAACCCGCCGTACTACGCCAACTTTCGTATCGCACGCCTGTTTGTCGAGGCAGCGAAACAGGCCCTGCGGCCGGGGGGACGACTATTTGTCGTCACCAAACAAGCCTCTTGGTACGAGGAAAACCTTGTCACCCAATGGCACGACATCACCGTCACGCCAGGCAAGCAATACGCGATTGTCGAATGCTGGAAATAGTTTTTCGCTAAAATTCTGTCGGACGTGAAATAATCGGTCCGCGTGGCGCATCTTGTTTAGCGTAACGACGGAACTATGAGCACGAAGACTCCCGACAACGCGGAAAGCGAGGACTCCGACGGAGCGTGGCAACGGGTTTTCTTGGAATCCGAGCCGACGCTTCGCGCCTTCTTGCGCCGCCGACTCGCTCAAGAAGCCGATGTCGAGGATTGCCTGCAAACGATCTTTATCAAGACGGTTCAACAGCGAGACGAGGTCCCTCGGATCGCTCGCCGAGCATGGTTGTTTCGGGTCGCTGCAAATGAGTCCGCACGCCATTGGCGCGATCAATCCACCACCAAGCGAATCCTCGAAAAGCAAGCCACCTCGCTCCCCCACGCCCCGGCCCCTAACCATCTCGAACACCTCGTCGCCGATGAAACCGCCCAACAACTCGGCCAAGCGATCAAAAATCTGCCTACGAACTGGCAGCAAATCATCCGGCTTCGAATCAACGAAAACCTCACGTTTCAACAAATCGCTGACCATCTCGAAATCCCACTCGGAACTGCGCTGACCCACATGAGACGAGCACTACAACGGCTGCGCGGCGAGATCGATAAGGGCGAGATTGAAAAGAACGACAGCGAAATGAGTGATTGCGTTCAGCGTGATACCGTTCAGCGCGACCGCAAAAAAGGCAAACAACCATGAACCGCCACCCCAACACTGCTTGGAGCGACCAATGCCTCCTGTATCTGCTCGGTGAGCTCCCCGCCGATGAATTGCCCGAATTTCAAAACCAACTCCGCGAGCATGAATCGCTGGGAGACGAGTTGGCATTGATGGCCGAGATGCTTCATCGGGTTGCCGAAGTCAAAACCGATCTGCCTTCGGTCACACTACGGCAACCCAACCACGTGTCCCTCTCACGCCCTTCCAATGGGTGGCGATGGGGATTGGCGGCAATGACGTTGGCAGCGTCAGTCATGTTTGCATTCATCATCGGCAATCCGCTCCGCGATCGCTCGGACGACGCATCCAACCCCCAACCGCTCTCGAACGAAGTAACGCTTGTCGCTCAAGCTTGGGTGCAATCGGAATCGACGTTCGAATTTAACAATGACCGCTTACCCGAATTCGCAACAGGGGATTTTGCACTCGAATCAAGTGAAGAGATTTTCAGTGCGGAAGCCGATGGGGTCGAGGATGATTCGACACTCGCATGGCTCGTCGCGGGCATCGACGCAGGAGAACAAATTGATGGTTAAGTTTCACGGGCGGACTGCCTTCGTTGGCCTGCTGTTCACGATCACCGTGTTGTGGGCAACGCCTTGCACGCCCGCGTCTTTATTTGCTGAGGAGATGCCCTCGCCAGCCAAAAACGCACAGTCCAAGACAGCCAACGAAGTGGATCCCAAACTTGAATCCAAGGCGATGGAATTGGTTGCCACTCACCTGCCTGAGCTTAAACCGGTACTCGATCAACTCCGCTTGAAAAAACCGCATCAATACAAAGATGCGATCCGAGATCTCGCCAAGTCCGCGAAACGACTTGAAACGGCGAAAAATCGAAACGAAGAAATCTACCAGATCGAATCGGAGCTACTGCGAGCACAAATGCAGGCAAAATTGCTTGCCGCAAAGTTTAAAGTCCGAAAGCGGGACGAGGATCGCGAAGCGCTTCGTGACGCGATCCGCAAGCTCGTCCAAGCGGAAATCAAACGAAGCGAAGCCGAAATTCACTTCACGAAACAACGAATCGAACGTGCTCAACGGCAATTGAATACCGCCGAAGAGAGACTGAAGGAGAAACAACAAAACCTCGACAACCATCTCAAAAAAACCTATCAGCAGCTTCTCCGTGGCGCAGGCCAAAACAGCGAGAAGCGAAAAGAGACCAAGTAACGCGTGAGGCAATCTCATCGCAGTTTCCTGAAACGTCCGCTTCCTCCCTTCCTTGGGCCTTTGGTATTTTCGATGAATCGAATCCCCGTGAAAACGTCTCCCTGGATCGCGTCCGCTGCATTGGCCTGTTTGCTAGGCGGATGGCCCATGATCGGAATTGCCGAGCCCGCAATCGGGAAGCCACAACCAACCTCCCCTGCGAAAACGATCGCCCCGCTGAGTGAGCGATTTGCGAGCGCCGATACGCCAGAGGCCCCCGACTTTCAAAAACATATCACGCCGCTGCTGGGCCGACTCGGATGCAACGGACGCGCCTGCCACGGGTCGTTCCAAGGTCGCGGGGGCTTTGCATTGTCATTGTTTGGCTATGACTTTAAAGCGGATCATGACGCGTTGTTAGCTGAGCATAGGGGACGTGTCGATACCGCGGAGGTGGACGAGAGTCTGATCCTAACGAAACCACTCGATGCCGAAATGCACGAAGGGGGTAAACGATTTGAAAAAGGCAGCTGGGAACACCACGTGCTCCGTCGCTGGATCGAATCCGGAGCCAAATTCAATTCGAAAAGGGTGCAATTATTGCAACGTCTCGAGGTCACTCCCACCGAAATCCAGTTCCATCAAGCGGGCGAATCCGTTGACGTGAAAGCGTTTGCTCATTGGCAGGACGGCAGCATCGAAGAGGTCACAGAACTGTGCCGTTTTAGCTCCAATAACGATGCGATCGCCACGATCAACGAACACGGGCACATCGATTCGGGGGACCCCGGAGACACACACATCGTGGTCTATTACGACAATGCGGTCGTTCCCGTCCCCGTCATTCGTCCGCTTGGCGAGCCACGTCCCTCCGCAGCCCCAATGGCTCAACCGATTGACCGGCTTGTTCAAGCGAAGCTTGATAAGCTGGGCGTGGTTCCCTCGGGCCCCTGTACGGACGCTGAGTTCATTCGCCGCGTTTCACTCGACATGACCGGCATGCTTCCAGCCGGCGACACGGTCCGCGAATTCTTAGCCGACACGGCGACCGATAAACGGGAAAAATTGATCGAAGATTTGCTCGACTCTCCCGCCTATGCTGCGTGGTGGGCAACGCGCATGTCCGATTGGACCGGAAACAGCGAAACCCAACTCAACAACGTCCTTCCGATCCGCAACGCGGGCTCGCGGCTGTGGCACGAATGGCTGCGTCACCGGCTCGAAGCCAATGTTCCTTATGACGAGATCGTGGCGGGAATGGTTGAAGCCAACAATCGCCAGGAAGGCGAAAGCTATCGTGATTATTGTGAACAAATGACGAAAGCGTGTACGCCCGGCAATGAAGCGATCTTTGCCAAACGCGATGGCATGCCACTGTTCTGGGGACGCCGCAACTTTCAAAAGCCCGAAGAGCGAGCGATTGGGTTCGCCTACGCATTTCTCGGCGTTCGTATCGAGTGTGCCCAGTGCCACAAACACCCATTTGACCAATGGTCCAAGGATGACTTTGAAAAATTCTCGCGGTTGTTCACTCCGATCCGAATGAACCAGAACCTCGTCCGAGCGGATGCCAAGGAGGTTCGTGACGCGTTGTTGAAAGAGATCACGCAGGGCAAGAAACTTGCCAACGGCGATCTTCGCAAAGCCGTCTACAGCGCGGCACGAAAGGGAGAGGTGGTTCCCTTTGGCGAGCTGATCGTCAACACGCGAGGCATTTCCGACAAAGCGAAAAAGGCTCGGGCCGCTGCTAAGAAGAAGGGACGCCAAATCCCCGCGATTCAAATCCCCTCGGGTACGATCCTGGGCCAAGCCGAACCCACGACGCTCGACAAAGACCCCCGGACCGCGCTGATGCAGTGGCTGCGTGATCAAAACAACCCCTACTTTGCCAAAGCGATCGTCAACCGGATTTGGAGCAACTACTTCGGCAGCGGGATTGTGGATCCCGCGGACGACATGAACCTGGCGAATCCACCGAGCAACGCACCGCTGCTCGAGTACTTGGCTACGGAATTTATCGCCCACGACTTCGATCTAAAGTGGCTACATCGCGAGATCACCCGCAGCGAAACCTACGCCCGATCATCCGAAACCAACACGACGAACGCTTTGGACCGCGTCAATTTCTCACGTCACGTGCCGCGTCGACTTCCCGCCGAAGTGGTTTATGACGCCGTCGTCTTGGCCACGGGCTCAGATGAAAAAGTGAGTCGACTTCGCGGCGAGGTCAGCGAAATGGCGATTGGCGAAGGCATTGTGCAAAACCGCAATCAGAAAAACTTTGCACTGGAGGTATTTGGACAATCCTCACGTGAATCGAATTGCGATTGTGACCGCAGCGACTCACCGAGCCTGCTGCAATCCATCTACCTGCGCAATGATGCCGACATGCACAAGCGACTCGCCGACAAAGACGGTTGGGTCGCCCAAGCGTGTGAATCCCTAGGAGTTCCCGGACCGAACAAACGCGTCGATCCCAAACAGGTTGCCGCAGCGCGTGCTGCCGACAGTTTTCGCAAACAAATGATTCAACGCGTCACCCAATTCAATGCTCAATCGGTCAATCGACAAACCAAGACTCGCAGCCAACTCGAGCGTGAATACCGCCGGATGGCCAACCGGTTCAAGCAATATGATTTTCAGATCCCCGCACTCGATGTACTGATCGAAAATCCCAAATCATGGCAAGAGCTGGACCCAAAACCCCAGGCCTCGGGAACGTCAACCATGACCGTCGCTGGGCTCGTTGAAGACGCTTACCTACGGACGTTAAGCCGGTTCCCCGATGACCAAGAACGCGAAATTTCCGAAGCGTTCATCCACGATTCTCCCACACCAGCCGCCGGCATGGAATCGATCCTATGGGCCTTGGTCAACACCAAAGAATTCATCATCACCCACTGATCTCCAACGCGACAAAGTGACCGTTTCACCTGTTTACTTATTTCTCCCTTCGTTGAGTCGATAATCATGGAAATTCATTCTACCTGTGATGGCATGCAGCGTCGTGACATGCTCAAAGCAGGGGTGCTTTCACTCGGCGGCTTCACGCTGGCAAACTACATGCGGATGGCGAGTGCGGGGCAAGTGGATTCGGGGCGGGCCGATCGAGCGATCTTTATCGAACTCAATGGCGGTCCCTCACATCTGGATACCTTTGATCTCAAACCCGAGGCCCCCGACACCGTGCGGGGAAGTTTCAAGCCGATTGCCACCAACGTGCCGGGGATCCATATTTCGGAACACTTACCCAAACTGGCAAATTGTGCCGACAAGTACGCAATCCTGCGTGGGGTCAGCCACACTTTGGCGGCTCATGAACTCGGTCGCAAATACGTCAACACCGGTAGCAAACCGATTCCATCGCTCGACTACCCAAGCTACGGCGCGGTGGTGAGTAAAGAGAACCCCGCCGACGCGGACATCCCCAGCCAAGTCGCGATCCCACGCGGCAGCCATGGTCCTGGCTTCCTCGGAATTCGCTATGCCGCTTTGGAAACCAACTCGACCCCCGTGTTTGGTCAACCTTATTCCGTGCGCGGCATCTCGCTCACCGCCGGCATCCATGTCGACGAAGTCAAACGTCGCCAATTACTGCTCAAAAAACTCGACCGTCGCTTCTCGGAACTGGAAGCGAATGACCAATTGCTCGAAGGACTCGACCAGTTTGGTGAACAAGCCTACACAATGATCACCTCCTCGCGTGCCCGTGAGGCGTTTGACATCAGCCAAGAACCGGCGAGTTTCTCTAAACAATTCGGCGAAGAATCGTTTGGTCAAAGCTGCCTATTAGCCCTGCGGTTGGTGGAATCGGGCGTCCGACTGGTGAATCTTCAACTCGGCGGCTGGGACACCCACCAAGACAACTTCACCAGACTCAAAGAGAATAACCTGCCCAAGCTCGATGCCGGTTTAAGCGGGTTGCTTGTGGGCTTGGAGCAACGTGGATTGCTGGAGCGAACCGCGGTCTTTGTGACGGGGGAATTTGGCCGCACCCCGAAGATCAACGAGCGCAGCGCCGAAGGGGGACGAGACCATTATCCACGATGCATGTTCATGCTGATGGCCGGAGGAGCGGTGCGTGGGGGCCAAGTCATCGGCGAGAGCGATGACACCGCGGCGGGGCCTCGTCACGAAGCGATTTCGCCCGACGATGTAGCCGCTAGCTTCTATTACAACCTGGGGATTGATCCGACGCTCGAATATGACACCAGCACGGGGCGTCCGATTACGCTCGTTCGCAACGGAACCGTGATCGAGAAGCTGTTCTCGTAGCGCGCAAAAGAAGGGCCATGGTGAAGCCCTCCCTGCCTCACCATGGCCCATCAAAAATGGAACGATGACACCGATCGTTCCACCCTCCCAATCCATGGTGCTAATACTATCGGCAGCCGAGAGGGCGGAACTAAACCCGATTCATCGTCGATCACGATTTTTTTTGTGGAGCTTGGCACTCAAGCTAAGGGAGCCGCCAAGAGAGTAGTCCCCTTGGCAGCACAAAACATCAGCGATTCTGCGTGCATCACCGCCCTGCCCTAGCGACGATGTCCATCGCACCCGCCATCACCGCTTTTGCAAGCGTGACGCCCCGATGCTCTTAGCAGCGCGGAATCGAGAGGGCGCCGCCCTAAGACACAACTTTCGCATTGGCCGCGATGACCGCACTCACAACGGTCGTGAATGTGCTTGTGATACTTGTCACAATACTGCTGGCGTTCTTGAGCATACCCGTCCCACAGGTGGGCGTTACAGGGATTGCCGCGGAAGTATTGGCGAAGCGTCGACGAAGGCAAGTTTGGCGTCACATGGGGTTGGCAAATGTAGCCTGGATCACATGCCGCCCCCGCCGCACATCCATTGCGGCATCCGTGCTGAGCACAGTCGCATGCCGGTGAGATGCCGCTAGGTTGATGTTGATCGACCGGCTGGAAATGAAGTGGTGGCGGCGGTTCGGTCGAAGCCATGGGAACAGAACGCTCCAACGGATCGGCAAACTCGCGATCAATCGGAGCGTCGACGAGCGGAGCAGCCGGTTGAGGTTTTCCCGCTGATTTTGCAGCGGGAGCGTCCGCAAGGGGAGCGGGCGCGTCCACATCGCTCAGACTCTTGACGGCGTCCTCGTCAACGTCCGAAACCAGTTGCGTGGACCGATCTTTACCAAATTTATCGATCTCTTTCGGCGCATCGGCAAACGTCATGCGGTCAAGTAAAAAATCTAAATCGCTTTCAGCACTCACGGTCGCAACGTAACCATTTGAACAAGCAATCACAACGGCCGCGAACAATGCGATGGGGGTACGCTTTTGCATAGAATAAACTTCCATGTTGAAGGGAAAGGGAAGCAACGAAGAGAAATCCTCTTCCGCAAACGATTCGCATCCCGTTCACACCCATCAAAGTGAGTCGATCCGAGTTGCGAGCTACCGCCATGCATCCTGGGCATGCGGTGACTTAAACAACCATGACCGCGCGTCAAGAGGTTTGCAAATGCAACGCTTTGTTTTCGCTGTAAAAGAACTCGAGAGGGGTACTTTATTCGCTAGAGAACAAAGTGTTTTCCCAAGCAGCGAAGTCTGCCTAATGGCAACAAGTTAACAAGCCACACCTCACTCGCGGGTCGTTTCCAGAGTGGATTTAGCGAGTTTCGGTGAGCAACGCGTTTTCGATCCGGGCCATTCGATCGGGATCGAGCACCTTGCTGCCATCGCGTTCCGAAACATAAAAGACATCTGCCACTTGATCGAGATGGGTATCAATCTTGGCAAAATGCAAAACAACGTTCTGATCCGCGAACGCGGATGCCACACGGTACAGCAATCCCACTTCGTCATAGGCAAACACCGAAACGATGGTAAACCGGTCCACCGTATCATTGTCGAACCTCACCTTCGTGGGCAACACATTGACTTGATCTCCCTCACGATTTCGCGTCGACCATCTTCGCGGATGGGCCGGCAAAGGTTGATCGGGCGAATCCAGCAGCGTGCGAACGCGTTCTCGAATCTCTTCCACACGGCCGGCCGGAGGGCACTCGGGATAGAGGGGATCGCTGACCCAAAAGTCATCCCAGGCTAAATCCTCGCCCACCGTTTCGATTTGAGCGCGCAGAATCGAAAGCCCCGCGGTGGTAAACGCGCCCGTGGCACGCGCAAACGTGCCAATCGATTGATGAGATTCTCGACGCACGACGGTATAACGCATCGCCGAGAACACGGGATCAAAACAAGCCAAACAAATCGACTCGTTCTTCGAACTCAGCTGCTCAATGACATCGCGCAACTGATCGGCAAGCGGTTCGGGCTCACTTCGCGTCATTAGCGATAGCGGCAACGACTGCAGTAAATCAAAACAACTCTCCGGAGCCTTCTTCTTCCTCAATCGCTTTTGCACATCCGCTCGAATCAGGTCAATTTCGGGATCATCTTCGCTGCCAGGCAAATTCCCAGTGTCGAAGTAACGGCGAGTCCGCACGTATAATTCTTCGATCAAATTGAGCTTCCAATCCGTCAACACATCGGGGCCGACCGCTTGCAGGTCTGCGACCGCGTGCACGATCAACAATTCGAGCCGCCGAATCGAACCGACTTCGGCGGCAAACGACAACACGATCTGCGGATCACTCAGGTCATGTCGGAACGCAATGACATTGACAAGCAAATGTTGTTGCACAAGCCAATGAAGCGTCTCAGTCGAGGCGCGATCCAGGCCGAGACGCTCGGCCGTTTCCAACGCAATGCGTGCGCCGACAACACAATGATCCTCTTCGTAGCCTTTGCCAACGTCATGAATCAGCAGCGCAAGATGCAACAACCCCTTATCTTTCAAACGTCGATAACGCCGCCCCATCGCGGTCGGTTGCTCTTCTAAATCGGTTGCCGCTTCGACCGACCGAATGCAATGCACATCGACCGTATACTTATGATAAGCGTTGAATTGAAGCAAGCCACGCGTCCGCTCAAATGCCGGAATGAACTGCTCGATGATTTTCAGTTCATGCAGCCGACGGAGCAATTCAGCGAGCCGTCCCGGTGAACTCATGAGTGACAAAAACGCACCAATCGAATTGGCGCTCGGGATCGACGGCGGACGCTCCTGCATCGCTTGGCGAATCGCTTGCCAAGTGCGATGAGTGATCCGACGTCGATGCTGATTCGCCAAAAACATCAAACGCAACACATCGGCTAGACTCGAAACAAATGTCTCCAAATGAGCATCGGGAACCCAGATGTGGGTCGGCCCCATGCGAATTTGCTCGGAGATCGTACGAGAAAAAACTCGTTCTAAGAGATGATGGATCCATGGTTGCGTAAGAGAATCTTCGGCGAAAAACGCCGAGGCATAGCGAACGCTACGCGTGTTTTCAAAATAGTCTTGCATGAACTGCTCGACCGGCAACTTGCCTTCTTCGCCGGGATACCCCCACGCTTTGGCAATCTCCATCTGCAGCGAACGATCCAAGACATCTTGGCTCTTCTTTTCACGAAAGTGCAACTCGTTACGCACGCGCATCAGGAACTCCGCCGCCTTCCGTAGCACCCGATAATCCTCTTCAGGCAACCCTCCAAGCTTGACCAATTTTTCCAAATCAGTCTCGCCGTAGCGTGCAAAGCCCATCCAGCGGATCAGTTGAATGTCGCGTAACCCGCCGCGTGAGCGTTTGACATTGGGGCGCAACAAATAGTTTGTTTCGCCCCATTTTCGCCGTTCCTCTCGGCGAGCTGCCACACAATCACGGATCAATCGATTCTGGCGCCGCATCGCTCCATGACGCAGCGCATTGAAATACTTGCTGTAGACATGCAAGCTTCCCGACAACAATCGCGATTCCGTCAAGGAGGTAAAAATGACGGGATCCTGCCACGCCAACTGGCACGCTTCGTTGATCAACCGAATCGAAAATCCGACGACGATGCCTGCGTCCACAAGATCGCGAGTCAAATCCGCCGCGACTCGCTTGGCAAGGTGTTCCGAACCCCGCGTGGCGAGCAACATCAAGTCCGCGTCCGAGTAGGGCGCCAAATCACGTCGTCCAAACCCACCATGGGCGACGAGCGCTAATCCGCTTACGGCGCGATCATTTTCCCAGGGCTCAATCGCATCGCTCCAGACATCTAGCACGATGTCATCATAGAGGTCGGCAAGCTTGGCCGAGACAAGAATCCCCTGCGAACCGGATTCGTGTTGCACCTGAGCCTTCGCTCGCCCCTCACGAAGACGTTGGCGAGAGCGAATGACAACCGGGCGTAATGAAGTACTTGCAGACATAGCAGCCAAAGAAACGAAGCGACTTCCCGAGCAAAACGTGTCTGGGATCGCTGCGACGGAATTCGCCCCCTTCGTCATGGATTACAAAATCCAATGAAGAAATATTCAAGATCGCGGTGCGACCTCGATCGACGCTGCGACGCAATGCCGGCGTTATTAAAGTCGGCATCTTAAAAGACCGATCGTGTCGCACACCTTCCGCCTCGGTGTCGACCATCGAGTCTTGCCCTTGAGCGGGCGGTTGGGAAACTACAGCGCGTCTTCGCCCCGTTCACCGGTACGAATTCGAATCGACTCTTCAAGATTGGTGACGAAGATTTTCCCATCCCCAATTTGTCCCGTTTGAGCGGTCTGCAAAATGGTGTCAACCACCATTTGTAGATTCTCGTCGGTGCAAATCACTTCGATCTTTACCTTCGGTACAAAGTCGATTGCATACTCCGTACCACGGTAAATCTCGGTATGCCCTTTCTGGCGTCCAAATCCGCGCACCTCACTCACGGTCATGCCGTGAACGCCATGGTCAGTTAAGGCGTTTTTAACGTCCTCGAGCTTGAAGTGACGGACGATTGCTTCGACTTTTTTCACAATGCTACCTCGCAAATACTTGAATCCCGAACCTACAACGGCCTCCGAGCGCTCTGGCCCCATTGTACACTGGCAAACACACCCCACCAGCGGTCTGACGAGGCAAGAAAGTGAGGCCCGCAACCGGTTTGCCGAACCACTGCTCGCCATCTCGACCACGGCACGTTAGCTCGGCCGTTGCCAGTGATCGTCGTCCACATTCGCATCCAAATTCGCCACCCGCGAGAGTACGAACAACAAATCGCTTAAACGATTGAGGTAGACGATCAACGCTTCCGAAACACTCACTTCGTGACGTCGTACAAGTGTGACCACACGCCGTTCGGCACGTCGACAAATCGCCCGCGCTAAATGTAAATGTGTTGCCGCAGCCCCCCCAGCGGGAAGTATAAAGTTTTTCAGCGGCGTGAGTTGGGCTTCATGAGTATCGATCCAATCCTCGAGTCGCTTCACCGCCGCGGAATCAATGATCCGCATGCCATGCTCGTCGGGGTTCGGTGTCGCCAACTCCGCTCCGATGGAAAACAACGCATGTTGAATTTCGCACAATTGAGCATCGATCTCATCGGAAACTCCCGCCGAACGCACCATCCCGATGCACGCATTGACCTCGTCGACCGTTCCATACGCTTCAATGCGGTCATCATCCTTGGCGACTCGAGGTCCCCCAAATAAACCAGTGCTACCAGCATCCCCGGTACGCGTGTAGATCTTCATTTTGCTAGACTCCCCCCAAACAATGACGTAGGCAAATCAACAACATACCCTGTGCATCACAGGCTCCGAGCCCTTTTTCTTCAAAAGACTCACTTGTTTGAGCCCCCGTCACGCACCACCAACTTATCATCTTCATCCTACTGATCATCGGATGTCCCGTCTGCGCAACCGCGTTCGCCCCGAGACAACCAGAGAAGATTAGGATAAAGAGATAAGATTACGATGAAGAATCGAAAGTAGCCAAAGCAATGGAAGACGTGATGCAAGTGCCCACCGACGGAAGCGTTCGCGCTGCGGGCATCCTACTGATGACCCAAGATCCCGCACCTGAGTTCCTGCTCATGCGACATCCCCAGCGTTGGGATCTCCCCAAGGGACACTGTGAAGCGAACGAGTCGTTCCGCGAAACGGCCCTTCGCGAGACAGAGGAAGAAACCGGCATCGCCGCTGCTGAAATTCAACTCGACGAAGCCTTTTGCTTCGAGATTCGTTATCCGGTGTCGTACAAGAATACGGGGGACCAGATCTTTGAGAAAACGGTCCAGTATTTTCTGGGCTACCTAAGCAAAAAACCGTTGCTGGTGTTAACCGAGCATGAATCGGCACAGTGGTTCGCTTGGGCTCCTCCCCACTGCATTCAATCGCAAACGATTGATCCGCTGCTGGCCGCCGTCCAAAGCCACCTCGACTGCGTTGGATGATCCGTCGCGATCGATCTCGCATCACGTTTCGGCCCCCCGATTATATTGGGCCGCTTAATAGCGAATGGTTGACGCGACGATCTCGATTTCGTAGGCGCCAAGGAAATCGAGCACCGGCATCACCGCGTCGTGAATATCCTCCTCGCTTAAACTACTGGTCGACATCGTCAAACGGTCCGCGGCGGCCACTCCTCCGGTTGTCGCATCGAGCGGCAACCAATGATCATCGACATGGGCAAGCGTCCAGGCGTGGTAGACCATCCGCGGCTCTGGCGTTTCCTGATAACGAAAACCGAACGCGACTCGCGAGGCGACTCCCTTGGCACGCAACAACGCGGCCAAGAAAACAGCATAAGCCGCCGCATCGCCTTGAGCGCTCTGAGCCACTTCCGAAGCCCGTTGGAATACCACACTCTCGGGATTCAGTTGCGTCAACCGATTGACCGAGCGAGCAAGTTCGAGTGCGAGTTCGCGGCCTTCGGGCTTCGCCGCGCCGACAGCAGCTTGGGCGATTCGCCGTACCATTGCCTCTCCCGAGTCGATGATTGCACTTGGCTTACGATCTTCATCGGTAACCGGAAAACGGCCTTGCAAGAAACCATCCGGAGGCGACTGGCCCAACGTCGACACCAACACCAACAGTGACGATTCGCTCAACGTTCGTAGAAACTGAGTGGGGTGCGGCTGAAGAATCAATTTGTCTTTCGCCACCGGCAATGACGTGCGGACCAACTTAAAACCGACACGTCGGCACTCTTCGGAACGCTCGAGTTTGCCCTTCGTCAAAATGGACGCAATCGCGATTCCCTTCGCTTCCGCTTCGATTCCTTTGGTGGCGTCCGGCTTGTCCGTTCGATAGATCAGAAGCTTCGACAAGGGATCCAACACGCGGCGAATGGAGCCATCGGATTCGGCCCAAATCACATAATGGCTCGTACGCCCCTCGCCCATTTCGGTTTCGACCTCGATCTCCAACAACTCATGCGGTTTTCCGTCCAATAACGGAACGGTCGCTTTCGCAACCGCCGTCAAACGTACCGTCGTAGCAATTTGCTGGATGGGCGCAACCGAGGGGAACGTGCGCACCTCACCAAGCTGCAGCGGAGATCGACGAATCGACTCCTCAACCGCGAGCAAGCTACGATGCTCGTCGGACCATGCCAACGTTTGCGTCGTCGCCGCAACCCCGCGAGTCTTGACGATCGCAAGCTCGGTCTCATCCACCGTTCCCTCGGAGGTCGTCATCAACGGCCCCACATTCAAGCGGCTCTTGAAATGCAACAATTGCCCGTCGGTTTGCTCGACCAACTGATGCGAATGACGCTGTACGAAGGCGGACGACGGTCCACGCTCAATCAGAAAACAATCTTCGACCGCAACCTCCACCCGCCGCTCTGCGGGATCTCCTTGGCCCTTTGCGGTCGTGTGCCGATACCCCACATGCTTGTCACCGACAAAATAAGCATCCCACGCTTCGAAATCACTTTGGAATTCTCGATTTTCCGCTTTTTGATTCGCGGCAACCGCCGGGTTACCGTCTTTTTTCCCCTCCTGATCGCCTCCCGCATTCGGAGCCTGGTAGCCACTCGAGCCAGGATCTCTCGGCGCTCGCTCGGGAATATCGCATCCGCTGCAAACCACCAACCCAATCAGCAACACGATGCTTCCTCGGCCCCAAGGGCCTCGCAAACCGATCACCCCTCGCAGACCGATTACCCCAGGCCGTCGACTCGGTGAGCAAACGTTCACGAGGGAATGGGTCGATTCGACACAGAGCGCTTTCGATCGGTGCATGAATTTGTCTACCAAGGCAACGGACGATGATGGAACAGAAGATGGAACACAGGAACTTGAGGACTCGCTGCGGGACTCCGGAAACGCTCTCACCGGAGGGTAACGCGTCCCGCTGCGGCCAAGCTCCGCACATTATACGCAAACGCTCCGCGCCATACTCAAGCATTCGCTGAGGTCACTGGAATTCATTTGTTGGATTGGCAACAGACCGTTGCATCACAATGTTTGGCCAACCGGCGGCGGAGAACAGCAGGCAATGCCACCCATGCGGGGACCGGTCTAGTCAACCACCAAGGTGCCGGTTGTAACGAATCGCGGGGTATTGCTGAATATGGGGTCGCAAATGCTCGTCGTCTTTTCCGCTTAGGTCGTCTTTGCATGATCCCGGTAAGAACGTGACCTAGCGTTGGGTGTACTGATCTCACAACGAGGTAGGTGCGTCCTCCGTCATTTCACATTTATAATTTCTCGTAGCGAACGGGCTCGGAAACCGACATGGGTTTTCTCAAACGCATTCTTCGAAACAGCATTAGCGACGAGGCAAATCGAGCCGCTTCCAACGGAAGCTTCGAAACCCTCACCGACGACGAACTACAAGCTCACATGGGCATTCGTTCCTACGGAGTGTTCGAACTCACCGATGCGATTCGGCCTTCCTATGACCTTCAAATCATGCCTCAACAAGGCTTCCGCTACGACCAATATGTCGACGAGAGAACGGGTTCAAGCACACCCGTGATCCTGGCGTCGGCGACCCGCCATCGACTGATGGACCTGTTCATTGAATTGGTCGATCAACTCGGTCCCGTGGTCGATGTGGTTTTGGAAACAAGCCACCAGGGCAACCCGCATCCCGAAGACCTGTACCGCGAACATATCGACGCCCCGGTGTTGAAAAGCATGCTGTGGGAGTTTGAAGACCTGCTGCTCAATGACGGTTGCACCGGCATCGCGGTGATCAATCCGGCCAAACGCCAAGAAGTCCAACTCGACGAACACAAGCTGCTGATCGCCTATGGCGATCCACTTGACTCGTTCTCGCAAACCCTAATCCGGGGCGATGTCTACCCGGACGATGAAATTCGATTCATTACCGAAGCCGAACACGTCCATAGCAGTAGCGAACGATTCGCCAACCAATTCCAGCAACTCAAGCATCGTCTTGGGATGGACGGCGAAATCTATTCGGACGACTTCGAAGAATACGCCTAAGCGTAGGCTCAAGCGAACGGGCGGGGGTGATGGAGTTTCCGCCCCCCCGCAGCGAACGAGCGCAGGCGAAATTTCGGCGTTCCCAAAGGGGCGGTCATCCCCAATGGCACGGCGATCGCAAGTCCTATCGAGCGTTCACCTTCGCAAGCGAACCTTCGATGATTCAAACGCAGCACGCTTTTCTGACTCGACAAATGGCCGCCGGTCTGAGAGTATTCTTGGTCTCACACTCTACGAACGTGTCGCCAACGATAGCTCAATTCAATGTTTCTCGTGATCAGCTCAAGCCTTCATCCCAATAGCCGTAGCCGTATCCTGGCTCGTGCATGCACGGAACAGCTCCAAGAAATCGGCCGTGAAGTAACGCTATTTGATCTCGCGATAAAAATACTCCCGGCCTGCGACGGGGCTTCGGCTTACGCGGACGCGAACGTCAAGGAATTGTCGGGGTTGATCCATGCGGCCGAAGGCATTTTCGTCGCCTCGCCCGTCTATAACTATGACGTCAATGCCGCAGTCAAAAATGCCGTGGAATTGACCGGTCGAGCTTGGACGGGCAAAGTGGTCAGTCTGATGCTGGCGGCTGGCGGCCAAGGAAGCTACATGTCCGCGATGGGCTTGGCCAACAGTTTGATGCTCGACTTTCGCTGTATCATCGTTCCCCGCTTCATTTACGCGACCGGGGATGCATTCGAAGGCGACGGGCTCGCCGATGAAGAAATCCAGGGACGCGTCACCACGCTGGTCAGCGAAACCATGAAACTTGCCGACGCCCTGAACCGAACGCTCTAAGCCCATCGGCAAGAATGATTCGGTGTCATCCCGATTAGCCGCAGCCTAACGCCGCTGCGATTTTCGATTCCCTTCACCGCGATACAATCCGCGAGCTCGAATCAATGCTTCGACGCTCCGTGGGGTTCGATAACGAATACTTCGTCCCGCAGCGATGCGGTCGCGAAGCTCACTGCTCGAAAGTTCAATGACGGGCATCTTGATCACCTGCGAGGCAATCGCATCGATTCGATCGGAATCTACCAAGCCCTGTAGCACGGAAAAGTCGATCTCGGCTTCTCCTCCTCGCTGAACCACCGCAAGCGTAATCAATTCGAGCAACCGCTGTGGCTCGCGCCATTTGCGAATGGTTGCCAACGAATCGCTGCCGATGATCAGAAAGAATTGCGTGCCGGGCATCTCCGCTAAAAATTGTGAAACGGTCTCCACCGTATAGCTGACATCCGCGCGCTCGATTTCACGTTCGTCCACTTCGTGATGCGTGTCCCCAGAAAGAGCCAATTTCAACATCTGCACACGGTCTTGATCCGAGGCAATCGCACCGTGGAGCTTTAGCGGCGAAGTTGCCGTCGGGATCCAACGCACCTGATCCAACTCAAGCGATTCTCGCGCCGCCTCGGCAATCCACAAATGGCCCAGGTGGACGGGGTCGAACGAGCCACCGAAAAGTCCAATTCTCATCAATAAAACCTTGTTTTCTGCAGTGCCAAACGCGGGCAATTTCCGAGTCGTTGGGAGACCAGACGCTCACGATGGACCAGACTTGTCCAGCGAATCGCGAGGATAGAGGAGTGACGTCTGCTGGCGTGTGCTCGTTGTGCCTGGACGTGAACTCCCTCATCTTCATTTCTCCCAACATACACTATGCTAACCAGCACACCATCCAATCCAATTCCACCAATTGTCGGCCCCCCGACCATGTCCAAGCCCGATTCCCGACTCCCATCGAATCGCGATGCCGAGACAAATCCAAACGCTCGTGCAGCCTCCGCGGATGCCCCAAGCGAGCGAGTCGACGAAGGCAAGCGGCTCGACCCGCCGCCAAAATCCGAGGCCTTCGACCTCTCGGCGGAATTGAGCATCGGCCTACCCGTGGACACCGCTGACGAGAAACCGGAAGAACGCTCGGGAGCTCAACAAGCCGAACTGTTCGAAACCGAACCTCCGCCTTGGGAACTCGCCGTCGAGGACGACATCGCGGTCGGCCGAATCGTGTTTAGCGAAGCTCCCTACGGCCCCTATGATTACCAGATCCCCGAAGAGGAACGCGAACATTTAAAACCGGGAATGCGGGTGCGTGTCCCCTTGGGTAAACGACGTCATCCGATGACCGGATGGTGTATTGAGACCCGCATTGGCTTCAAAGGACGACGTGGTTCCCTTCGTCCCATTGTCGAAATCCTTGACGACGAACCTCTCTGTGATGCCGCTCTGGTCCGCTTGGTGCTGTGGATCAGCCATTACTACCAGGCCCCGACCGGGCAAGTCTTCGACACCTTGATTCCCTCGAGTGTGCGTTCCAACGCGGGTACGCGAGAGCGAGCCTACCTGACGCCGGATCCGCATCGCACGGACGAAAAATCGATTGAATTACTGCCCAAGAAACAGCAGGCGGTATTTCGATTTCTGATCGCAGCGGCACGCCCGATGACCGCGTCCGAATTGATGGTCCACGCCCAGTGCACGCGCGGTCCCATTAGCGGATTACAGTCGAAAGGCTACATCGAAGTCACACGCCGCCGCGAAATGACGACGGGCACACCGATGCGTTGGCAAAAAAATGACGGCGAAAGCCAGCACACACACACCCTCAACGACGAGCAAACTCACGCACTCGAGCGAATCGAAAACGCGATCGACTCGGGCACAGGAAAAACATTGCTGCTACACGGCGTCACCGGCAGTGGAAAAACGGAAGTCTACATCAAAGCGATTGAGTACATCGTTCAGTTTGGTCGCAGCGCAATCGTGATGGTGCCTGAGATCAGCTTGACCCCGCAAACGCGAGGCCGCTTCGAACGTCGATTTGATTCGGTCGCCGTGCTGCACAGCCAAATGACCCCGGCGGAACGTCATTTTCAATGGCAACGGATTCGCCGGGGTGAAGTCCAAGTCGTCGTCGGACCGCGCAGCGCCGTCTTTGCGCCGATGCCGCGTCTGGGGCTGATCGTGATGGACGAAGAACACGATGCGTCCTTCAAACAAAACGAACAACCTCGTTACCACGCGCGCAAGGTCGCCCACGCACGAGCGATGTCACTTGGCATTCCCTTGATCCTCGGAAGTGCGACGCCGTCGATGGAGACATGGCACGCCACCTCCACCGGGCACGCCGAATTAATTCCGATGCACGAGCGAATCAATAACCGTCCGATGCCGAGCGTGGAATTGGTTGACCTGCGAATTCGCGACGACCGAACGCGTGGCGCGATAAGCCGCCCATTGCATCTCGCCGTTCAAGAAACGCTGAGAGACCAAGGGCAAGTCATCCTGCTGTTAAATCGCCGTGGTTTTGCCACCACGATCCAATGCCCTTCGTGTGGCCATGTGGTCGCATGCCCGGACTGTGACATGCCGCTAACGCATCATCGCGATGGAGGCAAAGCATGTTGTCACTATTGCGACTATACGATCGCGACCCCGCCCTGGTGCCCGGCGTGCCGCTTCGATGGAATTCGTTATGGCGGGCTGGGAACTCAACGGTTGGAAGTCGAAGTCAAAGCCCGCTTCCCCAGCGCAACGATCGCGCGGATGGATAGCGACACCATGAAACGACCGGGCAGCCACCAACGCGTGCTTTCAGCTTTTCGTAACGGCGAAGTGAACATCCTGCTCGGTACACAAATGATTGCCAAAGGGCTCGATTTCCCCAATGTCTTGCTGGTCGGCGTCATCAACGCGGATAGCGCGCTTCACTTCCCCGATTTCCGTGCGGCCGAGCGAACCTTCCAATTGGTGACTCAAGTCGCCGGCCGAACCGGTCGTGGCGATCGAGGCGGCCGCGTTGTCGTGCAAACTTTCTCGCCCGAGCATCCCGCGATCCAAGCGGCATCGCGGCACGATTACCTGCAATTCGCAACCGATGAAATGGTCAATCGACGCAAGTTCAATTACCCACCGCTCGGCTCGGTTGCTCGTATCATCATCCGCGGGGTTGTCGAAGAGGTGACCGAAGCCGTTGCCGATGCATTACTAGGCCGCCTTGAAGCATCGCGGCAAGCGCTCGGATCAGAGGTCCGCATCCTCGGCCCGGCTCCACCACCGATCCCCAAATTGCGTGGCAAATATCGTTTTCACCTGCTGTTGCAATCCACCGACAGCGCCCAATTGGGCGAAACAATTCGCCGGGCCACCGACTCGTTCACGATCCCTGAGAAAGATGACGTGCAATTTGTCGTGGATATCGACCCCATCGATATGCTGTAGCCTAGGCTGCTAAATCGTTGGGATTAGTCGTGTATGTTTGTTGCAATCAGCTCTGCCATCGCTCACCCCACAAGCCGGGCGGACGGTAACTGCGGAATGAGCTGGGTGCAAAACAGCCCGCCAAATTCAATGTCAACTCCAAACGTTTAGCAGCCCAGCATTACGGCGATAACCGTATCACTTGCCAGCCAAGATCGCTTTGTGGCTGGTAGGCGATGCGGTCATGCAGGCGGCTGGGACGCCCTTGCCAAAACTCGATCCAAGTCGGCTTCACCGCGTACCCGCCCCAATTCTCGGGACAAGGAATTTCGCGTCCTTCGTGCTCGACGACCAAGGCTTCCATTCGTGTTTCCAATTCCATACGCGAAGCGACCTCACTCGATTGCTGGCTAACGAGCGCCCCCAATTGGCTCGCGCGCGGCCGACTGTGGAAATACTCAACGGCTTCGTCACGATGCGCTTTGCGAACCGAACCCTCCAGGCGGACTTGGCGTTCCAAGTGGGGCCAAAAGAAACAGAGGGCGGCATGGGGATTGCTCGCTAATTGTTTTCCCTTGATTGAGTCGTAGTTCGTGAAAAAATAGAACTCACCTTCCTTCACTTGTTTCAGCAGCACAATTCGCGAACTCACCCTTCCGCTGGGATCAGCCGTAGAGAGTGTCATCGCGTTGGGCTCGAACCACTCCGCCGGACGTGACTCGGTGGCTTGCTTAAACCAGCGGTCGAACTGAACCATCGGGTCGGGATCAACGTCCTTTTTATCGAGGCCGCTAAGCGAGTAAGTTCGTCGCATCTTTTCGATCGACATACGGGGGGCTCTCCAAGTTCACAAACGTGATGTTTCAATACGTGGTGGTTCACTACCGTTCAAAAATGGCAATTTTGAAGCGATTTCGGGGAATACGCCATCAAAAAGTTGCTTTCAGCGAGAAACACTCGCTTTGGCGCGCCGCTTGCCTCCATTTAAGGCCGTCACACGCCTACTGCCAAGATGACAGACATCTCACTCCTGTTTCGGAATAATCACGATGGAATCATTGACCGGTAACCTTCTTGTCGCTTCCACCTTAACGACCGACCCAATCCTAGCTCGAGGGGTTTGTCTACTTGTGCATGATGACCAGGAAAATGTGATTGGAGTGATGCTGAACCGTCCGATGCACCCCAATCCGCAAGCATTGATGGCGTTGCTCGGCGAGCAAATCGACGCGTCGGACGAGTCGGCGACCGATGACGCCGATGACGAAACCAAGCACCGCTTGCCGGGACTCATTCCACACAACGCCGCAGCGGCGATTCAGGGGCCTTCAACGGCCTATTCACCCGTTGGCATGGTGCATTTCGGAGGCCCCCTCTCGGGCCCCGTGGTCGCGATTCATCAGCTTAGCGAATACGCCGAGGCAGAAACGGGGCACGGCATCTACGTTGCCGCTCAAAAGCAGCACCTCGAGGGATTAGTCAATAAACAACCAGGCCCCTATCGCTTGATCATCGGGCACCTTGGCTGGGAAACCGAGCGGCTCAACGCCGAGCTGGAATCGGGGCTCTGGCACCTTGTTCCCGCCACAGCGGACATCGTCTTTGAAAACGCCGACGAAATGTGGCCACGGCTGATTCGTCGCGCGACCTCCCAGTCCGTCGCACGCTGGATCGGATTCCCTGACTTCGTTGGAAACGCGGAACTAAACTAAGTGTCGCGTCGAAGCGGTTGTTTGTATCATGGACTTCCAACGGAAACGATAATTCGTATCATTGCCGACCCGCTTGTTTTCATTGACGCAAGCTTCCGCCACCATTGTGCACCGATCGGTGCCATGTTCATTCACCACTAACGTATTTAGAGATTGCAATCGCATGGGGCGACACGACGACGACGAGGAAATCAAACGCCCCTATCGGATCCAGAAGCGGCGCCTCGGTGCCATTCGCTTCGTCAGTCCCGATGGTGAGTTTGGATTTATAGATGCGGAAGATTTCCGCGAGGACGTCTTCTTTCACCGCAGCGTGTTCGACGGCACCATCGAAGGAGCCCCTCCACGCCGCCCCTACGAGCGTGAAGTCCTCCCTTACGAGTACATGTGGGTCGAGTACGAGTTGGACGACGAGTATTACGACAAAGAAAATCGCTTACGCGCTAAACTGGTCCGCCGCAGTAATCGCCCCGAGGGTAAGCGACTCTCCGGACGCGACGCCCCCCATCTGATCGTCAAACACCACCCCAATGCGCGAAAGAAACGCCCCTCTTGGCGTGACAAAGACGAGTCCTAGTGCGGACGTAAGATTGCAAAACTTCTCGGAGTCGCTTCACTCCTGCGTCTTCACTCCCCCACCTAAAGAGCCGATCCATCGCCCCTACATTGAGTCGATCCCGGTAGTGGGCGTGGCTTCACGCCCCGTCGCAACGAGCACGCCCAAAGGCAGCATCGCTCGAAGGATTTTTAGCAAGATCCAAAACGGCAAGAAAATAATGCGAGGGTGAATGCTCTGTGGCCCAACGTTGGGCCACCGACTTTCGATGACTGTCCCCCCTTCTCTCGCGATACCCCTTCTCTCGCGATGACTGTCCCCGACTTCTTGACTACTCGTCCCTGACTTCTCTTTTTTTGCGAGATCGATCGACTTGAGACTGGCAGTAATTCCCTCGGAATGCGAAGGGATTTGCGACATCGCTTCTCCAAAAACGACCAGGGCTACCCAGCGTTAGCCCGAGCGTTGACATCTAAAATCCTCCTGGTATTCTAGCCCCCTTACTACCCGATTGGTCGACGAAGCGAATTATCGATTCAGACCGCGGGCCTACCTTTTTACTTCCCACCTTCTACTTCCCACCTCTTCCCGACCCGACGTAGTCTTCACCGGGCTACGCGTCTGCAATGAGTTGTTGTGGTCGGCATGACACGTCATGGTGTAACGAAATGAAAACGCTGCGTACAAAACGAGGTTTTACCCTCGTGGAACTTTTAGTTGTGATTGCCATCATCGGGGTTTTGGTTGGGCTGTTATTGCCCGCGGTGCAAGCGGCCCGTGAAGCGGCCCGCCGCATGCAATGCACGAACAACTTAAAGCAACTTGCCCTGTCCCTGCACAACTACCACGACACGTACCTGAACTTTCCCCGCTACTCGCAAATTCCTGGCGCCAGTAGCGTGATTTCGATGTACAGCTACCCCGTACAAATCAAGCTCCTGCCTTTCATGGAGCAAACCGCGCTGTACGACCAGATCAAGACAACCACTCGCGATTTCTACATTAATGCCGGTGCGGATAGCGTGACGCAAGGCGTTCAGGTGCCTGCCTTTGTCTGTCCGTCGGATGTGCCGTACCCCACCGCCGGTCGCCTGGGCTACTGCAACTATCCTGTGTCTGCGGGTTCCAACCTCGGATGGAATCTTTCGGAGTCCCGACACAACGGTGTCTTCCAGCCCTCCGCGGAAACGAACATGGCGTTCATTATCGATGGCACCTCGAATACGATCATGCTCGCAGAGCAGTTGACCGGTGACAATGACAACGGAACTTATCGCCGCGAGACGGATGTCGTTCGTGGCCTTTCGTGGAGCGGCAACGATTCGACTCAGCAAGGCGTGATCACCCAATCGCAAGTTGACACTGCCGGAGCGGCCTGTGACGCTAATCCTAGCAACCACAGCAGCGTGTCGGGCTCACGCTATAGTCGGGGTATTTTCATGTACACCGTGTTTAACACCGTCGCGACGCCAAACTGGAAATACCCCGGTTGCTTCACCAGTACTTCCAGCGGGGATCACGGCAGTAGCCGCGGCATTTATCCTTCACGCAGCCGTCACCCCGGCGGAGTTAACCACGCACTAGCGGATGCATCGGTGCGTTTCATTTCCGACAGCATTGACCTGCAACTCTACCACGGCTTAGGAAGTAGAAACGGCGGAGAATCCGTCACAGCTCCGTAAGCCTTGGACGTTACCAGTTGCGGGTATCGCAATTGGTCAAATCAAGTTCGCTAAAATCTAAGTTGACAGGTTTCCTTTCTAGGAGTGACGCATGACGTCGGCAGTGCGGTTCGTTGGGGTGATGTTGTTTGTGGTTGCAGTCATCGGCTGTGGCGGGGGACGTGAAACGGGACAGGTGGTCCAACCGCCTCCGCCCGACGCGAAGTTTACTCTGGAAAAGGTGGCGGACACAGGAAATCTGTCCGCCCACAAAACCCAGCTTCACGATGAGTTGCAAGGACTTGGAGAGAGCGATCCAGAGATGTCGCAAGAACTGCTAGGCGAATACGAGCAGTTAACCTCACTCTCGGACACTGCCGCCATCCAGGCAAAAGCACGCGAAATGGCCGATAAACTATAGAGAGCGTTCGGTCCCCATGCTCATGCGATAGCCATGAGCACGGGAGTGACGGCTCCTCTCCGAATCGCCGGTTACATCCGCTCCGCGTGAAGCGGATGCAACGCGACGGTTCAAGCATTTCAGGACGCTCCGCGAACGTTAAAAGCAGCCACTGCAGCGACGTAGTCAAACGAGCAAAGCGATTTTCACGCCACATTGATTGCATGGGTTTGGCAATTGTCACAACAGCAAGCCGATGCAACTTGCTCATCCTGCGTCGCGAAATGATTCGCAATTCGCCACCAGCGACATTCTGTCGACTCAGCGTATTGAACAATTTGGTCCAAAGCGATGCGGCGGTGCTCGCTCCGCAAACGAGACTCGTCCGCCAAGCGGTCGGTCGCTTCGTGGTCGATTTTGTCGGCAAGACAGGTCCATCGACCACGTCCCGAAGGCGCCATCAAACCGGCTGACGCCAAATGTTGAAAGCAGTTTTTTAACGTTTGCGTCCCGAGTGGACTGATCGGCTTTAAGTCCTTCAGTGCGACCGATCCGGTCTCGTCACCATAGCGGTGGGCGCCTTGAATCAACGTGTGATGGGCCGTTCGCAATTGGGAGGAATCGAGGCTGCCGCCAGCGAATAGTTTCTGTAATCGCAAGTCTTCACGATCGTACAACAACGTGCATGCAGCGAGCTCTCCATCGCGACCGGCCCTACCGAACTCTTGGTAATAAGCTTCGAGCGAGCCGGGGATGTCATGGTGAATCACTCGGCGGATGTTGGGTTTATCGATGCCCAATCCGAACGCATTGGTCGCGAACATTACCGCAGGTGGACCATTTGTAAACGCCTCTTGAGAGGCGATTCGGGCGGCCTTTTTCATCCTGCCATGATAGGCTAGCGTCGGCATACGAAGGTTGGCGAGTTGGCTGTGAAGACGTTCGACGGTATTGATGGTGGCACAATAAACGATCGCGGGTTCATTGGCGATCAAATCGGATCCGTCACAAAGCAATGCACGGAGCTGACGTTCCTTTTCCACGTCTCCCGAAGACGGCATCACCGACAAACGCAAATTTGGCCGGAGCGTTCCGGTCGCGACAATCGCCGGGTCGCAAAGTTTGAGGCTACGGACGATCTGGTCGATCGCTTGGGGCGAGGCGGTGGCCGTCATCGCGAGTGTCGGCGGATTGCCAAGTCGTTCGCGAGCATAATGCAAACACAGGTAGTCCGGCCGGAAGTCGTGCCCCCATTGGCAAACGCAATGCGCCTCGTCGATCACAAACAGATCAACTCCTACCTCGCTTAACAATTGGCATAAATCCGATTGCTGAAGACGCTCGGGAGTCGTGAAGACAAACTCCGCTTTTCCTGACTGGATGTCTTGATGAAACTCGCGAAGCTGTTTGGCTGACTTGGAACTATTGAGAATGGCGGCTTGGCATCCGAGTTCGCGAATGTGTTTCGCTTGGTCTTCGGCCAACGAGATGAGCGGGCTGACCACCACGGTCACCCCCTCGAGCGCAAGTCCAGGAAGCTGGTAGCACAAGCTTTTGCCGGAGCCGGTGGGCATCAAAATTAGCGTGTCGCGTCCCTCCATCGCAGCTCGGCATGCTTCGGATTGCCCAGGACGAAACGTTTGAAACCCGAAATCCTCACGAAGACGATTGCGGAGGTGTTTGATGGAGGTCACAGCAATCTCAAAAAAGTGATATTTGGCTTCGGAGGAAAACGAAAAAAGTTGCCGTCGCCGTGACCGAAAGAAATGAGCAGGGGCGTGTGGGGACGCGTTCTGCTAGCACGCCCTCCCACGTTTGACAGGGAACTCACGGCGATCGGAATGAGACAAGCGTTTAAGCAATTGGCGTTCCCCCTCGACGAAAACCCTCCTTTGAATTGGAATTCTGCTGCTTTGACCATAGCAACGCTATACAGCCGGCAAACCAGCGGGGCACGCGTGCTCATCATTTGCTGATCTCGTTGATCAAAATTCGACCACCAGGGCAACAGATCAAGCAGCCCATGACCGGAAAGTTTTGCAACGGCGAGACGAGGACTCCGTCCCCGATTCCCCGTCCCGCTGACACCCTTTACGATTGGGCTTCGCCCCATTTTTTAAGCCTTTCATTGGAGACGACATGACAACGTTTGCTCATCGCTACATTCCGTTGCTGGCCTTCAGCTTGGGGTTGTTGGGCCTCATCCCTCAAGCGGTCGCGGATGAGAAGCCGAACGTCGTTTTCATTTTGATCGACGACCTTCGACACGATACCTTCGGCTTTATGGGCCATCCGTTCCTGGAAACGCCTCACATCGATCGACTGGCCAAGGACGGCATGCAGTTCACCAACGCATTCGTCACAACTTCGCTCTGTTCGCCGGCAAGGGCTTCGTTTCTGACCGGAAAATATACGCACAATCACAAGGTCGTCGACAACCAAGACTTGATGCCGGCCGATACCGTCACCTTCCCCCAACAGCTTCAGTCAGCCGGCTATGAAACGGCGTTCATAGGGAAATGGCACATGGGCGGCTCCAGTGATGCGATCAGACCAGGGTTCGACCACTGGATCAGCTTCCGTGGGCAGGGTACCTACTGGCCCGATCAACAAACGCTCAACATCGACGGTCGTCAGGTGCCGCGGAAAAAGTACATGACCGATGAGTTGACCGACTACGCCACCGAGTGGCTACAGACACGCCGCGGCGACAAGCCGTTCCTGATGTATCTGTCGCACAAGGGCGTGCACGGCTTGTATGATCCAGCAACACGGCATCTGGACCGCTATAAGGACGAACCGCTACCGCATCAACCGCCGATCAGCAACGAGGACGATGGCAACAAGCCGATGTGGGTCCACGATCAACGCAACAGTTGGCACGGAATTGAATTTCCCTACCACGGACGAGCCGAGCAAACCGTCGCAGAGATGTATCGGCATTACTGCGAAATGATCCTCTCAATTGACGACAGCGTGGGCCGGGTCATGCAGGCACTGCGCACCAGTGGGCTTGAAAAAGATACGCTCGTAATTTTCACCAGTGATGGTGGGCATCTATGGGGTGAGCATGGATTGATCGACAAACGTTGTGCCTACGAGGAGTCGATGCGAATTCCGTTGTTGGTCTACGGTCCCGGCCGGACTCAAGCATCATCACGATGTGATGCGTTAGTGGCTAACATTGATGTGGCGCCCACGCTCCTGGAATTGGCCGGCGTGAGCGTACCGAACGACATCGATGGGCAAAGTTTCGCCCCGCTACTGCAGCGTCCCGACGCCACGAAATCGACTCGCAGCAGCCTTCTTTACGAATATTATTGGGAGCCCAGTTTTCCCCAAACGCCAACCACGTACGCCCTACGAACGAAGCATTACAAACTGATCCAGTATCACGGCATCTGGGACACCGACGAGCTCTATGACATCGTTGCTGACCCTCAGGAAACGGCGAATCTGATCCACAACCCCGATCACCAACAACGCGTTCGCCGCATGCGGAAACAACTGCACGAACGATTACAAAGCACTGGCGGATTGGCGATTCCCTTAGGCTTCAAACGCGGCCATGGTGCGAACCAGCGCAACCCATCCGGCTCGCAACGAGCCGAATTCCCAGCTCGAATCTTAAAGACGACTACAGATCCGTAAGCAAAGGGAACGAGCTTGCGAGAACTCAACGCAGCACTGGGCCGGGCACCTTGATTACGAAGCGAAGTTTGCTAGAGCCGCGAATAGCGGACGCCGATTGACTTGCGGACACGAGCGCGAGGGAGCCCCCTCTCGACCAATGGATCCCCTCATGACGCGTTCGTTCTCTGCGCCGCAGCCCACGAAACATAATATTGCGCAACATATTGTCACGACTGCCGTTTTACGATGCTTCTCTCTGACAGCTTTTGCCGAAGATGTCCGGCATCAACCGCTGAAGAATTTGAACAGTTACTTCCCCTTCCATCCACCGGAATCGCTGGAGCGGTGGGAGCGGCGCAAAGAGAGCGTGCGGTGGGAGATTTTGGTGGCAACCGGGCTTCGGCGAACTTGTCACTTGATGTTGGTTGTTTTGCGGATTGCTTTGGAGGCTGGCTCGCGCTAAGTTGGGGCTGTTCGCGGTCAGGAGTCTTGATATGCCGCGGGACCCACCCCAAATTCAACGTGATCAACTCGTTCTCTTCTCGGAGCGGTTGGACGACGTCTTACCTGCGGACCATTTGCTCAGACGCATGGTTGAAATCCTTGATCAACCCAACCGGAAAGCAGGGAAGTTAAGCACAAACACGACGGAACTGGCCGACCGCCGATGCACCTATGAATCGTCAGTGGGATCGTTTTGTACGGATTGATGCGGGGCGTGCGATCGAGTCGACGACTTGAAGAAACCCTGCAAATCAAACTCGATTTTCCAAAATGCTCTCGAGCGAGGCTGAGGCGTTTTTTTGAACTACAAAACCTAGAGGTAAGAGCCGTTGTCCGGTGACGATGGGGCATCGTCACCGGATCATCGGGACCGGCTGACGATCGATGTAATCTCGGCACATCTGATTGAGCGGACAGACATCGCAACGTGGTGTGCGAGCCACACAGATGCGTTTGCCGAATTGAATCAGCCAAAAATGGGCTTGCTCCACTGCCCACTCGGGCGTTCGGGCTAACAAGGCGTCGGCGGTTTTATCGGCCGTCTTTCCGGGCGCGAGTCCGGTGCGATTGCAGACTCGAAAGACGTGGGTGTCGACCGCAATCGTGGGTTGCCCAAACGCGAACTGCAACACGATGTCTGCACACTTGCGTCCAATCCCCGGCAAACGCAATAACTCGTCGCGAGTTTGTGGAACGATCCCGTCGAATTCGTCGATCAACGTCGCACAGAATCCTTGAATGCTCCGAGCCTTCACGTTGTAAAGGCCACATGGCTTGATCGCGGCAGCAACTTGCTCCACCGAGAGTTTTAGCATCGTCCTCGGGGTGCGTGCCAACTTGAACAGAGCCTTCGTGGCGACTGCGGTGTTTTGGTCCAATGATTGAGCCGAAAGGATGCAAGCAAGGCAGGTTCGAAACGGATCGGGTTGGCCCTTGGGCCCCTTGGCCGACGAACTGCGCCCCGGCATGGATTGTGACAAGATCCGATAAAGGCGTTCAATCTCTCGATGGGTTAGCAAACGCAAAATCGACGCTCCTCCTGGAGTTGCTAAAGGGATTGCAGCGTGGAGGGCAGACGCCCGACGTGCCAGCACGAACTCTGCTGGGACTGGTAAGCCCCCGGAAGAGTCGCTTCGACATATCGGTCGTTCTGGTCGAGTTTCAAAATAGGAGCTAGTGAGTTGGTTACCGAATTGGTTCGCTCAGGTGCTCCGCGCCGATGACATCGTGAAAAAAATCGGGATCCAGTTTGGCTGCATCGTCGCTGGAGTGGATCACTGAAATGTCTCCGGTGGTTTCGAACACCACGGCCAATATTTGGTCATAGCTAAACACGTTCGCAGCCCGAAGCTTGCCGTAGACGTCCTCACGTGTGACATTCGCTTGCTTTAAATTGTCGTCCAGGAAAACCGGGCCACGCATCAATAGCAAGGGCTGGTTGTCCAACGCCTTGCCGAACATCTTGGACTGGCGTCGCGCCACCGCCACTCCCCACTGCATCGCGTACAAACAGCCAATCGCTACGATGCCTAAGACGAGTGTCGGGCTGGGGGCGGAGATTGTCGATGCGAACAACGAGCCCACCGCGATCGTCATGGCAAAATCGGCAGCAGACAATTTGGAAAAACTGCGAAGGCCGACGATTCGCGTGTACAGCAAGATTGCCGCATAGCAAACGAGAGACGACAGTCCCACCAGTGCGATTGAGCTCCACTCGGCAGCAAGCCATTTTTCAATCAAGTTAAAATATCCTGATTCGTAGTTCCCTAAGCTTCGTTACGTTCATTACGTGTGCGAATTCCGATCGGTCAGGCGACGAAGGACGAACGAATCGCGTCTCCGAATGGTTCTAGACGTGAAGTCAAATCGACCGACTTGCTTGCGATTCACGCAGCAGCGTTTCGCACTGGTCCTTAAGAATCCCACCTTCGACTTCAACCTCGATACCAGCGTCTCGAAAAATGTGCTCACTGGTGACACCCCATGTCTCGAACCCGACCGCGTCGATAAACCGGCAATCTGCGCCGTACGCCAATTTGCGGATGCCCGCTGTCACGGCGACCGACGCACACATCAAACAGGGCTCCCCCGTGGAAACCAACCAGTGTTCCTCCAGTGTCATGACGCCCAGCGTTTGACACGCCGCACGGATCGCCATCACTTCGGCGTGGGCCGTGGGATCCTGCTGGGTATTGACCACATTGAACTGCGCTGCCACCAACTCGCCGCCGGGATCAAAGATCGCGGCACCAAAGGGGCTTTCGCCTTGCTCGAGGCCCTTGCGGCACTCGGAAACCGCGACACTCATCCAAGCTTCTAGCTGTGACCTGCGCATTCAAATTCCTGCATTGTCAAAACGCCGCGATCATTCTTCGGCAGCAAGCCACCTTAGCGACCACCCTTGTTTGCGACTCTTATTTCTAGCTCATTCACGCAACTCTCGTGCCGCCATCGTTTGGCAACTTCCATTTCGGTACGGCTTCCCATTTCGATCCGACCGATTCGCCCCAACGCGATCAGCGAATGTCATCGAGTGGCGGAGCCAGTTCGATCAGTTGCTCGTCGGCGACGACCCAAGCACGATCATTCGCGGCCATCTCAATAGCATAGGTTCCGGTGAATTGCCCCAGCGCGGGTAACACAAGGCAGCGTTTTGAAAGCCAAAAACAGGGCAGTTTCCCGAGTTTGTCCTTTCCCCGGCCGATCGAAAGTGCTGGATGGAGATGCCCACAGAGCAACAGATCCGCGTCTTCGGGAACCGTAGTCGGTTGGTGACCGAGGGCCACGTTGCCCATTCGCGTGCCTGGCTCAACCACTTCCAAGGACCAAGCTTCCGGCAACGGCCCCAGATGCGCATCATGGTTTCCCCGAACCAAGGTACGCCGCAGCTCCGCATGTCGAGCAAAGAACGATGACAGCGCGTCACACACCTCCTCCGAAAGCGACGACCGAGCATGGAACATGTCGCCCAAGATGACGAGGTGTTTAGCCGACGTCGTGGCGAGCATCTGCGAAAGGATACTCAGCGTTGCCGCCGTGCTGCCAGTGGGAACCGGAATCCCATGACGCCGAAAGGTCGCATCTTTGCCGAAGTGCGTATCGGCGACGAACAAGGTTTGTAGTTGCGACCAATAAATGGCGCGCCGAGCAAGCAGACGCAAACGGGTTTGACCGACCGTGATATCGACATGCATCTCTATTGGTCCGCCGCTTTTTCGAGTTGCGTTTGCATTCGCCGAATGCGGTCGGCCAGCGTTTCGCTGCTCACCCGTTCTCGTAGCTTGTCCACCAACAAAGGAAACGCAAGCGGCGTCACTTTGGGTGGATCGGTGACGATGATTTCACTGTCCTCAAGTCGGTCTAACGCAGTGATCATGCGTGACGATTCCAACTGCAGTTCCAAGACCTCACGACGTGCCTGTTCCAACAGCAGGTTATCAGGATCGTATTGACAGAACACATCAAAGAACAAATTGGAACTGGCTTGTACGTGGCTGGTGTTCTTGCGTTGCCCTGGGTAACCGGGATGAATCAAGCCTGCGACACGCGCGATCTGGCGAAATTGGCGTTTTGCCATTTCCGTCGAATTCATACTGCGGAGGATGTCCGGAACAAGTGCCTCGGTATTGAACAAGCCGTCCGCAATCCACTGCTTGATCGCGATCTTGTGGGGGCTCTGCAACACCAAACCATAATCATTGCAGGCCATCGTGAATGTGGTTTTCTGGACGCGTGAGATACGATACGCCAAAAGCGCTGCCAAGCCTTCATGAACCAGCCGACCTTCGAACGGGAAAACAAACAATTGATGGCCGCGGCGTGTTTCGATCCGCTCGATCAATAGTTGCTCGCGACGTGGCAACACGCTCCAACGCTGCTGAATCGCAAACAACCGTTTGAGCGACTTCATCTCCGCTCCGACAAGCTGTCCATCGGCAGCCTGTTCCATCTTTTCCCGCAGCGCAGCGCTCAATTCGCTCGACAATGGCATGCGTCCTCCCGTCCACCGCGGCACGCTGTCGGGTTGCCCCGTGGCCCTTCGCACGTAAGCCACATTCTCTTTGATTCGTGACAACGAAACCAATCTCCCCGCAAACAGAAAACGATCGCCGGGCTGCAGCTTTGACAAGAAATGCTCTTCCGCAGTCCCTAGCGTTTTGCCTTTCAAGTACTTCACTTGCATCGATGCATCGGACACGATCGTGCCGATGTTCATGCGATGCAGCGAGATCGTTCGCCGCTGCGTCACCTGGTATCGACCATCGACGATCTCGACACGGTGAAAATCGGGATAGGCTGCGAGTGAACTGCCACCGCGGACAACGAAGTCCAACACCCATTGCCATTCACGTTGAGTTAACGATTGATAGGCGTGACTCGAACGGATCTCTTGCAGGAGTTCGTCGGGATCAAAACCACCGCCTACCGCGATCGTCACCGCATGTTGCGCTAAAACGTCGAGCGGTTTGTTCAGCAACGGGCGGGCTTCGAGACGTCCGCTGCGGATCGCATCCTGCGCCGCGGCCAGCTCGATCAATTCGATCGCGTTGGTCGGGACAAAGGCCAAACGACTCTCCGCGTCCGGTTGATGTCCGCTACGACCGGCACGCTGCAGCAAACGAGCGGCCCCCTTGGGGCTGCCGATCTGGATGACGAGGTCAACGGCGGTAAAGTCGACTCCGAGATCCAAGCTGCTCGTGCAGACCACCGCACGCAGCTTTCCATCGCGCAGTGCGTCTTCGACCCAGCGACGAACCGACGTGTCCAACGAGCCGTGATGCAGTGCAACCTTGCCGGCCCAATCCGGTCGCTGTTTTAATAAATGTTGGTACCACCGTTCCGTTTGAGAGCGAGTGTTGGCGAACACCAACGCACTGGTCACTTGGTCCAGCAGCGAGGCTACCTGAGGCACCATTTTGGTACCGATGTGGCCGGACCAGGGAAAGCGTTCCATTTGAGCAGGAATCAACGATTGAAATTTCAGTCGCTTCTTGCGATAGCCCTGAATCATGCGCGCTTCACCGGCCGGGTCGACCCCCAGCAGCGAGGACTCGGCCTGCTCAAGATTTCCCAGCGTCGCCGAGACACCCCAGGTGCGTAATTGTGGATTCAATTTGCGTAGGCGAGCGAGTGCGAGCTCCGTTTGAATGCCACGTTTAGTACCTAAGAGTTCGTGCCATTCATCGACGATTACGGCTTCGAGGCCCGCCAGTTGTTCTAGCAGTCTCTCGTGAGTCAACATCAACGAGAGGCTTTCCGGAGTGGTGACCAGCGCGGTTGGCAAACGTTTCAATTGGCGTGCCTTCGCACTCGATTTGCTGTCCCCGGTCCGCGACTCCAATCGCCAAGGCAAGCCGAGCGAGTCGAGTGGTGCCCGCAACGATGCTTCGGTGTCACCGGCAAGCGCCCGCAGCGGAGTGATCCAAAGCACGCGGAGGGATGGTGGGCGTTTCGGATTCCAGCACGCGTCATCGGGGTTCTCTTTCAGCCATTTTTGAATCGGTCCCATCCAAACGGCCAACGTCTTGCCGGTTCCCGTCGCCGAGTGCACCAAGCCGCTGCAACCTTGCATGTAGGCCTTCCAAACCGACCGCTGAAAACGGAACGGCTTCCAACCGATATTAGCGAAGTAACCATCGACGCGAGCGGACGGCGTGGGAGGTTTGATAGAGACTTGCCGCATCACGACTCCGGAGGCGCTAGTTTTAGCAAGTCGCTCAACTGGTTGGCGTCTTGCGGTCGTTTGTCGTGACGCCAGCGGAGGATTCGCGGGAATCTCGTCGCGACGCCGCTCTTGTGACGCGGCGAGCGCTGCAAACCCTCAAACGCCAATTCCATCACCAACGCCGGGGTCACACTACGGACCGGACCAAACGAGTCCTTGGTGTTCTTCCGCACAAATCGATCGACCTCGCGGATCTCTTTGTCTTGCAAACCACTATAGGCCTTGGCAAACGGGACCAGCACACCTTCGTCCCACAAGGCGAACGTATAATCGGTGAACAAACTGGCTCGCCGGCCGTGCCCTTTTTGCGCATAGATCAACACCGCATCGATCGTGTACGGGGCGACCTTCCATTTCCACCACGTTCCGCGCACTCGGCCGACGTCGTAGACCGAGTCATTGCGTTTGAGCATCAACCCTTCGGCACGGTGTTCGCGGCTGTGTTCACGAATCGCGGCCCAGTCATCCCAGGATGCTCCGGCAATCCGGTCGCTAATGGCTAGATTGGGATGCTCTAGGGACGCCAACAAGTTTTCTAGACGCGCTCGGCGATCGATTAGCGGCAACTCGCGGATGTCGACCCCAGCGTGCTCCAACAAGTCAAAGGCGTGGAACACCACTGGCACTTCGCGTCTCAATTTTTTGCCCACCGACTTGCGGCCGATTCGGCGCTGTAGCTGTGCGAACGGCAACACCTCCCCGCTGGAGCGACAGGCCAATATCTCGCCGTCCAAAACGGTGCCGTTGGGCAGCGCCGCGGCGGCCGCTTCGATCTCAGGCCAGCGGTTTTCCATCAACTCTTCCCCACGCGACCATATGAAGGACTGCTGTTGACGACGAATCACTTGTCCGCGAATGCCATCCCATTTCCATTCCGCCACATAGTCCGCTGCATCGCCAAGCACCGCGGGGCCGTGCTCAATCTCAATCGGATGGGCCAAACAGAACGGATACGGCTGGCTGGCCTGCGTGTCGCGTGTGTCGGGGTCGATTAGCTGTTGAAAAAACGTGCTCGTTGGCTCCCAATTTCCCATCAAGCGATGCGAAACCACGTCGGCGGTGACCGCCGATTGTTCGGCGATCGCACGCGTCACCAATCGCTTGCTAACTCCCACGCGAAACGCTCCGGTGATCAACTTCATGATCACAAACCGCACCGGTGTGGACGTCTGACGCCAAATGTCCACGACGGCCGTCCGCAGCTCGTCCTCATCACACCCGCGCAGCGGCAACAGCCGCTCTTCGACCCACTGAGTCAGCGAAAGGTCGTCTACGACTTGCCCAGGCGGCACGATCAGCGAAAGGGTTTCCGCTAAATCCCCGACCGCATGGTACGACTCTTCAAACAACCACGAGGCGATCCCGGCTTCCTCGGCGGCCCAGCTTCGCAGCAACTTGGTGGGCACCAAGCGGCGCAGTTTATTACCCGATAAAAAGTACGTCGCCCAGGCCGCGTCGGAGGCGGCAACGGCCGAGAAGTAGTCCGCCATGGCGACGATCTTTGCATTGGTCTTGGTCGTCGAGTCAAGCGAGTGGTACAGGGCGGCAAAACGCATCATGATTCAGTACCCCCAGTGCTCTGATCATCGGATGCCTGTTCATCGCCAGAGTCCTGATCTGCCGCCGCGTCGGCTTCGGCTTCTCCACGAACCGGTGAGTTGACCACATGAGCATCACGCCCACGTTCTTGAAAGTAACGAGCGACCACCGCCGAGTAGCCATGAGTGACCCACAATGTGTCGGGATCGCAAGCCTCGACGGCTTCAATCAAGGTGGGCCAATCGACATGGTCGCTGACAACAAAGCCCCGATCGACCGAGCGTCGTCGACGGGCCCCGCGGACGGCCATCCAACCGCTAGCCATCGCGGTACTGATCCGGCCGAATTTTCGCATCCAAGTCGAACCGTGGGCGCTCGGCACCGCGACGACCATCGCGCCACTCCAATCACGTTTACCGGTTACCGAGCCAACGTAAGTCGTGTTGGGCAGATCGACGCCTGTCTTGCGATAAGCCTCCGTCCCCTTTTCCACAGCACCGTGAGTAAAGATCGGACCGATGCTAGGATCAAGTCCCGCCAGCAATCGCTGACTCTTTCCCACCGCGTAACCGTAAAGCACACTGCATTTTCCGTCGTCCCGGCTCTCTCGCCACCATTGGTTAATCACGTCCGTCGTGACTTGCTCGGGCTGCCAACGATACACCGGTAACCCAAACGTCGACTCGGTCACCAACAAATGACACTTGACCGGTTCCCAGCTCTTGCAGGTTGGATCGCGACCCAACTTATGATCGCCCATCGCCACGGCCACTTTACCGCGATACTCCAGCCGGACTTGGGCGGAGCCCAGCATGTGTCCCGCCGGATGAAAACGAAGGTTCACGCCGCCGATGGTGACCGATTCACCGTAACGGAGAAATTGAAACTCCGCATCGCTGCTCATCCTCATCCGCAATAAATGTTCGCTTTCGCTGACCGCCAAGTACCGCCGGCATCCCCATCGTGCGTGGTCGCTATGCGCATGCGTGACCACCGCACGATCCACCGGCCGCTGGGGATCGATGTAGAAGTCGCCGGCTGCGCAGTACAATCCGCGATCGGTCGTCTGAAGCAGTTCTTGCATCACGTCTTGCCCGGTCTCGCAGCAGCCAAGACTAAATCGTCTACCAATTGTTGTTCCATCTGTTGAGATCTTGCCGCGTCGGGCATTCGCAAAATGGCGGCGGGATGCCACGTCGCGATCGTTCGCCGACTCCACTCCGTTTCGAATGTTTGTCCGCGACTGAGGGTGATGCGAAAATCACGTCCAAACAAAGCCTGGGACGACGTTGCTCCTAAACAGAGGATCGAACTAGGCTTCACGGCCGCAAGTTCCGCTTCCAACCAAGGGCGACAGGCAAAGATTTCACGAGAGTCGGGCTTGCGATGCAAGCGACGTTTACCACGGGTCGTGAATTTGAAGTGCTTGACCACGTTTGTGACATACACCTCATCACGCTGGATCCCGGCTCGAGCCAAGGATTGGTCCAGCAGTTGGCCGGCCGGACCGACGAACGGTTTTCCGGCAATGTCTTCGTTATCGCCCGGTTGTTCACCGACGATCACGATGCGGGCACGAGGCGGTCCTTCGCCGAACACCGTTTGAGTTGCACAGTGATGCAAATCACACGCACGGCAACTGGCTGCTGCCGCTCGCAACGAGTCCAACCCGGTGTCGGCCGGCATGTAGTGGGCTGCGGTCTGAGCAAACCCTTCGTTGTTTTCGATCATTTCCGCGACGCGAGCGGGCGCGGCAGCCAACAATTCCGGGATCAACTCGGTCTCGGGCAGGGTTTGCCAGTGTCGCACGGGCATCTCTCGTTTCATCATCGCGACGTTGACGCGTGCGGGATTGAAGATCGATGCGTAATAGGTTTTCCAAAGTGCTTCCAAAGCATCGCCGTCGGGCGATTCGCTTGCCGGTACGCCCGCACCATACCGCAGCTGTGTTTGATCCCAAGTCGCCGATTCATCGGGGGTCAGGATCGTCCAGTGCATCGCCTTGAAACGGCGAGCGAAGAAGGGTGCCGCTAACCGCACGATTCTGTGATCGGGACGGTGCCAAGCGACGTAGGAGGCTTGCGGTGACGACGCCTCTTCAAGCTTGCGGAAACGAACGAATGCCTTCATCTTGTGGACGTCACGAGTCACCGCTTTGAGCATTTGCTGTAGCGAGTGGACATCGTCATCCATGCTAATCTGCAGCAATTGCGGCTCACCATGCGTCAATCGCCACACGGTTCGATACAGCAATTCCCAGCGATGCGTTCCGCGGTGGCATGCCACCGTTTCGGCCAACGCCAAAAACTCTCGCGGCACTTTCAAAACGCTCGCCGCAGCTGCACCACGCTGGCCGGAGCTCGTCGGCACATTGGGTTCCGACGCGAAGAGAGAGAGTTGATCATCGGTAGTAGAAAAACTCACCTCGCTAGGCGCCGTTTCCGCCAGCAACAATCTCCTCGCTTCACTGCGCCATTGATCAAAAGTATCGATCCGAACAAAGTGCATTCAAACTTCTCCCGACCGTGCGGAACCGGCTGCATCGAACAACATCAATTGCTGCGACTTTGGACGCATCCGCTTGCCTAGATCTAACTTGTCCAAATCACTTAAATTCGGATTGTGATCCGCGGTCAACACAAACACCTTGGCTCGGTTCCAAGCCACACGCAGCTTCTTCAAATCTTCGCTGCGTAAATTCTTATGCTTTCGGATCGCCAACAACCGTTTCACGTTGCGAACACCGATGCCGGGAATCCGCAGCAATTCCTCTCGGCTCGCTCGATTGACATCGACGGGAAAGAAGTGCCGGTTGGCCAACGCCCACGCCAATTTGGGGTCGATGTCCAAGGACAGATTTCGATCAGGTTCGGTGACGATCTCATCGGCCTCGAAACCGTAGAATCGCATCAGCCAATCCGCTTGATACAGTCGATGTTCGCGGATCAACGGCGGTGCTTGACCGGGCAACCGGGCATCAGCGTGAGGAATCGGACTGTACGCCGAATAATAGACTCGGCGCAGACGTTGCCCCGTATACAGTTCGCTCGCGGTCTTCAAAACTTCGACGTCCGATGTCGGCGTTGCCCCCACGATCATTTGCGTGCTCTGACCGGCCGGCGCAAACCGCGGCGGCTTGTAACCGGCGGCCTGTTCCTGTTGGGCTTCGTCGATTTTTTGCCGAATGCCCTGCATTGCGCCCACGATTTGCGGCTTCTTTTTCTCCGGCGCCAATTGATACAGATCCCCTTCGCTGGGCAATTCAATATTAACGCTCAACCGATCAGCCCACTTACCCGCTTCTTCGATCAAGGACTGGGCTGCATTGGGAATCGTTTTCAAATGGAGGTAGCCGCCGTAACCATGCACAGTGCGCAATTGCTTCGCGACCGCGATCAATTGCTCCATCGTGTAGTCTGAATTCTGAATGATCCCCGAGCTGAGAAACAATCCTTCGACATAGTTGCGTTTGTAGAATTCCATCGTCAGCGAGACCACTTCATCGACCGTAAATCGAGCACGCGGGGTGTCGCTTGAAATGCGGTTAATGCAGTACTGGCAATCGTAGATGCAGTAGTTTGTCAGCAGAATCTTCAGCAGCGAGATGCATCTTCCGTCGGGGCTATAGCTATGACAGATCCCCATGCCTTCGGTGCTACCGATCTGGCTGCCCGCACGGGTACTCTTCGCACCGCTGCTGGCGCAGGACGCATCGTATTTGGCGGCATCGGCAAGAATGGCCAATTTGGCGCGGACATCCATCAAAACCCTTTGCTTTATTCAATTCACTCAAACGACCAGCTCCTCCGCAATGACCTCTTCGCCGCTGACTTCCGCGAGGGCGATCGGATCACAAAAACAGAAGCGGATCGACAAACCGGAGCGGATGCAAACCGCATTCCAGGCGATACTTCAGGCTTCCCGCCGCAGCGGGGGCGATGTCTCACGGCAACCGCTCATTCGCTCTATCGCCGGTTGCTGATCCCGATCTAAACCGCATTCACCCAGCGACGTTAACTCGGATCCATCACGTCTCGAGAAAAAACTTCGCTTGGCTCGGTTCGCAGTGGTGGAGCCGGCCCGCTGACGGCTTTACGTCCCCGTACTGCTAAACGCGAGAGTGCTGGCAGCGCAGCGAGCAAGCCAACGGAGCCAACAGCCAACGGAGCAGCCAACGGGGACAGAGCACCTTGAGAGAGCCAACGGGGACAGAGCACCTTGAGCCAACGGAGCCAACGGGGACAGAGCACCTTGTGCGGGTACGCGTGAGTAGCCAACGGGGACAGAGCACCTTGTGCGGGTACGCGTGAGTAGTATCCAACGGGGACAGAGCATTTTGTACGGGCACGTGAGACTAGCGAGAGCGGACTAGCTGTGGACGCTCGGCACAGCTTCACGGTTGCTACGACCGAAACCATCGTCGATCGCGGGGGATCTCGCTCGAGATCAAGCGAAATCGGGCCGATGTTGCGGCCAACGGGGACAGAGGAGCATCCAACGGGGACAGAGCACCTTGCAAGCCAACTATCCAACGTATCCAGCGGGGACAGAGCATTTTGTACGGGCACGTGAGACTAGCGAGAGCGGACTAGCTGTGGACGCTCGGCACAGCTTCACGGTTGCCGCGACCGAAACCATCGCCGATCGCGAGTCATTCCGCCGGAGATCGAGCGAAATCGAGCCAATGCCGCGCATGTTCATCTATCGGCGACTCTTTGCGACGCTCGAGAGCTAAAAAGAGGGACGCGGGCAAGCTAATCCGCGCGGGTGAGCAGCTCTCGAGCTCGTCGCCGCAAGTGATAGCGGCGGTGCGTCCGGTGGCTACGCAGCGGATCGACAGACTCGGGGCGCCCCGCGACCAGGCAAAATAACCGGCCAAAGTCGCCGACCAGTTCGCACCATGTCTTGGTGTCCAGTCCCAAACGCCTGAGCACCGGTGGTACATCGGCAG